>NZ_PQWB01000017.1:0-51237 GCF_002924365.1 Chromobacterium alticapitis | reverse complement strand
AAAGCCGGCGCCACCCTCATCAACACCGGCATAGGCTGGCACGAGGCCCGCGTGCCCACCATCGCGACGATGGTGCCGCGCGGCGGCTTCGCCTGGGTCACCCAGAAGCTGATGGGCGCGGTGAGCATCCCGCTGATCACCACCAACCGCATCAATACGCCGGAAGTGGCCGAGGACATCCTGGCCAGCGGCTGCGCCGACATGGTATCCATGGCGCGCCCCTTCCTGGCCGACCCGGACTTCGTCAACAAAGCGGCGGAAGGCCGCGGCGATGAGATCAACACCTGCATAGGCTGCAACCAGGCCTGTCTGGACCATATCTTCCAGGGCAAGCTGACCTCCTGTCTGGTCAACCCGCGCGCCTGCCGCGAAACCGAGCTGAACTACGAGAAAACCGCCGCGCCGAAGAAGCTGGCCGTGGTCGGCGCCGGCCCGGCCGGCATGGCCTTCGCCACCGTCGCCGCCGAGCGCGGCCACGCGGTGACGCTGTTCGATGCCGCTGGCGAAATCGGCGGCCAGTTCAATGTCGCCAAGCAGATTCCGGGCAAGGAAGAGTTCTATGAGACGCTGCGCTACTTCAAGCGCCGCATCGAAACCACCGGCGTCGCGCTTAAGCTGAACACCCGCGTCGCCGCGGCCGACCTCGCCGGCTTCGACGAAGTCATCCTGGCCACCGGCATCGCGCCGCGCACGCCGGCCATCCCCGGCGTCGATCACCCCAAGGTGCTGAACTACCTGGACGTGCTCAAGCACAAGCAGCCGGTGGGCAAGAAAGTGGCCATCATCGGCGCCGGCGGCATCGGCTTCGACACCGCCGAATACCTGACCCACGAAGGCGAATCCACTTCGCTCAACACCGAAGCCTTCATGCGCGAGTGGGGCGTGGACATGACGGGCGAAACCGCCGGCGGCCTGGCGCCGCAAGGCCCGCAGCCGCACAAGAGCCCGCGCGAGGTCTACCTCTTGCAGCGCAAGACCAGCAAGGTGGGCGAGGGCCTGGGCAAGACCACCGGCTGGATCCACCGCGCCAGCCTGCAGATGAAGCGCGTGCAAATGCTGTCCGGCGTGAGCTACGACCTGATCGACGACGCCGGCCTACACATCACGGTGAAGGGCGAATCGCAAGTGCTGGACGTGGACCATGTGGTGATCTGCGCCGGCCAGGACCCGCTGCGCGAATTGCAACAGCCGCTGCTGGACGCCGGCAAGCCGGTGCACCTGATAGGCGGCGCCGACGTGGCGGCCGAGCTGGACGCCAAGCGCGCCATCGACCAGGGCTCGCGCCTGGCCGCAGCCATCTGATCGCCAACGCCGTCCGCGTTTGACCAGCCCCCGCCTCGGCGGGGGCTTTGCTTTTCCAGGCCGCGATTGCATTAACAATTGTTTCAGCGAAGGGCCGCTTAACAATCCATAAACATTATTCAATCAGCATGGCGCGCGGCCATTCATTTGGCTCGTCCAATACGTCTACATAACAAATAACGGAGAAACGCCATGACTGTACCCACCACCCTGCGCCGCGCCGGCCTCGCCGCCGCGCTGATGCTAAGCGCGCTGCAACCGCTCGCCCAGGCCGCCCCCTCGCCGCTGCTGGACGCCAGCCACCCGGTGAGCTGGTGGTTCGCCTTCAAATTCAACGCCGCGTCCTTCCCTGGTTGCGGCACGGCCGCGCCGGTCAACAGCTGCCAGTTCGGCGGCAGCCCGCAGGGCTATACCAGCGGCAGCAGTTACAGCCAGCAATACGTTTACGCCAGCAGCAGCCAGCCCGCGCTGAGCCAGGGCGGCGGCTGCATAGGCGACACGCCGGCCGATCCGGTGGGCGCCACCTTCAAGCAAATCTATAACGGTACGCTGAACTACGTGGTGTGGAACGACCAGTTCTACGACGACCCGTCCATCGCCTCCTGTTCCGGCAATTCCTGCGGTGCGCCTTGGGGCCATTCCAAGGGCGTGCTGGCCTGGGACGACCAAGGCAACGGTGTGGTGATGCAAGTCAGCACGCCGTCCTGGCCGGCCTCCGGCAGCGCGCAATATCCGCGCACCAGCGACGGCAACACCCTGGGCTGCGTGCAAGACAACGACGTGCAAGTCAGCCAACACTTCTTCTCGCTGAAGCTCAGCCACGCCGACGTGCTGTCCGTGCTGCAAGGCCTGGCCAACGCCAGCGTGGTGACCGATGTCGGCAATCCGCAGATCGTCAAGAACGGCGGCCCGGCCGACATCCAGGCCGCCGTAGACCAGCTGGGGCAGAAATCCGACAGCGCCGCGCCGCAAGTCAGCAAGCTATCCAGCGGCGTCACTCTGATCGCCAAGCCTTCCGCGCTGCAAGTGCCGCCGTGGCAGCTGGTTTCGGCCGAGCTCGGCGGCGTCGCGCTGCGCGCCGCCACCTGGTGGGAAGGCAGCAAGAGCACCGCGATTCCGACCACCACCAAGGCCGGCGCGCCGGCCTGCTGGGACAGCAGCCTGCCCAAGCCGGGTCCGGTGGCCATCGCCACCTCCGGCAGTTGGGGCGGCAAGATCTTCTCGCTGCAAGGCGGCCTGGGCAAGAACTTCAACCATGCCAAGATAGGCGTCAGCACCAGCGGCGCCGCCTATGCCATCTTCGGCGACATGAACCAGGAAGGCTCGCTGTCCGGCAACTGCGCCAGCGCGCAGAACGGCCGCGGCGGCCTGTTCTTCGCCCTGCCCAACGCCGCGCTGGCCCAGTCCATCGCCAAGCTGATAGGCGGCTCCACCGCCGCCGCCGCCGCGCGCTGAGGCATGGCCTTGCCGGGAGTGGCGCCTGCGCTCCGCTTCCGGCATTTCAAACTGGAGGTTAGAACTGCTCATCCGCATGGCCGCTTATTCTCCTGAACGATTTTGGCGACACTGAATGCCAGATGAATTGTCATCGACCAAATCGACAAGGAGCCCCCCATGATTCGCCAAGACGCGCAGTATCAAAAAGGCCTGGAGCTGATCGAATTCCTGCATGGCGGCCATACCGGCGGCGAGCGGGTAGCCGCTGTTGCGGAAATCAGCCCCGACTTCGCTGACATGAGCATAGCCTGGGCCACTGGCCACATCCTGAGCCGCCCCGGCCTCGATCTGGCTACCCGCGAGCTGATCCTGGTCGCGTCCTGCGCCACCCAAGGCTTCGCCCAGGTACAGCTGCTGGCGCACGCGGAGGCGGCGCTGCGCGCCGGGGCCACCCGCCGGCAGATTTTGGAAACCATTCTGCAACTGACTTTCTATGCCGGCGGACCGGCGGTCAGCAATGCGCTGCTGACCTTGAAGGATGTGCTGGCGGAACCCCTTATCGAGCCTGCCTGCGAAAACTTCAGCGCCTGACGGCCGCCCACGCACACGCGATACGCCATAGTCATTTCAGCCGCCGCGCGAGCGCGGCTCTGCATGCAATCCACCGGCCGTTCCGCGCGGCGGCGCCCACCCGGCCGAACGGCCTATTGCCATTGCCATTTGTCTATTCTTTTGCCATTTTCATCTTGAACCATCCTCTTGGAACAGCTTTCGCGATTTCCCTTAATGCCGGCGCCGCCGGCTTCATATCGAGGAGTTGCAGATGAAATACCCAGCCTTACTCGGCATCCTGGCTCTGCTGTCCATGCCGGCCCTGGCCGCAGACCCTTTGCCGGCTTTTCGCGGCGACCCTGCGCAATCGTCCGTGTCCGGCCTGTCGTCCGGCGCCTTCATGGCGGCGCAGTATCAGGTCGCCTATTCAGCCTCGGTGGTGGGCGCCGGCGTGGTGGCGGGCGGGCCCTATTTCTGCGCCAAGGGCACGCTCGCCGGCGCCGGCCCCTGCATGAATATGGGGCAGCCCCCGGCAGTCGGCCCCTTGCTGGCCACCGCGCGCCAATTCGCCCACGCAGGCCATATCGACCCGCTGGACAAGCTGGCCAGCCGCCGCATTTATCTGTTCAGCGGCAGCAACGACAACACGGTGAAAACCCAGGTGGTGGACGTGGCGGCGGAATGGTTCCGCCAGGCCGGCGTGCCGAGCGCGCAAATCGCCTATGAGCGCAGCCTGCCGGCCGGCCACGCCCAAATCACGCCGGCTTACGGCAACGATTGCGCCCTCACCAACACGCCCTACATCAATCATTGCGAATCGCAAGGTAAGGGTTACGACCAGGCCGGCGTGATTCTGCAGCATATCTATGGCCCGCTGCAGCCCAAGTCCCAGGCGCTCACCGGCAAGATCGTCAGCTTCGACCAAAGCCGCTACGCGCCGAAGGGCAGCAGCATGGCGGCGGAAGGCTTCGTCTACGTGCCGCGCGCCTGCGCCGAGGGCGAGGCCTGCAAGGTGCACATCGCGCTGCATGGCTGCCAGCAATACGCCGGCAAGGTGGGCGACGCCTTCTACGCCCACACCGGTTACAACAACTGGGCCGACAGCAACCGCATTCTGGTGCTCTACCCGCAAACCACCACGTCCCCCTCCAATCAGCAAGGCTGCTGGGACTGGTTCGGCTACACCGGCAAAGCCTATGCCTGGAAAAGCGGCGCGCAAATGCATGCGATCAAACAAATGGCCGACCATCTGGTCTCCGCCCATTAAGCCCTAGCTAAGGCCTGAAACGACAATGCCCCGCAGCAGCGGGGCATTGTTCCATCCCAAGCCGCTTACCCGGCGCGGGCGCGGCGCGCCTTAACCGCGTCAGCCAGCTCGCTCAGTAGCTTCTCGGTATCGTCCCAGCCCAGGCAGCCATCGGTGATGCTCTGGCCGTACTTCAGCTCGCAGCCCGGCTTCTGGTCCTGACGGCCTTCCACCAAATGGCTCTCCACCATCACGCCGAAGATGTTGCGGTCGCCGCCCGCGATCTGCCCGGCGACATCGGTACTGACCTCCATCTGGCGGCGGTAGTCCTTGCGGCTGTTGGCGTGGCTGAAGTCCACCATCAGCTTGTGCGGCAGGCCGACTGCGGTCAGTTCGGCCGCGGCGGCGCTCACGTGCTCGGCCGAGTAATTGGGCTCCTTGCCGCCGCGCAGAATCACGTGGCAGTCCGGATTGCCGCCGGTGGAGACGATGGCGGAATGGCCGGTCTTGGTCACGGACAAGAAGTGGTGCGGCACGCTGGACGAGCGGATGGCGTCCACCGCGATCTTCAGATTGCCGTCGGTGCCGTTCTTGAAGCCCACCGGGCAGGACAGGCCGGAGGCCAGCTCGCGGTGCACCTGGCTCTCCGTGGTGCGGGCGCCGATCGCGCCCCAGCTGATCAGGTCGGCGAAATACTGCGGCGTGATCATGTCCAGGAATTCGGTCGCGGCCGGCATGCCCAGGTTGTTCAGCGTCAACAGCAGACGGCGCGCGATGCGCAGGCCGGCGTTGATGTCGTAGGACTCGTTCAGGTGCGGATCGTTGATCAGGCCCTTCCAGCCCACCGTAGTGCGCGGCTTTTCGAAGTAGACCCGCATCACCACCACCAGCTCGCCGGCCAGCGCCTGGCGCAGCGGCGCCAGCTTCTGCGCGTATTCGACTGCCGCGTCGACGTCGTGGATGGAACAGGGGCCGATCACCACCAGCAGGCGGTCGTCCTCGCCGCGCAGCAAGGCCGAGATTTCGCGACGGGTGTTGTAGATCAGTTCGGAGGCCGACTCGCTGATCGGCAGCTCATACAGGTGGGCGATAGGCGGAAGCAGTTCCTTGATTTCGCGGATTCTGACGTCGTCGGTCTGGCGTTGCATGCGATTGTCCCTTGGCTATGTCGTTTTCTGCATAGCAGCAAGATAACCGCATTTGTCCGCACTCGACAACCGCCGGCGCGCGCAAAGCAAAACGCCGCGGCCCGAAGGCGGCGGCGCTTGGCGCGGCGACAGGGGAGGATCAGTCCGCGTACTGGCGCTTCATGCGCTCGCGGCGCTCCTGCGCCTCCACCGACAGCGTGGCGGTGGGACGGGCCATCAGGCGTTTCAGGCCTATGGGTTCGCCGGTGTCTTCGCAGAAGCCGTAGGAGCCGTCTTCGATCTGGCGGATGGACGCCTGGATTTTTTGCAGCAGCTTGCGCTCGCGGTCGCGCGTGCGCAGCTCCAGCGCGTACTCTTCCTCCAGCGTCGCGCGATCGGCCGGATCGGGCGTGGCTTCTTGTTCTTGCAGGTGATTGGCGGTAGCGTTGGCGTTTACCAGCAACTCCTGCTGCATCTGCAACAACCGGTCTTTGAAAAACTCAAGGTGGTCGGCGTTCATGTAATCATCGCCTTCCCAGTTGAGGATATCCTGTTCGGTCAGCTTGGCCATGTTTGGTGCTTCCAGCATAGAGTTGGCAACAGGCGGAGAAGATTACCGGCGGGCCAATATTTGCGCAACTGTCTTGAGCTTGAATCCAAATAATCACTCGCGACTGCTAACATTTTTTATAGCCCGCTCCGGCATTGATAACAAGTCCGCCAGAGTTCATCATTAATCAATAAGCGCGCCGGATTCGACCGGCCGCCCCCATACAAGTTCAAAGGCGGCCGCAGCCGCCTTTTCAACCGGACGGAACCGTTGCGATTCCGCCTCATGACAGCCGTCGCCGGCTGTTTATTTCTGGCTCAATACCCATTTGACCAGCGCCTTCAGGTCGGCGTCCGGGATATTCGGATGCGGCGTCATCGGAATCGGGCCCCACACGCCGGAGCCGCCGTTTTTCACCTTGGCGATCAATTTGGCCTCGGCGCCCTTGTCGCCTGCGTACTTCTTGGCCACATCCTGGTAAGCCGGGCCGACGATCTTCTTGTCCACGGCGTGGCAGGCGGTACAGCCGTACTTCTGCGCCATCTGCATATTGGCCATGGCCGGCGCGGCGACGGCGCCCAGCAGCAGGGCGGCGAGCAGGGTCTTTTTCATCTGGATTCTCCCTATCGTTCACATTATCGCCGACCGAAATGACCGGCGACTGTCAAAAACATGACAAATAACCCGCCTTACTGGATGACCACCTTGAGTTGGGTCAAGAAACCGGCTTCCAGCCAGCGCACTGGCAGCATCATGATGACCTGGATGACCAGCAGCAGCACCAGCGGCGACAAATCCACGCCGCCGACGGCAAAGCGGCGGAACGGGCGCAGGAAGGGACGAGTCAGGCTGTCCAGCACCGGCGCTATTGGATTATAGGGATTGATCCAGCTGAGCACGGCTTGCACGATGACCGCGCCCATCAGCAGCGTCAGCGACTGTTTGAACACCTCGAGCAGCGACAGCAGGGCCAGCGCCACCCATACCTGCGGGAAGGTGAATACCTCCGGCAGCGAACCCAGCAGCAGCATCAGGATATTGGCCAACAGGCTGACCAACCAGGCCAAGAGCATGGTGGCGGTGTCGTAGTTGCGCACCGACGGCACCAGCTTGCGCGTAGGCAGCACCAGGAAATTGGTAGCCGCCATCACGAACTGGCACACAGGATGCTTGAACGGCGCGCGCGCCACCTGCAGGTAGAAGCGCAGCAGCAACACCAGCACGAACAGGCCGGACAAGGTCTTGATCAGAAACTGCAGCGTATCGACGAACATGATCGCGGTTTACTCCTGGCTGAGTTGTTGGCCCATCTCGATGGAACGCTCGCGGCAGTCCATCGCGCCGGCGACGATGGCGGCCTTGACGCCCTCGGCCTCGAAGCGGGCGATGGCGCGCTCGGTGGTGCCGCCCTTGGACATCACGTTCTGGCGCAGCGTGGCCACCGGCAGCGGGCTCTGCCGCGCCAGCTCCACCGCGCCGTCGAACGTCGCCAGCACCAGCTCGCGCGCTTGGGCTTCGCTGAAACCAGCCTTCACCCCAGCTTCTATCATGCTCTCGATGAAGTAGAACACATAGGCAGGGCCGCTGCCCGAAACGCAGGTGATATCGTCTATGCCGACCTCCTCGTCCAGCCACACTGTCATCCCGGCGGCGCGCATGACGGTTTCGGCCGCCTCGCGGTCCGCCGCCGTCACCGCCGCGTCCGCGTACAGGCCGGACACGCCCTTGCCCACCATGGCCGGCGTGTTCGGCATCACGCGCACGATGCGATCAGAAGCCAGCCATCGCCGCAGCGCGTCCAGCCGGATGCCGGCGGCGATGGACACCGCCAGCGCGCCGTTCAAGCGCGGCGCCAACTCCAGGCACAGCCCGCGCAGCTGCTGCGGCTTCACCGCCAGCACCACGACCTCGTCCGCGGAGAAGGCCTCGGGCAGCGCCTGGCCGCCGCTGCAGCCAAAACTGGCCGCCAACTGGTCCAGCTTGTCCTGCTGATGTTCCACCACGTGAATCCGGTGGCCGCCCTGGCGGGCCAGCCCGCCTATGATGGCGCCGGCCATATTGCCGCCGCCGATGAAAGTGATCCGCATATTGTCCTCTGGACACGTTGCGGCGCCGGCTGCGCCGGCGCCCGAATGATTGCGCCTACGTCCTCGGCGGGGCATGCCCGCCGGCCAAGCTCAATGCGCGTAGCTTCTATGGCCGAAGATGGCCGAGCCCACGCGCACCAGCGTGGCGCCCTCGGCCACCGCCGGCTCCAGATCCGCCGACATGCCCATGGACAGCGTGTCCAGCGCCAAGCCCTCGGCCTCCAGCCCTTCCTTGAGCCGCCGCAGCGCGGCGAACTGCGCCGCCAGGCTGGCCGCGTCCTCGGTCGGCTCCGGAATGCACATCAGACCGCGCAGCCTGAGCCGCGGCAGAGCCGCCACCGCGCGGGCCAGCGCCGCGGCCTCCTCCGGCGCGCAGCCGCTCTTGCTGTCCTCGCCGGACACATTGACCTGCACGCACACGTTCAGCGGCGGCATATCGTCCGGACGCTGGGCAGACAGCCGCTCGGCTATCTTCAGCCTGTCTATCGAATGCGCCCAGTGCGCACGCTCGGCGACGACGCGGGTCTTGTTCGACTGCAGCGGACCGATGAAGTGCCATTCTATCGCCAGGTCGGCCAGCGCCTCGCATTTCTGCTGCAGTTCCTGCACATAGTTCTCGCCGAAGGCGCGCTGGCCGCAGCCAAACGCCTCGCGCAGGTCGGCGGCGGGGAAGGTTTTGCTGACGGCCAGCAACGCGACCGCGCCATCCGCGCGTCCGGCGGCCTCGCAAGCCGCCCGCAGCCGCTCCCGCACCTGTTCCAGGCGGGAAGAAAGGGTGTCTGTCATGTTGGGTGATCCAAGAGCGTATCGATGAGCGCGTTGTCGCGAAGATTGTAGGGAAAGCCGCCGCGGACCACAATCGAACGGGCAGGCGCCGCGCCATCCAGTCAATGTTCCATGACGTAATATTCAGACTAGCCGCATAGCACGAATGCATTTTCCGCCTTCGTATGTGCGGTATGATGAGGGTTCGCTCCTCGCTACCCGCCTATCGATGATGGACAGACTGATCGGTTTCACGCTACTCGCCGTTGCGCTGTGTCTGCCGGCGCTGGCGCAATCCTCCCCCATCCTGCTGACCGTGTCGGGACACATCAGCCGCTATACCGACGCCCGCCTGAAAGTCTATCAATTCAGCGAGGCCGACTTGCAGGCGCTGCCGCAGCACAGCATCATCACCCAAACCAGCTGGACGCCGAAATCCACCTTCACCGGCCCGCTGCTGCGCGACATCCTGCAAAAGGCCGGCGCCGCCGACGGCCAGGTCAAGCTGTCCGCCTTGAACGACTACGCCTACACCATCGCCGCCCATGAGCTGATCCAGTACGGCACGATACTGGCGCGCGAGCGCGACGGCCGGAAAATGGAGATCGCCGACCGCGGGCCGCTATGGCTGATCTACCCGCTGGACGACATGCCGGCGCGGCTGCGCGGGCCGCTGCAGGACGCCAAGCTGGTCTGGCAGGTCAATCGCATGGACATCCGCTGAGCCATGAGCCGCGCCGACGCCCCGCCCGACGCCCGCAAGCGCGGCCGATTCCGCGCCCTGCTGAAAGAGACCTCGCCCGGCATCCTGGTGCTGCTGTTCGTCGTCGCCTCCGGCGTTTATCTGGCGGTGGAGCGCTTCGTCGCCGCGCAATCGCTGCCGCCGCACAGCGAGGACTTGTACTGGAGCGTGGCCCAGTTGCAAGTGGAGCTGGAGCGGTCGCGCGCCGAGCTGGAGCGGCTGAAGTGGGGCGAGATCGACGCCGGCCAGGCGCAAACCCGGCTGGCCATCGCCCAAAGCCGCGCGCTCGACTTCGTGACGCCATCCACCACTCGCCATCAGCTCAGCGGCGTGGACGGCTTCCCCCAATTGGTCGTCCAGCTGCAGCGCTTCTTCCGCGACCCGCGCATTCGCCATCCCAGCCAGGCGAGCGCGGCCGCCCTGATGGAAGGCATAGACCAGCTGCGCCCGACGCTGGCCGAGTTCGCCGTGCAGTCGCGCGTGTCCGAAGTCGGCGCGCGCGAGGCCCGCAACCAGGAGCAGGAACGCGCCCAGCATTTGATGTCGCTGTGGTTCGCGCTGTGGGTGGCCATCTGCATCGTCATTCTCGGCCTGCTTTACCGCTACCAGAATGCCCGCCGCGACATCGCCTCGCAGCAAACCTTGCTGGAGCAGGAGCGCGCCGCCCACCAGGCGACGGTGGCGGCCGAGCTGGACCGCACCACCTTCCTCGCCACCATCAGCCACGAAATCCGCTCGCCGCTGCAGACCATGCAGGTCTGCGTCGAGCTGATAGAGCCGCGGATAGAATCCGCCGGCAAGACGCGCGCCGCGCTGGAGCGGCTGAAAGCCAGCATGGCCCACCTGATGGCCCAGGTCCGCGACATCATGGACATTTCGGCCATCCACAATATGCAGTTCCGGCTGCAGCCGGAAGACGTGGACCTCGCCCACGCGCTGAACGAGGCGATAGACGCCTACCGGGTGCAACTGGAAGGCAAGGGCTTGCAGCTTACGGTTGCGCTGGAGGCGCTGCCGGATTCCGCGCGGCTGGACGGCAACCGGCTGCGCCAGATCGTCGGCAACCTGCTGTCCAACGCCATCCGCTACACCGACCACGGCGCGGTGACGGTGGCCGCGCGCGCGGAAAACCGCGACGGCCTGCATCTGCTGGAAATCCGGGTGGCCGACACTGGCATAGGCGTGCCGGCGGACCTGCAGACCCGCATCTTCCAGCCCTTCTTCCAGGGCCGGCAACGCCGCCCCGGCAGCAGCGGCCTGGGGCTCGCCGTCGTCAAGGAGCTGGTGCGGCTGATGGGCGGCGAGATCACCTTGCGTAGCGAAGAGGGCCGGGGATCGGAATTCGTGGTGCGGCTGCCCATCCATTTGCCGGCGGCCGCGCCGGCCCGCAGCATCCTGCTGGTGGACGACGACGCCAATGTCCGCGAGCCGTTTTCCGACTGCCTGGCGCTGAGCGGCTACGCGGTGACGGCCGCCGCCACGGCGGCGGAGGCGCGCCGACTGCTGCGGGAGAAAATCTTCAGCGTGGTCCTGCTGGACATGCAGCTGGGCGAGGACAGCGGCTACGACGTGGCCGCCTGCGCGCGCGACGGACAGAACCGCGACGCCCGGCTGATCGCGATGACCGCCTACCCGGAGGAGTACAGCGACCCGCGCGCCGCCTGGTTCGACGAAAAACTGGAAAAGCCGTTCGATCTGAACCGGCTGCGCGCCAGCCTGAGCCCGCGCGGCCCGTCGGCGTAGGCGTTTCGGGCACAGCCGTCCGCCGGCGCCGCGCGATTTTGTTGCGCCGCCGGCCCGCTACGCTTGAGAATGCACGCATTCGCCGCGCCGCGCCGCGCGCCCCCGCAATCACGCAACGGGTCAAGACATGGAAATCTCCGAGCTGCTGGCATTCACCGTCAAGAACAAGGCCTCCGACCTGCACCTGTCGGCCGGCCTGCCGCCGATGATACGGGTCAACGGCGACATCCGCCGCATCAACCTGCCGCCGATGGACCATCATGACGTGCACGACATGGTGTACGACATCATGAACGATTATCAGCGCAAGATTTTCGAAGACACCTATGAGTGCGACTTCTCGTTCGAACTGCCCGGCATCGCCCGCTTCCGCGTCAACGCCTTCATCCAGAACCGCGGCATGGCCGCCGTGTTCCGGGTGATTCCCAGCAAGGTGCTGACGCTGGAGCAATTGAACGCGCCCAAGATCTTCCAGGACATCGCCACTTTCCCGCGCGGCCTGGTGCTGGTCACCGGCCCCACCGGCTCCGGCAAGTCCACCACGCTGGCGGCGATGATAGACTATGTCAACGAAAACGAGTTTTCGCACATTCTTACTGTGGAAGACCCGATCGAATTCGTGCATGAAAGCAAGAAGAGCCTGATCAATCAGCGCGAGCTGGGCCTGCAGACCCACAGCTTCGCCAACGCGCTGAAAAGCGCGCTGCGCGAAGACCCGGACGTGATCCTGGTGGGCGAATTGCGCGATCTGGAAACGATACGGCTGGCGCTGACCGCGGCCGAAACCGGCCACCTGGTGTTCGGCACCCTGCACACCAGCAGCGCGGCGAAAACGATAGACCGGATCGTCGACGTGTTCCCGGCCGGCGAAAAGGAAATGGTGCGCTCCATGCTGTCGGAATCGGTGCGCGCCGTGGTCGCGCAGACGCTGCTGAAAACCAAGGACGGCGCAGGCCGCGTGGCGGCGCACGAGATCATGATGGGCACGCCGGCCATCCGCAATTTGATACGCGAAAACAAGATCGCCCAGATCAACTCGATGATACAGACCGGCCAGCAGTACGGCATGCAGACGCTGGACCAGTGCCTGTCCGATCTGGTGCGGCGCAATATCGTGTCGCCGGGCGAGGCGCGGGCCAAGGCCAGCAACAAGGACGCCTTCTAGGCCGCCGCGCCGGGATCGCCCGCAGGCTAAACTGAAAGCAGCAACCCGCAGGAAACGTCGCCATGGAAAAAGACCAGGCCTCCAAATTCATCCATGATCTGCTGAAACACGCGATCGGCAAGAACGCGTCCGACATCTTCATCTCCCCGGAATTTCCGCCGGCGATGAAGATAGACGGCAAGATCACGCCGGTGGCGCCGCAGCCCTTGAGCCCGCAGCAGAGCAAGGAGCTGGTGCGGGCGGTGATGAACGACCGCCAGACCGAAGAGTTCGAGTCCAAGAAGGAGGCCAACTTCGCGATCAACCCGCCCGGCATCGGCCGCTTCCGCGTCAGCGCCTTCGTGCAGCAGGGCATGGCGGGGATGGTGTTGCGCAAGATCAACACCGAAATCCCCAACTTCGACCAGCTCAACCTGCCTGAAGTGCTGAAGGACATCGCGCTGATCAAACGCGGCCTGGTGATCTTCGTCGGCGGCACCGGCTCCGGCAAATCCACCTCGCTGGCCGCGCTGGTGGACTGGCGCAACAGCACCAATCAAGACCACATCATCACGGTCGAAGACCCGATCGAATACGTGCACGCGCACAAAAAGTCCATCGTCACCCAGCGCGAGATCGGCGTGGACACCGAAAGCTGGGAAATCGCGCTGAAAAACACGCTGCGCCAAGCGCCGGACGTGATACTGATGGGCGAGATCCGCGACCGCGAAACCATGAACTACGGCCTGCAGTTCGCCGAGACCGGCCACCTGTGCCTGGCCACCATGCACGCCAACAACGCCAACCAGGCGCTGGACCGCATCCTCAACTTCTTCCCGGAGGAGCGCCACCAGCAAGTGCTGATGGACCTGTCCCTGAATATGCGCGCCATCGTGTCGCAGCGGCTGGTGCCGCACAAGTCCGGCCGCGGCCGGGTGGCGGCGGTGGAAATCTTGCTGAACAGCCCGCTGGTCTCCGACATGGTCTTCCGCGGCGAAATCGCCGGCCTCAAGGAAGTGATGTCGCGCTCGCGCGAGGCCGGCATGCAAACCTTCGACCAGTCGCTGTTCGAATTGTACGAAGCAGACCTGGTCACTTACGAGGACGCGCTGCGCAACGCCGACTCCATCAACGACTTGCGCCTGAAAATCAAGCTGTACAGCGAAAGCGCCCGCAACCGCGACCCGCTGGAAGGCATAGACCATCTGGACATCGTCTAAACCGACGCCACCTAGCCAATCATCATGCCTTTTGACGCCAATACCACCGTTCTGATCATCGAAGACTCCCACACCGTGCGCCAGGGTCTGCGCACCATGCTGTCCATGGCCGGCATCACCCGCTCCGACGCCGTCACCAACGCCAGCGAGGCGCGCAACCGGCTGCGCGGCAAGGACTACGACGTGGTGCTGTGCGACTACAACCTGGGCGACGGCATGGACGGCCAGGAATTGCTGGAGGCGATGCGCAAGGACGGCAATCTGCCGATGTCCACCATCTGGATCATGATCACCGGCGAGCGCCACTACGAACGCGTGGTCGCCGCCGCCGAAATGGCGCCGGACGACTACATCCTGAAGCCCTTCGCCTCGCAACTATTGCTGGACCGCATGAATCTGGCCCATCTGCGCAAGACCTTCCTGTCGCCGGCGCACAAGCTGGTGGCCCAGGGCAAGCCGGAACAGGCGATACAGGTGCTGATGCAGCTGGCGCGCGAAGTGGCGAACCCGCAATACCGGGTGGACGCGCAGCGGCTGGCCGCCGAGTTGCTGGTCAACGAGGGCCGCCAGGGTGAAGCGCTGGCCATCTACCAGGAACTGCTCAACCTGCGGGTCATCCCCTGGGCCAAGATGGGCGTGGCGCGCATCGTCGCCGAACAGGGCGAGACCCAGGAATCCAACTCGCTGCTGCGCGAAATCATCGCCGACGCGCCGCGCTACACCGACGCCTACGACCTCTTGGCGCAAAACCTGATAGACGACGGCCAATACCAGACCGCCGCCATCGTGCTGGAAAAAGCGGTGGCCATCTCGCCGCGCAACTTCCACCGGCTGAAGAGCTGCGGCACCGCGCTGTTGCGCTGCGGCGATCCGGCCAAGGCCTCGGAATACCTGCAGCGCGCGGTGGAGATAGGCCGCAACAACAGCTTCTTCGGCCCCGACGTGCTGGTGGACCTGCTGCAGGCCTTCAGCGAAAGCGGCCAGACCCAGCAATTGGACCGGCTGCAGGCCGAAATCGCCGCCCGCTCCTCCGAGCTGCCCGGCGGCCAGCTGACCATGGCGGTCTGCCGCGCGCTGACCGCGCTGGCACAAAAACGGCCGTCCGATGCGCTGACCCAGCTGCAATCGGTGGCCGAAGAGCTGCGCGCGCGCGAAACCGATTTCACCTCCGCCCAGCGCTTCCTCGCCGCCGCCGTGCGGCTGCCAGAGGAACTGAACAGCGAGCTGCCGCCGCAATGGGGGCACAGCATCGCGCTGCGCTTCGCCGACGGCCGCCACGAACTGGGCACGCTGCTGGAGATCGCCCACAAGCACCCGGCCTGCCACGAGGCCATCCAGACCGCCTATGACACATTGCAGACCGACAGCAACAAGGCGGTGGAATTGGCCAGCAACGGCATGCTGGAGGAGGCCGCCGCCATGCTCTACCTGCTGTCGCAGAAGACGCTGAACGAGCGCATCAGCATGAACGCCTGCGCGCTGCTGCTGCGCACCTGCGAGAGCCGCAGCAAGCTGAACCAGGCCTTCGCCGAGGAAGACAAGCAGGTGATGCAGCTGCTCAACTGGCTGCCGGAAGACAACGAACGTGTGCGCGGCTTCGTGCGCCGCCACCAGGCGCTGGATCCAGACTGCGTGTGACCGTCCGGCGGCGAACGGTCTAGACTGAAGCCATAGGCCGGCCGCCGGCCGCCCCAATGTCCCGCCGCGAGGCAGCCCATGGCATTCGATGCGAACACCACCGTCCTGATCGTCGACGACTCCCTCAGCATGGCGCAAGGCATACGCGCCATTCTCTCCATGGCCGGCGTCAGCCAGGCCGATACCGCCAGCAGCGCCGCCGAGGCGCAGAACCGGCTGCGCGGCCGCCGCTACGACGCCGTGCTGTGCGATTACAACCTGGGCCGCGGCATGAGCGGGCAAGAACTGCTCGAAGCCATGCGCAAGGACGGCAATCTGCCGCCGTCCACACTGTGGGTGATGATCAGCGGCGAGCGCAACTACAGCCAGGTGGCGGGCGCCGCCGAAATGATCCCCGACGACTACATTCTCAAGCCGTTCACCGCCCAGCAACTGCTGGACCGGCTGGAAGCGGCCGCACGACGCAAGGCCTGGCTCGCGCCGGCCTACAAGCTGCTGGACAAGGGCCGGACCGAGCAGGCCATCGCCCAACTGATGGAGCTGGCCAAACAGGCGGAAAACCGCCAGCGCCGGCTGGACGCGCTGCGGCTGTGCGGCGAATTGCAGGCGCGTGAAGGCCTGCACGACGCGGCGCTGCAGCTATACCGCGCGGTGCTGGCCCAAACCGACGTGCCCTGGGCCAAGATGGGCGTGGCGCGCATCCTGGCCGAGCAGGGCGACGGCGCCGGATCGCGCGAGCTGCTGGACCAGGTGATCGCCGTCGCGCCGCGCTATACCGAGGCCTACGACCTGCTGGCGCAAAACCTGATAGACGAGGGCGGCTACGCCCAGGCCGCCGCCGTGCTGGAAAAAGCGGTGGCGATCTCGCCGCGCAACTTCCGCCGCCTGCATCACTACGGCACCTCGCTGCTGCGCAGCGGCGAGGCAGAGCGCGCGGTGGAATCTCTGCAAAAGGCGGTGGACATCGGCCGCGGCAACAGCTTCTTCGGCCCGGAAGCCATGGTAGACCTGCTGCAGGCGCGCTGCGAAAGCGGCCAGACCCAGCAGCTGGACCGCTTGCAGAAAGACATCGCCGCGCGCCAGGGCGAGCTGCCCGGCGGGCCGCTGACCATGGCGGTTTGCCGCGCGCTGGCCGCGCTGGCGCTGCAGCAGCCGGCCCAGGCGCTGCCGCATCTGCAGGAGGCCGCGGAATGGCTGCGCTCGCCGGAGGTAGACTTCGCCAGCGCCCAGCGCTTCCTGGCCGTCGCCGTCCGGCTGCCGGACGAGCAGGGCGGCGGGCATGCGCCGCCCTGGGCGCGGCTGATCAGCCTGCGCTTCGCCGACGGCCGCCACGAGCTGGGCGCCTTGCAGGAAATCACCCGCGAGCGGCCTGCCTGCCGCGACGCCATCGAGCAGGCTTACGAGGAACTGCAGGAGAAAGGACGCGCGGCGCTGGAAATCGCCAACCAGGGCCGGCTGGACGAGGCGGCCAAGCTGCTGCACGACGAGGCGATGCTCACGTTGAATTGCCGGCTCGGCCATTACGGCTGCGCCATGCTGCTGCGCATCGCCGAAAACCGCAGCCAGACGGGCCTGCCGGACGGCGGGGAGATGCGCTCGCTGCGCGAGCTGCTGGGCTGGCTGCCGCACGACAACGAGCGGGTGCGCGGCTTCGTCAAGCGGCGCCAGGCCCTGCTGCGCCATCCGGACTAGGCACGTCCGAAGCGGCATCGCCGCGATAGCCGGCGGATTTCTCGATGCGCGTCTTTCTCGCCTGCCTGCCGCCGCGGGACTGCCTAGCGTCCCTGCAAGACTGGCAACGCCAATTGCGGCGGCTGGGCGGCGGGCGGCCGCTGCCGGCGCGCCAGTTGCACCTGACCCTGGCTTTTCTGGGCGAAGTCACGCCGCTGCAGCTGCAACTGGCCGCCGACTGCGCGGAGCGGGCCATGGCCAGCCTGCCGGCCTCAGTCCGGCTAGACAGCTGCGGCAGTTGGCACGACGTGGGCTGGTGCGGACCGGTCCATCCGCCGCCGGCGCTGCGCGCTTGGGTGGAGAATTTGAAACGCGAATTGCGCGCGGCCGGCATCGCGGCGGACGCGCGGCCTTATCGGCCGCATCTGACGCTGCTGCGCCGGCTGGCGCGGCCGCTGCCGCAACAGGCCTTGCCGCCGCTGATCCTGCCGCTGGACGACGTGGCGCTGCTGGCGTCCGAGCTGCGCGCCGACGGCGCTCGCCATTACCGGCTGGACGGCTGGCGACGGTCTGCCGCCCCTGCTTCGGATGCGTGAATCAGTTCTTGTCGTTGAACAGGCCGCCCAACAAGGAACCCTGCTCCTTCGACTCGCCGCCGGCGCGCGGCGCGGCGGCGACGATGCGGTCGGCCAAGCGCGACAAGGGCAGCGACTGCAGCCACACCCTGCCCGGACCGGTCAGTTTGGCGAAAAACAGACCCTCGCCGGAAAACAGCGCGCTTTTCAGCTTGCCCACGTATTCGATGTCGAAGTCGACGCTGGGCTGATAGGCCACCACGCAGCCGGTATCCACCCGCACCGTTTCGCCGGGCTGCAACTGCATCTCGGTCAAGGCGCCGCCGGCGTGCAGAAAGACGTAGCCGTCGCCCTCCAGCTTTTGCATGATGAAGCCTTCGCCGCCGAACAAGCCGGTGCCGATGCGCTTCTGCCAGGCCAGGCCCAGGCTGACGCCCTTGGCGCCGGCGAGAAAGCTGTCCTTCTGCGCGTACAGCACGCCGCCCAGCTCCAGCAGGTGCACCGGCACGATCTTGCCCGGCGTGGCGGCGGCGAACGCCACCTTGCGCCGGCCGGAGGCCTGATTGGCGAACACGGTGGTGAACACGGACTCGCCGGTCAGCAGCCGCTTGCCGGCGCCCAGCAAGGAGCCGAATGCGCCGCCGCCGCGGTTCGAACCATCGCCGAACACCGTATCCATGGCGATGCCGTCCTGCATGTAATACAGCGCGCCGGCCTCGCCCACCGCCGCCTCGCCCGGGTCCAGTTCCACCTCGACATACTGCATGTCGTCGCCGAACACCTGGTAATCGATCACATCCATCGTCATGACTGCGCTCCCGCTTCGTCCCAGCGCGCGGCCGCCGCCTCGTCGCTGGCCTTGGCGTCCACCCAATGGCGGCTGCCATCGGCCAGGATTTCGCATTTCCAGAACGGCGCCTGCCGCTTCAGATAATCCATCAGGAAGGAGGCGGCCTCGAAAGCATCGCGGCGATGGCCGCTGGCCGCCACCACCAACACGATATTGTCGCCCAGAGCCAGCCGGCCGATGCGGTGGATCAGCGTCACGCCCTTCAAGGACCAGCGCCGGCGCGCCTCGCGGACGATGTCGGCCAGCGCCTTTTCCGTCATGCCCGGGTAATGCTCGAGCTCCAGCGCCACCACGTCCTGACGGTCGCCGTCGCCGCGCACCATGCCGGTGAAGCTGACCACCGCGCCGCAAGCCGGATTGGCCGACCAGCGCCGCACTTCGGCGCCGACGTCGAAGTCCTCGTTCTGCACCCGGATATGGTTGACCGTCATCTCAGCCCCCGGTCACCGGCGGAAACACCGCCACTTCGTCGCCGTCGGCCAGCGGCGTTTCCAGGCCGGCCATTTCCTGGTTCACCGCCACGCGGAACACCTTGTCCGCCGACAGTTCCAGAGCCCAGGCCTGGCCGCGCTGGCGCAACTCGGTCAACAGCTCAGCCACCGTGGCGGCCTCGCTGTCCAGTTGCTCGCTCTCCACGCCCAGCGTCTCGCGCAAGCGGGCAAAATACAACAAGTTCAGTTTCATATCGTCCCCCTTTATCGAGCTCACTCACTCGCTATGGCCAGTGTATGCAAACGATGGCGACGACGGAAGCGAGTCCATCGACGTTCGGCGCCGAGCGACCGCAGAACGCCATGTTCAGGAGTGTCGCGCCGGCCTCAGCCGCCCTAACGGCCAAGCGGACACAATGCCCCACAAGCAATACCATATGCATAAATTAATCTAACAATTCAAACATCATCCATCAAATTCTGCGCCAGTATTGATTATTTGAATATTAGATTGTTTGTATATTTAATCTTTGTATGGTAGCGTTAAAAACTCGATGCGCTTCACGGCGCGTCATTCAAGCTTCGGGCTCGCGCCCGTTCCCGCGTTTCACGCGTCTCGTATCCGGCTTGGCCGGATGTCTTGAAAATCTACTGGCAGCTCTCTGGTTGTCGCGATCATTACAGCGGATCGTTGACGGTTTCGCCGTCTTCATCCGCCAAGGAGGACGCAGATGCACAAAAGAGCGTTTAGCAAGCGCAACATGTTTTGCTTGGCCCTCGCCGCATTGGCTGCGGCAGGATGGCATTACGGCATAGACACGGCCATATGGGCCGAGTACCGCGAAGACCTGGTCTATCTGGGCGGGCGGCATCTTTATCTGGTGGGCGTTTCCATGGCCCTGGCTCTAGCCGTCGGCTTGCCCAGCGGCATCCTGCTGAGCCGGCCGCGCCTGCGCGGCAGCGCGGAATCATGGATGCAGATCTTCAATATCGGCAACACCCTGCCGCCGATGGCGGTGCTGGCCCTAGCCATGGTGGTGGTCGGAATCGGCGACGCCCCCGCGATCACCGCCCTGTTCCTGGCATCCTTGCTGCCCATTGTGCGCAACGCCTATGCCGGCCTGGCCGGCTTGCCGCCGGCCTTGCTCGAAGCCGCCGACGCGATAGGCATGACGCCGCGCCAGCGGCTGTGGCGGGTGGAGCTGCCCAACGCGCTGCCGGTGATCCTGTCCGGCGTGCGCGTCGCGCTGGCGCTCAACGTGGGCACCGCGCCGCTGGCCTTTCTGATCGGCGCCAGCAGCTATGGCGAGCTGATCTTCCCCGGCATCTATCTGAACAAACATACCGCCTTGCTGCTGGGCGCAGGCGCCACGGCGCTGCTGGCGCTGGCCCTGGATCAGGCTGTAGCGCTGGCGGGCCGCCTCGCCGCCGCGCGCGGTATGGGCTGATCCAAGCCATTCCATGGAGGTTTCATGACGATATCCCTATCGATGTTCAAGGCCGGCGTCCGCCGCTGGCTGACGCTGGCGGCGCTGGCGCTTGGCCTGGCCATCCCGGCCCAGGCGGCGACCCTGACGCTGGGCAGCAAGAATTTCACCGAGCAGCACCTGCTATCCGAGCTGACCGCGCAGTATCTGCGCGGCAAAGGCTACCAGATCGTCCAAAAGCAGGATCTCGCCTCGGTGATCCTGCGCAAGGCGCAAGAGAGCGGGCAGATCGACCTGGCCTGGGATTACACCGGCACCGGGCTGATCGTCCATCACGGCATCCAGCGGAAAATGGACAATGAGGAGGCCTATGCCGAGATCAAGCGGCTGGACGAACCGCTGGGCCTGGTCTGGCTGAATCCATCCGCGCTGAACAACACGTATGCGCTGGCGATGAAACGATCGCGGGCCGAGGCCGAAGGCGTGCGCACGCTGTCGGACCTGGCGCGGGCGGTAAACCCGCGCAACGGCGGCGACAAACGCTGGCAGCTGGGCTTCGACATGGAGTTCGCCGGCCGTCCGGACGGGCTGAAGCCCTTGCAGAAACTGTACGGCATGGCGTTGAGCCGGCCGCAGATCCGGCAGATGGATTCGGGACTGGTCTTCAACGCCATCCGCGACGGTTTCGTCGATGCCGGCCTGGTCTACACCACCGACGGCCGCATCCAGGGCTTCGAGCTGCTGGTGCTGGCGGACGATCTGAACTTCTTCCCGGCCTACGCGGCGACGCCTGTCGTGCGCAAAGAAGCGCTGGAGCGCCATCCCGGCCTGGCCGACGATTTGAACCGGCTGTCCGCCTTGCTGGACAACGACACCATATCGACGATGAACGCCGAGGTGGATATCCGGCATCGCCCAGTCACGGAGGTGGCGGCCGAGTTTCTGCTCAGCCGCGGCCTGTTGAAAGGGGGTGATTGATGGAAACCCTGCTGGAGACAGTCCGCTACATTCTGTCCAGCCTGCCCTATATTGGCGCGCTGGCCTGGCAGCACCTGTCGCTGGTCGGCATCGCCGTCAGCCTGGCCGTATTGCTGGGCGTGCCGCTGGGCATATGGATCGTGCGCTTTCCCGCGATCACCAACCTGGTGCTGGGCTTGGCCACCGTATTGCTGACCATTCCGGCGATCGCGCTGTTCGGCCTGATGATCCCGCTGTTTTCGCTGATCGGCCACGGCATCGGCGCGGTGCCGGCCGTCAGCGCCGCCTTCCTGTATTCCTTGCTGCCCATCGTGCGCAACACCCATGCCGCGCTGACGCAGCTGGAGCCCGGCGTGCGCGAGGCCGGCCGCGGCATCGGCCTCACCTTCTGGCAACGTCTGCGCTGGGTGGAGCTGCCGCTGGCGGTGCCGGTGATCTTCGGCGGCATCCGCACCGCCGTGGTGCTGAACATCGGCGTCATGGCCATCGCCGCCATCGTCGGAGCCGGCGGCCTCGGCACCCTGATCCTGCACGGCATCAGCCAGAGCGATATCCGCAAACTGATAGCCGGCGCCGTCGTCGTAAGCCTGCTCGCCGTCGCCATGGACTGGCTGCTGCTGCGCGCCCAGCGCGCGCTGACACCGAAAGGAATTCGCTGATGATAGAACTGCAAAATCTCTGCAAGCAATTTACCCAAAAGAACGGTCAACGGGTCCAGGCCGTGGACAATGTCAGCTTGAAAGTGGCGGAAGGCGAGATCTGCGTGCTGCTGGGCCCGTCCGGCTGCGGCAAGACCACCACCATGAAGATGATCAACCGGCTGATCGAACCGACTTCCGGCAAGGTGCTGATCGCAGGAGAGGACACGGCCGGCATCGACACGGTGACGCTGCGCCGGCACATCGGCTACGTGATTCAACAGATCGGCCTGTTCCCCAATATGACCATCGAGGAAAACATCACGGTGGTGCCCCGCATGCTGGGCTGGGACAAGAAGCGCTGCCGCGAGCGCGCCCGCGAGCTGATGCATATGGTGGCGCTGGACCCTGACCGCTTTTTGCAACGCTATCCGCGCGAGATGTCGGGCGGCCAGCAGCAGCGCATAGGCGTGATCCGCGCGCTGGCGGCCGACGCGCCTGTGCTGCTGATGGACGAGCCCTTCGGCGCGGTGGACCCGATCAACCGCGAGCAGATCCAGAACGAATTCCTGCAGATGCAGCGCCAGTTGGGCAAGACCGTGATGCTGGTCAGCCACGACATCGACGAGGCGATCAAGCTCGGCGACCGCATCGCGGTGTTCCGCCAGGGCAGAATGGTGCAGTGCGCCGGCCCGGACGAAGTGCTGGCGCGTCCGGCGGACGAGTTCGTCGCCAGCTTCGTCGGCCATGACCGCACCCTGAAGCGCTTGCTGCTGGTGCGGGCGGGCGAGGTGGCGGAGCAGCAGGAAACGCTGACCGCGCGGCTGGACACGCCGCTGGCCGCCGCCTACGGCATGATGGACGACGCCGACCTGCTGCACCTCACCGTGGTGAATGAAGCCGGCGAGCCGCTGGGCTTCGTCAAGCGCCGCGACGCCAAGCTGGGCGAAGGCCGCTGCCGCGACAAGCTCAACCGGATAGAGGCGACCGCCGGCGCGGACGAGAACCTGCGGGTGGTGCTGTCGCGGCTATACGAACATAACCTCACCTGGATGCCGGTGGTGGACGAAGCCGGCCGCTACTGCGGCGAGGTGGCGCAAGCCTATATCGCCGGTTATTTGAATTCCGGACGCACTCGCCGGCGCGACCCCATCATGTCGTAGTCCGGCTGAGTCGGCATGCCATGCTCCTGCCGCCAGGCGCCGGATCGCCGCGGCGGGAGAGATGGCATAAAGGGTTCGCGCCATTAAGAGCGCGGCTTTGCGCGCTGGAAACGCGCTGCGCTCGCCGCAAGCAAAAAAAACCCGCCTCGCGGGCGGGTCGGGTAGTTAGCAAGCCATGCGCATGCTCGTTCGCATAAATCGCCAATGCGGCATGGAATGCAAATCCCTTTCCTGAAATGACAAATGGATTATTGCATCGCTAATAATGGCTTGCAAGCGTTTTTACACAATGCTTACAAACCATCGTCTGCGCGTGCATCATTCGTCAGCGGATGATCTGAGCCAGTTCACCCTTCAGGTAGCGATTGGCCATGGTGTCCAGATTGATGGCCTTGATCTTGCTGGCCTGGCCGGCGGAGCCGAAAGCCTCGTAGCGGGCGATGCAAACATCGCGCATCGCTTCGATGGTCTTGGCCAGGTATTTGCGCGGGTCGAACTCGGCCGGGTTCTTGGCCATGAACTGGCGGATGGCGCCGGTGGAAGCCAGGCGCAGGTCGGTGTCGATGTTCACCTTGCGCACGCCGTGCTTGATGCCTTCCACGATTTCCTCAACCGGCACGCCGTAGGTTTCGCCCAGCTCGCCGCCGTACTGATTGATGATGGCCAGCCACTCCTGCGGCACGCTGGAGGAGCCGTGCATCACCAGGTGGGTGTTGGGAATGCGGGCGTGGATTTCCTTGATGCGGTCGATGCGCAGCACGTCGCCGGTGGGCTTCTTGCTGAACTTGTAGGCGCCGTGGCTGGTGCCGATGGCGATGGCCAGCGCGTCCACGCCGGTATCCTTGACGAAGCGGGCGGCTTCTTCCGGATCAGTCAGCAGTTGGCTGTGGTCCAGCACGCCTTCGGCGCCGACGCCGTCTTCCTCGCCGGCCATGCCGGTTTCCAGGCTGCCCAGGCAGCCGATTTCGCCCTCCACCGACACGCCGCAGGCGTGGGCGAAGTTGACCACGGTGCGGGTGACGCCGACGTTGTAGTCGTAGTCGGCCGGGGTCTTGCCGTCAGACTTCAGCGAGCCGTCCATCATCACCGAGGAGAAGCCCAGCTGGATGGAGCGTTGGCACACGTCCGGGCTGGTGCCGTGATCCTGGTGCATCACCACCGGGATGTGCGGGAATTCTTCGATCGCGGCCAGGATCATGTGGCGCAGGAAGGGCGCGCCGGCGTATTTGCGGGCGCCGGCCGAGGCCTGCACGATCACCGGAGCGTCCACCTTGTCGGCGGCCTCCATGATGGCGCGCATCTGCTCCAGGTTGTTGACGTTGAAGGCCGGCAGGCCATAGCTGAATTCAGCCGCGTGATCCAGCAGCTGGCGCATGGAAACGAGTGCCATGAATCTCTCCCTCGCTAAGCCCCGCAGCGCGCGGGGCCGGTTCGAAAAAAACGGCTGACGATGGCGAATCGGCAGCCGTGATGCTTATTGACGAGACAAGCCGGTCAGCAATACGCCGGCGCCGACGAAGGCGCCGCCGCTGAAGCGGTTCACCATGCGCAGCCGGCGCGCGCTGTTCAGCCAGCGCGCCAGCCGGGCGCCGCTGCCGGCGTAGGTCAGCTGCCAGCTCGACTCGATCAGGTAAAACGTGGCCGCCAGGATGGCCAGTTGCGGCCCTTGCGGCTGGTGCGCGTTCATGAACTGCGGGAACAACGCGGTAAAGAAGATGAAGGCCTTGGGATTGCTCATCGCCACCAGGAAGCCGCGGCGGTACAGCGCCCACGGGCCATGCTTGCCGCTCTTATCCTCGGACAGCTCGGCCACCGGCTGCGGCAGGCTGCGCCAGGTCTTGACGCCGAGGTAAACCAGATACAACGCGCCGGCGTACTTGACGATGGAAAACAGCAGCTCGGAGGTGGCCAGCAAGGCACCCAGGCCGGCCACCGAGCCCATCATGATCAGACCTAGCGCGCTCATCAGCCCGAAACAGGTCATCAGCGTGCGGCGCACGCCGTAATGGATGCCGTGGGTCATCGTCAGCAGCATATTGGGGCCGGGCGTGGCGGAGACGAAAAACATGGTGGTGACGAACAACAGCCAAGTTTGCAGCGACATCACATTCTCCTGACGAGGGCGGAACCGTCAGTATAACGGAGCGTCCGGAGCGGGCGGCGGCTCATCTCGCCTCCTTGTTTTCGCACATTCATCCCTCGTCGCCGGCATGACGGCCAAGCCGCCATGCCGGTCGCTCCTTTAGTTGGCGCGTTCAGCCAGGATGGCCACGGCCGGCAGTTCCTTGCCTTCCAGGAATTCCAGGAAGGCGCCGCCGCCGGTGGAAATGTAGCTGATGTCGTCGGTGATGCCGTACTTGGCGATGGCTGCCAGCGTGTCGCCGCCGCCGGCGATGGAGAACGCCTTGGACTGGGCGATGGCCTTGGCCAGCGTCTGGGTGCCGTTGCCGAACTGGTCGAACTCGAACACGCCGACCGGGCCGTTCCACACCACGGTGCCGGCCTGGGCGATGATGCCGGCCAGCTGCTTGGCGGAATCCGGGCCGATGTCCAGAATCATGTCGTCGGCGCTCACCTCGGCCACGTTCTTGGTGGTCGCGGCGGCGGTTTCGGCGAATTCCTTGGCGCACACCACGTCGGACGGCAGCGGCACATCGCCGCCGCGGGCGCGAATCTTGGCGATCACGCGCTTGGCGTCTTCCACCAGATCGGCTTCGGCCAGCGATTTGCCGATGGCCTTGCCTTCGGCCAGCAAGAAGGTGTTGGCGATGCCGCCGCCCACGATCAGCTGGTCCACCTTGTCGGCCAGCGCTTCCAGGATGGTCAGCTTGGTCGATACCTTGGAGCCGGCGACAATGGCCACCAGCGGACGGGCCGGCGCTTGCAGCGCCTTGCCCAGGGCGTCCAGCTCGGCCGACAGCAACAGGCCGGCGCAGGCTACCGGAGCGAACTTGGCCACGGCGTGGGTGGAGGCCTCGGCGCGGTGCGCGGTGCCGAAGGCGTCGTGCACGAACACATCGCACAGGCCTGCGTAGGCGCGGCCCAGGTCCTCGTTGTTCTTTTTCTCGCCCTTGTTCAGGCGGATGTTTTCCAGCATCACCACTTCGCCGGCGGCGAGTTCGACGCCGGACTGGAAATCGGCTTGCAGGCGCACCGGCTTGCCCAGCAGCTCGGACAGGCGGGCCACGACCGGCGCCAGGCTGTCTTCCGGCTTCGGCTCGCCTTCGGTCGGACGGCCCAGGTGGGTCATCAGCATCACGCCGGCGCCGGCCTGCAGACAGTGTTCGATGGTGGGCAGGCTGGCGCGGATGCGAGTGTCCTCGCCGATCACGCCGTTTTTCAACGGCACGTTCATGTCCACGCGGATCAGCACGCGCTTGCCGGATAGATTCTGCTCGGAGAGTTTGTTGAATTTCATCGCTTCACTCGCTCAGGTTTGGATGCGGAAGAGTCCGGCAAGCAGACTAGGCTTGCGCGGGATTGGGCGTAACCATGACGATGGCGCCACGCGCTGTTGCAGAATTTCCCCCGTGTCGCCCAGCGGCGCTGGGCGGCGGACAGCCGCGCGCGGTGATCGCCCCTATCCGGCAGTGTATGCCGATTAAGCGGCGTCACTTTAACACCAATCAAATTTCTTGCGCGCGCCATGTAACAAAACAACAGTGCATTTGGCATGCGGCCGCGGTTTTCCGTAGGGCGGAAGCCCGGCCTAGCCGGGCGTTCCGCCGCGCCCATCTTTACCATCCGAACACACTGGCCCCGCGACAAGATGGCGGATCGCCCCTCGCGGGGCATCCGCCCTACGGCTGGATCAGCACTCGAACATCGCGCGCGCGGTGCGCAGCATCTGGCAGCTGAAACCCCACTCGTTGTCGTACCAGGCCAGCACTTTGACCAGATTGCCGCCGGTCACCTTGGTCAGCGTGGCGTCGAAGGTGGAGGCCTGCTCGGTGTGGTTGAAGTCGCCGGACACCAAGGGCAGGGTATTGAAGCCCAGAATGCCCTTCATCCGGCCATCGGCCGCTCCCTGCAGGATTTCGTTGACTTCTTCCTTGGTGGTGTCGCGCATCGCGGTAAACGTCAGGTCCACCAGCGAAACGTTGATGGTGGGCACGCGCACGGCGAAACCGTCCAGCTTGCCCTTCAGCTCCGGCAGCACCAGGCCGACGGCCTTGGCCGCGCCGGTCTTGGTGGGGATCATATTGTCGGTGGCGGAACGGGCGCGGCGCAGGTCCTTGTGCTTGACGTCGGTCAGCACCTGGTCGTTGGTGAAGGCGTGGATGGTGGTCATCAGGCCCTTCTTGATGCCCAGCGCGTCGTGCAGCGCCTTGGCCACCGGAGCCAAACAATTGGTGGTGCAGCTGGCGTTGGACACCACGGTCATTGCCGGCGTCAGCACGTCATGGTTCACGCCGTAGACGATGGTGGCGTCCACATCGTCGCCGCCCGGCGCGGAGATCAGCACCTTCTTGGCGCCGGCGGCCAGGTGGGCCTGGCACTTTTCCTTGGTGGTGAAGGAGCCGGTGCATTCCAGCACCAGGTCCACGCCCAGCGCCTTCCACGGCAGCTCGGCCGGGTTGCGGGTGCTGAAGAACGGTATCTTGTCGCCATTCAGGATCAGATGTTCGCCGTCCTGCTCCACGGTGCCGGGGAAGCGGCCATGCACGGTGTCGAACTGGGTCAGGTGGGCGTTGATGGCCAGGTCGCCGGAGGCGTTGACCGCCACCACCTTGAAGTCGTCGTGCAACTTGTTTTCGTAGATGGCGCGCAGAACTTGGCGGCCGATGCGGCCGTAACCGTTGATGGCGAGGCGGATGGTCATGCTTCTCTCTTCTCCAGAATGCTTCATGTAGTGGCGACACTACATGGCAAGGCAAAAAAAGACCACCGCGACGCCGCGGTGGTCTGTTGATTTCTTAGCGCAGCACGGCGCGGGTCTTGGCGACCACGTTCTCCACCGTGAAGCCGAATTCCTTGAACAGCTGGCCGGCCGGGGCGGATTCGCCGAAGTGGTCGATGCCGACCACGTCGCCTTCCAGGCCCACGTACTTGCGCCAGAAGTCCGGATGGCCGGCTTCGATGGCCACGCGCGGCAGGCCCGCCGGCAGCACGCTTTGCTGCCAGCCCTTGTCCTGGGCGTCGAACACATTGGTGCAGGGCATGGACACCACGCGCACGGCGATGCCTTCGGCCGCCAGCGTTTCCTGCGCCTTCAGCGCCAGCTCCACTTCGGAGCCGGTGGCGATCAGCACGGCGCGCGCGCTCTCGGCGTCGCGCAGCACGTAACCACCCTTGCGGATGGCGGCGACCTGGGCCTCGTCGCGGGTGACGAAGGGCAGGTTCTGCCGGCTCAGGATCATGCTGGACGGCGTGTGCTTCTGCTCGACGGCATGCGCCCAGGCCACCGCGGTTTCCGTGGTGTCGCACGGACGCCAGGTGTGGTGGTTGGGGATGTAGCGCAGGGTGGCGGTCTGTTCCACCGGCTGGTGGGTCGGGCCGTCTTCGCCCAGGCCGATCGAGTCGTGGGTGAACACGAAGATCGGGTTGATCTTCATCAGCGAGGCCATGCGCAGCGCGTTGCGGGCGTATTCGCTGAACATCAGGAAGGTGCCGCCGTACGGACGCAGGCCGCCGTGCAGGGTCATGCCGTTCATGATGGCGGCCATGCCGAACTCGCGCACGCCGTAGCTGATGTAATTGCCCTGGCCTTCGCCGTCTATCCACTTGGAGCCGGACCAGTTGGTCAGGTTGGAGCCGGTCAGGTCGGCGGAACCGCCTACGAATTCCGGCAGGGACGGCGACAGCGCTTCCAGCGCGATCTGGCTGGCCTTGCGGGTGGCCACGGTCTGGGCGGCGTCGTTGATCTTGGCCAGCGCGGCGGCCTGAGCGTCGGCCCAGCCTTGCGGCAACTCGCCCTTCATGCGGCGCTCGAACTCGGCGGCCAGCTCCGGATGGGCGGCGCGGTAGGCGTCGAAGCGCTTGTTCCATTCGATCTCGGCCACGGCGCCCTTGTCGCGGGCGCTCCACTCGGCGTAGATCTCGGCCGGCACTTCAAACGGCGCGTGCGGCCACTTCAGCAGTTCGCGGGAAGCGGCGATTTCGGCCGCGCCCAGCGGCGCGCCGTGGCAATCGTGGCTGCCCTGCTTGGAGGGGGCGCCGAAACCGATGGTGGTCTTGCAGCAGATCAGCGTCGGCTGGTCGGCGCTCTTCTTGGCGGTTTCGATGGCGGTGGCGATCTCGGCCGGATCGTGGCCGTTGACGTTGCGGATCACTTGCCAGCCATAGGCCTCGAAGCGGGCCGGGGTGTCGTCGCTGAACCAGCCTTCGACGTGGCCGTCGATGGAGATGCCGTTGTCGTCCCAGAAGGCGACCAGCTTGTTCAGGCCCCAGGTGCCGGCCAGCGAGCACGCCTCGTGGCTGATGCCTTCCATCAGGCAGCCGTCGCCCAGGAACGCATAGGTGTTGTGGCCGACGATTTCATGGCCGTCGCGGTTGAACTGGGCGGCCAGCATTTTTTCGGCCAGCGCCATGCCCACCGCGTTGGTGATGCCTTGGCCCAGCGGACCGGTGGTGGTTTCGATGCCAGGCGCGTAGCCGTATTCCGGGTGGCCCGGCGTCTTGGAGTGCAGCTGGCGGAAATTCTTGAGGTCGTCGATGGAGAGATCGTAGCCGGAGAGGTGCAGCAGGCTGTAGATCAGCATCGAGCCGTGGCCGTTGGAGAGGACGAAGCGGTCGCGGTCGGCCCAGGACGGGTTGGCCGGATTGTGCTTCAGGTGATCGCGCCACAGGACTTCGGCGATATCCGCCATGCCCATCGGCGCGCCCGGGTGGCCGGATTTGGCTTTTTCCACGGCGTCCATGGCCAGGAAGCGGATAGCATTGGCAAGCTCGGTGCGGGTAACCATTTCGGTAAAACCTCAAGACTATTTGGGAACCGGTACGACGGTTCATCCCTATGCGCTCATGCTGCCGGCGACAGGGCACACCGTCGCAAAACCGCCGGATTATCGCCGATTTTGGCGCTTTCCGGCAACCGGCCCGCCGCCCCGCAAATTGAGTAGAATCAAGCAGAACCATGGCTGGATGGCATGGTCTAGCTGTATTTCCCCAAATCACGGCGCAAAACGCGCCGCAACGGAGGCCAAATATGCAGTCATTCGACACCCCGCCCCTTGCCCGCAAAGTGGCCGCCGGCCGCGGCTGGCGCTGGTGCGTGGAGGCGTTTCACATCGTACGCGAGCAACCGCTGACCTGGGTGCTGCTGACCCTGGTCTATCTGCTGATCCATTTCGCCATCCACTCCGTGCCCTTCATCGGCGGGCTGATCGGCGCCGTCATCGGCCCGGTGTTCGCCGGCGGCTTCATCCTGGCCGCGCGCAAGTCCGAACGCGGCGAGGAGCTGGAGCTGGCCGACCTGTTCGCCGGCTTCCGCCTGATGCCCGGCCCGCTGCTGCAGGTGGGCGCGATGTTCTTCGCGCTGATGGTGGCGGCGATGATGGTCGTCGGCATTGTCGGCATGTCCACCGGCGTGATGAGCGGCGTCCTGGGCAATCATGCGATGCATCCCGGCGCGATGGGCGAGCTGTCGCTGTTCTCTGGCGACTTAGCACCGGCAGCATCGCACCCGGGTGCGGCGGGTGGCTTCCTAGCCCTGCTGGCGCTGACGATGTCGGCGGTGATGTTCGTCGTCAGCCTGAGCTACTGGTTCGCGCCGTCGCTGGTGGCGCTGGACCGCGTGTCGCCGTGGCAGGCCATCCTGGCCAGCCTGCGCGCCGGCTTGTCCAACTGGCTGCCCATGCTGGTGGCCGGCCTGGCGCTGGGCCTCTTGCTGATTCCGGTCATGCTGACGCTAGGCCTGGGCCTGCTGCTGTGGTGCCCCATCGCCTTCGTCACGGCCTACACCAGCTGGAAAGACGTGTTCGGCCAGCCGTCGGCTCAGCCGTAAGCCGGCTCGATCGGCAAAACGAAACGGGCAGCCTGGGCTGCCCGTTTTCGCGCGCGGCGGCTCAGCGCTCGACCACGGCCAAGGCGAAGCCGTCGTAGCCCTTGGCGCCAACCGTCTGCATCGCGGTGGCGGACAGACGCGGGTGCTCGCCCATCAGCTCGATGAAACGGCGTATGCCCTGGACGGCCGGGTCGGCGCTGGAGGCGTCCGCCACCGCGCCGCCGCGCGCCACATTGTCGCCCACGATGACCGTGCCGGGGCGCGACAGCTGCAGAGCCAGCTCCAGGTAGAGCGGGTTGTTGGGCTTGTCGGCGTCGATGAAGATGAAGTCGAACGGCGCTTCGCCCTGGGCGATCAGCCGGCGCAGCGTATCGGCCGCCGCGCCCGGCAGCATCTCCACCTGGTCGGCCAGCCCGGCGCGCCGGATATTGGCTGCGGCGACTTCCACGTGCCGCGGCTCGAACTCCAGCGTGACCAGCCTGCCGTCGGCCGGCAAGGCGCGCGCCAGCCAAATGGCGCTGTAGCCGCCCAGGGTGCCGATTTCCAGAATCCGCCGCGCGCCGTGGATGCGCGCCAGCAGGTTCAAGAACTTGCCCTGGTTGGGCGCCACATGATGGCCGGGCAAGCCGGCGGCCTCGCTGTCGGCCAAGGCCGCCGCCAACACCGCGTCCTGTCTCACCAGTTCCTCGCTGTAGTAATCGTCCAGCGCGGCCCATTGCGCATCGTTCATCGCTGCTCTCCTTAAAAACGGATTCGGATCAAGCTATGCCCTCGCCGCCGTGGGCGACATAGGCCGGCCGCCGGCGCAGCCGCTCGAAATAGGCTTCGGCTCTGGGCAATGCCGGCTTGTCGAACGGCGTCAGCAGCCAGCGCTGCACCGAGACGCCCAAGACAAGGTCGGCCAGGGTGAAGGCATCGCCCAATATCCAACCGTCGCCGATCTGCGTTTCCAGCAAGCGCATCTGCTGGCTCCAGGCGGCCACGCTTTCGGCGATGCGCGCCGGGTCCTGATGCTCCGGGCTGCGGCGGCTCAGGCCGTGGAAAGCATAGGACCAGGCCGGATTCAGGTCGGCGGCCTGCCAGTCCATCCAGCGCTCCACTCGCGCCCGCGCGGCGGGATCGGCCGGCAGCAGGTCATGCCGGCCATGCTTGGCCGCCAAATAACGGCAGATGGCGTTGGATTCGGACAACACGGTGTCGCCGTCCACCAGCGTCGGGATCTGCGCCAGGGGATTCAGCGCCAGGAATTCGGGATCGGATACCGGCCGGAAGCCGCGCCCCCAATCCTCGCGCAGGTAATCGAGGCCGATTTCATGGCAGGTCCACAGCACCTTGCGGACATTGATGGAGTTGGCGCGGCCGAGCAGGCGTAGCATGTCGTCATCCTGATGAGGGGTAGACGATCAGTATAAGCGCAGCCATGCCAAATGTTTATTCGGCGTGATGGATCGCTTGGCTCCGCCCGGCGAAACCCGCGGCCGCCATGGCAGGCAGCCGCGAACCGGGGAAAAGTCAGACGGGGCAGCGCGCCCGTCACACCCTCGTCACTTGGCGGCCACAGGCTCGGATGCGGCCACGGAGGACGGACCCTGGGCATAGTCGATATGGCTGCGCGCTCTATCCGCCTCCGCCTGGCTCGGCGTGTACGCGGTCCAGGCATCGGTTGCCTTCGACCGGTAACGCACCACGCCATGCTCCAGGTCGAAATCGTAATAGGGGAACACTTCGCGCAGGTTGAAGAACAGGGCGGGCAGGAAGAGGACGATGTCGGTCGCGAGGTAGCCGCCGTTGAACTTCAACGGCAACAAGCCGTACAGCGGCGGCTTGCCTTCGGCGGTAGCCTTGAATTCGTAATTGCCGAAGCTGGTGGTGGAGTAGCTGCGGGTTTGCGGCAGGTCCATATTGACCACCTGCTTGTCCTGATGGATGGCTATCGCGGCTTTGGGCGCGGAGCTGCTCATAGTCGTGGTGGCGGCGCAGCCGGACAGGGCCAGCGCGCAGACGGTCAGGGCGAGAATCTTTTTCATCACAGTGTCTGGCTTGTTATTTTGGGAAAACCAAGGGCAACGCGCCGATGGCGGGCGCCATTCTAGCTCTCCGTCATCATTCCGGCCACTTGCGGCGCGGCGCGCTGGCCCATCCCAGCCTCATTCCTCCTCCAGCCCCGCGCGCAGCAGCCGGGCGTGCAGCACCAGATTCTCCAAAGTCAGCCGCGCGGTGGCGGCCAGGTAGACCAGCATGCGCCTGGCCTCGTCCGGCTCCTCGGCGCGGAATGTCAGTTCCCGCTCCAGCAGCGAGTCGACGATCAGCTCGCGCAGATTGCGCTCATCGAAGGGCAGGTCGGCGTAATCGATAGGGTCCTCCGCCTCCACGTCCTCCATCAGGCACAGCAGGCTTTCACGGCACAGCGCGTTCATGGCATGTCCCTCCGTCATCCGGCTTGTCAATTTGAGTGTAGCGGGTTGACGGCAATATCCTTGCCTTTGCAGCTGACGCCACAATCTTTAAGGGAGAAGGGCGTGCCCGTCCAAACGCAGCGCGGGCTGGCCTAGGAGGCATGCCCGCGATTGTCTGCGCAAGAAAAGGCTTGGCCACCCTGCAAGACCTGCGCGCGCCCCGCGTCGAAACCTGGCCGATGGATGCTTTGAACGCCGGTTATCCACAGTCCTTTGCCAAATCGTTTCTTATCCACAACCTTCGCCTAGCCGGCTAGCTGCCCAAGCAAAACGGGCAACCGCCCTATGGCCATTGCCCGTTCTTGCGCCGCCGCTCCAGTCCATGGCGCGAGGCAGGCGGAACGCCCGGCGAGGCCAGGCTTCCGCCCTACAGCAGCACCACGTCGAACTGTTCCTGGGTGTAGCTGGACTCCACCGACAGCGACACCGGCTTGCCGATGAAGTCCACCAGCATGGCCAGGCTCTGCGACTCCTCGTCCAGGAACATGTCTATCACCGACTGCGCGGCCAGGATGCGGTAGCTCTTGGCGCCGTACTGCCGCGCCTCGCGCACGATCTCGCGCTGGATCTCGTAGCACACCGTCTGCGCCGTCTTGATCTCGCCGCGGCCCTGGCAGGTGGGGCAGGGCTCGCACAGTACATGGGCCAGGCTCTCTCGGGTGCGCTTGCGGGTGATTTCCACCAGGCCGAGGCTGGTGAAGCCGTTCAGCGTCACCCGGGTGCGGTCGCGCGCCATGGCCTTGGCTAGTTCGGATAGCACCGCGGCCTGGTGCTCTTCGCTGTCCATGTCGATGAAGTCGACGATGACGATGCCGCCCAGATTGCGCAGCCGCAGCTGGCGCGCGATGACCTGGGTGGCCTCCAGATTGGTCTTGAAGATGGTTTCGTCGAAGTTGCGGTTGCCGACGAAGCCGCCGGTGTTGACGTCTATCGTGGTCATCGCCTCGGTCTGGTCGATGATCAGATAGCCGCCGAACTTCAGATTGACGCGGCGCGCCAGCGCCTTGTCGATCTCGGCCTCGATGCCGTGCAGCTCGAACAGCGGCCGCTCGCCGGCGTAGCGCTCGATCTTGTCCACGGCGATCTGCACGTACTGCTCGGCGAACTCCACCATGCGGCCGTAGTTCTCGTTGGAGTCCACCAGCACCTTGTCGGTGTAGCCGCTGACCATGTCGCGCAGCACGCGCACCGCCAGCGGCAGGTCATCGTACAACAAGCTCTGCGCCGGCAGGGTCTGCGACTTCTGCTGGATGTCGCACCACAGCTTGCTCAGGTACTCGACGTCGGCGGCCAGCTCGTCGTCGCGCGCGGTTTCCGCGCTGGTGCGGATGATGTAGCCCCGCGGGCTATTCGCCGGCAGCAGCTTTTCCAGTCGAGATTTCAGACTGTGGCGTTCGGCGTCGCTTTCAATCTTCTGCGATACGCCGATGTGCTCCTCCTGCGGCAGGTGAACCAGGAAACGGCCGGCCAGCGAGATCTGCGTCGACAGCCGCGCGCCCTTGGTGCCGATCGGGTCCTTGATCACCTGCACCAGGACGGTCTGGCCTTCGAACAGCATTTTTTCGATGCGCTGCGGCTCCGTGGGGTGCTGGCGCTGTTCCAGCACGTCGGCGATGTGCAGGAAGGCGGCGCGCTCGAGGCCGATCTCGATGAAGGCGCTTTGCATGCCGGGCAGCACGCGCTTGACCTGGCCCAGGTAGATGTTGCCGACGATGCCGCGGCTGGCCGCGCGCTCGACGTGCAACTCCTGGACAATGCCTTCTTCCAGCACCGCGACGCGGGTTTCCTGCGGCGTGATGTTGACCAGGATCTGTTCCTGCGGCCGCGGCAAGTCGCGCGGCAATGCTATCGATTGATGCAGCATGATGGTTCTCCGGCTTACGGCAGCTCGAAGCCGAATTCGGCCAGCAGCAGCGCGGTTTCGTGGACCGGCAGGCCCATCACGCCGGTGTAGCTGCCCTCGATATGTTCGATGAACACGCCGGCGCGGCCCTGGATGCCGTAGGCGCCGGCCTTGTCGAACGGCTCGCCGCTGGCGACGTAGCGTTCGATTTCGGCCTCGGACAGCGTCTTGAAAAAGACGTCGGTGACCGAGGTCTTGACGAGCAGCCTGTCGCCCATGCGGATCGCCACGCTGGTGATGGCCTGGTGGCTGCGGCCGGAGAAGGCGCGCAGCATGCGGCGGGCGTCGTCGGCGTTTTCCGGCTTGCCGAAAATCTCGCCGTCCTGGGTCACCGTGGTGTCGGCAGCCAGCAGCGGACGTTCCGGCAGCCCGCAAGAGGCCACCACGCGCCAGCCGGCCTCGGCCTTTTCGCGCGCCAGCCGCTCGGTATAGGCCACGGCGTCCTCGCCGGACCGCACGCTTTCGTCGATGTCGGCGTGGATGCGCTCCAGATTCAGGCCAAGCTGCTCCAGTATCTCGCGGCGGCGCGGGCTGCCGGAAGCAAGATATATTCTATTGTCATTGGCTTTCATGTCAGGCTGCTCGTTTGTTCTTTGGCTGACGCCTAGGTTACCAGAGCGGCAGGCGGCCAACCATCACCACGCCAACACCCTCCGGCGACGGCTACCGCGCGGTCCAAGAGATTCAATCACTTGGCGCGGCATTCCAGAAAGTAAACGCTTGTAAGGGCTATTGCGCTGACCGGCGTCATGATATGACGTTTATTCTTTAAATCGATTGATTTATGCAAATTGAGCTGAGACGGATTGATTTGCTACCATGCGTCTTTCGTCGCCACCGGGCTCCGCCATGCCGCACGCCAGTCTTCCCGCCCGCCAGGCCAATCTGGCCACCGCCGCCGCCATCTTGCTGATCCTGTTCAACCCGCTGGGCATCGACCTTTATCTGCCGGCGCTGCCCGCGCTGCAAAGCCAGTTCCACGCCGACGCCTCCGCCAGCATAGGCGCCTTCGTGTTCAGCCTGGGCCTGGGCCAGTTGCTGTTCGGCCCGCTGGCCGACCGCGCCGGCCGCCGGCCGGTGGCGCTGGGCGGTTTGCTGGTCTACGCGTTGGCCTCCATTCTGGCCAGCCGTTGCGACACGCTGGCAGGCTTCCTGGCCGCGCGGGCCTTGCAAGGGCTGGGCGCCAGCGCCAGCGCGGTGTGCGCCTTCACCATCATCCGCGACTGCTTCTCCGGCAACGCCGCCGCCCGCCGCTACAGCTTGCTCAACGGCACGCTCAGCATCGTGCCGGCGCTGGCGCCCACCTTGGGCGGCGTGTTGATACGGCAGTTCGGCTGGCCATCCTGTTTCGAGCTGCTGGCCTTGCTGGCTCTGCTGGGATTCGCCGCGCTGGCCTGGCGCATGCCGGAAACGCGGCCCGCCGCGCCGCCGCGCGCCGAGCGGATGGGCACCGGCGAGCTGCTGCGCCACCCGGAGCTGCTGCGTTACGGCGCCTGCTGCTGCGCCGCGCTGGGCATGATACTCGGCTATGTCACGCTGGCGCCGGCGGTGCTGATCGCCAGGGGAGGCATGGACGCGACAACTTTCGGCCTGCTGTTCGGCGCCAACGCGCTCTTGATCATGGCGGTCAGCTTCCTCGGCCTGCGCCTGATCGGCCGCTTTTCCCAGCAGACCTTGCTGCACTGGGGCCTGAGCCTGATGGCGCTGGCCGGCGCGCTGCTGCTGGCCCTGTCCGGCCGAACCGAGTCCTGGCACTACATGGGGCCGGTGGCGCTGTTGAGCGTGGGCTTCGCCTTCACCCTGGGGCCGGCCAGCAGCCTGGCGATGGCGCCGTTCGGCCATGCGGCCGGCCGCGCCGCCGCGCTGCTGGGCTGCGGCCAGATGCTGTTCGCCGCGGCGCTGTCGGCCGGACTCGCCGCGCTGCCGCTGCCCGGCGAGTGGGCGCTGGGCGGCGCGGCCCTGCTGCTGTCGCTGGGCTGTCTGCTGGCGCTGCGCCAGCAGGGCGTGCCGGCCCCGGCCGGCGCCTGAGGCGGCCAACTGCCTGAATCGCTTGGGACATTCGCCGCGGCGCGAGTACAATCGCGGCTGTTCCCAAGATTGGCAGATTCATGAGCAAGCACATTCCGCGCAAGCGTTTCGGGCAGAACTTCCTGCAGGACGCCAGCGTCATCGCCGGCATCGTCCACGCGGTCAATCCGCAGCCGGACGATGTCGTGATCGAAATCGGCCCCGGCCTGGGCGCCATCACCAAACCGCTGCTGGCCCGCCTCAAGCACCTGCACGTGGTGGAAATCGACCGCGACATCATCGAGCGTCTCCGCGCCGAGCATCCGGCCGACCGGCTGACCATACACGCAGGCGACGCGCTGGCCTTCGACTTCGCCTCGGTCAGCGAGGCGCCGCTGAAGATAGTCGGCAACCTGCCGTACAACATCTCCACCCCGCTGCTGTTCCACCTGGCCACCTACGGCAACCGCGTCACCGACATGCACTTCATGCTGCAAAAAGAGGTGATCGAGCGCATGGTGGCCGAGCCGTCCACCGCCGATTACGGCCGGCTGTCGGTGATGCTGCAATACCGCTTCTACATGGAAAACATCCTGTTCGTGCCGCCGGAAGCGTTCTGGCCGCCGCCGAAAGTGGATTCCGCCGTGGTGCGCATGATCCCGGCGCCGGGCCGCTGCGGCACGGCGCGCGATGAAGGCTTGCTGGAGAAGCTGGTGAGCCAGGCCTTCGCCCAGCGCCGCAAGACGCTGCGCAACAATCTGAAGGGCCTGGCCGACGTGGCCGACCTGGAAGCCGTGGGCATTGATCCCGGCCTGCGTCCGGAGAACCTGCCGGTGGAAGACTACGTCCGCCTGGCCAACCATTTGTCTGACAAAGGCATTTCGTCCTGACACGAATAAAAAATAACAGCATACTGTCGGACAAACACTACAAAGAAGATCAAGGCGCCGCCCTAGCGGCGCCGCCTCACCCGCAATAGAGAGTCAATAAGGAGAAACTCCATGCGCATTCGCACCTCCGTCATCGCCGGATGTACCCTGGCCGCCCTTGCCGCCCTGGCCACCCAATCCGCCGCCGCCGCCGAGCTGACCGGCACGCTGAAAAAGATCAAGGATTCCGGCGTGATCGTACTGGGCAACCGCGATTCCTCCATCCCCTTCTCGTACTACGACAACAACCAGAAGCCCATCGGCTATTCGGTGGACCTGGCCAACAAGGTCGTGGACGAGGTGAAGAAGGAACTGAAGATGCCGAATCTGCAGGTGCGCTACAACCTGGTGACCTCGCAGAACCGCATCCCGCTGGTGCAGAACGGCACGGTGGACCTGGAGTGCGGCTCCACCACCAATAACGCCGAGCGCGGCAAGCAGGTGGCGTTCTCCGTCGGCATCTTCGAGATCGGCACCCGTCTGCTGACCGCCAAGACCTCCGGCGTCAAAGACTTCCCTGACCTGAAGGGCAAGAACGTGGTCACCACCGCCGGCACCACGTCCGAGCGCCTGATCAAGGCCATGAACGCCAGCAAGAGCTTGGGCATGAACGTGATCTCGGCCAAGGATCACGGCGAATCGTTCCTGATGCTGGAATCCGGCCGCGCCGTCGCCTTCATGATGGACGACGCGCTGCTGTACGGCGAAATGGCCAAGGCCAAGAACCCGGCCAACTGGACCGTGACCGGCAAGTCGCAATCGTATGAAATCTACGGCTGCATGCTGCGCAAGGAAGACCCGGCCTTCAAGAAGGTGGTGGACACCGCGCTCGCCAACACCTTCAAGTCCGGCGAAGTGAACAAGATCTACGCCAAGTGGTTCACCAGCCCGGTGCCGCCCAAGGGCCTGAACCTGAACTTCCCGATGTCCGACGAGCTGAAGGCGCTGCTGGCCAAGCCCACCGACAAGCCGGCCGAATAAGCCCGCCTGGCCGCGAATGCGGCCTTCGCCCTGAAGCTTTGCACGTCGCGCCGCCCGCCAGGGCGGCGGTTTGACCCTGCGCGCCCGCCACCGGACGCCAGGGGGCATCGATCGCCGCGCCGCCGCCCCGGCCGCGCGGCTGGGAGTAGTTGCAATGAATTATCACTGGGACTGGGGAGTCTTTTTCAAGCCGACCGGCGTCGGCAGCGAAATCTATCTGAGCTGGTTCGTCAGCGGCCTGGGCTGGACCCTCGCGGTGGCGCTGTCCGGCTGGATCGTCGCGCTGGCCGTCGGCACCGTGGTCGGCGTGGCGCGCACGCTGCCGCAGCGCTGGGCCGCCGGCCTGGCCACGGCCTATGTCGAGCTGTTCCGCAATGTGCCGCTCTTGGTGCAGCTGTTCGTCTGGTACTTCCTGGTGCCGGACCTGCTGCCCGAAGCGGCGCAGGTTTGGTTCAAGCAGGACCTGGCGCCGGCCACCTCGCAATACCTGTCCGTGGTGGTGTGCCTGGGCCTGTTCACCGCCGCCCGCGTGGCGGAACAGGTGCGCACCGGCATAGAGGCGCTGCCGCGCGGCCAGCGCAACGCGGCCATGGCCATGGGTTTCTCGCTCGCGCAGACCTATCGCCACGTGCTGCTGCCGCAAGCCATGCGCATCATCATTCCGCCCTTGACCAGCGAGTTCCTGAACATCATCAAGAACTCGTCGGTGGCGTCCTTGATCGGCCTGATGGAACTGTTGGCGCAAACCAAGCAGACGGCCGAGTTCTCCGCCAACATCTTCGAGGCTTTCACCCTGGCCACCGTCATCTACTTCGTGCTCAATATGAGCCTGATGCTGCTGATGGCCGCGCTGGAGAAAAAGCTCAGAGTGCCCGGCATGATGGGAGGCAAATAATGGATTTCAGCCAAATCCTTCCGGCCATGCCGGGCTTGTCGCAAGGCATGACGCTGACGCTGAAGATGACGGCAAGCGGTGTGATCGGCGGCGTGGTCCTGGGCATTTTCCTGGCCCTGGCGCGCTTGTCCGACGTCAAGCCCTTGTCGGCGCTAGCCAAGTTCTACATCTATTACTTCCGTTCCATTCCGCTGCTGCTGGTGATTTCCTGGTTCTACCTGGCGGTGCCGCTGCTGCTGAACTGGATCACCGGCACTCTGGAGCCGGTGGGCGCCTTCACCTCCTGCCTGGTGGCCTTCGTGATGTTCGAGGCCGCCTACTTCGCCGAGATCGTGCGCGCCGGCATCCAGGCCATACCCAAGGGCCAGGCCAACGCCGCCTACGCCCTGGGCATGCGCTACCACCAGGTGATGCGCCTGGTGGTGCTGCCGCAGGCCCTGCGCAAGATGATGCCGCTGCTCTTGCAGCAATCCATCATCCTGTTCCAGGACACCTCGCTGGTATACGCTGTCGGCCTGATGGATTTTCTGAATACCGCCCGTTCCAAGGGCGACATCGTCGGCCTGCCGCATGAATTCCTGATATTCGCCGGCACGGTCTACTTCGTGATCAGCTTCGGCGCGTCCCGCCTGGTGAGGCGCCTGCAACAAAGGTTGGCTGTATGACTGCAATGATTTCGCTGAGCAAGGTCAGCAAATGGTATGGCGACTTCCAGGTGCTGACCGACTGCACCACCGAGGTCGCCAAGGGCGAGGTGGTGGTGGTATGCGGGCCGTCCGGCTCCGGCAAGTCCACCCTGATCAAGTGCGTCAACGGGCTGGAGGCGTTCCAGCAGGGCGAGATCGTCGTCGACGGCATCTCGGTGGGCGATCCGAAAACCGACCTGCCCAAGCTGCGTTCGCGCGTCGGCATGGTGTTCCAGCACTTCGAACTGTTCCCGCACCTCACCATTACCGAGAACCTGGCCATCGCCCAGATCAAGGTGCTGGGCCGCAGCCGCGACGAGGCGGTGGACAAGGGCCTGAAGCTGCTGGACCGCGTCGGCCTGAAAGAGCAAGCCGACAAGCACCCCGGCCAGTTGTCCGGTGGCCAGCAGCAGCGGGTGGCCATCGCCCGCGCGCTGGCGATGGACCCGATCGCCATGCTGTTCGACGAGCCGACCAGCGCGCTGGACCCGGAAATGATCAACGAGGTGCTGGACGTGATGACCGGCCTGGCGCACGAAGGCATGACCATGATGTGTGTGACGCACGAGATGGGCTTCGCCCGCCGCGTGGCCGATCGCGTGATCTTCATGGATCAGGGCCGCATCGTCGAAGACTGCGCCAAGGAAGAGTTCTTCGGCAATCTGGACGCCCGCAGCGAGCGAGCGCGCCATTTCCTGTCCAAGATCCTGCAGCACTGACGCGAACCTCCCGCCCGCAAAAAAAGCCCGCGCCTCCGCGCGGGCTTTTCGTTTTCCAGCCCAGGCCGGAATCGGCTTACCACACGCCGGCGTGGAAACCTGCCGGCACCGGGTAGGCGAAGTTGCTGCCGCCGAAGTTGAACGCGCCGGACGAGGTGTTGTTGTACAGCGCGCCAGTGGCCAAGGCCGCCGGGCAGTAGTTGCCGCGCGCCATGCCTGTGTAGATCACCGCATACGGGGCCTTGCCGCCGTTGTACACGCTCAGCGTGCCGGCATCGGCGTCGAAAGCGTAGCCGATGGGCGCCAGCTTGGCGATGGCGGTCTTGTTGATCAGCGTTTCCGCGGTGCGGGTGGAGCCTATGCCCCAGGCCTGGTCATTCTCCACCGCGTAGGTGCCGCTGCCGGTGATGCCGTTGCCGGTCAACTGCGGTCCGGGCGGATTGGTGGCCCAGCCAGCCAACAGCGCGCGCGATGCGGCGTTGCCGGACAACTGCGTCGGGGTCATCTCGAAGTACCATTTGCCGCTGCTCTTGCAAACATTGGCTGCCACAGCGGCGCTGCCGCTGGCCGTCACCTGCAGGGTTCCGGAAGAGAAAGACGCGCAGCCGCTGGCCGCGCCTGAGGCGCAAGCGCCGCTACGGGAGAAACCGTTGCCGATGCCGCTATTGCTGGTGCCATACAGGGTGATCAGGGTGGCGCCCAGCATCACGGTGGCGCTGCGGGTGCCGGCGGCGGACGGCGTGAAGCCGAAGCTGATCTGACAGCCGCCATTGACGGCAATGTCGGCACAGCTATTGGCCGCCACCGAGAAATCGCCCGGATTGTAGCCGCCCAGAGTCGGAGAGATCATGCTGCCGGCGGAGCCGATATTGAGCAGCTTGACGGTTACCAGGCTCGGCGACGGTTTGCCGACGGCCGGCGCTGGCGGAAAATTACGGCTCTCGGATACCACGAACTGGGCCGCCATAGCTTGGCCTGCCAGCAGAGAAGTCAGGGCCAACATGGTTGTTTTGCGATACATGCAATATCTCCATTCCCAAATCCGGTTTTAAGCAAACCGTGTTTACAATATGCCACATATTTAAACATTTCTTATTAAAACAATTTTTATTTACTTATTTGGCATTCCCGTTAGCCAGTAGCCCTGCCTCACGGGCTTCGGCGCTTATCCCATTCGACGCTGATGGGGCAAGGTCACCGCCCCTGTCGCAGCGCCAGCCAGCTCATGATCCGGCCTTCTTGAACCGCAGCCTTTTTACAACACGAAACGCAACCACCCCTCGGCAAAACCCCTACTGTCAGCATTACCGGATAGGATTGCTGAAAACATTTCCAAGCGAATACCGTGAAGAAACTGATCGCCCTGCTACTGCTCTGCCTGGTCTGCGAGACTGCGCTGGCGGAGGCTCGCGAGCTGGTTTTCGCCTACAACGTGTTCGAGCCGTGGAAACGGCTGGACGCGCAGGGCCAGCCGGCGGGGCCGTATACCGAGATCGTGCGCGAACTGGCGCGGCGGCTGGATCTGCGGCTGCGCTTTCTGCACTGCCCGCTGTCGCGATGCCTGGCCAGGATGCAGCAGGGCCGCGCCGATCTGATGATAGGGGTGCGGCAAACGGCCGAACGATCGCAATATCTGGACTTTCTGGAGCCGCCGTTCGCCAACGGCGACCGCCTGGCCTTCTACCAACGCCGCGGCGATCCGCGCGTCATTGCCCGCTATGAAGACCTGTTGCCGCTGAAAGTGGGCGTGTCCGAAGGCGTAAGCTACGCCGCCCGCTTCGACCATGACGCGCGCCTGCGCCGCGACGCCAGCCCCGGCATGGAGTCCGGCTTCCGCAAACTGGCGGAGGGCCGCGTCGACGTGCTGATCGTCAATGAGAGCCAGGGCGCCGCGCTGGCCGCCCGGCCTGAATTCGCCGCCCGCGTGAAACGCGCCGCGCTGACGCTGGACGACCACCACCCCAACCGCCTGGCGCTGGCGCGGCAATCGCCGCTGCAGCCGCAAAAGGCCCGCATCGAGCAAACCCTGCGCGGCATGCAAGCCGACGGCACGCTAGCCCGGCTGCAGCAGGCGGGCCCCATCAAGCCGCGTTAGCCGCCAGGGGTAAATCCGCGCTGGCCGCGAACGGTTGCGGCTGGCATAGTAGGGCTTTCGCACCCTCAACGCAGGACGCTACGCCATGCAAGACTCGCACGCCTGGTCCGGCCGGTTTTCCGAGCCGGTTTCCGAACTCGTCAAGCACTACACCGCCTCCATCGGCTTCGACTACCGACTGGCCGAGGTCGACATCGAAGGCTCGCTGGCCCACGCCGCGATGCTGAACCGATCCGGCGTGCTCAGCGACGCCGACCTGGAAGCGATCCGACGAGGCATGGCGGAAATCCGCGACGACCTCCGCGCCGGCAAGCTGGAATGGAGCGTGGACCTCGAAGACGTGCACATGAACATCGAGCGCCGGCTGACCGACCGCATCGGCGACGCCGGCAAGCGCCTGCACACCGGCCGCAGCCGCAACGACCAGGTGGCCACCGACATCCGGCTGTGGCTGCGCGGCGAGATCGACGCCACCGTCCACCTGCTGTCCGAGCTGCAGCGCAGCCTGCTGGACCTGGCGGAAACGCACGCCGATACGGTGATGCCGGGCTTCACCCACTTGCAAGTGGCGCAGCCGGTCACCTTCGGCCACCACCTGCTGGCCTATGTGGAAATGCTGGCGCGCGACGCCGAGCGCATGCAGGACTGCCGCAAGCGCGTCAACCGCCTGCCGCTGGGCGCGGCGGCGCTGGCCGGCACCACCTACCCGATAGACCGCCATTACACCGCCGAGCTGCTGGGCTTCGACGATGTCTGCCACAACTCGCTGGACGCGGTGTCCGACCGCGACTTCGCCATCGAATTCACCGCCGCGGCGTCGCTGGTCATGCTCCACCTGTCGCGGCTGTCGGAAGAGCTGATCCTGTGGATGAGCCCGCGCGTCGGCTTCATCGACATCGCCGACCGCTTCTGCACCGGCTCGTCCATCATGCCGCAGAAGAAAAACCCGGACGTGCCAGAGCTGGTGCGCGGCAAATCCGGCCGCGTTGTCGGCCACTTGATCGCACTCATCACCCTGATGAAGGCCCAGCCGCTGGCCTACAACAAGGACAACCAGGAAGACAAGGAACCGCTGTTCGACACGGTGGACACGCTGCAAACCACCTTGCGCATCTACGCCGACATGATGCGCGGCGTGACGGTGAAGCCGGAGGCGATGCGCGCGGCCGTGCTGCAGGGCTTCGCCACCGCGACCGACCTGGCCGACTATCTGGTCAAAAAAGGCCTGCCTTTCCGCGACAGCCATGAAGTGGTGGCGCTGGCGGTGCGCCACGCCGAACGCCAGGGCGTGGATCTGGCCGACCTGCCGCTGGCTGCGCTGCAAGGTTTCAGCGCGCTGATCGCCGAGGACGTCTATACCGTATTGACGCCGGAAGGCAGCCTGGCGCAGCGCGACCATGTCGGCGGCACCGCGCCGTCCCAGGTCAAGGCGCAAATCGCCCGCCACCGCGGCCGGCTGGCCTGAGGCCCCGCCCTGCTCCGTCCATGCCGCAGCCCTCCGCCAGGAGGGTTTTTCATTTTTGATTTAATATAAAAGCACTATTTGAAACAAAATGCGATGGGACTGGTTGGATAAAGCGGACAGCCCCGTCGCGGAGACGCGATGAATCCCTTGCATCCCCGCCGCCAGCATCGGCTGTCCCACCTGCTGGCCAGCCTGCTGGTCAGCGCGCTGCCGCTGCTGGCCATCGCCCCGACCCTGGTCTGGCAGGAAAAGCAAGACCTGCGCCGCCAGGCGCAACAACAAGTGGAGCAGGCCCAGGTCCAGGTGGACGAGATTCTGGACCAGGCCGAACTGGCCGGCCGAGCCATCCTGCCCTTGGCAGGCGGCGATTGCGCGGTCGCCGAACCGGAATTGCGCCGCCAGGCCGCCATCGTGCCCTTCGTGCGCAGCACCGCGCTGATGCGCGGCGGCGCCATCTACTGCACCTCGCTGGTCGGGGACATCGCCCACCCCAAGCCCTATGCCTCGCGCTTCGCCGCCGGCCGCCTGTCGCTGCTGCCCGGCAACCGCACCACGCCTGACGTGCCGGTGCTGCACGTCCGGCAAGCCGGTCCGCGCGGCGACGCGATCGCCGCGGTGGACGGCCGCTATTTGCAACTGGCGCTGCAAGACGCCAGCGACAACGCGCCGGTCTATTTGATCGTGGGCCAGCAATGGCTGGGTCCGCGCCGCACCGGCGCCGGCCGGCCGCCTTACCCCGCCCAGATCCAGGCCAGCCGGCAATCGGCCCGCTATCCCTATGCGGTGGCCACCGGCTACGCGCTGCCCGGCAGCCACCAATTGCTGTGGCGCCGCCACGCCGCCCTGCTGCTGGTGGCAGCAGCGCTGGGCCTGCTGGCCGGCGGCACGCTGTACTGGCTGCTGGGCCGGCCGGACTCGCCTAGCGACGAGCTGCGGCGCGCGCTGGACAACGAGGAGTTCGAGGGTTTCCTGCAGCCGCTGGTCAAGCCCGGCCTGCCCGGCTGGCATGGCGCCGAAGTGCTGATGCGCTGGCGCCACCCGCGCGAGGGGCTGATCCGGCCCGATCTGTTCATCCCGCGCGCCGAGGAAAGCGGCCTGATCGTGCCGATGACGCGCCGCATGATGGACAGCCTGGTGCGGCAGCTGGGTCCGCTGCGATTGCCCGCGGGCTTTCATCTAGGCTTCAACATCAGCCGCGCCCACCTCGACGACCCGCGCTTCTACAGCGATTGCGAGACATGGCAGCGCGCGCTGGCCGCCAGCGGCGCGGTGCTGACGCTGGAACTGACCGAGCGCGAGATCATCGCCATCACCCCGGCGGTGGAGGTGCTGTTCCGCCAACTGCACGAGCTGGGCGTGAAGATCGCGCTGGACGACTTCGGCACCGGCCACTCCAGCCTGGTCTACCTGCAACAGCTGGCGGTGGACGGTCTGAAGATAGACCAGAGCTTCGTCGCCGGCATAGGCAGCGACGGCCTTTCCGCCCACATCGTGGACAGCGTGGCCGAACTGGCGGCCAAGCTCGGCCTGGAAACGGTCGCGGAGGGCGTCGAAACCTTAGTCCAGTTCGACTACCTGAGCCGGCTGGGCGTGGGCTGGCTGCAGGGCTACCTCATCGCCCGGCCCATGCCGCTGGACGAGTTCACCCGCCGCTGGCGGGCCGGCGACACCTGGCGCGGCCCGTCCGACGCGGCGCATTAAGCCTGCGCGGCCCGCCGGTACTCGCCCGGCGGCACGCCGGCCAGCCGCTTGAAGGCGCGCTGGAAAGCGGCGTCGCTATCGTAGCCCACCCGCGCCGCCACTTCGGCCAGCGATAAGCGGCTCCCGCCCAGCAAAGCCCGCGCGCGCTGCATGCGCCAGCCCGTCAGGTGGTTCAGCGGCGTGTCGCCCACCCGCGCGCGGAAGTAACGCGCGAAGGCCGAGCGCGACATGCCGGCGCGCGCGGCCATGGCGTCCAGCGTCCACGGCGCGGACAAATCCTCATGCAGCGCGCGCAGCACGGGCGACAGTCGGCGGTCCGCCAGCGCGCCCAGCCATCCCTGCCCCTGGCCGGACAGGCAATGAATGCGCAGCGCCTCGATCAACAGCACATCCACCAGCTTTTGCACCACCAGCCGCGAGCCCAGCGCCGGCGCGGCGTTCTCGCGCGCGATCATCTCCAGCGCGGCCTGCAGCAGCCGCGCCCGCTCCGCGTCCAGCCGCAGGTGCAGCACCGGCGGCAGCAAGGCCATCAAAGGCGCGCCGGCGGCGGCGTCGAACAGAAAGCGGCCTGAGACGATGCCGGTTTCCGCGCCGGCGCCGCCAAAGCGGATCACGCCGTCGACGCGGCCATCGAACACCGTCCCGCACGGCGGCGTCTCCCGCCCCGGCTGGTCCATCAGCCGGAACTGCTGGCCGCCGCTGACAATGAACAGATCGCCAGCCGCCAGCGCCAGCGGCGCGGCCAGACCGGCGCCGTCCAGCAGGCAGCCGCCATGGGCGACGATGCCGAAACGGGCCGACACCTGATGATCAAAAGCGATGCCCCACGGCACGCGCGCCTGCAGCCGCGCGTACAGCGCGCTTTCCACCCGCATCGAGGCGAAAATGTCTTCCAGCAAGTCCATGATGAGTCCGGCACGAATGGTGAAAAAACGGATACGGCCAATCATTCATCATCTCGCCTGGCCGCGGCAAGATGTCCTGGCGATATTTCAAGCAAGGACATCCACGATGCAAAGCTACCGTTTTTCCCGTTTCGGCTCCCTGGACCACCTGAACCGCCGCGACGAGGCCATGCCCGCGCCAGGCCGCGGCGAGGTCTTGCTCAGAGTGCATGCCAGCTCGCTGAACTACCGCGACCTGGCCCTGCTGCACGGCCGTTATCCCATGAGCTGGACGGACGGCCTGATTCCGCTGTCCGACGGCGCCGGCGAGATCATCGCGCTGGGCGAGGGCTGCCGCCGCTTCGCCGTGGGCGACCGCGTGTGCAACAGCTTCTTCCCGGAATGGTTCGGCGGACCGTTTCCGCTGGAACAGGCCGCGCGCCAGTACGGCAGCAATCTGGACGGCTGGCTGTGCCAATACAAGACGGTGAGCGAGGAGGCGCTGGTCCGCGTGCCAGACCATCTGAGCTATGCCGAAGCCGCCGCGCTGCCCTGCGCCGCGCTGACCGCCTGGACCGCGCTGAACGGCCCCAACCCCATCCGAGCCGGCGACACGGTGCTGACCCAGGGCACAGGCGGCGTGTCTTTGTTCGCCGTGCAGTTGGCCAAGCTGATGGGCGCGCGAGTGATCGCCACCACCTCCAGCGCCGAGAAGGCGGAAAAACTGGAAGCCTTGGGCGCGGACGCCGTGATCGACTACCGCGCCGAACCGCAATGGGGGACGCGGGCGCGCGAACTCAGCGGCGGGATGGGCGTGGACCGCATCGTCGAAGTGGGCGGCCAGGGCACGCTGGCGCAATCGCTGGACGCCGTCGCCGTCGGCGGCGAAATCGCCGTGATCGGCTTTCTGGACCAAGGCGGCGCGGCGCTGGACTTCATGCGCTACTTCCTGAGCGGCGCCACGCTGCGCCGCATCGCGGTGGGCCATCGCGAGGATATGGAGGCCATGCTGCGCGCCATCGGCCGACACGGCCTGCGCCCCGTCATAGACCGGGCGTTCCCCTTCGGCGACGCCCGCGCCGCGTTCGAGCATCTGGAAGCGCGCCGCCACTTCGGCAAGGTGGTGATCCAGCACGGGTAAGCGCGAGCGCCGCGGTGTGGCGCGCGCGGGCTGCCGGTCTTGCGCCAAGGCGCGCGGCCGGCTTTTTTTGCATCCCGCATTTGCTAATCCGGGGCCAAATATGTTACTAAAGTAACGTGATTTTCGATTCCGAATAGTTATGAGCCGCTCTCCACGTCACGACAAGATTCTGCAACTGGTCCGCGAAAACGGCTTCATGCCGATTGAAGAGCTGGCCCGTCTGCTCGACGTCACGCCGCAAACCATTCGCCGCGACATCAACCAGCTGTGCGAGGCCAATCTGCTGCGCCGCTACCATGGCGGCGCCGCGCTGGGCAACAGCGTGGAGAACGAGGACTATTTTGCTCGCAAAGGAAAGTTTCAGAGCGAAAAGGCCCATATCGCGGACATGATCGCGCGCAGCATCCCGGACCACGCCTCGCTGTTCATGAGCATAGGCACCACCATAGAAGCGGTGGCGCAGGCGCTGACGGCCACGCACAAGGGCCTGCGCGTCATCACCAACAACATCCACGTCGCCTCCATCATGTCCACCAATCCGGACTTCACCGCGATGATCACCTCCGGCACCGTGCGCGCGTCCGATGGCGGCATCACCGGCGTGGCGACGCTGGATTTCATCAACCAGTTCAAGGTGGACTACGCCATCATCGGCGTGTCCGGCATAGAAACCGACGGCTCGCTGCTGGACTTCGACTACCGCGAAGTGCGCGTGGCCCAGGCGATGATGAACAATGCCCGCCACCGCTACCTGGCGGCGGACCACAGCAAATTCGGCCGCAATGCGCTGGTGCGCATGGGCCACATCAGCGAGTTCCACACCGTGTTCACCGACGCCATGCCGCCGGAGCCGGTCAGCAAGCTCTTGGAAGAGCACAGCGTGCGCCTGGTGCTGTCCGAGGCCTGAGTCCCCGCATCCGCATCCTGTTTCGCGAAACCCGGCCGCAGGCCGGGTTTTCTCATTGCGGCGGCGCAGGCCGCGCCATCTCGCCTGTCGCGCGGGTTCGCCCACGGCGCTGCCCGCGAAAACCTTAGCCGGCGCTCAGCCCGCAAACACATTCGCCGCCATGTAGTCGATAAAAGCGCGCAGCCGCGGCGGCATGGCCGGCGTGGATGGCCAGAGCAGATACAGATTGCCGCTGCGCCTCACCTGGGGCGTCTCCAGCGCCAGCAGCGCGCCGGAAGCCAGCTCGCGGCGGATGGAGAAGTCCGGCATGCAGACGATGCCCATGCCGCGCTCGGCCAGTTCGATCAAGGCCTCTCCGGTATTGCAGCTGGCGCTGACCGGCGGTTCCGCCTCTTCCCCGTCCGCCAACACCAGCGGCCATGGCAGCAGCTTGCCGCTGCTGGGAAAGCGATAGTGCAGGCAGCGATGCCGCGCCAGATCAGTGGCAGAGCCTGGCCTGCCGCATTCGGCCAAATAAGCGGGCGAGGCGGCCAACAACATGTGGTAGCCGCCCAACTTGCGGCCGGACAGCCGCGAATCGCCCGGCTCGCCGCCGCGCACCACCACGTCGAAACCTTCGCCTATCACATCCACCAGCCGGTCGCTGTAATCAAGATCCAGCGCCACCTGCGGGTAGGCGCGCATGAAGCCGGCCAGATGCGGCGTCAGCAAGCCGCTTTCGTGCGGCACGCCCACTTTCAGCCGCCCGCTGGGCGCGGCCAAGCCCTGCTGCAACTCGCGCTCGGCGGCGTCCACTTCGTCCAGAATGCGCAGGCAGCGCGCCAGATACTGCTGCCCCTCGGCGGTCAGCGCCAGCCGCCGCGTGCTGCGGTGGACCAAGCGCGCGCCCAGCCGCTGCTCCAGCCGCTGCAAGCCCTTGCCCACCGCCGAGGCCGACAGGCCCAGCTGCCGTCCGGCCGCCACCAGGCTGCCCTGGCGCGCCACTTGGACGAACAGCTCGATTCCATTCATTTTTTCCACTGCTTGCACCATTGCGGAATTTATTTCCGTTTTAACCGGCATGCTAAACCATTTATCCGTCATGCGCCGGCCTTTAGCATCGTCCCACCTGAATCGTTTTTGGAGTGGATCATGTCTATCGATTTAAGTAATCACGAAAAATTGATTTGAAACTTGTCGCCATAACCACCAAGCAGCGCCGAGATCTCTGCATCCAGCGTTTCGCGGGTCCACGTGA
>NZ_PQWB01000148.1 GCF_002924365.1 Chromobacterium alticapitis | reverse complement strand
ATTGCGCGCCTATCAATTGCCTGGCCGGGTCCAGCCGCAGTTGGTTCATGATGGCGTCGTCCTCCACCCAGTCGCGGGTGCGCCAGCCGCTGCCTATCAGCACGGCGTCGGCGGAGGCGGTCCAAGCCAGCTCCTCCTGGCGCTCCAGGCGCGTGCCGCTGCGCGACTGCACGACGGGAACGGGCGCGCAGACGCGCACGCTCCAGCCGTGCGGAACCATGCGGCCCAAGATGCCGGCGGCGATGAGGGAGTCGAGTTCGTTGAAGCAATCCAGCGTGACGATGGCGATGTTCATGGGACGGAAGGGGGATGGGTAAAGGAATATGATGTTCGCGTGAGTCGACGGGGTCAACGGGACGATGGCTGCGGGGCTGGCGGAATGGTTCGGGAGTGGACAAAAACAAACACCCCGCCGGGCGGCGGGGCGGGCAGGCTTAGTTTTCCAGCCAGATCAGCGAGGCCATGCGGCCGGTGACGCCGTCGCGGCGGTAGGAGAAAAAACGGTCGCGGTCTATCACGGTGCAGAAATCGCCGCCGTAGACGCGGGCGACGCCCAGCTTTTCCAGCCGCAGGCGAGCCAGCGCGTAGATGTCGGCCAGATATTTGCCGTTGTCGATATCGACGAAGGCGGCTTCGGCTGCCGGATCTTGAGCTAGGAAGGCCTGGCGCACTTCGGCGCCGACCTCGAACGCGTCCGGGCCGATGGCGGGGCCTAGCCAGGCCATCAGCCGCGACGGCGGCTCGTTCATGGCGGCCACGGCAGCCTCGATCACGCCCTCGCACAGGCCGCGCCAGCCAGCGTGGGCGGCGGCCACCACGGTGCCAGCCTCGTCGCACAGCAGCACCGGCAGGCAGTCCGCCGTCATCGCCGCGCACACCACGCCGGGCGCGCGGGAGAAGCTGGCGTCTGCATCTGGCGCGGAAGCGCCGACCGCAGCGGCATCCACCACCGTCACGCCGTGCACCTGATTGAGCCAGGCCGGCTCGGCAGGCAGTTCGTCGCGCAGCCTGGCGCGATTGGCGGCCACCGCTTCCGGCTCATCGCCGACGTGGGCGCCCAGATTCAGGCTGGCGTAGGGCGGCTGGCTGACGCCGCCGCTGCGCGTGGTGGCCAGGGTGCGGACCTTGGCCGGCGCGGGCCAGTCGGCCTCCAGCCAGTCATTAGCGGACATAGATCACCTCGACGTCGCCGTCGTCGTCATCGTCCCAATCTTCATCTTCATCGTTCTCGCCATCGGCATCGCCGTGGGCGAAGGTTTCGGCGTCGGCCGCCGCGCCGTCGCCGCGCAACAGGTCAAGCAGCGCGCGGAAATCGTCAGGCAGCGGAGCCTTCCAGCTGCGCTCTTCGCCGCTGGCCGGGTGGACCAGCGCCAAGGCGTAGGCGTGCAGGGCCTGGCGGCCCAGCGCCTTGACGCCGGCGGCGATCTCTTCGTCCATCTTGTGGCGCGGATTGCCGTAGACCGGATCGCCGGCCAGCGGGTGGCCGGCCTCGCGCATGTGGACGCGGATCTGGTGGGTGCGGCCGGTTTCCAGCTTGCACTCGATGTGGGAGTGGCTGGCGAAGCGCTCCAGCACGCGGATGTGGGTGATGGCAGGCTTGCCGCCGAACTTCAGCACCGCCATCTTCAGGCGGTTGTTCGAGTCGCGGCCGATATTGGCGTCTATGGTGCCGTCGAACGGCACTACGCCGTCTGCGATGGCGCGGTAGACGCGCTTGACAGTGCGCGCCTGCAGCTGACGCACCAGTTCAGTCTGCGCCGGCAGCGTCTTGGCCACCACCATCAGGCCCGAGGTATCCTTGTCCAGCCGGTGCACGATGCCGGCGCGGGGCACATGGGCCAGCGTCGGGCAGTGGTGCAGCAGGCCATTCAGCAGGGTGCCGCTCCAGTTTCCGGCGGCGGGATGAACCACCAGGCCGGCCGGCTTGTTGATGACGAGGATGTGCTCGTCTTCGAACACGATGGGCAGGTCCATCGGTTCCGGCTGGAAGGCCATTTCCTCATTGGTGAGCTGCAGCGTGACTTCCAGCTTCTCGCCTCCCAGCATCTTTGTCTTGGGCGCCACCACCGTTCCGTCCACCGTGACGAGGCCATCCTTGATCCACTGCGTCAGCCGGCTGCGCGAGTAATCCGGCAGCAATTTGGCCAGCGCGGCGTCCAGCCGTTCGCCGCACAAGGCGAGCGGAATTTCGAGATGTTGCGTGGTGGATATCTCGTTTTCCGAGATGTCGCTATAATCGTCCGGGTCAATGTAAGGATCAGTCATGAAAAGATACGTTGTTGCTGCAATGTTGGTGATGGTGGGGCTTGCCGGATGCGCCTCCACGGAAACCTACGACGAAACGCGCGGCTGGACCGTGGAGAAGCTGTATTCGGAAGCTCACGACGAGTTGAACAGCGGCAATTATACCCGCGCAGTCAAGCTCTACGAAACGCTGGAATCGCGCTTCCCGTACGGCCGCTACGCGCAGCAGGCTCAAATGGACCTGGCCTACACCCATTACAAGGATGGCGAGCCGGAACAGGCCATCGCTTCGGCCGACCGTTTCATCAAACTGCATCCGACGCACCCCAACCTTGATTACATTTATTATCTGAAAGGTTTGGTGTATTACAACGATGATTCCGGCCTGCTTGCCAAATGGGCCGGCCAGGACATGAGCGAGCGCGATCCGCGCGCCGCGCGCGAGGCTTTCGCCGCCTTCCGCGAGCTCACCACTCGTTACCCCGACAGCACGTACGGACCGGACGCGCGCGCCAAGATGACCCGTTTGGTGGATGCGCTGGGCGGCAACGAAATGCATGTGGCGCGCTACTACATGAAACGCGGCGCCTATCTGGCCGCCGCCAACCGCGCCCAGGGCGTGGTGAAGGACTACTCCAACACCAAGTATCCGGAAGAGGCGCTGGCCATTCTGGTGGCGGCTTACGACAAGCTGCAGCTGCCCAAGCTGCGCGACGACGCCCGCCGCGTGCTGGCGCTGAACTATCCGCAAAGCCAGTATCTGGCCAAGCCGTGGCAGGTTGAGGAAATGCCGTGGTGGAAGCTGTGGAAATAAGCGCTTGGCGCTGAATGAGAGAGCCGCCCTTGTGGGCGGCTCTTTTTTTGGCCATCGCTCAAGCCGGATGGCTTGCGTTAATTCGGATCAAGCCGGCACGCGATGCCGGTCTTCGCCAGGCCGCCGTACAGTTTCATCTGGTCCGGCGTCTTGCGGGAAATGAAGAAGCTGTCCGGCAGATTGTCGGCGGGCTTGTTCTTGGGCCAGGTCAGCAGGCCTTTTTCGTCCATGAGGCCATGGTAGGCGCCGCCGGGCGTTTGCAGTTTCACGGTTTGGCCGCGGCGGTCGAAGCTGAATTGCAGCTGTTGGTCGCAGTGATAGCTGGCCTGGATGCGCTGCGGCGGCTGGCAGCCGGACAGCGCCGCGGCGGCGGCGAGGCCGGCGGCGAGGCGGGCGAAGGTGGGCATGGGCTTTCCATATTCTGTTGGCTTTGCCCGCCACTATACCATGGCGCGCATCGCCTCATCGCCGCGCCATGCCGGCAGGATATGTTTGATTTGACAAACTTTACTTGCGGCATTTGTTGCAATTGCTGACTTTTACACGCTGTTTACTGGAGTGAATCCGGCTTTGCTCCTTATCTTTTGGCTTCCGGTCCGACAATCGGCATGCGGCGCAACAATAAAAGCCGATTGCGAGCCTTCGCTGACAAAGGAGAAACCATGGATGAGCTGGTCAACGCCATTAGCGGCGTGGTCTGGAGTCCGGCGCTGATTTATCTGTGCCTGGGCGCCGGCCTGTATTTTTCTATTCGCACCCGTTTTTTGCAGTTGCGGCATTTTTCGCAGATGCTGCGGCTGATGCTGAGCCGCGAAAGCAGCAGCGCCGGCGTGTCTTCGTTCCAGGCGCTGGCGATGACGCTGGCCGGCAGGGTCGGCACCGGCAATATCGCCGGCGTGGCCACGGCCATTACTTTCGGCGGCCCGGGCGCGCTGTTCTGGATGTGGCTGGTGGCCTTCCTCGGAGCCAGTTCCGCCTTCGTCGAGTCTACGCTGGGCCAGGTTTACAAGGAAAAAATCGACGGCCAGTACCGCGGCGGCCCGGCTTTCTACATCGAGAAGGGGCTGGGCATGAAGTGGTATGCCTGGCTGTTCGCCATCACCACGGTGATCGCCACCGGCATGCTGCTGCCCGGCATCCAGTCCAATTCCATCGCCAACTCGATGCAATCGGCCTTCGGCATCGCGCCCACCGTGACGGCGGCATTGCTGGCCATCATGCTGGGTTTCATCATCTTTGGCGGCGTCAAGCGCATCGCCGTCTTCGCCGGCGCGGTGGTGCCCTTCATGGCGCTGGGCTACATCATCGTCGCCTGCGTGGTCATCGCGCTGAACATCGAGAAACTGCCTGGCGTGATCGCGCTGATTTTCAGCAGCGCCTTCGGGATGGATGCCGGCATGGGCGCGATTTTAGGCCTGGCCATCCAGTGGGGCGTCAAGCGCGGCATTTATTCCAATGAAGCCGGCCAGGGCAGCGGACCGCATGCCTCCAGCGCGGCGGCGGTCAGCCACCCGGCCAAGCAGGGCCTGGTGCAGGCGTTTTCGGTTTACATCGATACCTTGTTCGTTTGTTCCGCCACCGCCTTCATGCTGCTGATCACTGGCCAGTACAATGTGCAGGGGCCGGACGGCGCGGCGCTGTACACCGGCATCGCCGGCGTGGCGGCGGGACCGGGCTATGTGCAGACGGCGATGGAGAACATGATGCCGGGCTTCGGCTCCGCCTTCGTCGCGCTGGCGCTGCTGTTTTTCGCCTTTACCACCATCATCGCCTACTACTACATTGCCGAAACCAATATCGCCTATTTGACCCGCAAGCAGGAAAGGCCATGGCTGGGTTTCGCGCTGAAGCTGGCGCTGATGGCGGCCACGGTTTACGGCACGGTGAAGACGGCGGACCTGGCCTGGGGGCTGGGCGATATCGGCGTCGGCCTGATGGCCTGGCTCAACATCGTCGCCATCATCCTGCTGCAGAAGCCGGCCCTGGCCTGCCTGCGCGATTACGAGGCGCAGCAAGCGCGCGGCGTGGACCCGGTATTCCATCCCGAGCGGCTGGGTATCGCCAACGCCGCCTACTGGGCCGGCCGCCGCGCCGAGGAAAACCTGGCCGCCGAGCAAGAGGCGGAAGGCCAGGTCGCGCAGCCGGCGCCGGCGAAGACCAGTTAGCCGCAGTTCCCGGCCTGTCCAAGCCAGGCCAGGCCGGTTCGTTTCAGGCATGGCGATTGCTAGTACCGTCGCATAGTCAAGAGCGGACCGGCCATGAGCGATACTTCCCCCTTGCGGCTGCTGCTGGTGAGCGATACCGAGCGGCCCATGTCCCAGTTGAGGGCCGAGCTGGAGCAGACTGGTTACCGGGTGATCGCCGAGGCGGACGGCGCGGCGCGGCTGCTGGCCCTGGTCGAGGCGGAACGGCCCGACATCGTCATCGTCGACACCGAGTCTCCCAGCCGCGACACGCTGGAGCAGCTGGCGTTGATGGAGCAGGCCGCGCCGCGGCCGGTGGTGATGTTCGCCGAGCATGGCGGCTTGCCCTGCATCCAGGCCGCGGTGCGCGCCGGCGTCACCGCCTATATCGTCGACCATGTCTCGCCGCAACGGCTGGCGCCCATCATAGACATGGCCCGGGTCAAGTTCGAAGAAGACGCCGCCCTCAAGAAAAAATTGGCCGACATGGAGCGGCAGTTGGCCGATCGCAAACTGATCGAGCGCGCCAAGGGCATGCTGATGCATCGGCGCCAGTTGAGCGAGGAGCAGGCCTACGCGCTGTTGCGCAGCGAGGCGATGAAGTCCGGCCTGCGGCTGGCCGAGCTGTCCAGGCAATTGATCCACTCCAGCGAACTGCTGGGCTGAGGGGGCGAGATGAGCGATGCCATGTTTGCGGACGAGCGCGGCCTGCGGGCCGTGCGAATAGGTTTCTTGCCGCTGACCGACTGCGCGCCGCTGTTGGTGGCGCGGCGGCTGGGACTGGACCGGCGGCACGGCCTGCAACTGCGGCCGCTGCGCCAGCCTTCATGGACGGCGGTGCGCGACAAGCTGATCCGTGGCGAGCTGGACGCCGCCCTGGCGCTGTCCGGCCTGGCTTACGGCGTGGAATTGGGGCTGGGCGGGCCGCAGTGCGACATGGCCTTGCTGATGGGCCTGAACCGCAACGGCCAGGGCATCAGCCTGCGTCCCGATCTGGCGGCCCGCTGGCTGGACGGCGCGGCTTTGCCGGATATCGCGGCCAGCCTGGACCGGCCGCTGCGGCTGGCGCATACCTTTCCCACCGGCACCCACGCGATGTGGCTGCATTACTGGCTGGCGGCGCAGGGGCTGCATCCCTTGCGCGACGCGCGCTGCGTAGTGATTCCGCCGCCGCAGATGGGCGCGGCGATGCGCGCCGGCGAGCTGGACGGCTTCTGCGCCGGCCAGCCCTGGCATGCGATGGCCGAACGCGAAGGCTCGGCCCGCCTGGCGGCGGACAGCGCGGCGGTGTGGCCGGATCATCCGGAAAAGGCGCTGATCTGCCGGCGCAGCTTCGCCGATGGCCAGCCTAGCCTGGCGATGGATCTGATCGCGGCGCTGCTTGAGGCCTGCCGCTGGCTGGACGAACCGGGCAACCGGGCGCAGGCGGCGGCCTGGCTGGCGGAGGAAGCCTGGCTGGGCGTGCCGGCGGAGCGGATCTTGCGGCACTGGGACCCGCATCCGCAGCAAGCGGCGCCCTTGCGCTTTTTCGACCAAGGCCGAGTCAACTTCCCCTGGCTCAGCGACGGCCTGTGGTTTCTGCGGCAGTACCGGCGTTGGGGCATGTGGGACGGCGTGGACGATCTGGATGTGGTCGCCGCGGTCAGCCGGCGCGAGCTGTACCGCCAGGCGGCGGCCGGCGTGGGCGTGGCCGCGCCGGATGAGTCGGCGCGCCGCAGCGTGCTGATGGATGGAGAGGTCTGGCCGCCGGTCGGCTGGACTCTGCCCAAAAGCGGTGCGGATTCGGCGTTTTCGCACTGATGCAGTGCAGCATGAGCTGGACAGGCCTGCGAATGGCGGCTTCGGCGCGATGAAAAAGCTGGCACGCAATTTGCGTTAGTACCATTGCCCGACGCAACGGCGCGGCGGGCGGAATTCAGCGGGCGGGCGTCGACGATGGCGCGCGCCGCAAGGGACAACGGCGTCCTTTCCCGGTTTCGATCGGGAAGGGGCGCCGTTTTTGTTTGGATGTTGAGCGGGCGGCCCGGCGGCCGGCCGCAAGGAGAGATCATGGACCGTACCTTCTGGCGGGCTGGACACAGGCCTACGTTGTTCGCGGCCTTTCTGTATTTCGATTTGAGCTTCATGGCCTGGTATCTGCTGGGCCCCTTGCAGGTGCCCATCGCCCAGGCCTTGCACCTGTCCACCCAGCAGCGCGGCCTGATGGTGGCCACGCCCATTTTGGCCGGCGCATTGCTGCGCTTGCTGATGGGCGTGCTGGTGGATCGTCTCGGCGCGCGCCGCGCCGGCATGCTTGGCCAGATAGTCGTGATCGCGGCCCTGGCCGGCGCCTGGCGGATAGGCATAGACAGCCTGGGCGGCGCCTTGCTGCTGGGCGGCTTGCTGGGCGTGGCGGGCGCCTCGTTCGCGGCGGCGCTGCCGCTGGCCTCGCGCTGGTATCCGCCGCGCCACCAGGGCGCAGCCATGGGCATAGCCGGCGCCGGCAACTCCGGCACCGTGCTGGCCGCCTTGTTCGCGCCGGCGCTGGCCTTGGCTTTCGGCTGGCGCAATGTGCTCGGCCTGGCCTGCATTCCGCTTCTGCTGTCGCTGCTGTTTTTCAGCCTATGCGCCAAGGACGCGCCGAATGCGCCGCCGGCCAAGCGCCTGGCCGACTACCTGGCCGTGCTGCGCGAGCGCGACGCCTGGTGGTTCATGTTTTTCTATTCGATGACTTTCGGCGGCTTTTCCGGCTTCGCCAGCGCCTTGCCTGGTTATTTCCATGACCAGTTCGGTTTCGACGCCAAGACCGCAGGCCTGTATACCGCGGCTTGCGTGTTGGCCGGCTCGGTGATGCGGCCGCTGGGCGGCATGCTGGCCGACCGGCTGGGCGGCACCCGCTCGCTGCTGGCGGTGTATGCGTCCTGCGCGCTGCTGATAGGCGCGGCCGGTTTCGGCGCGGGCGGCCCGGGCGCGGCGCTGGCGCTGTTCGTGCTGGCCATGTTGTGCCTGGGGGCCGGCAACGGCGCAGTGTTCCAGCTGGTGCCACAGCGTTTCGGCAAGGAAATCGGCGTGATGACAGGGCTGGTGGGCATGGCGGGCGGCGTGGGCGGCTTCGCTTTGGCGGCCGGGCTGGCCGCGGTCAAGCAAGCCAGCGGCGGCTACGCGGCGGGGCTGTGGCTGTTCGCCTGCCTGTGCGCGCTGGCCTGGATGAGCTTGGCCGGAGTGAGGCAGCGTTGGCGCAGCGACTGGACCGTCGCCGCGGCCAGGGTTTGAGGAGGGGCAATCATGGATATGGCGGAACGGAAGGGCAGGACGCGGCAGAAACTGGTGGTGGTGGGCAATGGCATGGCCGGCATGCGCACCCTGGAGGAGCTGCTGAACCTGGCGCCGGATCTTTACGACATCACGGTGTTCGGCGCGGAGCCGCATCCCAATTACAACCGCATCCTGTTGTCGCCGGTGCTGGCCGGGGAGCAGGCTTTCGCGGACACCATTCTGAACCCGGTGGAATGGTACGCCGAGCGCGGCATCGCGCTGCGCATGGGCAAGCGCATCGCCGCGATAGACCGGGCAAGGCGGCAGGTGGCGGCGGAGGATGGCGAGATCGCCAGCTATGACAGGCTGCTGCTGGCCACCGGCTCCGCGCCGGTCATGCTGCCCATCCCGGGGCGCGAGCTGGGGGGCGTGATAGGCTACCGCGACATCGCCGATACCGAATACATGCTGGCCGCCGCGCAAACGCGCCGCCACGCCGTGGTGATAGGCGGCGGCCTGCTGGGACTGGAGGCCGCCAACGGCCTCAAGCAGCGCGGCATGGGCGTGACGGTGGTGCATCTGGGCGACTGGCTGCTGGAGCGGCAGCTGGACCGCCAGGCCGGCGACTTGCTGCGCCAGGCGCTGGAGGCGCGCGGCATCCGCTTTCTGTTGGGGCGGCAGACCGCGGCGCTGCTGGATGACGGCCAGGGGCGAGTGGCCGCCGTTCGTTTCGGCGACGGCGAAGACATTCCGGCCGAGCTGGTGGTGATGGCGGTGGGCATCCGTCCCAATATCGCGCTGGCCGAGGCCTCCGGGCTGCATTGCAATCGCGGCGTGGTGGTGGATGACGCCTTGCAGACTTACGACCCGCGCATCTACGCGGTGGGCGAATGCGTCAGCCATAGAGGCGTGGCCTATGGCCTGGTGGCGCCGCTGTTCGAGCAGGCCAAGGTTTGCGCCAATCACCTGGCGCAGCTGGGCATCGCCCGCTATCTGGGCTCGGTGTCGTCCACCAAGCTGAAGGTAACCGGCATCGATTTGTTCTCCGCCGGAGACTTCATGGGCGGCGAGGGCTGCGATGAGATCGTATTGTCCGATCCGGCCGGCGGTGTCTACAAGAAGCTGGTGCTGCGCGGCGACAAGCTGGCCGGCGTCTGCCTGTATGGCGACACCGGCGACGGCGCCTGGTATTTCAAGCTGCTGCGCGAGGAGCGCCCGGTGGGCGATCTGCGCGACACGCTGATGTTCGGCGAATCCGCCATCGGCGACGCCGGCGTGCAGGGCCAGAGCCGCGCCGCAGCAATGCAGGACAGCGACGAGGTATGCGGCTGCAACGGCGTGTGCAAGGGAACCATCGTCAAGGCGATCAAGGACAAGGGCCTGTTCACCTTGGACGAGGTGAAGAAACACACCAAGGCCGCTAGCTCCTGCGGCTCCTGTGCCGGCCTGGTGGAGCAAGTCCTGATGGGCGTGGTGGGCGCGGGCTTCCAGGAAACGCCCAAGACCAAGGCCGTATGCGGTTGCACCGATCGCAGCCACGGCGAGCTGCGCAAGGCGATACGCGAGCACCATCTGTTGAGCCACGCCGAGGTGTTCCACTTCCTGGAATGGCGCACGCCCAACGGCTGCGCCAGCTGCCGGCCGGCCATCAATTACTACTTGCTGTCCAGCTGGCCGCACGAGGCGGCGGACGATCCGCAAAGCCGCTTCATCAACGAGCGCGCCCACGCCAACATCCAGAAGGACGGCACGTTCTCGGTCATCCCGCAGATGAAGGGCGGCGTCACTACCGCCGACGAACTGCGCCGCATCGCCGACGTGGCTGACAAGTACCGGGTGAAGATGCTCAAGGTGACCGGCGGCCAGCGCATAGACCTGCTGGGCGTGAACAAGGAAGACCTGGTCGATGTCTGGCGCGATCTGGGCATGCACTCCGGCCACGCTTACGGCAAATCCATCCGTACGGTGAAAACCTGCGTCGGCAGCGAGTTCTGCCGTTTCGGCACCCAGAACAGCACCCAGATGGGAATCGATCTGGAAACCATGCTGGCCAATATGTGGAGCCCGCACAAGGTCAAGCTGGCGGTGTCAGGCTGCCCGCGCAACTGCGCCGAGGCCGGCATCAAGGACGTGGGTGTGATCGCCGTGGATTCCGGCTGGGAGCTGTACGTGGGCGGTAACGGCGGCATCAAGACCGAGGTGGCGCAATTCCTGTGCAAGGTGAAGACGGCAGAGGAGGTTAAGGAGTACAGCGGCGCCTTCCTGCAACTGTACCGCGAGGAAGCCTACTACCTGGACCGCACCGTCCACTATATCGCCCGCGTCGGCCTTGATTACATCAAATCGCGCGTGGTGGGCGACGCGGACAGCCGCCGCGCCCTGCATCAACGGCTGCTGTTCTCGCTGCAAGGCCTACCCGATCCGTGGGCGGCGCGCGTGGCGGGGGCGCAGAAGCGCGAATTCATTCCCATCGCGGTGGCCGTTTAGGAGAGGACCATGATCAGAGAAAACTGGGTGAAAGTGTGCGCGCTGGACGATATCCCGGCGCAAGGCAGCCGCGTGCTGGCGCGGGACGGCGGCGACATCGCCGTGTTCCGCACTCACGACGACCAGGTGTTCGCGCTGCTGGACCGCTGCCCGCACAAGGGCGGCCCGTTGAGCCAGGGCATGGTGCACGGCCGCGCGGTGGCCTGTCCGCTGCATGGCTGGAATATCGATCTGGCCAGCGGCGAGGCGCAGGCGCCGGACGTGGGCTGCGCCAACCGTTTTCCAGCCCGCCTCGAAGACGGCGCGGTGTGGCTGGCCTTGTAAGCGAAAGGAGGGCAGGCGCATGGGCAAGACGGAAACCCGCTCCACCTGCTGTTATTGCGGCGTCGGCTGCGGCGTGCTGATAAGCAGCGAGAACGGCCGCATTGCCGGCGTGCGCGGCGATCCGGACCATCCGGCCAATTACGGACGGCTGTGCAGCAAGGGGCTGAACCTGGCTGCCAGCGCCGCCAGCGACAGCGGCCGCGCGCGGTATCCGGAAATGCGGATGGACAGGAACGCGCCGCGCCGGCGCGCCGGCTGGGACGAGGTGCTGGACGTGGCGGCGGACCGCTTCGCCGACATCATCCGCCAGCATGGCCCGGACGCGGTGGCGTTTTACGTGTCCGGCCAGCTGTTGACCGAGGATTACTACCTGTTCAACAAGCTGGCCAAGGGCCTGATAGGCACCAACAATATCGACACCAATTCCCGGCTATGCATGTCCAGCGCCGTCGCCGCCTACAAGATGGCGCTGGGCGCGGACGGCCCGCCCACCTGTTACGAAGATCTGGAAGCGGCGGATTGCGTGTTGTTCGCCGGCAGCAATACGGCCTACGCCCACCCGGTGCTGTTCCGCCGGCTTGAGGCCGCGCGCGAGGCTAGACCGGGCGTTCGCTGGATCGTCGTCGATCCGCGCCGCACCGACACCGCGGCCATGGCGGACCTGCATTTGCAAATCCAGCCCGGCACCGACGTCGCCTTGTTCCACGGCATGCTGCATCACTTGATTTGGGAAGGGCTGATCGACGCCGATTACATCGCGGCCCATACCGAGGGCTTCGATGCGCTCAAGCGCATGGTCCGCGACTACACGCCCAAGCTGGCGGCGGAGATCTGCGGCGTGAGCGCGGAGGACATCATCGCCGCTGCGGAGTGCTTCGGCCGCAGCCCGGCCAGCCTGTCGCTGTATTGCATGGGCCTGAACCAATCCAGCCAGGGCACGGCCAAGAACCTGGCGCTGATCAATCTGCACCTGGCCGCCGGCCAGGTAGGCAAGCCCGGCGCCGGGCCGTTCTCGCTGACCGGCCAGCCCAACGCCATGGGCGGCCGCGAGGTGGGCGGCATGGCCACCATGCTGGCCGCGCACCGCGACATCGCCAATCCGGCGCACCGGCGAGAGGTCGCGGCGCATTGGGGAGTGCCGGAGGAGAGGCTGTCGCCGCGTCCTGGCCTGCCGGCGGTGGAGATGTTCGAGGCCATGGCCCGCGGGGAAATCAAGGCGGTGTGGATAGCCTGCACCAATCCGGCCCACTCCATGCCGGACCTGCCGCGGGTGCGCGAGGCCTTGGCCCGCGCCGAGCTGGTGGTCTTGCAGGAAGCCTTCGCCGATACCGATACCGCGGCCTTCGCCGATATTGTGCTGCCGGCGGCCAGCTGGGGCGAAAAGGACGGCACGGTCACCAATTCCGAGCGCCGGATCAGCCGGGTGCGCGCCGCCGCGCCGCCGCCGGGAGAGGCTAGAACGGATGCCTGGATCGCCGCGGAATTCGCGCGGCGGTTGGCGGCGCGGCTGCATCCGGACGAAGCCGGGCATTTCGACTACGACGGCGCGGGACGGATTTTCGACGAGCACCGCGCGCTGACCGTGGGTCGCGACCTGGACATGGGCGGCCTGGATTACGCCCTGCTTGAGGCGAAAGGCCCGCAGCAATGGCCGCTGCCCGCCGGCAGCGCCTCGGGCCTGGCGCGGCGCTACGAGGACGGCGTGTTCGCTACGGACAACGGCCGCGCGCGCTTCCATGCCATCGACTACCAACCGCCGGCGGACAAAGTCTCCGCTCACTATCCCTTCCGCCTGATCAGCGGCCGCTTGCGTGACCAGTGGCACGGCATGAGCCGCACCGGCCGCTTGCCGCAGCACTTCGCGCATAGTCCAGAGCCGGAGTTGCGCATGCATCCGGAAGACGCCGAGCGGCGCGGGCTGAGCGACGGCGAGCTGGTGTGGGTGGCCAGCAAGCGCGGGCGGTTGGCGCTGCCCTTGCGCGGCAGCGACGAAGTGGCGCGCGGTAGCGTATTCGCCGCCATGCACTGGAATGGACGGTTCATGAGCAGCGGCGGCGTCAATGAAGCCACCATCGCGGCAGTGGACGGGCTGTCTTTCCAGCCGGAGCTGAAGCACGCGGCGGTAAAAGTGGAGCGCGCGGAGCTGCCGTGGCGGGTGCTGGCCGCGGTGCGCCAGGCGGACCTGCCGGGCTTGCGCGCCAGGCTGTCGCCGCTGCTGGAGGGCTGCGGTTACGCGGCCATCTCGCTGGCGGGAACGGACACGCTGTACTTGCGCGCGGCGGAGGCGCAAGCGCGGCCGGACTGGCTGGCGCGGCTGCTGGAGGCGCTGGACTGGCGGCCAGGCGCGGATACGCTGGAGTACCGCGACGACAAGCGCGGCGTGTTCAAGCGCGCGGCCTGGCGCGGCAATCGGCTGGACCGACTGCTGTTCGCCGGCAGCCTGCCGGCGGATCAGGCTGCGGCCGAGGCGCTGCTGCAAACGCTGCTGAGCGGCGAAGACTGGCAAGGCCCGCGACTGGCAGTGTTCGCGCCAGCCGGCGCGGCGGCCTCCCCGCGCGAGCGCACGGTGTGCCAGTGCAAGCAAGTGGGCGAGGGCGCGATACGGCGCGCCTTGGCGGAGGGCGCGGATATGGACGGCCTGCAATCCCGGCTGGGTTGCGGCACGGTGTGCGGCTCCTGTCTGCCGGAACTAAAGCGCATGGCGGCATCGTCCGCGCAGCCTGTTTAAGGAGTCATGAGCATGAATAAAACATTCAAGACCGTAGGCCGCGTCACCCTGCTGGGCGCGGGGCCGGGAGACCTGGAGCTGCTGACGCTGAAGGCGGCGCGCAGCCTGGCCGCCGCCGATGTGCTGCTGCTGGACGATCTGGTCGATCCCGCCATCGCGGAGCTGGCGCCGCGCGCCCGCGTGGTGCGGGTGGGCAAGCGTGGCGGCTGCAAATCCACGCCGCAGGACTTCATCCAGCGGCTGATGCGGCGCTATGCGCAGCGCGGCGAACAGGTGGTGCGGGCCAAGGGCGGCGAGGCGCTGTTGTTTGGCCGCGCCGGCGAGGAAATCGCCTATCTGCGCGCCCACGGCATAGAAGTGGATATCGTCAACGGCGTCAGCGCCGCCTTCGCCGCCGCGGCCAGCCTACGCGTCTCCTTGACCCAGCGCGGGCTGAGCCACGGCCTGACGCTGGCCACCGCGCATCTGCAGGACGGCAGCGAGCCGGACTGGCGGGCGCTGGCCGCCGCGGGCACCACCTTGGCCATCTATATGGGCATGAGCCGCATAGACAGCCTGTGCGCGGCCTTGGCCGACTGCCTGTCGGCCGATACGCCGGCCGCGGCCGTGCAGTGGGCCGGCACGGAGCGGGAAGCGCGCGTGCTCAGCTGCTTGGACCGGCTGGCGGATGACGCGCGCGCCGCCGGACTGGGCAGTCCGGCCGTGTTGCTGATAGGCGAGGCGCTGCGCGATGCGGCGCTTGAGTCAACCGCCCCGCCGGCGAGGGCTGCCGCCAACGGCTAAGCGCCCGCGCGGGCGCGGCTGTCCTTCTTGCCTGCGGTCAACGCCGTTTGCGCCAGGCAATGCCGGCGAAACACGCCAGCGCCGCCAGACCTAACAGATTGGCCAGCCCGAAGCGGTCCAGCAGGCGCGCGGCGCGTTGCGGATAGGGGAAGAACGCTGCGGCGAGGAACTGCGGCGGCGGGCATTGTTCGCCGAAGCGCGCGCCGGTGTTCAAATACGCGCCGTGGCGGGCATAGCGTTGATAGAAATGCGCCGCGCGCTGGGCATCGGTGCTGTTCAGCCAGGCTGCGCCATGGCATAGCGCGGCGGAGTAAGCCTGGGAGCGCGGCGGCAGCAGGTCTGCCGCCTTGTCCAGATAATCCGCCGCCAGATAACGGTAGTGGTAGCGCTGCAGCGGCTGGCTCTGCGTGGCGGCGAAGCGCGTCCGCTCTTCCGCCGTGACATAGGGGCCGGCCAGCAGATAGCCGGCGCGGCCGACGGCGCTGAGCGGGGCTTGCGGCACGGCATCGGCCGATCTGCCGGAGGTTTGCTGATAGTTGCCGCCCCAATCGGCGTAATCCGGTTCCTGTTCGTACCCCAGCAATGCCATGCCGTCATGCCGCGTCAGCGCGGCGAGCCGGAACCAGGCCTTGGCGCGCAGCGTGCGCGTATAGGCGCGTTCGGTGTCGCGCAGCGCCTCGCCATATTGCAAGGCCAGCTTCCGCAGGCCGGCCTGTTTCCCGGTGGGCAGGCCGCCGGCGTCGTAGTCTGCGGCGACGGCATCTTCCGGAAAATAGGGCGAGGCCTCGTCCGCCCGGCCTTCGCGCAGCAAGCGCCGCGCCAATAGATAACGCAAGCGGGTCCAGACCTGAAGCGCTTGCTCGTCCGCGGGCCTGGCCAGGGCATCGACGAAGGTTTTCAATTCCGCCGCAGTCAGCACGCGCTCCGCGACATAAGCCATATCGCTTGAGCTGTCCGTCACGGCTGCCAGGTGGCTCCAGTCATTGCCGCGGCGGGACCATTCAATGGCGGCTTGGTAGAGATAGCTCAGCGCCTCCACATATTGGCCGCGCGCCAGCGTCAGCACGGCTTGCTCGCCGCTGATCCGCTGCGGGAGGCCGGGTTCCAGGCGGTTGTCCGAACGCGGAAAACCGCGCGCGGCGAGGGCGTAGTAGCGGGATGCGGCGGGGAGGTCGCCTCGGCGCAGCGCCAGCTTGGCCTTGACCCAGCTGGCGAGCGCGCTGTCGAGTCGGGCGGCCATGCGTTCCGCCAGCGGATAACGGCCCATGCGGTAGGCCAGGGCGGCCAGGCGGTCGGCATGGTCCGCATCCAGATAGCCCTGGCGCTGGATGGCGTCGATCAGGATCAGCAGGTTCTGGTTGGGCGTGGTGCGGCCATCCTGCCGCGCCGCGTCGGCATAGCCGGACAATGTCTGGGCGGCGGAAGGCTCCCATTCGCTGATGAAGGCGGTCGCGCTGTCGTCCTGCCCCGCCACACTGTCGCCTACGCGCGCCAGGGCATAGGCCACCAGCAAGCGGCGCGATACGGCGTCGTCCAGCAGCGGCAGGAAGCGCTCCGACTTTTTAAGCGCCCAGCCGGCGATGAATTTCAGCGAATCGACGGCGCTGCCGCCGGTTTTGCGCGCGGCGGCTTCCTGCGCGTAAAGCGCGATGGCCGCCTTCAGGCCCGCTGGCGGAATGCCGGCGGCGCATTCAGTCTGTTTCATCAGGCTCAGGTGGTTGCATTGCTGGCCGGTTTTGGCATTGCGCAGGCTGAGCAAGGCTTCGTCGCCCAGGCTGGAGGCGGCGGCCCCCGAAGGGTCCGGCGCGCCGCAGGCCGCGAGCTGGCGGATGCGCCGGTAAGCGAGGCGGGCATCATTCAGCTTGGCGGCGCAGTCCGCGCCCTTGGCGCAGCCGTCAAGTTCCGCCGCGGCGTTTGCCGCGTCCGTTTGCGCGCGGCTCAAGTCCTCGTAAGTCGGCTCCGGCTTGGATGGGCGATCGCAGCGCTCTGCTTTCGGCGCGGCCAGACGGGCTGCTTCAAAGGCGAAACCGTTGGACGGCGTGCCCAACAGCGTGCCTTGGCGGTTGTCCAGCATCTGCATGGGGAAGTCCGGGCCGCAGGCGATGGCGGTGGCGATGATGCCCAGGGCGGCGGCGGCCCCGAGCAGTCGAAGATCAGGCTTGGACATGGATATCCTTTTTCGGGTCTAGCGCGGGGCAGCGCAGCCAGCCGGTTCGCCGTTTCGCGCCAGGCTGCAGCAGGCCGGGCTGGACGCGGCGCAGCAGCATGCCCGCCGCGTCATAGTCCAGCGCGTAGCCGCCCGCGCCGTCCGCGGCTAGGCATGAGGCCGGCCAGCGCAGCGCGGCGGGAAGCGGAGCGTCGGCATTGCCGCTGTTGCTCAGCCACAGGTCGTAGAGGCCGGATGCAGCCGGCGTAGCCGTTATTTCCAGTTTTGAGAACAGCGGCTGGCGGGCCAGCGCCGCGTGCCAGGTGCTCTGGCTCCAGGCGCGGCGGTCTTGCCCGGTGGGCAGACGGAACCAGACCAGGCCGGCCAAGCCGCGCGGCGGGGCGGCTTCCATTTTTTTGACGAAGTCCATCACTTGCTCAGGCGGCGCGATCAATTCGCTGGCCAAGCCATCGGCTATCAGCAGCGACCGTTCGCTCTCCACCGCGGCGATGCGGCCGGCCTGGTCCCACACGACGCGGCTGCCGTAGGCGGGCAAGGCGATGCGCCAGGGGCGCGGCGCGCGTTTGGCGTAGGCCATAGCCCAGTCTTGCGCTTGCTCAGGGTCGAACAGGCCGCGCCGCGGCTGCATCACCGCGTGTACTTGCAGCACGGATTCGTCCGGCGCCGCCAGCAGGCTTTCCAGCGCGGGGCTGTCCAGCCAGGTGGGCAAGGCGGTGATGGACAGCGTCGCGGCGGCCGGCAGCTGGCGGCGAAGCTCGCGCAAAAACGCCGCGTAGGCCGGCAGGCGGCTGCTTGCGCAATCATGGTCTATCTCGATGCCGGCCAGCATCGCGCCGCGGGCTTGCCACTGTCGGAAGCGACCGATGATGGCGGAGGCGTCCTGGTTTCCCGGCGGCGCTTGTCCGTTCAGTCTAAATACCGCAATGACCGGCCGGCGGCTGGAGAGCAGAGCGGGCCAATCAGGTTCGGTGTAGCGCCATGGCTCGGCCTGCTTGGGGCGCGCTTCCCGCTCGCCCGCCAGCACGCGCCATTGACGGACGACATCGGCGTTGTCGCGTATGGCGTCTTTCAGCTCCGGCGTCCATTGGCGTTGCCAGACATAGGCGTCATTGGGCAGTGGGGTGCCGTGATCGCATGCGGACAGCGAGAGGCTGGCGAGGCCGAGGCTGGACAGGAGGGAGAGGGCGCGCCGATAGACGGGTTGGCGGCAGCGGGGACGTAGGCTTTGCATCTGCATGGGGCCGGTTGCGACTTCATGATTAAACCATATCAGCCGGCGCAGGGGGGCACCGTCGCGGGAAATGAGCGGAGTGTGGCCAAGCTGGCACCTGTTCTAAAGGATGGTTTAGATGTGCGGCAAGCTGCAGCGGGCATTTGCGATGAGGGGGCTATTTCGGTAACGACGCCCCCTGCGGAGCTCGCCATGGTGTTACATAGGACGTAAGCATTTTTACATATCAAATAAACTTGAATTGCATGTAAATAAACGTTGGTAACTATTTACAAATATGCGCCGTAGAAATATTGCTGAAGTTAAGGCGAGATGATTACGATCCTTCATGTGAAGTAAAGCATTAGCTCTACTTTGCATTCGATGCAAAGCCGGATAGCTTGATTGGCAGATCGAAAAATCCAGCGCTTGCATTTGTTTATCTTGTCATGCAGGGGATAAAACATGAAGTTGATAAAAGCCATTCTTCCCGCTTCGGTAATGTTGATCGCTTACCAGCAGCAGGCACAGGCCGCGGACACTGTGCCGCAATTCAGTGATGTGGTGTACACGGAAATGTCGCCGGACAATGAGTCCACTATCCGGAAAATTGTGACGTCGGACGCTTTTTTCAGACCTTGGGCCTATCTGGCGCATTATCTTGGCTATGGCTGGGTGGGAGGCAATACCAATGGCAATACGGCGGTAGGCCAGGAGTTTGAATATAAGCGCATTGACACCATGCTGGATAATTTGTCCATGCCGGACAATAAATACCGCTATATGATGAATGCCAAGTACGATCCGAAAGGGCCGGGCGGTTATTGGGCGGACAAGCGGTTTCGCATGGCATTCTCCAATATCCAGTGGATGATGGAACCGGGCGATATGCAGGGCCATTCAACGCTGAACTCGTAGGCAAATGAACGGTCAGTATTTATTTGCGATATGCCACATGCTAACCCAGGGCCATTCAATGCTATCTCATGCCAGCTTGCATAGCGCCAGTAACTGGTCTGGCGACCAACCCAGTTGTTCGCGTGCCGCTTTGATATTGT
>NZ_PQWB01000147.1 GCF_002924365.1 Chromobacterium alticapitis | reverse complement strand
TGCTGCGAGGCGGCAAGGCGGAGAGCGCGAGCATAGCGATTGAGGACGTTGCGGCGCGAGCCATCTGCCCCGAGTGCGGGTTGGAGCAGGCTGTGGCCGAGCGTTTCTCGCCCTGCGCGGCCTGCGGCGCCTTTGGCCTGGAGCTGGTTTGCGGCGAGGAATTGCAGGTTTTGGCGATTGCCGGTCTCGACTAGCGCAGGCAGGCCGAATGCATTGACATATCAAAATTCATTTGGCATTTTGAGGCGTGGGTGCGCTGCGCATTCGTTACGAAAAGGGCCATGCCATGGCGAAAATGCTGGAAACTTTTGATCAAGAGATTGCCGCCTACATCCGCAGGAGCGAAGAAAGCGGCGAGTTGCGCCGCGCCAGCAATTGGGGCAAGCCTTTGGAGGCGGAAGAAGGCTACGAGGCGACGCCAGCCGATCTGCGTATGGGCTACAAGATTTTGAAGAATGCCGGCGTTGTGCCGCCGGAAGTCGAGATGATGAAGACGCTGCGCGACATGCGCCTGCAACTGTCTACCTTGGAGGCCGGGTCGAGCCAGGCCCAGGATTTGAAGCAGGAGATCCAGAAACTGCAGCTTGCCCTGGCTTTGCAGATGGACGCCTTGCGAGGCTGCTAGCGCGGCGCATCTTGCCGTCATGAGTCTGTCCCTGCCTTTTCGCGGTTCTTCAATTAGAGCGCTTGCACGGCAATCCTGTCCGGCCGCTCCAGCCATTCCAGAAACGCGTCGCCAAGGCGCTGGCTTTCCGCGGAGGCGGCGCGCCAGTGCCGGCGGCGCAATTCGTCCCGGCCCAAGTAATGGTGGAAATCCTTGCGATCCGGCAGGCGATGGCCGGGCAGGGCGGCCAGGTATTCGCGCGACGGCGCCAGCAGCACGGTATTGGCGTGGTGGGCTTCGCTGGGCTTGCGCCAGGGCAGGGATTTGTCGAACCAGCCCGGCACGATGCGGTCGGTGAAGTGCGGATAGAGCGCGATCTCGTCGCCATGGGCGAACGGAAAATCTATGTGATAGTCGGTCAATCCGCCGTCGCGGTAAACGGCCTGCGGCGCTTGCGGCAGTTGCACGCCATGCAGGAAGCCCGGTATCGCCACGGTGCCCATCAGCGCGGTTTCCAGATTGTCTGCGTTCAACGCATGCAGCCAGGTGGGGATGCGGTCTTGCGGGCGGAAGCGCAGGCTGCTGCGCGGATCATGGCAGATCACGCGGCTGAAGCTGTGGCGGAGCAGCGGCCGGGATAGCGCGTTCAGCGCCGCGGCCAGGGCCAGGCCGGTCAGCAGCGCGGCCTTGTCTTCGCGATTGGACAGTCCGCGCGACTGCACCAGCAGCAGGCTGAGGCGATGGCGAGGGTGGCGCAGGATGTTTTCGAGTCCGGTTTCACCCATGACGTCGCGCAGCATTTGCCAGGTTTGCGCGGTGATCTGAGCAGTAGTCACGCCGGGGCGGTAGCCTTCCTCAGTGTAGCGCTCGGCCAACCTGGCCAGCGCGGCGGCCGGATCCGGCTGCATGGCGCAGGCGAAGCGCCAGCCGCCGATGGACGCGCCCACCAGGTCGCGCTCGCGCGGCGCGCCTTCCAGCCAGCGGAATACGGCCTGGTCCAGGCCGGTCAGGCCCACGGCCTTGGGGCCGCCGGCGGCGCCGGGCAGCATGGAGACCTGCTCCGGGCGCAGGCCGTCTTGCAGCAATTGCCGGGCGCGGCGGCCGGCCTTGACGATGAGAACAGGTTGGCGGATATGAATGGCGGTCATTACGATATAAAGTGACGAAATGGCGCTGCGTGATCGGGTTTGCTATCCTGTCGCGTTTCGAATTCAAGCGCGTTTCGCGCCGCCGCTCAGGAGTACCCCTTCATGATACCCGCAAGCAACTTGACCGACTATCTGCGCGAACAGGCTTTGCATCTCGACCTCACGGATCTGCAGATCGCGGTAATGACGCTGCAGGCCGTGATCGCCGTGGACAAGCCGGCGCCCAGCCGCGATCTGTACCGCTACAAAGTGCCCAAGCTGGGCGAAGGCGGCAGCTGCTCGCTGTTCAACGAACTGGACGAAGCGCCGTACGACTTGCGCGTGGCGCTGGGCGTGGAAACGGCGGAAACCACCGCCGGCCTGGTCAATCTGTATGCGCTGCTGGATTCGGTCAATGCCAAGATAGGGGCTGACTGGCTGGGCATCTACCGCAAGATAGGGGTGGGCAAAAGCGCCGTCTTGGTCAAACTGGCCTACAAGGGCGTGGAAAGCCGGGCGGAATTTCCGCTGACCGAGGAATTCGCCGAATTCAGCAATAACAGCCGGGTGGGCCTAAGCGGTTGGGCTGTGCTGGTGGACGATGTGGCCAAGTGGCGCGAAGAGGGCGGTGGCTACTACGAGTGCGACCCCAAGGTGAAGAGCGAAGTTTGCCTGCCGGTGCTGCACAGCGACGACAATGTGCTGGGCATCATAGACGCGGAATCGTTTCAGCCCTGCCATTTCTCCCCGGAACGGCTGGTGTGGCTGGCCGCCTTGGCCATCGTGTTGCCGCAGTTGCTGGTCAAATTGCCGCCGCTGGCGCTTGAAAATGGGGAAATCCTCCCCAATTAGGTTGTATTCAGGCTGCCGAGGCGGCCTTTTCGCATTGCGCACCTGTGTTGGAGAAGTCATGTCGTCGCACTCGCAGTCCGTTCCCGAACCTGTTATTCGCTATATCGCCAGTTGCAAGCTGCCTACGCCCTGGGGCGAGTTCGTCATGCACGGATTCGAGGAGGAAAGCGGGCAGGAGCATGTGGCGCTGACTCTGGGCGAGGTGGGCGACGGCCAGCCGGTGCTGGCGCGGCTGCATTCGGAGTGCCTGACCGGCGACGCGCTGTTTTCCTTGCGCTGCGACTGCGGTTTCCAGCTGGAGGCGGCGATGGAGGCCATCAGCAAGGCCGGCTGCGGCGCGCTGCTGTATCTGCGCCAGGAAGGACGCGGGATAGGCCTGATCAACAAAATCCGCGCCTACAAGCTGCAGGATGGCGGCGCTGACACGGTGGAGGCCAATGAACAGCTGGGTTTCCCGGCCGATATGCGCGACTTCCGCATCGCCCGCCATATGCTGGAGCATTTGGGCATAGGCAGCGTCAAGGTCATGACCAACAATCCGCGCAAGCTGGCCACCCTGGAAGCCGCAGGCATCAAAGTGGTGGAGCGCGTGCCGCTGCAAGTGGGGCGCAATCCGTACAATGACCGCTATCTGGATACCAAGGCCGCCAAACTCGGCCATATGCTGTTTAATGACTAAGCGCCGGGCAGGCATGATAAAGCTCGCCAAGCGATGATGCTTGTAATATAATGAACATTCCTATCTGGGGGCGACCTGGTTTCGACGGGGGTTGCGAAGCAGATGAGGGCATACCGGGATTTCAGTCACCCCGTAAAACGCTGAATTTATATAGTCGCAAACGACGAAACTTACGCTCTGGCAGCCTAACGGCCGGCCAGACACTACAACGGTTCGCAGATGGGCCGGGGGCGTCAAAACCCTGTAGTGTCACTTTACATCTGCTAGTGCTGTCCCGGGTTACTTGGTTCAGTGCGAAATAATAGGTAACTCGCCAAAGTCCAGCCTGTCCGTCGGCGTGGCAGCGGTTAAATCCCAAATGACACGACTAAGTATGTAGAACTCACTGTAGAGGACTTTCGGACGCGGGTTCGATTCCCGCCGCCTCCACCAAATTCAAGTGTCACAGCCTGTCAGGACACGCCAAGAACCCCGGAAAATAAGCCTTCCGGGGTTTTTCTTTATGTCCGGTCGTGTCATGAGGTGCCTTGACATGCCAGTAGTCGTGACGGTAGTTTGAGCGGTATCGCACATACCGTCAGAAGCAGATACCGTCATGCCGCTCACAGACACCGCCTGCAAGAACGCCAAGCCCAAGGATGATGGCTCCCAAGCCAAGTATGCCGATGAAAAAGGCATGTACCTGCTGGTGAACAAAACCGGCAAATACTGGCGGCTTGACTATCGCTTCAACGGGGCGCGCAAGACACTGGCGCTTGGCGTCTATCCAGAAATCAGCCTCAAGCAAAGCAGAGAGCGGCGCGATGAGGCCAGGCGACTGCTGGCAGAGGGCATAGACCCAGGCCTGCATCGCAAGCTGCAGAAGGCCGTCAAGGCAATCCAGGCGGAAAACAGCTTCGAGGCAGTGGCGCGGGAGTGGTTTGCAAAGTACAAGCCATCCTGGGTGGATAGCCATGCAGACAAGATCATCCGCCGGCTTGAGCGTGACATCTTCCCCTGGCTTGGCAAGCGGCCGATTGCTGAGATCGAAGCCCCTGAGCTGCTGGCCGTCCTCCGCCGCATTGAACATCGCGGGGCCATCGAAACCGCGCACCGTGCAATGCAGAACTGCGGCCAGGTCTTCCGCTATGCAGTCGCCACCGGTCGCGCTAAGCGCAATTCCGCCGCCGATCTGGTCGGCGCGCTGTCACCCGTCATCAAAACCTCATTCGCCACCATCACCGAGCCGGAGAAGATCGCCCAGCTGCTGCGGGCAATGGACGGCTATCAGGGATCATTCATCACGCAATGCGCGCTCAAGCTGGCGCCCTTGGTGTTTGTGCGCCCTGGTGAGCTGCGCAAGGCGGAATGGTCTGAAATCGACTTCGAGGCCGAGCAATGGGTAATCCCGGCCGAGCGCATGAAGATGCGTGAAAAGCATATCGTCCCACTATCACGCCAGGCGCTGGCCATCCTGAAAGAGTTGGAAGCCCTGACCGGAAGCGGCCAGTATATTTTCCCCGGCGCGCGCACCAATGGCCGGCCCATGTCGGAAAACACAGTCAACGCCGCATTGCGCCGGCTGGGTTACGCCAAGGACGATATGACCGGCCACGGTTTCCGCCATATGGCATCCGCGCTCTTGAATGAGCAGGGGTGGAATAGGGACGCCATTGAACGCCAGATGGCCCACGGAGAGCGGAACAGCATCCGGGCGACATACAACTACGCCGAGTATCTGCCCAGGGCCGCCGCACTCGGAATGAATATTCATGACTGAAGCCAACCCCTTGACTTCGATGGCTTATTCGCGAAATTCGATGAAAATCAAGGCCGTGCTGTCTGATAAAAGCAAGGTCAAGCAGTTAAAAGTGATGCACTGACTCGCCGCGCGGTATGTGTTTCTGAGTTCTGTCCATGTAAAGCAAGAGCGCCTCCGAACTGCATAGCCTAATAAAATCAGCAGCTTGCAATCATTTTTACTCTATGCAATCCGAGTGCGGAGGCCCTGGGCTGGATCCGCAACAGGCACGCGGCGGGCCTGCCCAAACCGCTGACACAACATGGCCGCGCTCAGCGGCCATTTCTTTTTGAAAGGATGAACATGCAAGTGGGTCAACAAGTGAAATTCATCACCTCCGGCGGCCGTGGCGCCGCGCGCAGCGGGCAGGGCGTGCTGCAGGAGATCAAGTCCAGTACCAAAGGCAAGTTTTATGGCGTGAAGGAGGAGGGCAAGGAAAAGCTGACCTTCGTGCGTGAAAGCCAGCTGCAGCGCGCGGCTTGACTGACATGTAGTACCTGGCCGGACATGCTGGGTGGTGACTGGGTGGTCCCGGCCTTTGGGCCCCAAGGAAAAGCCATAGGGCGGCTTCCTTCTCCGCGGTTGATGACGTCTGCAATCCGACTCTACCGCGGCGTCCGCGCTGGTGACGTTAAAGGCCAGCACCAATACTGCCGCTCAGCCACCTGGCTGGGCGGTTTCTTTTTGCACAACAGGCAAAGGAGACAGACGTGCAACTGAACATCGACATCGAAAAGATGGTGGCCGACGCCATTACCACCAAGCTGGCGCCGGAAGTGCTGCAGCCCATCATCGAAAAGAACGTGGGCGATGCCGTGCAGCAGGCCATCGAGGGACAGTTCCGCTACAACAGCGAATTCCGCAAGGGGCTGGAGCAGCACATCACTGGCCACATGCCGAAGACCTTCGCCGACATGGGCTACTTCGGTGACTTCGTGTCCAAGGCGGTTGTCGCCAAGCTGAACGCCATGATGGCGGATCAGGCTGCGAAGGTGATCAATCCCATGCTGGAGGAGATCACCAGGCCGCTGCCGGCGGAAATGAAGATTGGCGAACTGCTGCAGATGGTGTTCGACGACTTCAATGACCAGGTGGAAAGCTACGCAGAGAAATACGATGCCCCCACCTTCATCATCCGGCAGAGCTACCCCGATAGCGGCGTGCTGCAAGGGCACATGAGCGTGAGCATAGACCCGGAAGAAAACAAGTCGCGCCACTCCTGCAAGTACCAGCTGAGTTTTGACGGCGACGGCCGTATCACCACCATTCGCGTGGATGACGTGAAGATCACCGAGGGGCTGATTGCAGGCCGAATGTTTGGCATATCCCGCCTGCTGCTGCAGCTGTACGCCCAGCAGGTGAGGGTGATTTTCGACCGCACGGACTTTGACGGTGAGTTCCAGTACCGCGACCCGGACGGCTACGACGATTGATTGCCTGCCAGCCTGCCGGAGCGGGGCGGATGGCTGGCAGCGTGCCGAGGACCTGGCTCCTCGGCCGAAGCGATATGAATTAGTCGTCAAATCCGCCGAGCCCGGTAGGGCTGTGCGGTAGAACGATATCTTCCTGGGCGGATAGCGTTAGCTTGAGCCTGTCAGTTTGGTCATCCCAAGGCGTTTCCGAATTTGACGGGTAGCTGATTTCACCAATGGATACCCGCCATGGCTTACCTGTCAGGTCTTGAAGCGTTTCGGCGACTGCGCGCTCCAAATTCAGCGCAGAAAAATCTTTGATTGGAGAGATTGCCATGAAAGTCACCCCTGAAATCGTGAAGGACCGGCTGGCACGATTCTACATCGTCTTCGGCCTGCCCTCGGAAGGCGAGTCGCGCGAGTTCAATCGCGAGGTACAGATCTGGACCGAACACTTCCAGCATGTTCCGGCATCAGCCTTCGAGATGGCCTGCTTTCAATGCGAGGGAAGCCTCACTTCCTTCCCATGCATTGCTGATGTGGCCGGAAAGATTCCGAGCTGAGCTAGTGACAGGTGGGCGCAGCCTGGCCGCAGCAGGTTGATCCGCAGCAGGTACTCGGCGGGCCTGCCCAAACCGCCGACACAACATGGCCGCGCTCAGTGGCCATCTTAAAGCTGTCGTGATTCATCAGTATCAGGAAGGCGCAGGGGGCGGCCGGCACCATCAAAACACCTTATTGGTGCAGCTGCCGGGATTTCGCTGGCAGGGTTCCGACTCCATTTTACGCGCCGGCGGGCAGCTTGGGCTGCCAGGCTGCTCGCTGCAGTTGATCTGGCGCTGCAGGTCTTCCCGTTTCAGCTGCTTCTCGTAGGCAGCCTTGTCCTGGTCCAGAACCATCGGCGTCTTCTCTGTCAGTGGCTGGCTGGCCACTGGCTTGGCGCGTACCGGCGCGTCTGGCAGTAATGTGTTAGCCATGGCGGGTGGCGCTACAAGGGTGGTAATGATTGCTGCCAATTTTACATGCCTGCGCAATACGCGAATTATCATGAAGCTCTCCTTTGTGACGTTGTCATTCTAATCCCTTTGAAAGCCTTGCTGCACCTGAATAGCATTTTCATTTATTACTTAGAGGGTGGATTGGTAATGAGGGCTACAGATTGTTAGTTGATTTTTATCTGGCATGTTACAGCCCGCACAACATGGCCGCGCTCAGCAGCCAGGGCGTGCTGAAGGAGATCAAGTCCAGCATCAAGGGCAAGTTCTATGGCGTAAAGGAGGAGGGCAAGGAAAAGCTGACCTTCGTGCGTGAACGTCAGCTGCAGCGCGCGGCTTGATGGTGATGCCAGGCATCTTGGCTAAGCTTGGCTTAAGATTGGCAGGCTAAAGTGGATGCTGACCCCCATTGCGGGGTGGGCGCCGGAATGGCTGGCACCTTTAACGATGTTGTCCGTAGGAGGCTTGATCATGTCCATTGCTCCCATTGCCACCGTAGGCCCGCAAGCTTTGACTCTGGGGTACATCCGCCATAGTCATGCGGCGGCACCGTCGCAAACAGCGCAGGCCATCCCCGCATCTGTTCAGGACAAGGTATCCATCAGTAGCGCAGGGAGTGCCAAGCAGCAGGAGGAGGCCGCTGAGTCTGCAGCCCAAGCGGCCAAAGAAAACGAGAGCGGAGAAGGCTAAGCTCGTCCTCCGCATTCATGCTCTGCTGCGTGTTGACTACCTGGTTTTTCTGAGTTGACACGTTTCACCTCAATGCCTATCCCATGCCCGGCCCTGTGCCGGGCTTTTTCTTGCCAGGAGGTTCTATGCGCTTCACCGAAGTCATCATCGGCTGGAGCCGCAGGGGCCGCAGGCGGAAGGGCAAACTAGCTGCATTGCAGCTTGCCGGTGCGGCCAGTCGGCCGCTACCGAGTGCGAAGGTCCACAACAGAGGAGTGACGATGGAAGCGGACCAGGCTGGCGCACTGCTCCACGGAGCGGGAAAGCTGGCTCAGCACCACCACCGGGCATTCCATTTCCTTGGCCAGTGCCTTCAGCGCGGCGGTGATGTAGCCGATCTCGTAGTTGCGGTTGTCGCTGGATCCGTGGCCGGGGCCGCGCATCAGCTGCAGGTAGTCGATGACGATCAGGGCAGGGCGGCCGTGGCGGCGCGCCAGTTGGCGGCACTTGCTGCGAACCTGGGTTGGACTCAGCTGGGCGCGGAAGTCGATGAACATCCGCAGCTGCTGCACCAGGCCGGCGTAGAAGGTCATCTTCTGCCAGTCCTCGTCTTCCAGGCGGCCGGTGCGGATGCGGTCCAGTGCGATGCCGGCCAGGCTGGCCATCTGCCGGTCGCCCAGCTGGGTTTCGCTATAGGTCTGCGTCTGTCTGCGTTTGCCCCCTGGGGCCGCTCGCCAAGACATGTTCGTGTCCAACCGGGGGGGCAGAGAGCTACGCTAGATCAGGGCTTGCTTATAGGTTTTCCAGTTGGTGGTTCGATAGCGTTTCGGAGCGGGCTTGGTCATGCCGCTATCTTGCCAAGCTGCGGTGGGGGAGGATTTGTGCAATCGCGCCCGCACAAACGAAAAGGCAGCGCTAGGGGCTGTTGACGTTTTGAAGCAGGGAGCAGATAGGAGGGGTGCAAACCTGCAGAATTAAGGTTCCTACACCAATCCTCTGCAGGTTTGCGA
>NZ_PQWB01000146.1 GCF_002924365.1 Chromobacterium alticapitis | reverse complement strand
TGCAAGAATGGCTGGAAGGCATCAGCGTGACGGAAGCTGCCCGTAAGCTGGGAGTGACCCGGGCCGCCTTGTCGCGGATCTTGCACGGCCACGCTGGTATCAGCGCAGATATGGCGTTGCGCCTAGCCGAGTCCCTGGAGACGAGTCCAGAGTTGTGGCTCGGCATGCAGACTGCCTGGGAGCTTTGGCAGGCCAAGCAGAAGCCGCGGCCGCATGTCGAAAAGCTCTTGCCAGCCTGACCCATTTCCAGCGCGATGGCGGTGCCCTACTTGGCTGCCTTAGACCGGCAAGCCATGCTCGATGGACGCGAGCACTCGCTGAGCCAGTCCGCCTCCTAATTCCGTATCCATCAGCGAGAGCGGGGATGCGTTCAGCGTGATGTTGTGTTGCTGGAGCCAGGCTCCCGCCAGCTTCTTGTTTCCCAGGATGCTTTCAGCAGTGCGGCCGATCCTCATGATGCGAAGCAGCTTTTCGCTGGCGGGCGAGTCTAGCAGGCGTTGCCGGCTGATTCGGTGAGATGCTCGTTGTGGCGATAGGCCGAGTATCAGGCATAGATGTTTGATGGGGATGCCAAACTCTTCGCTGACAGCGTGAATAGCTGTAGCAGGTAGCCCTTGGCGGATCATCTCGATTTGGGTGTTGGTGGGGAGGGTCAGCCACGCTGTGATTGCCGCGGCGCCTGTCGAGGGGTATTCCATGTCCGCTTCCTCCTGAGTTCGTTTTTCGCTGGGTTAGCTGGGGTGCTCCACCTCGCAGGCTTTGTCGCGGGTGGGGGCTGCAGCGTGTTTATGAAAAATTATGGGAATCCCATAATTATTGGTTTCCCATAATTTTCATAATTTGCTCAAGCCAGGCTTGCAGCTACATCCGCGCGCCAAAACACATACTCGTCCCCGCAATTCTCCATTGGCCCATAGAGGGGACATAGTCCTTGTTTAACCAAGTGTCTGGCGGCCTGTCGCACCGGTTTGTTGACCATTTCCGCCAAGTGTTCGCCCCAGATGTAGTCGTTGGTCAACCGTTCCAGCTCCTTGGCCTCGATACCCAGCAGCATCCGCTTCTCATAGCCATACTGTTGCTGGCTAGCGTGGGCATGTCCGGCGCCAATCAGGTGATAGAGCAAGTTGACGTTCATCTGGATGGCAGCTGCCGCCTCCCTGACCGTGAAGAAGCCGCGGGAGCGGCGGTATTGCTCATGCCAGAGCGTGAATTGCTG
>NZ_PQWB01000145.1 GCF_002924365.1 Chromobacterium alticapitis | reverse complement strand
CACAATATCAAAGCGGCACGCGAACAACTGGGTTGGTCGCCAGACCAGTTACTGGCGCTATGCAAGCTGGCATGAGATAGCATTGAATGGCCCTGAGTGGAGACCCCCGCCAGATTCTGGCTGGGATTCAACAACGTCATAAAAAAACTGCAGCAGGATCAGAAGCTGGTGATAAAAGTCACCGAGAGCATGCCGAGTGTAGACGAAGCCAAAGAGAAAGAGTTGGCGCTACAGTTCGTCAAGGAAGATATCCTGAAAAGTTTTTTTAGCGCCACGCTCAAGTCTAACGACGACAGCAATCCACAGGCGAAATCCGCCAGCAATGCCATTTTGGATTCGCTGATCGCCAGCGACAAGAAAGAAGGTGAGAAAGGTGGTCTGCTCCCCTGCGCCTCGCTAGAGATCAAGCTGGTGCGAATGGAGGAAACCAAGAGCCTGAACTTCAACTACACATCATCTAAAGCCATCAGTCAGTCCGCAGTACCGCAAAACTTCATCGGCAGCGATATTCTTCATGCCAAGAAAACCGCTCCTTACTTTATTCAAGTCAACATCAACGATCCATTCTTCCAACAACTAGACCTTACCGTACTCGGACCGGACAACTTCGAGGAATACGGCATAAAAGCAGCAATCTTCAACATCCACTATAACGACAAGGTTTATACCGCCGATCCCTTTGTTGCCGATGACAGCAAATGGACCAAACGCATTGCCCGCAGCAGCGACAAGAATGCGCTATTCCATGTCACCAGCGAATTTGCCTTCAAATCCGCCGCCTCCTCCGGCTGGGAAGGCAACAGCAGTTATCAGCTACAGTCTAAATCGGCATCGACCCTGCTAAATATGGATCCAGGGTCGGTCCTAACCTTCAACGAGATCAGCATCCTATTTGACCGAAAATTCTCTTGGGAAAACTATAACCAGGTACTTGTTGAGCTGAATTATCGGGATGATAAAGGAAGCAAAAAAACCAAGAAATATTCATTTACCAGCTCCAAGCACGATAGCCAGATTTTCAAATACCGATACTTAACGGAAAAGCCTTGGGTGGTCAATTATAAACTGATTTATTTTCTGGTAGGCGGAGAAACTGTAGAAAGGGATGGTAGCGAAAATCCGCCGGCTATAATCATCTCCAACTTAGCCTAGATGAACGCTATGGTCGACTACAACGCAGTGTTGCCAACCACATGGAATGCCTTGGTCAAAGCCCTGTGTCGGGAAGCGCCCTATCTACAAACCACCTTGGCCCCTGACATTGCCCGCTTTGGCCAAGTGAAGATGGCGTCCGGCTGTTTATACACGACTTTTACCACCAGCCTGCTGGGTTATAACGGCTGCCCGTTGGAGTTTACTGTCTCGTCGGCTAAACCACAGGATCTCTCCTGCACACTGGATCCATTTTTTCCGCTCTACGCAGACTCCCGCACGATCGATGAGTTTGCGCGACGCTGTCGTGCGATCACTACCGCCTCGTTCCCCGATCCTGCTACCAGTCTGGAAACGATCCGGAGCATGCAACGCGGGGGAGAACTACCGTTGCGCTTCGGATCCTGGCTGGGGCGCAAGTACGCGCCAGGCCAGGTCAAAACCAAGGTGTATTCCGAAGCGCCCGCCGGCGCTTCGGACCTACACGGTTGGTTGAATGCTCCGCTCGCCGTTAACGAGTGCCGGGAAGCGGGACTGGCTTTGCTAATGATTGGCTACTATCCGGATCTGATCGACTCGCCGCGCGAATATTACTACCAATGGCACAGCGCACTGATAACGTGTGATGATATTGCTGCCGTAATGCGCCTGTTTGGCTGCGAAACATGGTTCCCTGGACTGGCCCACCTTCTGAATCGCGCGCTGCGGCAAACGCCGGGTCAACAGGACTTTCCCCATACCACCTACGGCTTCAGCCTAGGGTATTCGCCGGACGGCAGTCTGGAAAGCTTCACATTGTTCACCATAGCGGCCAGCTTCTTTGGCGATAACCGGCGAGTTTTCGACAGCGTCGCCGAATTGCTAATACCCTGCAAACATTCCATGCCGCTGTTACACAGAGCAGTGGCCGAGCAGATCCCGTTGCAATACAACGTCGTCGGCTTCTCCATCGATCGCCACGGCGATGAAAGTATCAGTTGCACCTTCAGCCCGCAAAATACGCATTTTGAGACGATTCCGCTCAACGCACGCGTGAATGCGACCGTCACCGCACCGTTGGAGCTGGCGGAACTGCTCGCACAGCAATCCGCCAGCGGCGCTTTTCCCGCACACGTCCGCACCCCGGACGGCCGTTGGCATCCGGATGAAAACGCGTTTGTCACCGCCCAGGTATTGCGCACGCTGGACTACACATCGCAGACTGCGCCCCATATAGAAAAGGCACTTGATTTTCTACTCGAGTGCGAGAGCCGTCCTCACCATTTCTGCTTTTGGCCCACCTCGGCGCATCCCAACTGGATGGCGGGCCAACGGATCGACGCTGACATCGATGATACCGCTATCATCACTGAGCTGTTGTACCGATTCGGTCGGCGCACATTGACGCAAGCCAGGCAGACGCTGACGCAGATGCAGGCTTACCAGGTACAACGCGTCGAACGCCGCCTGAATGCGCCGCAACACCAATGGGCGGAGTGTTACGCCTTTCACACCTGGATGAGAGAAGATTGCGATATCGGTCAACTGGACTGCTGCGTGAATACCAACGTGCTGATCTTGATCCATGCGCTCATAGCCGGTAATAGCGATGTGCCGCCGGCCTATCCGCGCATTATTCAGATGTTGAATCAGGCACTGCGTTGGAGCGACGGCCATTATGACAGGATCCGCACTTTAACCCCTTACTACGCCCACCCGCATGAGTGGCTCACAACGCTGGAATACGCTAAATGGCGCGGCCTGTCGGAACTCTCCCCCGCAGTTAACGCCCTGGCCGCCTGGCGTCTGGCAATGGCAAGCAGTGAAAGCCCACTTTATTGCCGCCACGATGGACATTTTCTTTGGACTTCCACCTGCCTGAATCAATTCAGGCAACTGGCACGCTTCCCTTCCCTGGAAGACCGTTATGAATACCTTTCTCAATGATCTGGTGACACTAAACAAAGTCATTCTGGACAATGCACGGAAACAGTTTCCTGACTCCGAGGCCTCGCACCTGCGTAATCGTGCCGCGCCTGTTCCCATGGCAGATGAGTTGCTAGCAGATGTTGGCACCGAGATCGTATCGGGAGAGACTCGCTACCAAATCGCCACCAGCAACGATGGCACGCATTGGCACATGATAGTGGACCTAGTCCTCAGCAGGCCTGTACCGCAAATACCTTATATAGTCCTGACCTTCGACACCTTCGGTAAGGTCGAAGAGATGATCTTCAACCAGATTTTGCAGAATGACCCGCCAAACCGTTATCGGGCACAACTTGATCTGAATCTCCTGATACAGCGTGATGCGCTGCTACGCGCCCTATCGGATTACGGCGCGCAGACGACTTTAGTCGTCGCCATCGTTACCGATCATGGCCTCATCAACACCGTTACTTCGCCAAAAATCTTCTACTTTGCTGAGAACTACTATCCCTATATTTATCAGGGTATCTTGCCGCCCCCCCCGCGCTTGCAACTCACTTTTATCTCGCTGGCTTATGGGCAGGTTTGGTACCAATACTATCAGGACTATGTGCGCAAGAATTACCTTTATTATCTGCCGGATACCTTTCTGCTAGCCACCAACGCCACCGATGATGACAAACCAATGCTGTCAATCTCGTTTTTTGCGACGCCTAATGCGACATCCCTCAACGATGTTAACGTAGTGTTCGATTATTTCCTGTCGCCGAAGGTCAATCAGGCGCGCATTGCTAATGCTACCGTACAGTTCACTCAAATGGAACCGGAAGGCAAGCTGGTGCCATTTGCCAACGCCGACACCCTAACACTGCAACTGGGCCTGCCTAACGGTAAAACGGAGGAGAAAAACGCGCTGATCAATCTACAAAGTGGCATCGTGGATTCTTTCATGCTACCAGCCAGCCAGTTCGGCTTAATTTGGGATGCCTTCTTCAATCACTCACCACAAAAACTCTTGCTCAGGGGATATCTGGCGGTGCAGTTCACAGGTTTCAATCCGGTCGACATTCCGGTGATGCTGGTGCTGGAAGAAAAATACCAAAACAGGCTACCGGACTTCATCAAGCAATCCGCGCCGGTGGACATCAAGAAAGCTGTTGAATTCCGTAGTGACAGCAACGCCTACGATCTCTCAGGGCCGCGACCAATCAAACGCATGCTGATCAGTATCGACAACCAAACCATAGAGCTGGATATAGAACACTCCTCTCAATCGGTTGATATAAAGATATCCGTGCTGGAGTTAATCCTGAACCCTAACAAGAATTTGGTATATCTCTATGATTTGCAGATTATCTATGTCGATGGTGGCAAAAAAACCTCCAACGACAACAAGTCAAACTTCGAGATTATTTACGTGCCCTGACCTCCTTCTACAATTGGAAGAAGAAATACGGCAACCTGGACGACAGCTCATGATGGGAATCTGATCCGGTCCGGCTCCCCGGGTTTGGCCAACGTCACCCCGCTGGCGCGACACGCGTGGGAGGTGTCGCTGCCCTTTGAATGATTCCAGGATGAAGGTCTCATCCACTTCGACGATCCCCCGGGCCTGCG
>NZ_PQWB01000144.1 GCF_002924365.1 Chromobacterium alticapitis | reverse complement strand
TAGAGTGAAAATGATTGCAAGCAGCTGATTTTATTAGGCTATGCAGTTCGGAGGTGCTCTTGCTTTACATGGACAGAACTCAGAAACACATACCGCTCGGCGAGTCAGTGCAGCACTTTTATAACTGCTTGACCTTGCTTTTATCAGACAGCACGGCCTTGATTTTCATCGAATTTTGCGAATAAGCCATTGAAGTCAATGGGTTGGCTTCAGTCATGAATATTCATTCCGAGTGCGGCGGCCCTGGCCAGCACCTGGGCACCTATCAATGCAGGCCCTCCCAGTACACGGAAGCAGTTCTCGTGCTCAAGGCTTGAACCATCTTCTCGCCAGAAGGCAACTTCAATCTCGTCACGTTTTGACAGACTGCGATAGAACAAGGTGACACATTTCAAGTAGCGTAACTCGCGACGCTCGATGCGGCGTATCGCAAGCAGCTCCCCCTTATCTTCCTCTCGCACCTGCATGCGCTGCAGCATTCTGTCGAAATCATCCATGGGGATGTCATCCACTTCAGGCCGCTTACTGTTACAGTGGGGTACCTCAAAGTATCCGTAATCCTTCATCTCGCGAGGCTTGTTCAATTGCTCTGGTGCGATGAACAGGAGTTTCTTGGCCAGCGCATCAAAGCAAACACGGACCATCCGCTCTTGAGGCCGAACAGACGAAGCCTCTGCTAGTGCCAATTTGCCCTTGGCTGACAAGGTAACCTTTGCAGAATCGTCGACCGAAGCACGAGAGTAGTTGATGAGCTCGTTTGTATTGAGACCGGCGAGGACTGGCGTGATGACAGATGATGGCAACCCCAGGAAAGCAACGATGTCCTGAGGTTCTGAAAGGCCCGCCCTCACCGCACGCAGGACAGCCTCATCAATTGGGCCAAGCGGCTTTCGCTCCAGGACCAGGATTCGAAGGGTCAGGACATAGACCGGAAGACCCGCTTCCTTGAAAGTCGAAAGCTCATAGCCCGGCCGAGCATGCGCAGCTTCCTTGAGAGTGTTCTCCAGCGACATTAGGACAACACCTCCAGCATGCATGTATCCGGGTTCCGACGGATGTAATCAAGCACATCCTTCAAGGGGTTCACGACATCAGGTACGGTACTGTACAGTACAGATGGTCACCCACAATGGCCAACAATTCTTTCCCGCGGGACAGCGCTACATTGATGCGTTCCATTTCACGAAGGAATCCCAAGCCTTTTACCTCAGAACGAGTAACCGGACAACGGGACAGGCTACTCCACTCCTCGTGGGCACTAACTAAAGGTGGGCGGCCTCGGCCATTGAAGGCAGGGCAGCCCTAAGAATGCGGCAAGGTAGCCTGCCTCCATGACAAAACGCTGATCGTAAAGCATAAGCATCAGCCAAAGCATGATGCGGGGGGCACTCTGCACCATAAGCTGCAGCCAATGCGCGCAGGAAAACCTCCGTCCCCATCTCCTCGGGGGTCAGCAGCCATTTCTCGCCCAGATTATCGGGAAATGGCAGGCCTGCGTCACCTTGCAGGGCATCAGCGAGCAGGTCCCAGTCAGCCGCGTAATCGAACACCAACGTAACCTGCTGATCGAAGGCGGCAAACCAGCTGTGCAGCCTAGTTGTCAGCTCTTGGGCGAGGGTGTCCGAATTTTTGTGTAAACGGGGTTGGGTTTACGCCTGAGGAATGCGCCCTTCAAACTGGATGGTAAAGCGAGTCAGTGCCGACTTCCA
>NZ_PQWB01000016.1 GCF_002924365.1 Chromobacterium alticapitis | reverse complement strand
CTTTCGCCAAGCACTTACACCTATCGGTTATTCGTTCTGTTAAAGAGCAGTGCCTTCGCTGCTTTCGTCGCACCGGAAACTGTTTCGTTTCCGCTGTTTCGTTCGCTGCGTCAGCTGAGGAGGCGAACTATACGCCCGCCCCCCACACCCGTCAACACCTTTTGCGAGAAAAATTGAATTTTTCACCCAGTATTCATGCAAGGCGATGATTTTTAAAGAAATTGCAATGCAAGAAATTTCAACTCCCTGCGCCGCGGGCTAGCCATCCTCGCCAAAACGCCCAAAAACAAACAGGCCGGCGCTGCCGCCGGCCTGTGCTGATCTATTAAGTAGTACGCCTCCCGCTACTGGAGATGGTCAAGCAATTGCAAAGGGTGGTCTATGCCTACGTCCGCCCCCCACTCCGCCGGCCTGTCCTCATCCGAGATATAGCCCCAATTCGCGAGCACCGTCCTCATGCCTACCGCACGCCCCGCCTGGATGTCTCGCTCCGCGTCGCCGACATAGGCGCAAGACTCTGCCGCGATGCCTATGCGCTCCACCGCATGCAACATCGGCCGCGGATCAGGTTTGGCCACGCCAACCGTATCGCCGCTCACAGTCACCGCCGGCGCGCTGGCGAAGGGCAAGGCCGGTACCAACCTGTCAGTAAAACGCATGGGCTTATTGGTGATGATGCCCCACACCACTCCGCGCCGGTCCAACTCCTCTATCAAGGCGTTGACGCCATCGAACAGACAGGTCTCATCCGCGAAGCTGGCTTCGTAGTGATCCAAGAAACGGATGCGCAAGGCCTCCAGCCTATCCGCAGCAATGTCCTGACCAAAACCCAGCCTCACCAAGCCGCGCGCGCCGTGGCTGGCGATAGGCCGGATCGCATCATATGACTGAGAGGGCAAGCCCTCTTCTGCCAATAGCCGGTTCAACGCCGCGCCCAGATCGCGCGCCGTATCGGCCAAGGTGCCGTCCAGATCGAATAACACTGCCTTGATCATGATCTCGCTTCACAAATATCCATGATTCGACATTGCACCATCTAACGGATGGTCTTGCCAAGAAACAAGCGATACGCCGGATTCTCGGTTTCCTCTATATAGGGATAGCCCAGCGCATCGAGAAACTGCTGAAAAGCCTGCGCATCGGAGGGCGGCACCTGTATGCCCACCAGCACGCGGCCATAGTCGGCGCCGTGATTGCGATAGTGGAACAGGCTGATGTTCCAATCCGTGCGCATCGCATCCAGGAAACGCATCAGCGCGCCGGGACGGTCCGGAAACTCGAAGCGCAGCACCCGCTCGTCCTTCAACTGCGGCGCATGGCCTCCCACCAGATGACGGATATGCAGCTTGGCCAGCTCGTTGTCGGTTAGGTCTATCCCATCCAACTCCTCGCCGCGCAAGTCGCCAAGCAACTTTTCCGCATCCTCGCGACCAGCTATCTGCACGCCGACGAAAACATGGGCCACGCTGGGATCGGCGAAGCGGTAATTGAATTCCGTGATGTTGCGCCCGCCTATCACCGAACAGAAACGCTTGAAGCTGCCCGGCTTCTCCGGAATGGTGACGGCGATGATGGCCTCCCGCCGCTCGCCCAACTCGGAACGCTCCGACACATGGCGCAGCCGGTCGAAGTTCATATTCGCGCCGCAGGAGATCGCCACCAGCGATTGCCCCTCGCAGCCTTCGCGCTCGATATAAGCCTTGGCTCCGGCCACCGCCAGCGCGCCAGCCGGCTCGACGATGGAACGCGTATCCTCAAAAATATCTTTGATCGCCGCGCAGATGGCGTCCGAATCCACCAGGATGATTTCATCCAGTAGTTCGCGGCAGATGCGGAAGGTTTCCTCGCCCACCAGCTTGACCGCCACGCCGTCGGCGAACAGGCCCACGTCCTTCAGTTCGACGCGCTCGCCTTTCTCTATGGACTGCCGCATCGCGTCGGAATCCACCGGCTGCACGCCTATCACCTTCACCTCCGGCTTCAGCCGCTTGATGAAACTAGCCACGCCGGCCGCCAGGCCGCCGCCGCCGATGGCGACGAATACCGCGTTCAGATCGTCCGGATGCTGGCGCAGGATCTCCATGCCCACCGTGCCCTGGCCGGCGATCACGTCCGGATCGTCAAATGGCGGGATATAGGTTCGGCCGCTTTCCTTCGCCAGCGTCATCGCGTGCAGATAGGCCTCATTGAAGGAATCGCCAGACAGCACCACCTGGCCGCCGCGCTGCTTCACCGCGTCTATCTTGATTTGCGGCGTGGTCACCGGCATGACGATCACGGCCTCGCAACCGAGTTTACTGGCCGACAACGCCACGCCCTGAGCGTGATTGCCGGCGCTGGCGGTGATCACGCCGCGCGCGCGCTGCTCGGCCGACAGCTTGGCCATCTTGTTGTAAGCCCCGCGCAGCTTGAACGAAAAAACCGGCTGCAGATCCTCGCGCTTCAGCAGAATGCGGTTGCCGTAGCGACGCGACAGATTGGGCGCCAGCTCCAGCGGCGTCTCCACCGCCACATCGTAAACGCGAGAGGTCAGGATGCGTTCCAGATAATCATGCTTGTCGCTCATGGTGATGCCTTGGTCCCTGGTAGTTTCTTGTATTTGAACTGCCAGAGTATCAGGAACTCCAAACCAGCGGGAAGCCGGCCGGGCATTATTTGCTGCATTGCAAAATGCAGGGCATCCGGACTGGCTTTTTCGGGCTGCGGCCCCCGCCGCAGCGTGTATAATCTCCGGCTACTGTTTGTGACCCCTTGCAAGTCCGCTCCGACATGAAAAAAATCACTTCCGCCCTGGTGGCGGCAGCGCTGGCGCTGCCGTCTTTTGCCTTTGCCAACGCCGCCTTCGTCCCGCCCGCGCCGGACATCGCCGGCAAGGCCTATTACCTGCTCGACTACAACAGCCAACAAGTGCTGACCGCCCGAGATCCGGATTCCCGCGTCGAACCGGCCTCACTGACCAAACTGATGACCGCCTACCTCACCTTCAAAGCGCTGAAAGAGAAGCGTCTGTCGCTGGAACAGATGCTGACCGTCTCCCAGCGCGGCTGGAAGACCGAGGGTTCGCGCATGTTCCTGGACCCGAAAACCCCGGCCAAGGTTGACGACCTGATCAAGGGCATGATCGTGCAATCCGGCAACGACGCCTGCGTGACGCTGGCCGAAGCCATCGCCGGCAGCGAAGACGTGTTCGCGCAATTGATGACGCAACAGGCGCAGAAGTTGGGCATGAAGAACACGCAGTTCAAGAATGCCACCGGCCTGCCGCACGATGGCCACTACACCACAGTACACGATCTGGGCATCCTCGCCGCCGCGCTGATCCGCGACTACCCTGAGTTCTATCCGATCTACTCGATGAAGTCGTTCACCTACAACAACATCAAGCAGCCCAACCGCAACCTGCTGCTGTACCGCGATCCCAACGTCGACGGCATGAAGACCGGCTACACCGACACCGCCGGCTACAATATGGTGACCTCCAGCCACCGCGACGGACGCCGCGTGATTTCCGTCGTCGTCGGCACCGCCAGCCCCGAAGCGCGCGCAGTGGAAAGCTCCAAACTGCTGAACTACGGCTTGCAATTCTTCGACACGCCCAAACTATATTCCGCGAATGCCCGCGTCTCCGACGTTTCCGTTTACAAGGGCAATGCCAAAATCGTTCCAGTCGGCTTCGGCAGCGATGTCTACGCCACGGTGGCCAAGGGCCAGTCCTCCAAGCTGAAGGCTGATTTGACCACGACGCAGCCCCTGATCGCGCCGATCAAGGCCGGCCAGGTGGTGGGCAAGCTAACGGTTTCCCTTGATGGAAAGCCTTTGCTGGAACGCCCGGTGGTAGCATTGCAAGCCGTGGACGAAGGCAACTTCTTCAGCCGCCTGTGGGATAGCCTGAAACTGCTGCTCGGCTGGAAGTAATAAATTCGTAGTAGAATCATGCAGTTCGCAGCGCCGCGGCCCGTCCGCGGCCTGCTGTTTTTGCAATCGCGTTAGAGTAGCTAGACATGTCCGACGAAAAACAGGAATTGTTTGAATTCCCCTGCCGCTTCCCGCTCAAGATCATGGGCGAGCGGCACGACGAATTCGTCACCACCATCACCGAAGTGGTGCGCATCCACGCCCCGGATCTCGCCGAGGTGGATGTGATGCTGCGCGAAAGCTCCAGCGGCCGCTTCTACGCGCTGACTATCACGGTCACCGCCACTTCGCGCCAGCAACTGGACAGCATCTACCTGTCGCTGACCGGCCACCCCATGGTCAAGATGGTCCTCTAAGACAAAGCCGGGAGTTCAGGTGCCACGCATCATCAAACATCTGGGCCGGGTCGATTACGAACCGACCTGGCGCGCCATGCAAGCCTTCACCGACCAGCGCGATGAAAACACCGCGGACGAACTGTGGGTGGTGGAGCACCCGCCGGTGTACACCCAGGGCCTGGCCGGCAAACCGGAACACTTGCTTGAGCAGCATGACATCCCCGTGGTGCAGACCGACCGCGGCGGCCAGATCACCTACCACGGCCCCGGCCAACTGGTGGTCTACCTGCTGATCGACTTCAAGCGCATGCATATCGGCGTGCGCGAGCTGGTGCGCCACATCGAGCAAGCCGTCATCGACATGCTGGCCGAGCAAGGCATAGCTGCCAACGGCGACGTGGACGCGCCAGGCGTATACGTGGATGGCGCCAAGATTTGCTCGCTGGGCCTGCGCATCAAGAACGGCGCCGTCTACCACGGTCTGAGCTTGAACGTGGACATGGACCTGACTCCGTTTAGCTGGATCAACCCTTGCGGCTACGCCAACCTCAAGGTGACCCATATGAAGAATTTGGGCGTCAATCTCACGGTAGCCGCAGCGGCCGACAAGCTACTGCCGCACCTGGAACGCCACCTGAGCACAAGCAAGGAGACCGCATGAAGCCGGACAACCAGGCTGGGGTGAAGCATAAAGGCGAAGCCAAAACCGCCCGCATCCCGATCAAGATCGTGCCGCTGGACGAAAAGCTGAAAAAGCCGGAGTGGATCCGCGCCAAGCTGCCCAACGGCCAACGCTTCCACGAGATCAAGCAAATCCTGCGCGAGCAGAAGCTGCACACGGTCTGCGAAGAAGCCACCTGCCCCAATATCGGCGAATGCTTCAGCAAGGGCACGGCCACCTTCATGATCATGGGCGACATCTGCACCCGCCGCTGCCCCTTCTGCGACGTCGGCCATGGCCGCCCCAATCCGCTGGATGAAAACGAGCCCAAGCACCTGGCCGAAAGCGTGGCGGCGATGAAACTGAAGTACGTGGTGGTCACCTCAGTGGACCGCGACGACCTGCGTGACGGCGGCGCTCAGCACTTCGCCGACTGCATCAGCGCCGTGCGCGGCATGTCTCCGAGCACCCAGATCGAAACGCTGGTGCCGGACTTCCGCGGCCGCCTGGACGTCGCCATCGACATCCTGAGCCAAACCCCGCCGGACGTGATGAACCACAATCTGGAAACCGTGCCGCGCCTGTACAAGCAGGCCCGGCCCGGCGCCGATTACGCCCACTCCTTGCAGCTCTTGAAAGACTACAAGGCCCAGAACCCTAACGTCCGCACCAAGTCCGGCCTGATGGTAGGCCTGGGCGAAACCGACGAGGAAATTCTGGAAGTGATGCGCGACCTGCGCGCGCACAACGTGGACATGCTGACCATAGGCCAGTACCTGCAACCATCCAACGGCCACCTGCCGGTGCTGCGCTACGTGCACCCGGACGTGTTCAAGATGTTCGAGAAAAAAGCCTACGAAATGGGCTTTGTCCACGCCGCTGTCGGCGCCATGGTGCGGTCCAGCTACCACGCCGACGTGCAGGCGCATGAGGCTGGCGTGTGTGACACTTCCAATGCTATTGGCGACTAAACAACGCTAATTTGTACTCTACATCGCTAAACGCTACTGAGAGGAGCGACGGTGCGAAAGGCAATTCCCAGGATCAAGGAGTTTCCCGACGACGGCCGCATCTGGAGAGTAGATTGGTTTGGCGGTGTAGAGCGCAATCCACAGGTTCCCTCTGAACCTAAAATCCAACTCATCATCAGTCCGGTGGTTGGTGGAGCAACGGATTATGCCGCCAGCAACGCCGTGAACCACGAAGAACGCCGCTCGATCAGCATCGGCGTTGGCCAGCTTCCTCTCGTCACCATCGGTTCACTTTGGCAAAACCGGCATTGCCTTGTAGCAAGTGCCGGCAAGGTCAAAACCTTCGATAACCTCATCATTTCGCCTAAGACAGTCCGCCTGGTGAAATCGGATGTGTCGGTAGATGGGCAGCAGCTCATCCGCAAGAAGTATCACCAGATCGGAGCCGGGCTTGCCACAAACTGCGTGGCTATCGAATGGCAGGGCGACCCTTACGGCATCATTATCCCGACTACCGAAATCATCCGGTTTTACTACGCCACGTCATCCGACTTAGCAAAAGCCATCTTTGCCGGCGATTTTCGACACGACCTGGGGTCGATCGTGAATCCGGATGAGTGCCAGTTCGTTGTGCCAGAGAGGCGCTGCATACTCAGGCTTCGTAAGGAGTTTGCTGATGCAGATGCGTGGATTATCGGTCGCGTTTTGAATTGTCAGGAAGCCTTCGATGGGGCAGCTCTAGTGCATGACTCTATGATCAAGCAGGCCGTGCAGAATAAGCCGCGCGTGTACCCGGAAGCTGCGTTCCCTTTCATTGGGGCAACCAACTTGCGGGTGAGGACGAAGGCAATGAGAACGCCTGATGAGAAAAGCTGGCGCTTCATTGTCTTTGCTTTGGAGCATTGCTCGGGGCCATTTCCCTTCAGTGCGATTACTTGTGATCGTGATAACAGTAATCTTCGACCGGAAGAAGGCAAGGACCTCCCTGATGACCAAAAAGAGCCGGCATATCCTGTAAAGCAGCCATCCGGTAAAGATGTGACCGATGGCGAGCTGCAAAGCGATGATGAGCCCTCAAACAACGTTCAATCCGCAGTCGTTACCCTGCCAGAGGAGCGTTTTGGAGCCTTGGCCTGCATGGAATTGGAGAAGCCCGAGAAGGAGGCCTGCCACTACTTTAGCGCTGGGATCGTCCGCCCGCTTGCCCTTCCTACTGATGTGCTCGGCACGGGGGATGGGACCTACTCAGATAACGGTGTGACTCCAACTTCAGCCGAAATTAAGCATATACGCCAGGAGGCCATGCCGGCGAGTTTCGAAAATTTCGAGGCGATGGTCAACCACCTGAATGGGTTGGCTGGATGCCAAACCAAAATCCGCACCAGAACTGACGCCATAGCATTTATACCGCTGACAAAGCCGCATAAGGCATGGCAATGGAGCTATCTGGATTCAGGACGGCAGCAAAGACGTGCCGCAGTTGTTGCTGATCTGATCTACAACCATCGCTTCTACAGCTTGATCGAGTTTCAGTGGCGAGAGGGCGAGTCATTCAAGCTTGCTATGGTGTCTTTGCCGGGGAGAGCAAGAATGAGCGATGAACTGGTTGTCCTATTGCTGCAGTCATTGGCAAGGCAAGATGGGCGTTGGGAGAAGATAAAACCATTGCCATTCGATATTGATCTTGCAACGCTTAAGCACACGTGGCCTTCAGTTGAAGCTTATGCTGGTGCTGTGATGAAGAAGATGTTGAGCCTAGTTTAGGCCTTGCCTTCATACCGACATAATATTTTTCAATCCAATGGGATACAAACATCGTTCTCTGCTAACTCTTGCGTGCCAAAAGAACCGAGAGCACGAAGCTTTTTGGGCTTTAAACGTAAGTGTGGGTATCTAACGGCGCTGTTGCACAAATCCTGAACAGGGCGAGGCCCCCCCTTTCCCCAAATGGATTTAGACCACCGCCACCGTGCACGGACGGCCCAGCATGCT
>NZ_PQWB01000143.1 GCF_002924365.1 Chromobacterium alticapitis | reverse complement strand
CGTGCACCTTCTCCTGCCCCAGCACCAGGCCGGCCTGGGTGGCAAAGGCGCTCACCATATGGATGGCCTGCCGGCCGCCTCGACTGGAGCCCCGCAGGTCTTGCCATCGATGGCGAGCTGTTCGTTGTCTAGCGCGGGCAAGATGCCGCCTGCCCAGGTGCGGAAGGCGCATTCAAATTGCTTGGAGTCCATCAAGCGGAAAATGCGCAAGAAAGTGTCTTCCGACGGGATGCCATGCTTCAGGCTCAGTAAGCGCTGCAGCCAGTCCTGCTTGTAGCGCGCCCAGGCGACCATTTCCTCGAAGGTGTCGTTGTCGCACAGCATCGCGCAAATGGCGATGACGAGGATTTCGCGGAAGTCGTGCAAGGTGCCATTGCTGGTCTGGCGGGGATCGTCAATGTGTTCAAGGGCTTGCATCAGGCTGACTCCAGGCGTGCTCACATTCATGCGGGCAAAGTCGGGTAGTAGAGGCGCTGTTGCACAAATCCGCCCGTCCCGCAGCTTGGTAAGATAGTGGCATGACCAAGCCCGCTCCAAAACGCTATCGAACGACCAACTGGAACGC
>NZ_PQWB01000142.1 GCF_002924365.1 Chromobacterium alticapitis | reverse complement strand
CGGCCATGGCCGGCAGGTGGCGCAATGGGCGCGGGTGCTGCCTGCGGCCGGACGCGTGGATGCCGAGGCCTGGCCGGGATGCCAAACGCTGGGCGTTATTGATTCATTGAGGCAAGTCGGCGACAAACCGGGGCAGTGGGAGCGCCGCTACTACATCAGCTCGCGCAAGCTGAGCGCAGAGGATTTAGCGCAAGCGGCGCGGGCGCATTGGGGCATCGAGAACCGTCTGCATTGGATGCTGGACGTGAACTTTGCGGAGGACGCCAGTAGCATTTGCAAGGAC
>NZ_PQWB01000141.1 GCF_002924365.1 Chromobacterium alticapitis | reverse complement strand
CCCTGCGTGTCGAAGCCGAGCATGGCGTCCCCTTGCCCTGTACCTTGGAAACCCTGTCCAAGGCGCTGAAAGGCGCCGGGCTCACCTACAAACGAGAGCGTTTCTCACTGGAAAAAAGCGCGACGCCAAGTCCTTTGCCATGAAAGCGGCAATACTTGCCAGGTTGAAAACGGCGGCCCTAGCTGGAGATTGCCGCCTGATCTACTT
>NZ_PQWB01000140.1:3004-16386 GCF_002924365.1 Chromobacterium alticapitis | reverse complement strand
TTGGCGTTGTCGGGCGAGAAGGCCGGTTGCCAGTCGGCGTAGCGGCCGACATTGAGGTTGGCGAGCGGGTCGCTGATGCTCATCAGCTTGGCGATTTCCAACGGGCTCTTTTGGCGCAGCGTCCGGATCAGCTCGGCGCTGTGGTCCAGCAGGTCCGGCTGGCTGTAGCGGCTCACGGCGGGGGGCGTTTGGTAGTCCAGCGTCTTGGCCGGAGAAATCACCATCAACATGCAATGCGTCCTTGTCTTGATCTGGCGACATTGTACCGAAGCCGACCGGCTCGCGCCCGTCGCCGCGTATTGGATAGAATGAAACGGAACAATCATGAAAGGCAGCTGGGCATGCGGGTATTGGTACAGAGAGTGAGCCGCGCGGCGGTGACGGTGGACGGCGCGACGACGGGTGAGATAGGCGGCGGCTTGCTGCTGCTGGTGGGCGTGGAGGAAGCGGACGACGCGGCCGATATCGATTGGCTGGCGCGCAAGATCAGCCAGCTGCGCGTCTTCAGCGACGAGGCGGGGGTGATGAATCGCAGCCTGCTGGACTGTGGCGGCGACGCGCTGGCGGTCAGCCAGTTCACGCTGCATGCCAGCGTGAAAAAAGGCAACCGCCCATCGTATTCGCGCGCAGCGCGCGGCGAGATCTCGCAGCCCATGTTCGAACGCTTCGTCGCGGCCTTGTCCGATGTCCTTGGCAAGCCGGTGCCAACGGGTGTGTTCGGCGCGGACATGCAGGTCAGCCTGGTCAATGACGGCCCGGTGACGATCTGGCTGGACAGCAAGAAGCCGGAGTAGCGTCATGAGACGGTGGCAACATCCCTGGCGGGCGCTGGTTGTGCCTTATTACTTGAACCGCTATGCGCGACAGGCGCATGTGTTGCGGGTGGCGCTGGCCTTCTTGCTTGGGCTGGGCGTGGTGATGGGCAGCGGCATGCCGCATGGCGGCTGGATGCTGGTGACTATCTTGATCGTGCTGGGAGGCGTGCCGCACTGGGGCGGCGTGCGGCGCAAGGCGCTCGAGCGCATGGGCGGTTCGCTGCTCGGCGCGCTGGCTGGGCTGGTCGCCATCGTGTTGCATGGCGTTTCGCCTTGGTTGTGTTACGGCTGGATGTTGTTGGTGGTGGCCTTGAGCAGCTGGCATGCCCAGGGCCGGGGCGGTTATCTGGCTTTGCTGACCGGCATTACGCTGGTCATTGTCGGCGGTTTGGGCGACGAGCCTATCAATGAGGCGTTGTGGCGCAGCTGCAATGTGCTGGTCGGCTCGCTGATAGGCATGGCCGCCGCCGCGATCTTGCCGCTGCGGGCGCTGGACAGCTGGCGCTTCCTGCTTGCCGATAATTTACGCGAGGCGGCCTTGTTGTATAACCGCATCGCCCGGCGCCTGCCGGTGGAGGGCGATGCGGCGCTGGATCAGTTCAACTCCCGGCTGATCCGCATGCGCGGCCTGCTGGCGGCGGTGACGCAGGAGTCTTCGTTGTCCAATCGCCAGTTGGATCAGGTGCAGCGTTGCCAGCGCAGCATCTGGACGCTGCTGGAGAGGATGGGCGAGGTGGCTGCCACGACGCCGGCGTTGGCGGAGGATGGATCGCCCAGGCGCGCCATCGTGCGCGCCTTGCTGCGAGCGGCGCACGCCCTGCGCTTCAACCAGCCGCAACTACTGGCGGAAACCTTGCCCGCGGCCGACAATCCGGCGCGCATGCTCAGGCCTTCGCATTGTCATTGGCTGGTGGCGGAGCTGTCTTTGACGGTGGAGTCCTTGCGCGGCGAATTGCGGGATATCTTGCCGCGACTGATCGCGTCGCCGCCGCCGGCGCGCAGCTTGGTGCGGCGCATGAGAGGCGCAAGGAGAAAGAGGCGTTGAGGAAACGAAACAGCCCGGACGCGCCGGGCTGTTGGGGCTGGAGCTTAGAGGCCGACTATCTTGACCCGCTGGCCAGGCTGCAGGCGGCTGCTTTGATGGTTGCCGCTCAGGCGCTGGATGTCGCTGTGGTTGACGCCGAAGCGGCGGGCGATGCTGTACAGCGTATCGCCGCGCTGTACCACGTACTCTGTGCTGCGGGCCGCCGGCTGCGACCGGCTGTCGCTGACCTTGATCAGGGCCGGATCGGCAGCGGAGTCGCCGCCGCCCAGGGGAAGACTGGCGTCGCCGGCATCGGCCAATTGGATGTCGGCCTGGGGCTGCGCGGCTTTCAACCGCAATTGCCGGCCGGTTTGAACCAGATCGCCGCTCAGATTGTTCAGGGACTTCAAGTCGTCCACGCTCATATTGCTGCGGCGGGCGATGCTGAACAGCGTATCGCCGCTGGCTACGGTATAGCTGTCCTGGCCGGATAAGGAGGCGAGAACGGCCACCGCCTGGGACTGTTGCGCCGCGGCCATGGCGGGCTGCGCGGCGCGGGCCGCGGAGTCGGCATTCGCTGCCTGGGCGATCAGCAACGGCGCTGCGGGAGCGGCGTCGGCCTTGGCCAGCATGGTTTGCGCGGCCGGCGTTTCTGGCAGCGGCGCATCCATGGACTCCAGCGGCTGGGCATTGTCGGCGCGCGCGTCGTTCATCGCCACCAGAACCGGCTGGCCGGCTTTCAGTGTGCCGCCGCTGATGCGGTTGGCCGCCAGCAGCTGGCTGGCGCTCATGCCGTGCTCATTGGCGAGGGCGGCTGCGTTGGTGTCGCTCTTCGGCAGGTAGACTTCCCAGGTCAGAAGCGGCTTGTCCCATTTTCCCAGGTTGGCTTCGAAGCGGTCTGCCTTGGACGCCGGCAACAGCATCTGGCGACCCGTCTTGTAGGCGAATACCGGCAGATTGAAGGCCGGGTTCAACTCCTTGAATTCCGCCACGGAAATTCCCGCCAGCTTGGCGGCGATGTCGACATTCATGTGCTTGCCGGTGGAAACGGCGACGAAGTAGGGCTTGTTCGGGAATTTATCCAGACGCATGCCGAATCGTTCGGGATGCTCCAGAATGTTGCGCACGGCCAGCAGCTTGGGCACGTAGTCTCGCGTCTCCCTGGGCAGGCGCACGTTTTCGTAAGTGGGAGTCTGGCCGGTGGCCGCGGTTTTGGCGATGGCGCGGGCCAGGTTGCCTTCACCCCAGTTGTAGGCCGCCAGCGCCAGGTTCCAGTCGCCGAACTGGGCATACAGGGTTTGCAGATAATCCAGCGCGGCGCGGGTGGCGTCCATCACATCGCGCCGGCCGTCGTACCACCAGGTTTGTTCCAGACCGTACTGGCGGCCGGTGGCCGGCATGAACTGCCACAAGCCGGCTGCGCCGACGCGCGAGCTGGCGGTCGGGACGAAAGCGCTTTCCACCATGGGCAGCAGCGCGATTTCGGTCGGCATGCCGCGGCGCTCCACCTCGTTCATGATGTGGAACAGGTATTTTCGGCTGCGGTCCAGCGTGCGCTTGAAGTATTCCGGCCGGCTGGCGTAGAGGTTTTCCTGCCGCTTGACCACGTCGGCGTTCACCATGTCCAGCTGGAAGCCTTCGCGGACGCGCTTCCAGACGTCGTCGCCATTGCGCAGCAGGCTGGAGTTCTGCAGCATCATGTCCAGGCCGGCGGCCAGGGCTTCGTCCACCGGAGCGGCGGACGGCTGCGCGTTTTCGCCGGCCATGGCTGACGATGCGAACAGCAATGCTAGAGACACGCTAAGTGCCAATGGGGTGAAGCGTTTCATTCAAGCGGGCCCATGATTCAGATTTCGGCTGATGCTAAACATGCGTTTAGGGGGTGTCAATTGAAAAAAACAAATAATTTCATGCGCTTTCATTGTTAATAGACTATCAAGCCCAGCAGTAAAGGGGGAATGAGGCGCGACTGGTGAAGTTACTTATTCCTCATGCCATTACGCGCGAAAACCATCCTTCCAGGCGCGCAGTCGAGCGAAGCAGGCGGCTTCGTCGTCGCCGGGCTGGCCGCCTTGCGTGAGCAGGCTTTGGCGGATGGCCGGCTCGCCGCTGCGCAAAAAGGGGTTGCTCGCGGTTTCCAGCGCGAGGGTGCTGGGCAGCGTGGGCAGTCCGCGGTCTCGCAGCGCCTGATCGCGGCTCTGGCGCATCGCCAGCACGGGGTTGGCCGGGTCGACGGCCAGGGCGAAGCGCAGATTGGACAGGGTGTACTCGTGAGCGGGATAAACCTTGGTCTGCGGCGGCAGTTCGGCCAGTTTTTTCAGCGAGGCCAGCATCTGGGCCGGCGAGCCCTCGAACAGCCTGCCGCATCCGGCGGCGAACAGGGTGTCGCCGCAAAACAGCGCGTCGTCCAGTAGATATGCCAGATGGTCCAGCGTGTGGCCGGGCACGGCCAGCACGCTCGCCTCGCCCATGCTCAACTTGACGACGTCCCCCTCCATCAGGGGAGTGTCGACGCCGGCGATGCCCGGCGGCCCATAGACGACGGCGTCCGGCCTGGCCTGCTTCAGCGCCGCCAGTCCGCCGCAGTGGTCGGCGTGATGGTGGGTGATCAGGATGGCTTCCAGCTCGAGTCCGTGTTGCTCGAGATGGCTCAGCAGCGGCGCGGCTTCGCCTGGGTCCACCGCCACGGCGCGCGCGCCTTGCCGCAAAAGCCAGATATAATTGTCAGTGAACGCCCCGATGGGGGCGATGCTAAACGTGGCTGCCATAAGGCCTTCCTCAATGAAAAATTCGTTTGGCAGCTGGCTGACCGGTACCGAGCTCGGCCGTTATCTGCTTGAGCGGGAGCAGGCGTACTTCGAGCGGGCGGTGGCGGATGTGTTCGGCTACCACGCGGTGCAGGTGGGCCTGCCGGAGATGGACTGCCTGCGCGGCAACCGCATCCCCTGGCAGTGCCGGGTGGCCGGCTACGGCAAGGTGGACGTGCGTTGCGATCCGGCCTTCCTGCCATTCGAGACGCGCAGCCTGGACCTGCTGGTCATGCCCCATGTTCTGGATTTTACCACCCAGCCGCACCAAGTGCTGCGCGAGGCGGACCGGGTGCTGATGCCCGAGGGGCGCTTGATTTTGACGGGCTTCAACCCCTTGTCGCTGTGGGGCGTGCGCCGGCTGATCCAGGGGCGGGAGTCCGCGCCGTGGAACGGCAATTTCTTCACCCAGTTGCGCATCAAGGACTGGCTGGCGCTGCTGGATCTGGAGCTGGAAGACAGCGCTTTCATGGCCTATGCGCCGCCGTTCTCGCGGCGGGATTGGCTGGGACGCTGCGACTTTCTGGAGGATGTCGGCGAGCGCTGGTGGCCCTTGGCGGCAGGCGTGTACGGCATAGAGGCGGTCAAGCGGCAGCGCGGCATGCGCGTGATCACGCCCAATTGGAAGCAACGGACAAAGAGCAAGGGCGCGCTGGGCGTGGTGGCAGGCAATGAACGCCAGCATACGCACAAGCGCCCGGAAACCGCAGAGCGGGACGGCGCGCCGACCTGACAATGAACGAGACAGCATGACGACTGAAGACAGGGTAGAGATTTATACCGACGGCGCCTGCAAGGGCAATCCGGGCCCCGGCGGCTGGGGCGCTTTGCTGCGCTACAAAGGCAAGGAAAAGGAATTGTTCGGCGGCGAGCGCGGCACCACCAACAACCGCATGGAGATCATGGCGGTGATCCGCGGCCTGGCCGCGTTGAACCGGCCATGCAGCGTGGTGGTCTACACCGACTCGCAATACGTGCAAAAAGGCATTTCCGAATGGATACACGGCTGGAAGGCGCGCGGCTGGAAAACCGCCTCCAAAGAGCCGGTCAAGAACGCCGATCTGTGGCAGCAACTGGACGCCGAGCGCAACCGGCATCTGCATGTGGAGTGGCGCTGGGTCAAGGGCCACGCCGGCCATGAATTCAACGAAAGGGCCGACCAGCTCGCCAACAAGGGCGTCGCCACGGTCTGAGCCAGCAACAAGCACCCGCGGCGTTACGGCGCGGCGGGCGGGAAGCAGCATGAGACAGATTATCCTCGATACCGAAACCACCGGTCTCGATCCGCAACAAGGGCACCGCATCATCGAATTCGCCGGCCTGGAAATGGTCGGCCGCAAGCTTACCGGCAAGCACCTGCATCTTTACATCCATCCGGAACGCGCCATCGATCCGGACGCACAGCGCGTGCACGGCATCTCGCTGGAGTTTTTGGAAGGCAAACCGGTGTTCGCCAAGGTGGCGTCGGAAATCGCGGATTTCCTGCGCGATGCCGAACTGATCATCCACAACGCGCCGTTCGACGTGGGCTTCCTGAACGCCGAGTTCGCCAAGGTGGGCCTGCCGCCCGTCCGCGAGCTGTGCGCCAATGTGATCGATACGCTGGCCGAGGCGCGCGACATGTTCCCGGGCAAGCGCAACAGCCTGGACGCGCTGTGCGACCGCTTCGAGATTGACCGCTCCAACCGGACGCTGCACGGCGCGCTGGTGGACTGCGAGCTGCTGTCCGAAGTCTATCTATGGATGACGCGCGGCCAGGAAAGCCTGGCCATGGACATAGACGTGGACGTGCCCGGCGCGCAGGCGGGGCAGGATCTGACTTTCGAGCGCAAGCCGCTCATGGTGAAGCCGGCGGACGAGGCCGAGCTGGCCGAGCATCAGGCCTATCTGGACGCGCTGGACAAGGCGGTCAAGGGCAGCTGCATATGGCGCGCGCGGGAAGCCCCGGCGCCGACGGAGGGTTGAGCATGCCGGGCATGATCGCTTTGGTGCCGGCCGCGGGCTCCGGCAGCCGCTTCGGCGCGCCCAGCCCCAAGCAATACCTGCAATTGAACGGACAGCCGCTGATGCGGCATACCTTGGCCACGCTGGCCGCGGTGCCGGCGATAGAGCGGGTGGTGGTGGTGATTTCGCCGCAGGACGAGTGGTTCGACGGCTTCGACTGGGCGCTGCCCAAGCTGGAAGTGCTGCGCGTGGGCGGCGCCAGCCGGGCGCAAAGCGTGGCCAATGGTCTGGCCGAACTGGCCTGCGGCGACGACGACTGGGTGCTGGTGCATGACGCCGCGCGCTGCTGTCTGTCGGTGGCGGCGGTGGAGCGCCTGATCGCCGCGCTGGCCGGCCATCCGGTGGGCGGCCTGCTGGCCTTGCCAGTGCCGGACACGGTCAAGCGCGCGGATGCCGAAGGGCATGTCGCGGCCACAGTGCCGCGCAAGGGCCTGTGGCTGGCGCAAACGCCGCAGATGTTCCGCGCCGGCCTGCTGGCGCGCGCCTTGGCCGCGGTTGCGGCGGAGGACATCACGGACGAAGCCTCGGCGGTTGAGCGGCAAGGGCTGCGCCCGCTGCTGGTGGAGGGGGACGCGCAGAACTTCAAAGTGACCTATCCGCGCGACCTGGCGTTGGCCAAGGCCATTCTGGCCGCGCGCGGCGAGCGTTGAGCGCAGAATTGCAATAATAAGGGAAGACTATGTTCCGTATCGGGCAGGGTTACGACGTGCATCAGTTGGTGGAGGGGCGGCCTCTGATTCTGGGCGGGGTGGAGATCCCGCATGAGAAGGGGCTATTGGGCCACTCCGACGCCGACGCGCTGCTGCACGCGATCACCGACGCGCTGTTGGGCGCCGCCGCGTTGGGCGACATCGGCCGCCATTTCCCGGACACGGCCGCGGAGTTCAAGGGCGCGGACAGCCGCGTTCTGCTGCGTGAGGCCGCGGCGCGCGCGCGCGCGGCCGGCTGGCAGCCGGTCAATGTGGACAGCACTCTGATCGCGCAGCGGCCCAAGCTCGCGCCGCACATCGACGCGATGCGCGCCAATATCGCGGCGGACCTGGGGCTGGAGATCGGCGCGGTCAACGTCAAGGGCAAGACCAACGAGAAGCTGGGCTATCTGGGGCGCTGCGAGGCGATAGAAGCCCAGGCCGTTTGCCTGCTGACCGCGGTTTAGCATGCGGGGCCGGCTGTCATGGCCGGCCGCTTGTGGGATAATTGCACATCATCGCTCATGCCGCGCGCGGAGACGGCCGGCACAACAACAAGCCAGGAGGACATCATGCTGACTCAGGATCAACTGAAACTCGCCGTCGCCAAGAAGGCGCTGGAATTCGTACCGGAAGACGCCATCATCGGCGTGGGTACCGGCAGCACCGTCAATCTGTTCATCGAAGAGCTGGCCTCCATCAAGGATCGCATCAGGGGCGCCGTGTCCAGCTCCGACGCCTCCACGGCGCGGCTGAAGGCGCACCACATCCCGGTGTTCGATCTCAACGAAGTGGATAAGATGCCGGTTTACATCGACGGCGCCGACGAGATCAACCACCACCTGCACATGATCAAGGGCGGCGGTGCGGCGCTGACGCGCGAGAAGATCGTGGCCGGCGTGGCCGACGAGTTCATCTGCATCGCTGACGAGAAGAAGTACGTCACCATGCTGGGCGCTTTCCCGCTGCCTATCGAGGTCATCCCGATGGCGCGCAGCTACGTCGCGCGCGAGCTGGTCAAGCTGGGCGGCCACCCGGAGCTGCGCCAGGGCGTCACCACCGACAACGGCAATGTGATCCTGGACGTGCACGGTCTGCAGATCATGAAGCCGGTGGAGCTAGAGGAAACCATCAACCATATCGCCGGCGTCGTCACTTGCGGCCTGTTCGCCCGCCGTCGCGCCGACGTGCTGCTGCTGGGCAAACAGGACGGCGTGGCCGTGCTGCGCTGAGTCTGGGCTGGCTGACGCCGTCTCCTTGTCCGCGCCGTTGGCCGGACGGGGCGGCGTCCAAGACATGTCATGTGTGTGTCACCTGGCTGTCTTACAATTTACCATTTACCGCAAGACACCGAGGCAACCATGGCAGAGCATATTTCCAAGCAGTTCGATCTGGAGCTGGAAACCATCCGCACCCGCGTGCTGCAAATGGGCGGATTGGTAGAGCAGCAGATCCTGTCAGCCGTCGATGCCCTGATGTCCGGCGATATCGCCCGCCTGGACAAAGTGGCGGCAGAGGACGCGCTGGTCAATGCGATGGAAGTCGGCATAGACGACGATTGTCTGCACATCATCGCCCGCCGCCAACCGGCCGCCAGCGATCTGCGCATCGTCTTCACCGTGATCAAGATCATCACCGATCTGGAGCGCATAGGCGACGAGGCGGCCAAGATCGCGCGCATGGGCAAAACCATCCATCAGTCCGAGCGCTATCAAATGCCGCGCTTCCGCGAAATCGAGAAGATGGCGGGCGTGGCGCTGGCCATGCTGCGCCGCGCGCTGGATGCTTTCGCCCGGCTGGACACCTCCGCCGCGCTGGAGCTGGCGGAGGAAGACGTGAGGCTGGACGAGAATTTCGCGTCCGAACTGCGCCAGCTGATCACCTTCATGATGGAAGATCCGCGCACCATCAGCATGTCCATCGACACGCTGTTCATGTCCAAGGCGATAGAGCGCATCGGCGACCACTCCAAGAACATTTCCGAGTATGTGGTCTATCTGGTGAAGGGCAAGGATATCCGCCACACCAAGATAGAAGACATCAAGCGCGAGACGCTAGGCCGCTGAGTCGAACCCGGCGGGCATGACGCGGGAGGCAAAATGGCGGTAACATTTCGCGGTTACCGCCATTTTACCGTCCGGCCGCGCCGCTCGGCTTTCGCGCCGCGCGTTCCGGACAGAAACCATCGAACAAGAAAAGGGGTGTCCTTGACACACGCCACGCCCCCCCACACCGTATTGGCTACTGTAGATCTCGGCTCCAACAGCTTCCGCCTGCAGGTTTCCCGCGTCGTGGACGACCAGCTGTACGCGCTGGACGTGATGAAGGAGACCGTGCGCCTGGGCGCCGGTTTGACCGCCGACAAACATCTGAACGATGACACCTGGCAGCGCGCGCTGGCCTGCCTCGCCCGCTTCGGCGAGCGGCTGCGCGGCTTCGTGCCGGCCCAGGTGCGCGTGGTCGGCACCAACACGCTGCGCGTAGCCAAGAACGCGGCGGCCTTCATCGAGCAAGCCGAGGACAAGCTGGGCTTTCCCATAGAAGTCATCGCCGGCCGCGAAGAAGCGCGGCTGATCTATCTTGGCGCCGCCCATTCGCTGCCGGACACCAAGGAGCGCCGCATGGTGGTGGATATCGGCGGCGGGTCCACCGAATTCATCATCGGCAGCCATTACAAGGCGCTGGTCACCGAAAGCCTGCCGCTGGGCTGCGTCAGCTACACGCTGCGCTTCTTTCCCGAAGGCAAACTGACGCGAGGCAACTTCCGCGACGCGGTGCTGGCCGCGCGCAATGAAATCCAGCGCATTCGCCACGAATACCGTCCCAGCGAGTGGCAGCTCGCCGTCGGCACCTCCGGCACCGCCCGCTCCCTGCGCGACGTGCTGGAAATCAACGACTGGAGCCGTTCAGACATCACGCTGCAAGGCATGGAGCAATTGCGCGAGCTGCTGATCAAGCAGGGCAGCATAGACGCGATCAAGGTCAATGGCCTGAAGGCCGACCGCGCCCCTGTGCTGGCCGGCGGTCTCGCCATCATGATCGCGGTGTTCGAGGAGCTGCAGGTCGAGAAGATGATCGTCACCGAAGGCGCGCTGCGCGACGGCGTGCTGTACGACCTGCTGGGCCGGCAGCGCGAGAAGGACATGCGCGACAGCACGGTGGGGCTGTTCAAGCGCCGCTACCACGTGGACGCGCAGCAGGCCGAGCGCGTCAACCTGCTGGCGGAGCGGCTGTACCGCATGCTGGCGTGCGAGGATGTGGAGCAGGACATGCTGAAGTTGCTGTCCTGGGCGGCCAAGCTGCACGAGATCGGCCTGACCATCGCCCACACCGCTTATCACAAGCATTCCGCCTATATCGTGCAGAACGCGGACATGCCTGGCTTCTCCAAGCGCGAGCAGGCCACGCTGGCCGCCATCGTGCTGGGCCACCGCGGCGATATGGGCAAGATGTCGCAATATATCAGCCAGGCGGCGCTGTGGCAGGCCGTGGTCGCGCTCAGGCTGGCCGTGTTGTTCCATCGCCGCCGCCAGCCTGTGGCGCTGCCGGAGGTGCTGGATCTGAGGCAAAACGCCAGCGGCTTCGAGCTGAAAGTCAGCAAGGCCTGGCTGGACGTCAATCCGCTTACCGCCAGCAGCTTCCGCCAGGAAGTGAACCAATGGAAGAGCGTGGGCTTCAAACTGGATATTGTCCAGCAGTAAAGGCCCGCATGGTTTGCCGCAAAGGCCCGGACTTGTCCGGGCCTTTGTCTTTACGGCTGGCTTTCCCGTGACTTTCCAATGGAGCGCTATGCGACACCAGACGCTAAAACACAAGATTCCCACGCTGGGCGAGGCGCCCGGCGCCCTGATTCCCGAAGGCGCGGCCAAACACGGTCAAGTCAGCGTCTCGCTGTTCGATTACAATGCCGCCGCGCTGACGGAGACTGTGTTCAACGATCTGGAGCGGGCGCTGGCGCACCGCTGCGGCGACGGCGTGTCCTGGTTCAACGTCTACGGCCTGCGCGACGCGGCTGCGATGCGGCGGATAGGCGAGCGCTTCGGCCTGCATCCATTGGTGTTGGAAGACATCCTCAGCGCGCGCCAGCGGCCCAAGGTGGAGGATTACGACGATTACCTGTTCATCGCCGCTCGGGTGTTTGACTACCCGGCAGGCGGCGGCAGGCTGCAGTCTGATCAGATCTACCTGGTGATAGGCGACGGTTTCGTGCTGACCTTCCAGGAGCGGCCGACCGGCGTGTTCGAGGCCGTGCGCGAACGCCTGCGCCACCCGCGCGGCCAAATCCGCCGCAAGGGGGCGGACTACCTGGCGTATTCTCTGCTCGACGCGGTGATAGACGATTATCTGGCGGTGCTGAGCCAGTTCAACGAAAAAGTGGAGGCGACGGACGGCAAGCTGATGTCCGGAGGCGAGCAGGGCGTGCTCAGGCAAATCCAGCGCCTGAAGCGGGATTGCCTCAAACTCAGGCGCGCGCTGCTGCCGCTGCGCGAGATGCTGCTGGCGCTGAACCGCAACGAGCGCGAGCGGTTCGCCGCTGAGACGCTGGTTTATCTGCGCGACGCCTACGACCACACCATACATGTGCTGGAGTCGCTGGAGATGAGCCGCGAAATGGTGGGGGACATGCTGGATTTATACCTCTCCACGCAATCGCACCGGCTGAACCTGCAAATGCGCGTGCTGACCGTGATCACCATGATTTTCATGCCGTTGACGCTGATCGCCGGCATCTACGGCATGAACTTCGAGAACATGCCGGAGCTGAAATGGCGTTACGGCTACTACGTGGTGCTGCTGGCGATGGGGAGCATTTCCGCCGGCATGGGCTGGTGGTTCTGGAAGCGGCGGTGGATTTGAGATGCGCGCATGTAGCGCGGCCAAGCCGCGCTACGGGTTTCACACCTCATCCGATCGCACGCGCTTGACCCCTGCCTGGCGCATCTTCGCCCAAGCCTCGACCAGCGAGCCGTCGATGTCTATGGCGCGGCAGGCGTCTTCCACCACGAAAGTCTCGAAGCCGGCGGCGCGCGCGTCGATGGCGCTCCAGGCCACGCAGAAGTCCGTGGCCAGGCCTGCCAGCCATACTTTTTTGATTCCCAGCGCGTTCAGATAGCCGGCCAGGCCGGTCAGCGTGGTCCTGTCGGCCTCGACGAAGGCGGAGTAGCTGTCCACTTGGGCGTGGATGCCTTTGCGCACGACCAGCCGGGCGCGCTCGGTTTCCAGTTCCGGATGGAAGTCCGCGCCGCGGCTGCCGGCCACGCAATGGTCCGGCCATAGCGTTTGCGCGCCGTAGGGCAGCTCAAGGCTTTGGAAAGGCTGTTTGCCGGCATGGCTGCTGGCGAAGGATACATGGCCGCGCGGGTGCCAGTCCTGGGTCAGGATCACGTTTTCGAACAAGAGCGACAGGTGGTTGATCAGGGGCACGATTTCATCGCCGCCGGGCACGGCCAGTTCGCCGCCGGGACAGAAGCTGTTCTGCACGTCCACCACCAGCAATGCGCAGTCGGCGCCATAACGTTTCAAGGGCATGGGCGACACCTTCTTGTTGTGTTCAGGTGTATTTGTTAACACGGCTGCGGCCATGGGTAAAGGCCATGGCGGTTTCTACGCTTGTCTTTTATACCCTTTGGGGGTATATAATGGACGCAGGAGGTCATCATGACGCAATCCCTGCTGACGCTGCCGGTTTCCGGCATGAGCTGCGCCGCCTGCGCTGCGCGCATCGAGAAGCAATTGAACCGGCTGTCGGGCGTAGAGGCCGCGGTCAGCTTCGCCAGCGAGAGCGCCCAGCTGCGCTACGACCCTGCGCAAGCCACGCCGCAGCAATTGGTGGAAACCATAGAGCGCTGCGGCTTCGCCGTGCCTAAGCAGACCCTGCAGCTCGGCATCTCCGGCATGAGCTGCGCCGCTTGCGCCGCGCGGCTGGAGAAGGCGCTGAGCCGGCTGCCCGGCGTCAGCGCCAGCGTCAATTTCGCCAGCGAATCCGCCCGCATCGAATTTCTCCCCGGCCTGGCCGAGCGAACCGCCGTGCTGGCCGCCGTGC
>NZ_PQWB01000140.1:0-2991 GCF_002924365.1 Chromobacterium alticapitis | reverse complement strand
GCTACCGGCGCGAGCTGCTGTGGTTCGCCGCGTCGGCGCTGTTGACCTTTCCCTTCCTGATCGAGATGGCAGCCATGCTGGGCGGCGGCCATCATGGCTGGCTGCCGCGGCTATGGCAGCTGGCTTTGGCCACGCCGGTGCAGTTCGTCGTCGGCTGGCGCTTCTACCGCGGCGCCTGGCAGGCTTTGCGCGGCGGCATGGCCAATATGGACGTGCTGGTGGCCTTGGGCACCAGCATGGCCTGGCTGTTGTCGGCGGTCGTCACCGTGCTGAATCTGGAAGATCAGCATGTGTATTTCGAGGCCAGCTCGGCCGTGATCACGCTGGTGTTGCTGGGCAAGCTGCTGGAGGCGCGCGCCAAGGGACGGGCATCGGCCGCCATCGCCGCCCTGATGCGGCTGGCGCCCAAGAGCGCACGCGTGGAGAAGGACGGCGAGCTGGTCGAAGTGCCCATCGATCAGCTCAAGCATGGCGACATCGTGGTGGCGCGCCATGGCGACAGCCTGCCGGTGGACGGCGTGGTGGTGTCGGGCGAGGCCTGGCTGGATGAGAGCATGTTGACCGGCGAAAGCCGGCCGGTGGCGAAACGCGCCGGAGACAAGGTTTACGCCGCCACGCGCAATCAGGACGGCATGCTGAAGATACGCGCAGAGGGCGTGGGCAGCGAGACGCAGCTGGCGGAGATCGTGCGCATGGTGGCGGCGGCCCAGGGCAGCAAGGCGCCCATCCAGCGGCTGGCCGACCGCATCTCCGGCGTATTCGTGCCGGCGGTCAGCGTCGTGGCGCTGCTGACGTTTCTATTGACCGGGTGGCTGTTGGGCAGCTGGACTACGGCTTTGATCCACGCGGTGGCGGTATTGGTGATCGCCTGCCCTTGCGCGCTGGGCCTGGCCACGCCGACGGCGGTGATGGTGGGCGTGGGCAACGGCGCGCGGCGCGGCATCCTGTTCCGCAACGCGGAGGCGCTGGAGCTGGCCGGCAAGGTGGACACGCTGCTGGTGGACAAGACCGGCACCCTGACCGAGGGCCGGCCGGCGCTGACGCATGCGCTGGCGCATAAGGGCGGCGAGAACGCGCTGATCCAGCTGGCGGCTAGCGCCGAGGCCGGCTCCGAGCATCCGCTGGCGCGCGCCTTGCTGGGCAAGGCGGCCGAGCTGGGCTTGCCGCTGCTGCCGTGCTCAAGCTTCCGCGCCGAAGTGGGGCGCGGCGTGGAGGCTAAGATAGACGGCCACGGCCTGGCGCGCGTGGGCGTGCCGGCTTGGCTGGGCATGGCGCTGCCGGATGCGGCACGCGCCTGGCAGGGGGCCGGCGCCACGGTGGTGGCGGTTAGTCTGGACGGCGCGCCGCTGGGCCTGCTGGCCCTGGCCGATCCGCTGCGCGAGGGCTCGGCCGAGGCGGTCAGCCAGCTGCGCGGCCGCGGCGTGCGGGTCATCATGCTGACCGGCGACGACGAGGCGACGGCGCGCGGCATCGCCGCCGAGGCCGGCGTGGACGCGTGGCGCGCCGGCATGCGGCCGCAGGACAAGGCGGCCGTGGTGCGCGAGCTGCAGTCGCAGGGCCGCGTGGTGGCCATGCTGGGCGACGGCGTCAACGACGCGCCGGCATTGGCGGCGGCCGATGTCAGCTTGGCCATGGGGTCTGGTTCCGACGTGGCGATTTCCGCCGCCGACATCACCCTGATGCGCGGCGACTTGCGCCACGCGGCGGACGCCATCCGGCTGTCGCGCCGGACGCTGGCCAAGATTCGGCAGAACCTGGCGTTTGCTTTCGTGTATAACATGCTAGGGATCCCGCTGGCGGCGCTGGGCCTGCTCAATCCGGTGATTGCCGGCGCGGCGATGGCCGCCAGCTCGGTTTCCGTGGTGTCCAATTCTTTATTGTTGCGCCGCTGGCGCTGAATCAATCCTTAACTTTCATTGAGTGGAGAAGAATATGGCGGACTTGATCCTTAACATCGACGGCATGACTTGCGGCGGCTGCGTCAAAACTGTGCAGGACGTGCTGGACACCATGGCCGGCGTCAGCGACACATCGGTCAGCCTGGAGGCCAAGCAGGCCCAGGTCAGTTACGATCCCGGCCTCGTGTCGCCGGAAGAGCTGGCGGCGGCGGTGGTCGAGGCCGGCTTCGACGTGACTTTCTGAGGCTGGCGCGGGCTCAGCTGTCGCCCAGCATGCCGTATTCGACGGGCATCTTGACGTAGAACACCTTGACGCCTTCCTGCTGCAGCCGCGCCATCAGGGCATCCGCTTCCGGCGCGCTCAGCGCCATCGTCACTTCTTCCGGCTGGTCCGCCAGTTCGAAGAAGCGCGCCGCGTGGATGCGGCGGCCGGAGCCGAAGCCCTCGCTGGCGGCGAACAGCGTGGCGCCGCCTATGCCCAGGCGCTTGGCCTCCTGCAATATCCATTCGGCCAGCGGCACGCCGTGGTGGCGGTGCCCCTGCTGGGTGAAGAACGACAGTTGATAGCCTTGCATCGGAACCTCCGCTCGCCTGTGTCACAGTTCTATCAGCGTACCCTCTTTCAGCGGACAGATGTGCACGCCCGGCGGACACAGGTTCAGCATCTGCTGCATCACGGCCTCGCGGCAGACCGGGTCGGCGTGGGTCACCCACAGATGGGCGTTGACCGGCAGCAGCGGCAGCAGGTGCGCGATCAGCGCCGGCGCCATGTGGCCCTGCTGCTGCGCGTCGTGCATTCTTTCGTCGCTATAGGTCACTTCGCAAATCACGTCGGTCAGCGAGGGCACGCCGGCCAGCCATTGCCAGAAGGCCGGACAGGGACCGGAGTCGCCGCTGAATGCCAGCGCCCGCCAGGGGCCTTCTATCAACCAGCCTATGGCCGGCACGCTGTGCTGGGCGGGCAGGGCGGTGGCCAGCCCTTCGGCCAGCGCGACGGCGTCGCCTATGTCCACCGGCCGCAAGCGCAGCCATGGGGCTTCCGGCGTGGGCAGGCGGGTATAGTCGGGCCAGATGCGGCCATTGAAGAAGTGCT
>NZ_PQWB01000139.1:6524-7375 GCF_002924365.1 Chromobacterium alticapitis | reverse complement strand
GCTCGGCCATCGCCGCCTTCTGCCGCGACCACGGCCCGCTCGGCGGCGTCATCCACGCCGCCGGACTGCTGCGCGACGGGCTCTACCGCCATAAGACCGACGACGACCTGCGCGCGGTGCTCGCCCCCAAGACACTGGGATTGCTGGCGCTCGACCTGGCCACCCGCGATCAGCCGCTGGACTATTTCGTCGCCTTCTCTTCCGTCGCCGCCGTATTCGGCAACGTCGGACAGACCGACTACGCCGCCGCCAACGCCTTCATGGACGGCTATATGCGGCTGCGCGCCGCCCAGGTCCGCCAAGGCCGCGCCGCCGGGCGCAGCCTGTCCATCAACTGGCCGCTATGGGCCGACGGCGGCATGCAAATAGACGAACCCGCCCGACAACGCCTGAGCCGCGCTACCAGCATGGCGCCTCTTCCGAGCGAGACAGGCCTGCTGGCCCTGAGCTGGGCGCTGGCGGGCGAAGCGGAGCAATGCCTGGCGCTGCATGGACAAGCAGAAGGGCTGAGCAGACTGATGAGCTCGGGCCGCATGCTGCCGCAGGCTCAGCCAGCCGAAACGGCGCCTGCACCGCTCGCGGCCGAACGCGACGAAGGTGACGACGGCGCGCTGCGGGAGAAGGTGGAGGCGGCGCTGACGCGTGAAGTCAGCCAATTGCTGCAGGTACCGGCGCAAGAGCTGGATCTGGATGCGCAGTTGCAGGAGTTCGGCTTCGAATCGATCTCCCTGACGCAGTTCGGCAATCTGCTCAATACGCGATACGGTCTGGCGCTCAGCCCGACCCAGTTCTTCGAGACGCCAACCCTGCGCAGCCTCGCCTGCCATCTGCTCGACCATCACCATGCCGAG
>NZ_PQWB01000139.1:0-6514 GCF_002924365.1 Chromobacterium alticapitis | reverse complement strand
TGGCCCGCATCGCGACCGCACCGGTCGCGCCGCCGCATCGCACGGGACGCCGGGCGCTGCGCGCTGCCGTCGCGCCGGTCGGCGCATCGGCGCTCGAGCCCATCGCCATCATCGGCGTCAGCGGCCGCTTCCCGCAAGCGGCCGATCCGGATCGTCTATGGGAGGCCCTGCTTGCCGGCCGCGACTGCATCGCGGACATTCCCCGCGCCCGCTGGGACAGCGCCGCGCTCAGCCGCAAGCTGGGTTTCAAGCTGGCCGATCGCGCCGGCATCATCGAGGGCGTGGATGAGTTCGATCCTCTGTTCTTCGGCATTTCCCCTCGCGAAGCTCAGGAAATGGATCCCCAGCAACGCCTGCTCATGACCTATGTCTGGAAGGCGCTGGAAGATGCCGGATACGCCGCGCAAAGCCTGGCCGGCAGCAAGACCGCGCTGCTCGTCGGCACTGGCAGCAGCGGCTACGGCGAGCTCCTGCTTGAAGCCGGCATGGCCGTCGAGGGATTCAGCGCCGCCAGCCGGGTGCCGTCGATGGGGCCGAACCGGATGAGCTACTGGCTGGATTGGCATGGCCCAAGCGAGCCGGTCGACACCGCCTGCTCCAGCTCCCTGGTCGCCATTCATCGCGCGGCGACGCTGCTGCAGCATGGGCAATGCGGCATGGCGGTGGTCGGCGGCGTCAATACCCTGATCAACCCGCTCGCCCACATCAGCTTCGGCAAGGCGGGCATGCTGAGCGAAGACGGGCGCTGCAAAACGTTTTCGGCCCAAGCCAATGGCTATGCGCGCGGAGAAGGCGTCGGCATGCTGGTGCTCAAGCCCCTGTCTGCCGCGGAACGCGACGGTGACCGCATTTACGCGCTGATCCGCGGCAGCGCGGAAAACCATGGCGGCAAAGCCAGCTCGCTGACCGCCCCCAATCCCCGCGCGCAAGCCGCCCTGATCCGCGAAGCGTTCGAACGGGCCGGCGTCGACCCCGCCACGGTCGGCTACATCGAAGCCCATGGCACCGGCACGCCGCTCGGCGACCCTATAGAAGTGCAAGGACTCAAGAGCGCGTTCGCCGACATGGCGCGCGGCCGGCCGCTGAGCAGCGGCTACTGCGGTCTGGGATCGATCAAAACCAACATCGGCCACCTTGAGCTGGCCGCCGGCGTCGCGGGCGTGATCAAGGTCCTGCTGCAAATGCGCCACCGCACGCTGGTCAAGAGCCTGCATAGCGAGGACATCAATCCCTACATCGACTTGGCGGACAGCCCCTTCTATGTCGTGCAAGAGAACCGCCCATGGCAAGCGATGACCGACGAGCAAGATCGCGCCATGCCGCTGCGCGCCGGCATATCGTCATTCGGCTTCGGCGGGGTCAACGCCCACGTCGTGCTGGAGGAGTATCAAGCACCGGAGGACCATACCGGGCAGGCTCAGCCCGGCGTCTCGGCCATCGTGCTCTCGGCCAAGGATGAAGAGCGCTTGCGCGATCAGGCGGCCCAATTGCTGGCGGCCATAGAAGAAGGCCGTTACCAGGAGGCCGATCTGCCGGATATCGCCTACACCTTGCAAGTCGGGCGCGATGCCATGAATGCGCGGCTGGCCTGCACGGCAAGCAGCTTGGCAGCGCTGGCCGACAAGTTGCGCCGCTACCTCGGCGGCGACAACGACATCGACGAGTTCTTCGTCGGCGAAGCGCGGCGCAACAAGGAAACGCTGGAAAACTTCGCCGCGGACGAAGAGTTGCGCGAAGCCGTCGAGAAATGGATGCAGCGCGGCAAATACCGCAAGTTGCTGGATTTCTGGGTCAAGGGACTTTCGCTGGACTGGAGCCGGCTGCACGCGGGACGGCGCCCTCGCCGCCTGGGCTTGCCGACCTACCCCTTCGCCCGGGAACGCTACTGGATCGAAGCGGGCGCGCCAGCCGGTCAGTCGCATGGCAGTTTGCATCCCTTACTCCATCGCAACACGTCGGTGCTCGGCCTGCAGCGCTACAGCGCCGCCTTCGACGGCCAAGAGTTCTTCTTCGCCGAACACGTGGTGCGCGAGCAGCGCATCCTGCCTGGCGTGGCGCATTTGGAAATGGTACGGGCTGCCGTCGCCGATGCGCTGACGCTGGACGAGAACGCGCACGCCATCCGTTTGGAGCACATGGTTTTCCTGCGCCCGATCGCCGCGCCGGCGGATGACGAAGCGCGGCAGCAGAACATTCACCTCAGCCTCAGCCTGACCGAGGACGGCGAGCTGGAATACCGGCTGCACGGCGATGAAGCCGCGGATGGCGAGGCGCCGGTCTTCAGCCAGGGCCGGGCCGTGCTGACGGAGCGCGCCGAGCCTGAAGTCCTGCCGCTGGACGCCTTGCAGGCGACGGCGGACATCGAAACCTCGGCCGACGAGCACCATGACCTCTATCTGGCGCTGGGTTTCCGCTACGGCCCGCAATTCAAGCTCATCCAGCGCGTCTTCAGCGGCCGCGACGCGGACGGCGCCAGTTGGGCCTTGGGTGAACTGAACCAAGGGTTGGCGATGCGGCGCGAAGACGGTTTCGTCCTGCACCCTGGCATGATGGATTGCGCGCTTCAAATTTGCACCGAGCTGCTGATCCATGCGCAGGAGGGCCGAGAGCAAAGCCTGGCCTTGCCGTTCGCGATGGAGAGCGTGGACATTCTCGCGCCCTTGCCGGCCAGGGTCAGGGTGCTGGCGCGGCTGAGCCCCGGCTCCCATGTCGACGGCGCGGTACAGAAAGTGGATTTGTGCTTATGCGACGAGCAAGGAACGCTCTGCGTGCGCATTGCCGGTTTCAGCAGCCGCCGCCCCGAAGCGCGCACGCCGCATACGGCCGACCTGCGCATGTTCTCAGCCTCCTGGACATTGGACGCCGCGCCGCCCGTCGACGCCGACTCGCATACCGTGCTGCTGTGCGGTCTGGATTCGGCGGCGAGCGCATCGCTGCGACAGCGGTGGCCTGCGGCCCGGCTGCATCGCCTGGGCGACGACGCCACAGACGTCGCGCGCCAGTACCAAGACGACAGCGCGCGCATCTTGGCCGCGCTGCAGAATGCCTGCGCCGATGGCCGGCCCGGGCTCTTCAGCTTGGCGCTGCCCGAGAATGCGCCGCGCCCATGGCGCGGCCTGGCCGCCATGTTGCTGAGCGCGGCGCTGGAATATCCCGAACTGCGCGTGCAGATCCTGGCCGTCGGCGCGGACGGCATCAAGCGCTACCGCCGAGAGTCGCAGCCCCTGGCCGAAGGCCGGGAAGTACCGCTCGCCAAAGACGGCGGCGTCTATCTGATCAGCGGCGGACTCGGCGGACTCGGCCTGATTTTCGCCCGGCGCATGGCCAGCCAAGCAAGCGGCATCACCCTGGTGCTGACCGGACGCAGCGCGGTTCGACCGGAATACCTGGCGACGCTGGCGCAAGAACTGGGCGGCGGCGCGATGCTGGATTACCAGTCGCTGGATGTCAGCGATTCGAACGCCGTCGACGCATTGCTGACCGGCATCCGCCAGCGCCACGGCCGCTTGGACGGCGTGCTGCATTGCGCCGCCGCGCTGCGCGACAGCCTGCTGCGCAACAAGACCGAGGATCAAGTGCGCGAAGTGCTGGCGCCCAAGGTCAATGGCACGCTGAATCTGGACGCAGCCACCTCTGATTGCGCACTCGATTATTTCATCGCCTTCACCTCCGCCAGCGGCGTATTCGGCAACGCCGGCCAAGCGGACTATGCCGCCGCCAATGCCTTTGTCGACGAATGCATGGCGCTACGCCAGGCACGGGTGGCCGAAGGACGGGCCAATGGGCTCAGCTTGTCGGTGAGCTGGCCGCTGTGGGCGGAAGGCGGCATGAAAGTGGACGAAGAAACGCGCGCCTACCTGTGGCGCCGCGCCGGACTGGCGCCGATGCCGACCCAGGCCGGCCTCGATGCCATGCGGGCCGCCATGCGGCAAAACCGCAGCCATGTGGTGGTGCTCTACGGCGAGGCGACGCGCATGGCGGAACTTCAAGAAAAAATGCGCGGATCGCCAGAGCTGGCGCCAGCCGACGGCCCGGCGCTGATCGAGAGCCTACCCGCCCACGTCCTGCGCGCCAGCGGGCTGGTGCAGTGATGCGACACATTTGGATGGATTGCAGGAGAAGCTGACAATGTCACAACAATCGACAAGACCCAATCAGGCGGCGCATTCGGCCCGCGCGATGGATCCGCGCCTGTCTCAACAGATCGAACGCGCCCTGATCCAGGACGCCGCAGAGCTGCTCAAGCTGCCGCTGCAGCGCGTTCGCCTGGACGCGCAAATGACCGACTACGGCTTCGATTCGATCGCGCAGACCGCATTCAGCCATCAGCTCAACAAACGCTACGGACTGGCACTGACGCCGACGCAGTTTTTCGAAACCACCACGCTGGGCGAACTGGCCCGCCATCTGGCCGACCGCCATGGCGCGCATATGGCCCAAGCCCTCGGCATCGCCTCGACCGATCCGGCACCGACCCCGCCCCCGGTCGCCGGCGCGGCCTCGCAGATCAAGCGGGTGCGCATCCAGCCCGCGCGCGCGCCGCTGTCTCCGGCCCCCGCGCCCCGGCTCACGCCGAGCGACAAGGCCGCGCGCGAGGAGCCTATCGCCGTCATCGGCATGAGCGGCTGCTTTCCGCAAGCGCCCGATCTGGACGCCTTATGGGATAATCTGCGCGCTGGCCGCGACTGCATCAGCGAAGTGCCGTCCACCCGCTGGAACTGGGACAAGCTGGCCGACGAGCTGGGGCTGGAACCGGGCCTGGCAGTCAATCGGCGCGCGGGCGTCATCGACAGCCTGGATCAGTTCGACCCGCTGTTCTTCCGCATCTCGCCGCGCGAGGCGCTTTCCATGGATCCGCAGCAACGCCTGCTGATGACCTATGTCTGGAAGGCCGTCGAGGATGCCGGCTATTCCGCGGCCAGCCTTGCGGGCAGCAAAACCGCCCTGATCGCGGGAACGGCGGCGAGCGGCTATGCCAGCCTGCTCACGCAGGCCAAGGAGCCGATCGAGGGTTATAGCACCGCCGGTACCGTCCCCTCCATGGGGCCGAACCGCACCAGCTATTGGATGGACTGGCACGGCCCAAGCGAGCCGATCGACACCGCCTGCTCCAGCTCGCTGATCGCCATTCATCGCGCCGTCTCCCTGCTGCGACAAGGTGAATGCGATATGGCGGTGGTCGGCGGGGTCAATACCCTGATCGCACCGGAGGCCCAGGTCAGCTTCAGCAAGGCCGGCATGCTCAGCCCAGACGGCCGCTGCAAGACCTTCTCCGCCCAGGCCGACGGCTATGTCCGCGGCGAGGGCGTCGGCATGCTGATGCTCAAGCCCCTCTCCGCCGCCGAGCGCGACGGCGACCATATCTACGGCCTGATTCGCGGCAGCGCCGAGAACCACGGCGGCAAGGCCACCTCCCTGACCGCCCCCAACCCCAAAGCGCAAACCGAGCTGATCAAGACCGCCTTCCAACAGGCCGGCATCGATCCGGCTACCGTCGGCTACATCGAGGCCCACGGCACCGGCACCCCGCTCGGCGATCCCATCGAAGTCCAGGGCTTGAAGAACGCCTTCGACGAATTGGCCGTCGGCCATGCCCTGCCCGCCGACTACTGCGGGCTCGGTTCGGTCAAAACCAATATCGGCCACCTCGAATTGGCCGCCGGCGTCGCCGGCGTCATCAAGGTACTGTTGCAGATGCGTCACCGCACGCTGGCCAAGAGCCTGCACTGCGACGAGATTAATCCTTACATCGACCTGCGAGACAGCCCGTTCTACATCGTGCGCGACACCCAGCCCTGGACGCCGCTATCCGATGCCCAGGGCAAGGCCTTGCCCCTGCGCGCCGGCGTGTCCTCTTTCGGCTTCGGCGGCGCCAACGCCCACGTCGTCCTGGAGGAATACCTGCCGGCCACCCCCCCGGCTGCCAGCTCCGAATCGATGGCGCCGGCTCTGGTCGTGCTGTCGGCGCGCGATGCCGAACGGCTGCAGGCCCTCATGCGCCAGTGGCTGGATGCGCTGCGACGCGGGCGCCTAAGCAACGCTGAACTGCGCGACGCCGCCTATACCCTGCAAATCGGCAGGATCGAAATGCCGCATCGCTTCGCCGCAGCCGTCTCCTCGGTCGGCGAATGGGTCGAATGTCTGCAGGCCGCTCTGGCTGGCGCAGCCGACGGCGCATTTCACATGGGGACGAGCGACGAAGCCGACGCCTTCCTGCTGGATGAATCCCTTGCCGCCAAACAACAGGCCTGGCTGGCCCAAGGCCGTTACCACGAGTTACTGAGAAACTGGACCAAGGGCATGGTGTTCGATTGGGACACATTGCACCTCGGCGCGCTCCGCCGCCGTCTCAGCCTCCCCGGCTACGCCTTCGCCCCGGAGCATTATTGGATCGCCGCCGACGCGCGCAAGCCAGTGCCCACCCGCGCGTCTGCCGCCGATGCGCCGCATCCGCTGCTGCACCGCAACACCTCCGACCTGAGCGCACAGCGCTACGCCGCCGAATTCTCCGGCG
>NZ_PQWB01000138.1 GCF_002924365.1 Chromobacterium alticapitis | reverse complement strand
TCATCACGTGGACCCGCGAAACGCTGGATGCAGAGATCTCGGCGCTGCTTGGTGGTTATGGCGACAAGTTTCAAATCAATTTTTCGTGATTACTTATCTGAAATCAAGAAGCAGTTGGCCGCGATGGGGGAGCGACCGGAGTACAGAAGCTCGCTGAATGGTAACGGTCAAGAAGTGCCAGATACTGGAGAAACGCTGAGAGCCAATAGTGAGAAGCTGAACCGCTTGTTGACGGAGCGTCGTTATGCGGAAAGCTACGGCCCCGACTGGCGCGACCTGCGCATAAGCAAGCTAGGCTGGACGGTACCCGAATATGAGCGGCAGGTGGTGACGAAGTATCAGAGTCTGGTGGAGAGTGGTTATAAAGAAGCTTTGTTCTCTTGGGATAATGGGGAATTATCTGGGTTGAATAAAAATCAGGCGATAGGGTCGAGTATGGATGGTTATGCTCGAGTAGGCTTGAAAGAATGGGCAAAAATTAATGAGATATCCGAGGGACGTTTGAGTTCGCTGTTGCAGGTTAACCGACGGCAGTATTATTTGGATGGCAGTCGAAACTATTCGATACCCAACGTGGTGGTGGGGCGTGGTAGCTTGATTCTGGATGCTAGTATGACGGACAAGACTTTTACTGGTACGCCGCAGGTTCGCAATTTTCTGGAGAATAGTCCGCATATGTATGGCCGTAGTTTTATTGTGCAGCCCATGGCGATTGGTGGCAGTTATGAGGTGCGGGATTATCGCTCAAATTATCGACTTACGGTGCCGGCTTTTGAGGGGGCTCAACTGCCGGGGCGTTATGGCTATAAAGGAAGGGGAAGTAAATGACACAGGATATGCATCCAAAAATGAGTTTGCGTGAGCAGAAATTAGAGCATTTGTCGTGGGTTTCGGGTAAGTTTATTGTGCTTGTGTTGTGTTACCCGGATAGGTTTAATGAAGATACTGGCCCTTATGAGCAGGTTCTATCTCGCTTGTTTGAAGAGTGGGGGGGGGTTCGCACGTTGCTGAAACAGGATGGAGACAAGGCGGCTGCTGTAGAGGTGGAGATTCGCAGGGCTTTGAGCTTAATGGAGAGTGGGCAGCGTAAAGAGGGTAAGTGGCTTTTGCAGGATATCGAGAAGGAATTGCCCAAGCTAGCCAAGCTGAAGTAATGGTGACTTGTCCGAGGTTTGGAGCAGAGTGCCGACAAGGCGCGAAAAATAGGGGGCAGACCACGTTCCAAACAGTGGGGCTCGATTTGGTAATGCTTTGTCCAATGACTACAGAGCAACTTTCTTTGATGCCAATCCTGATCTTCAGGGGCAGGTTATTGTTCACCATGCGGTTGAGCAACAAGTTCTGACACGTTACCCAGGTGTCGTAACTGAGGCTGAAATGCATTCGCTGGAAAATTTGCGTGGAATTCCGAAGGAATTGAATTCTGACTTGCATCTAAGTCAAATTCGTCGTGAATGGAATCAATTCTATCGCCAAAATCCTAACCCTACGAAAGATCAGCTATTGCAGAAAGCAACTGAGATTGATGGGAGGTTGGGTAGTCAATTTAATCCGCCTGTAGGGCCGTAACTTATGAAATATTTTTATATTGAACCAGAGGTCGCAGGTGAGCTTGGTGAGAATACTGTTCTTGATTCAAGAGTTCATCCACCTAAAGTAGATCGGCTGCATTATAAATTCAGTGGCTGGCTAGGTGATGTGCTGGTTGAGAGCTTTCCGTGCGTAATTTCAACTGAGGAAGCTGCTAGATCCCTGCAAGCAATATCAGCAAGTGGAGTGCAGTACTGCGATGTACAAGTATCAATGTCGCCAGAGTTTTTGGAACTGTATCCAGATAAGTCTTTGCCAGCGTTTATTTGGTTAAAAATTACAGGCACGCCTGGGGTGGATGACTTTGGCATGGCAAGTGATCTTCGTTTGGTTGCATCAGAAAAAGTTATAGAGTCCCTTCGGGCTCTTGGGCTTGAAAATGCAATTATTGAGCCATTTGTCTAGTCACGGCAGTATAGTGCAATCGTAGGGCGCGACACCTGGCTCCCAGTCTCTCCATGTGTGAGCTTAGCCGCCGGGCATCGCGCCTCAATCGCTAAAACATAGGCCGGCATCCCAAACGGATGCCGGCCTTATTTTTGTTGGCAATACCAAAATCCCCTCAGCATAACCGCCCCGATTCCGTCGATAGCAACGCAGTAGCAAGCCGGCCGTTTCCCATCAATGGCTTGCGCGGAATCTGCTGCCTCGGAGTAGTAGGTCACTCTTCCGCGCTGAAATAATTCCACCCTCAATCAACAACTTGCCGCGCACCGGGAGGTGCGTAGGGTGTAGGCCCAGATTTAAGGGCTTGACCCGTTGAATTCGCCCATGCAGAAAGCATTTGCATCGCCAATCTGCCGTTAAAAAGCGTCCCATTCTGCCGGATCGGGCTGGGCCCGATTCGCCGCCGGGCAGGTTAACGAATGGATAACAGCCGGTGAGCAAGTGGCGAACAAATGGGGAACCGCTGGATAACATCCGGATAACAAAAGGTGAACCATGTGCCCGGCGCGCTGACGGCGCACCCTAGACCATACCTCGATGGGATGGGCGGCAAATTCGCTGCCAAATGGCTGACGCGGCCATCGACAAAACCATCCACGAAACCATCGACGAAACCATCGACGAAACCATCGACGAAACCATCGACGAAACCCTTGACGGTTTCGCCGCAAACTGCGGGACAGGATGCCAATTGTACGGACAATTGGGGTGACTCAGGGCGCAGCCCCGAGACCCGAACGCGTCATGCAAGCGGAGGGTGGGAGAGGATAGGGTTTATAGCAGCTAAAACCACCCCCGCCCCCAGCGGTCTAGCCGGTGGGGGAAAGGGGCGGCGTCGCGGCGCGTCAGGGTTTCGCTTTAGCCGCCGGGAGGCGGCTGTCCCAACGGCGGGCCGAATGTTGCAGCACCATGCTGGACAGCACGGCGCGCACGGTCTGCTTCTCTTCCTCGCTGAAGTCGTTGACGGCTTCGAACAACAGGGCCAGGTCCTCGCCGGGTCCGCGTTCGCCTTCGCCGAAGACCAGGTCATCCAGCCGCACATGCAAAGCTTTGGCCAGGCGGATCAGGGCTTCTAGGGTCGGTTGCGCCGTCCCCGCCTCGTAGCGGCGGATCTGGTTGACGTGCAGCGCGGCGGCGCTGGCCAGCCCCTGCTGGGTCAGGCCAAGCGCTTTGCGCAGCTGGATCAGTCGGGTGGGGAAGTGCATGGGCAGAAACCACAGTGTATCGAGTCTCATACTGTATCCCCCGTTCTGGCATCCGTTTGACAAAGCAACAGTATAAGGTATTAAAATAAAACATCAAACGAGTCTTGACGATATTGGGGAGGAAACCAGGTGGCGCGCATCCCGGAAACGGACATCGAGCGGCTGAAGGCCGAAGTGTCGCTGCTGCGGCTGATCGAAGCGTCGGGACGGACGCTGAACAAGCAGGGCAAGGACTACGCCTGCCGCTGCCCCTTCCATGCAGACGCGACGCCCAGCCTGATCGTCACGCCGGCGAAGAACCTGTTCCACTGCTTCGGCTGCGGCGCGGCGGGCGGGCCGATCGACTGGGTGATGCGGACCCAGGGCGTGAGCTTCCGCCAGGCGGCGGAACAGCTGCGGGCCGAGCTGGGTGTCAGCGCGCCGCCGCCGCGGCTGGCCGCTTCTCCCTTAGCCGCCGAGCCGCCCGCCGCGGAGCGGCAAACGCTGCTGCGGCGGGTGCTGGACTACTACCACGACACGCTGAAGCAAAGTCCGGAAGCGCAGGCCTATCTGGACAAGCGCGGCCTGCGCCACCCGGAACTGATCGAGCGCTTCCGCCTGGGCTACGCCAACCGCACGCTGGGCTACAGCCTGCCGGCCAAGCCAGTGAAAGCCGGGGCGGAGATCCGCAGCCAACTGCAAGCCATCGGCCTGCTGCGCGAATCGGGACACGAACACTTCAACGGCGCGCTGGTGGTGCCGGTGATCGGGCTGGACGGCGTGGTGCATGAAGTGTACGGCCGCAAGATCCGCGACGACCTGCGCGCGGGCACCGCCTACCACCTGTACCTGCCGGGGCCGCATGCCGGGGTGTGGAACGAAGCCGGCCTGGCCGCCAGCGGCGGCGAAGTGATCCTGTGCGAAGCGCTGCTCGACGCCATGACCTTCTGGGTGCATGGCTTGCGCAACGTCACCGCCAGCTATGGCGTGAACGGCTTCACCGCCGCCCACCTGGACGCCTTCCGCCGGCACGGCGTGCGGCGGGTGCTGATCGCCTACGACCGCGACGCGGCCGGCAACCAGGCGGCGGCAATGCTGGCCGAACAGCTGATGGCCGAGGGGATCGACTGCTTCCGCATCCTGTTCCCCAAAGACAGGCGCTGTTGCACAAATCCTGAACAGGGCGAGGCCCCCCCTTTCCCCAAATGGATTTAGACCACCGCCACCGTGCACGGACGGCCCAGCATGCTGA
>NZ_PQWB01000015.1 GCF_002924365.1 Chromobacterium alticapitis | reverse complement strand
TATTCCCGTTCTACCCGCTACGCGCGCCACCTTCCAGGCCTGGAAATCGCAAGACCAGGAGGCGCCGGAGTTCTCGCCCAAAAAAATCGCCGAATTCGTCCATAACGACCCCTATCTCGCGCTCAAGCTGCTGATTGAGGCGGAACGACACCGCTCCAAGCGACTGGGCAAGGAAACCACAACCCAACTGGCCACCATACTCCAGCTCGGCAGCGATGAGCTATATGCCCTTATCGCGGGCAGCCCTGTGGTAGAAGTGGACCATCCAGGCTGGAAGGCTGCGGTGGCGACGGCCGTGATGGCGGCCGGCATCGCCCGGGCATGGTCCAACTTCCGCTCGGATTCTTCTCCAGAGGAAATTTCCCTGGCCACCCTCCTTTCCGAAACGGGCGAATTGCTGCTCTGGCATTTCGCGCCGGAGCTGCCCAGCCAGGCTATCGCGGAATTCGAAGCTGGGCGCGCCAACCGCACCAGTCTCGCCCAATTGAATACCGCCGGATTCACTTTCCGGCAATTGACGCTGCTGCTGGCCGACGCCTGGAAATTGCCGCATATGATCAGCCTGCTGATTCGGGGCGTGGACCAGCCGCGCACCCATATCGCGCAGATCGCCATCGATTGCGCCCGCCACCTGATGCAAAACCCGGACAATCCAGCCCTCCCCTCCGACATCGGCCACATCGCCCAATACCTTCCCGGCATCGCGCAGGAGAAATTGATCTCGGTCCTGCCGATTGCTGACGAACACAAGACCCATCTCCAGGCGGGCATGCAAGGAGAGTAAGCCCCGCATCGCCGCAAAATGCCGCGCTGACGCATACCGGACTCCAGCGCCAGCAGGCCAGCCAACAACGCGGAGCCTTGCGCCCGCATATAGCCATATGATTATCCGCGCGCGCCTCCCGGCAGGCAGCCCAAGCCGCGCAGCGTCTGCGCCACCGCCTCCTCCAGAGGCGTCACCGTTTCCCTTCCCAAGACACCCAGCAACTTGCCATTGTCCATCCGCACCGGCCTGCGCCACAGGTAGCGCATTTCCATCATTTCCTTCAACGTAACGTTAAACGGCGCGATCAAGCGAATCAGCCACCAAGGAAAGGCGCTCACTTTGACGTCCACGCCATGCCCTTGCAGCACGCGGCGGATAGCCTGCGCCATCTGTTCGCCGTCCGCATCCCAATGGCCGCCCAAGTGGAAGACGGCGAACGGCTCCAGTGATTCGCGCCGCGCCAGCAGCGCGACGATATTTCCCGCCACATCGGGCAGATAAGCCCATTGATGCCCCACCCCGGGCGCTGCCGGGTTCTGAATGCGGCGGATAGCTTTGCCGGGCTGGATCAGCCCCTGGGAGAACCAGTTGTTGCCTGCGTTGGGGCCGAAGAAATCTCCGGCACGCACAATCAGCGCTCTGCCGCCGTCGGCCGCATAGGCGCGTAAACGAGTTTCCATCTCCACCCGGATCGCGCCCTTGCGCGTCAGCGGGCGCTGCGGCGCATCTTCCCGGATGAGGGGAAAAACGTCCGGTCCATAGTTATACACCGTGCCCGGCAACACGATGACGGCCCCCTCCCGCTTTGCCGCGGCTATCGTGCTGTCCAGCATAGGCAGCACCAGCTCGGCCCAGCGCCGGTAACCCGGCGGATTCACCGCATGAACGATCACCGCGCAGCCTTCCGCCGCCCTCTCCACATCATCCGGCCGCATCGCGTCGCCCCGCATCCAGACAATGCCGTCGCGCGCCAGCATAGGCCGTTCCAAGCTGCGCACCAGGCCGCTCACCTCCCAACCCGCGTCGCGCAACTGGCGCGCCACCTCCCCGCCTATGCCGCCTGCCGCTCCTAGCACCAATGCCGTTTGTCGAGTCGCCATGGTCTTGCTCCTTTCTTGATAGCTGTGAGCCCATCTTATGGCGGCGCAGATCAATACGGAATTGACTAAAACAGCATACTATCCATACATTTATGCATGAATACCTCGATAGACTGGCAGCTGTACCGTTCTTTTCTCGCGGTCATGCAGGAGGGATCACTCTCCGGGGCGGCGCGCGCATTGGGTCTGGCCCAGCCCACGCTAGGCCGCCATATCGACGCACTGGAAGCCGCATTGGGCATCTCGCTGTTCACCCGCTCGCAGGGCGGCTTGTTGCCAACCGACGCTGCGCAGGCTCTACGCCCTCACGCGGACGCCATGGCCAGCCACGCGGCGGCGCTGGAGCGCATGGCCTCCAAGCAAGGAGATGCGCCGCGCGGCGTGGTGCGGGTCACCGCCAGCGAGATAGTCGGCGTAGAGGTACTGCCGACCATGCTGGCGGCGCTGCGCCGCAACCATCCCGCCATCACGATAGAGCTGGTTTTGAGCAACCGCACGCAGGATTTGCTGCAGCGCGAGGCGGACATCGCCGTACGCATGACGCGTCCGCTGCAGGCGCAGCTGATCGCCCGCGCGATCGGCGCCATCGAGGTCGGTTTATTCGCGGCGCCGGAATATCTTGCCGCGCAGGGCGAGCCCATCGTCGCGGAAGATCTGGACCGGCACAGCCTGATCGGCTTCGACCAAGCCAGCGCCTTCCAACGCGAAGCGGCCAAATCCATGCCAGGCCTGGCGCGCGAAAAATTCAGCCTGCGCAGCGACAACGATCTGGCCCAGCTCGCGCTGCTGCGGGCCGGCGCCGGCATAGGTTTTTGCCAGCTGCCGCTGGCGCGGCGCGACGGACTGCAGCGCCTCATGCCCGAGCGCTACGCCTTGCGGATGGAAACCTGGATCACCATGCATGAGGATTTGCGCCACAACCCCGCCTGCAAAACCGTGTTCGACACTCTGGTGGAAGGAATGCGGCAGTATGCGGAAAGCGCCAAACCCGGCTGAAGCCTTGCCCGTCCTCCCCGCGCGATGGAAAAAGCCGTTTCGGCAACGAAACGGCTTGGCTTCCCAACGAGCTTATTCGGACGGACTGGCCAATGGCAGCCGCTGCAGCAGCGCGAAAGTCATATTGTCCTCGCGCGGCCTATGGCCGATCCACAGCACCTGCCAGCCCGGCACGGCCACGCCCTCGCTTTTATCGCGCACCAGCAGCCAGTATTCGCAGGGCGGCGTTTCGCCGGCCGGGAACGGCAACAAATCCATGCCCGCGTAGTAGCTCCAGCTGATCTGCGCCAGCCGGTTGTAACGCTCGGTCGCGACGCAGGACACGCCGCCCGCGGGCAGCTTGCGCAGCATGCTCTGCACCACCGGTCGATAGCTCTTGGCCGCATCGAACCAGGGCAGCCACAGCGTCATGCCCAGCCCCCACAGCAGCGTCAGGCCTGCCGCCCAGTTGGTGATGGCCTGGCGGCCGCGTAGATGCGGCCTGCTCAGCGCCCACAGCCAAACCAGCGTAGCCAGCAGCGCCCCCGCGGCCTGCCACCAAGACACATGCGGCTGGTAGAACGGACTGAAATAGCGGGCGCGGCCGGCCAGGCCCTCGGGCCAGCCATAGTTCATCGCCGCCCAGCCCAGCCACACCAGAAGGCCGAACAAACCGAAGGTCATCAGCGCGAACCAGTTCAGGAAAGCGGCCGCGCCGCGCCGCAAGCTATCCAGCTCCACCGCCGCCACAATGGACAGCGTCAACAACAAGGGCATGGCGTCGGTAATGCTGGCGCGATCCGACAGCGTCAGGAACAAGGCGATCATCACGCTGAACAGCAAGGGCAACTGCAAACGCGGCGACTGCAGCTGGCGGTTGCGGTACAGCGTCCACGCCGCCAGCGGCCAGGCCGGGAACGCGAACCACAGCACATTCAGGCTGTAATAACCGAAATCATGAAACAGGCGGACATGGTGGAAGCCGCTGGTCTGGCCCAGCGCGTAATTGGCCCACCAGTCGGCGAATTCCGCCGGGTAATCGCGCAATAGCAACATGGGCCACACCAGAATGGCGGGCAGCGCCACCAGCAGCGCCAATAGCAGGGTCAGCGCATAGCTCCGGCTGCGCCAGGCGCTGAAAGCCGGCAACATCAGCGCGGTGAGCCAAATCAGCATCAAATCCGCCAGGCTGCCGCCGAGGAAAGTTACCGCGCAAGCCGCGCCCAGCAGCGCCCCGGCCAAACCTGGCGAACGCAAAGACAGCGACAGCGCGTAGAAGGCGCCGGCGAAGCCGGTGAAACCGGCAATGACCGGGGTGAGCTGGTGGCCGGATTCCACCAGGCCCAGGCAGCCTATCAAGATCATCACCACGCTGCGGCCATGGCGGCGGCCTATCAGGTCGCGCCCCGCCATGCCTGTCAACAGCAAGGAGAGGGACATCAACAGTGGCGTCGCCAGCCGGGCCGCATCGTGCGCAGCCAGCAACCAGGGCGAAAACACCTTGATGCACAGGGCCGCCAGCCAGTAATACAACGGCGGATTATCCAGATAAGGCGCGCCGTTCAGCGTGGGCAGCAACCAGTCGCCACTGCGCAGCATGGCCTGCGCCACCGCCAGCACATAGGGCTCGTCCGGCTTCCACGGGTCATGGCCCAAAATGCCGGGCCACAGCCAGATGAAGCACAGCAGCAGCAGCACCCAGGGCTTTTCAGTAGGCTTGGCCAATGGATTGGCCTGAGCGGAATAAGTCAGCATGGTCTTGGATCAGCTTGTCGCCCGCCAGGCTTGCGGGCGGACTGGACGAGTCGGTTTCCGGTAAAGGAAAAGGGGACCGGGCCATCACGGCCGGCACAGGCGATCATTATATCCCGACAAGGCGCCGCCTGAGGACTGGGCAGCGCTCCGCCCGGGAAAGCGGCGCCGCGCGCGAAAACAAAAAAGGCAGCCGCAGCTGCCTCTTCTTGGATAGTTCGTCTACGACAAACGCGATTAGCGCTTGAAGAAGCCGCCGAACTTCTGGTTGAACTTGTCCACGCGACCAGCGGTGTCAACGATCTTCTGCTTGCCGGTGTAGAACGGGTGGCAGCTGGAGCACACTTCGATGGAGAAGGCGTCCTTGGACATGGTGGACTTGGTCACGAACTGGCTGCCGCAGGAGCAGGTAACGGACAGTTCTTTGTAATTCGGGTGGATATCGGTCTTCATCTCTCTACCTTTCAAATCGGGTACAGGGGTTTTGCCTGTACTGCTTGCGAAATGCGGAATTATCCGCCGTTTGCCCGCCATTGACAAGCGGAACCGGCGCAATATCGATCAAGCGCGCCGCCAGATGGTGCCGCCGGCGCCATCTTCCAGCACGATGCCCTTGGCGGTCAACTCGTCGCGAATGCGGTCGGACTCGGCCCAATTCTTGGCGGCGCGCGCATCCTTGCGCGCCTGGATCAGCGCTTCCACCTGCTCGGCCGACAGCTCGCCCTCGCCCGCGCCGCCCTGCAGGAAGGCTTCCGGATCGCGCGACAGCAGGCCCAGCACGCCAGCCAGGTCCTTCAGCAAACGCGCCTGTTGCGGATCACGGCTCTTGTTGACTTCGCCAGCCAACTCGAACAGCACGGCCACCGCCTCGGACGAGTTGAAATCGTCGTCCATCGCCGCCTTGAAGCGCGCGGCGTAAGCATTGTTCCAGTCTATGCCTGCGGATACCGGCAGCGCGATGCCGCGCAGCGCGGTGTACAAGCGGGTCAGACCATGCTTGGCGTCGTTGAGGATGCTGTCGGTGTAGTTGACCGGGCTGCGGTAGTGGCTGCGCACGATGAAGAAGCGGATCACCTCGCCATCGAAGTGCTGCAGCACGTCGCGGATGGTGAAGAAATTGCCCAAACTCTTGGACATTTTCTCGCCATCGACATTGATGAAGCCGTTATGCAGCCAGTAATTGACGTACTGATGGCCGTGCGCGCCCTCGGACTGGGCGATCTCGTTCTCATGGTGCGGGAACTGCAGGTCCTCGCCGCCGCCGTGGATGTCGAAGTGTTCGCCCAAATGGTGGCAGCTCATCACCGAGCACTCAATGTGCCAGCCCGGACGGCCTGCGCCCCACGGGCTGTCCCAGGACGGCTCGCCCGGCTTGGCGGCCTTCCACAGCACGAAGTCCAGCGGATCGCGCTTGTTCGGGTCCACTTCCACGCGCTCGCCGGCTCGCAGCTTGTCCAAGGTGCGGCCGGACAGCTTGCCGTAGCCTTCGAACTCGCGCACCGCGTAGTAAACGTCGCCGTTGGCGGCCGCATAGGCCTTGCCGTTGGCGATCAGCTTTTCAATCAGCGCTATCATGCCGCCCACGTGATGGGTGGCGCGCGGCTCGTGCGTAGGCGGCAGCAAGCCCAGCGCGGCGGCGTCCTGGTGCATGTCGGCGATGGTTTCCGCCACCAATTGGTCCGGCGTGATGCCGCGCTCCAGCGCGCGCTTGATGATCTTGTCTTCGATATCGGTGATATTGCGGACATAGGTGACATCGTAACCGGAGGTTTTCAGCCAGCGGTAGATCACATCGAAGGCGGCCAGCATGCGGGCGTGGCCGATGTGACAGAGGTCGTAAACGGTCATGCCGCAAACGTACATGCGCACTTTGCCGGGTTCGATGGGGTTGAACGCTTCCTTCTGGCGGGTCAGTGTGTTGTACAGGCTCAGCATGATCAAAAAAACCTATGAGTGGAAATTCGAAGGGATGTGATTGTAGCAGAGCGGCGACGGCTTCTGTCATTCAAGCCGCGACATTCATAGGGAAAAATGAAAACAGCCGCCGCGCTTGCCAGCGCGACGGCCATCCTTGCCTCAAGACGCGTCTATCAAACGCGCGGCCAGGCGATGGGGCGGTAGTCCGGCAGGCCGTCCTTGAATGGCGGAATGCGCTCGCCCTCCATCAAGGGCTTCACATAGTCAAGGAAGGCCTGGGTGACGCTGAAGCCGTCTGCGCCGATGTATTCAGGCGGCAGGCGCTTTTCCTTGTCGCCCACCGCGGATAGCGGCACTTCATCCACATCCCAGCAGTAGGGATGGTCGTTCAGCCGCCGGATGCCTGCCATCAGGCCGGTTTTGCCGGCCAGCAGCCACTCCACCGCCTTCTCGCCCATCACATAGGCCTGGCGGACGTCGGTGGCGGAGGCCAGGTGGCCGCCGGCGCGCTGCAGGTAATCCACCTGGGCGACGTGGGCGGAAATGCCGCGCTCGCGCAGAATCAGCTGAGCCAGCCAGTGGCCGGCGCCGCCCAGTTGCTCGTGACCGTAAGTTTCTGACTTCTTGGCCTCGGCGACGAAACGGCCATCCGCGCCGGTGATGCCCTCGGCCACCGCGATCGCGCATTGGCCGTATTTGGCCAGACAGCCGTCCAGCGCGGCCAGGAAACGCTCCTGATCGAACGGCACTTCCGGCAACAGCAGCAGGTGCGGCGCTTCCTGCGGGCTGCGCGAGGATGCGGCGCAGGCAGCTGCCAACCAGCCGGTGTGGCGACCCATGGTCTCCATGATGAAGACGCGGCCCCAGCCCATGCTGGTCATGTCCAGGCCTACCTCGCGCATGGCGCTGGCCAGGAATTTGGCGGAGGAACCGTAGCCCGGACTGTTATCGGTGCCGACCAAGTCGTTGTCTATGGTCTTGGGGATGCCGATCACGCCCAGCTTGTAACCGGTGTGCTTTTCGAAGTCCACCAGCCGCTCGGCGCAGCCAAGCGAGCCATTGCCGCCGTTGATCAGCAGATAACGGATGTCGTGTTTGGCCAGCACGTCGCGCAGGCGCAGCCAGTCTTCCGGCGCCTCCTCGTAAGTGCCTATCATGCGGCGGCTAACGCCGAAACTGCCGCCCGGCATGAAGGCGAGCTGAGCGATGGCGGTGTCGGACACCGCGTCGGTATCGCACAGACGACCGTCCAGCAAGCCGGCCAGCCCGTCATAGGCGGCATACAGGGAGAGTCCCAGGCGACGCGCGGTTTCAATCGCGCCCTGGGCGGAAGCATTCAGAACGGCGGTGGGACCGCCGGATTGCAGATATACGGCTCTTGGCTTGGTCATGATCGCAACCTGAGAGTGTGGACTGTCTGTGCGGCGCCAGGCTGAACAACCGGCCCGCACCGCTAACGCCACCACCATACCACCCGCGCGCGAAGGCGCTCAAGCCGTAGCCACCCGACATGAAACGCTTCCTTGACCGGCGGCAAGCCGCCGCGAAAGTAGCGCTAGCGCTACATGCGAAACACCCAGGCCTTGCGATGTAAAAATGGCGAAGAAAAGCCCCGCTCAAGGCGGGGCCGGATCCGCTCAAGCGGGAATTAGCCCAAGGGCCAGTTCAGGATGGCGATGGCGTCGTTGTAGTCCATGTCGGTGCCGTCCTCGGAACCCACGATCGCCATGTTCAGCTTGTTGGCCAGAACGAGTTGGCTGGAAACCATGTCGGACTGCTTGCCATTGGCCGTGATTTGCACGCGCACGCTGCCGTTGCCGGAATTGATGACCTTGGTGCCCAGGTTGTTGTTGTTGGTGCCGCTGCCGCTGAAAGACGCGCGCAGCTCGTTGTTGACGAAAATCTCGACATTTTGCACGTAGGCGGCATTGGTCAGAACCGTCACGCCAAAGTTGATGTTCGCGGGCAGAGTGAATACGCCTTGCTGAGCCATGGTGATTCCTCGATAAAATCAGATGAGCCCCTTATGCCAGCCGGCCGCAAGCAAGAGCGACCCGGGCGGCGCCAGGGGAAAGCGGCGCCGCAAGCCCGAATAAGCATCCGGCCCCATCAAATTAGACAATGAATCCCGCGGCGGCACCGGTACCAAGGGCGGGTTTCCACCTTCCTTCCGCCCTGGCATCATTGCTCCCCCGCCCTACTTCCGCCGTACCGCGTCGCCTGGCGCATAGAATTCCACGTGGACAGGCGAATGCGCGGCCACGTAGTCCTGCAGCGCCTCGGCATCGGTGAAGCCTGTGTCTACATAGCCTGGATGCTTATCCAGTCTGGGGTAGCCGTCGCCGCCGGCCGCCATGAAGCCATTGATCGCCATGCGGTAGGTCTGACCTGGGTCGATGGGCTTGCCGCCTATCCAGGCCTCTTTCAGCTCACCCTTCTCGATGCGCAGCTTTACCCCGGCAAACTGCGCAAACGCGCCGGCACCCTGCGTCATGGCCGCGGCGGCCTTCAGGTAGTCCAGCGCCTCGCCGCCCTTCAGCTCCACGCGCACCACGGCGCTGCCGAACGGAAACACCTTGAGCACATCGCGATAGCTGACCGGGCCGGCCAACAGCGAATCTCGGATGCCGCCGGCGTTGATGACCGCGAAATCGGCCTGGGTTTTGGCCATCATCGCTTCGCCGACGAATACGCCCAAATTGGTGGGCCGGCTGCGCACCGCGCTCCGCTCGCCATCCAGCTTACCGGACAGCTCGCCCACTTTGGCGCCCAGCCCCGCCTCGCCCTTGTCCTGATAAGCCTTGAGGAAGGTTCTGAGCTTGCCATCCTCAGGAATCTGCTCGGCGTACGGCATCTTTGCCGTTTTGCCATCGGCCGTTTGCACGGTCTTTTTCAAATTGACCGGAATCAGCTGATACTTCACCAGCCGGAACTTGCCGTTATTGAATTCGAAATCGGCGCGGCCGACATATTTGCCCCATTCATGCGCCTGCACGATCCAGGCGCCGTTCTGACGGTCCGGCGCGCAAGGCTGGCCCGGCGCATAGGCATCGTCGCGCACGTTTTCCGCCTTCATGCATACCGGGTTCTGGCTATGGCCGCCGACGATCAGATCCAGCCCCTTCACCGCGCGCGCCATTTCCACATCGCCCGGCGCGTTGACGCCATGATCGCCGTCGGCGTAATGGCCCATATGGGTAGCGGCGATGACGATGTCGGCCTGCTGGCGCAGCTCCGGCACCAGTTGGGCCGCCTCGGCGATCGGACTCTTGAACTCCAGGCCCCTCACTCGCGCCGGATTGACCAGCTTGGGCGTGTCATCCGTGGTCAAACCCAGCACCGCCACCTTGACCCCGCCCAGATTGAACATGGCATAGGGATCGAACATGCGATGGCCATCTTGGTAGATATTGGCGGACAGCATGGGGAAATGTATCCACTGGCGCTGCTGCGCCAGCACTGGCAGCGGTTTGTCGAACTCGTGGTTGCCCACCGCCATCGCGTCATAGCCTATGCGGTCCATGGCGCGAAAGTCGGGCTCGGCGTTCTGCAGATCCGACTCCGGCACCCCGGTATTGATGTCGCCGCCGGACAACAGCAGCATATAGCCGCCCTCGGCCTTCACCTCGGCCCTCACGCGGTCCACCACGGTCTTCTGCGCAGCCAGGCCGTACTCGCCATCGGCATTGGGCCAGAAATGGCCGTGATGGTCATTGGTGTGCAGAACGGTGATTCGGTAGGTTTTGCCCCGGACGTAATTGCTTTTGCCCGGCGGCGTGGCGCAGGCCGTCAACAGGCCAGCGGCCAGCAGGGCAAACGAAACGGATTTGAGCGATGCGCGCATTGGTTCTCCTTGTTTTCATCGGCAACTCGCGCAAGCGTCGCCGCACGTAAAAATGGCGAACCCTAAGGTTCGCCATTGCGCGATAGCGGGACGGCTTACTTCCAGCTGTCCTTCAAGCCGACCGTGCGGTTGAACACGGCCTTGACGCCAGGCTGGTGCTCGTAGCGGTCGGTGACGAAGTAACCCAGGCGCTCGAACTGGAAGCGCGACTCCGGCGCCGCTTGCAGCACGGATGCCTCCACATAGGCCGGCACCAGCTTCAGCGAGTCCTGGCTCAGGAATTGGCGGAAGTCCACATATTCGCCATCCTCGCCGCGCACCGCATCCGGGCGCTGCTCGGTGAACAGGCGCTCATACCAGCGCACATCCACCGGAATGGCGTGTTCGGCCGACACCCAGTGGATCACGCCCTTGACCTTGCGGCCTTCCGGGTTCTTGCCCAGCGTGTCGTGGTCGATGGAGCACTTCAGCTCCACGATCTCGCCATTGGCGTCCTTCACCACTTCCTCGCACTTGATCACGTAGGAGTAGCGCAGCCGCACTTCGCCGCCGGCGGTCAGGCGCTGCCACTTCGGCGGCGGCACTTCGGCGAAGTCGTCGCGCTCGATCCAGATCTCGCGAGCGATGGGCACATCGCGCTCGCCGAATTCAGGATGATGCGGGTGGAACGGCGCGCTGCGGCTGGCGGTGACGGCGGCGTCGTAGTTGCTCAGCGTCACTTTCAGCGGATTGACCACGGCCATCACGCGCGGCGAGTCGTTTTCCAGGGTCTCGCGCACCGCGCCTTCCAGGATGGCCATGTCGATGATGTTTTCGCTCTTCGACACGCCGATGCGCTGGGCGAACAGCTTGATGCCGGCCGGACTGTAGCCGCGGCGGCGCATGCCGGCGATGGTGGGCATGCGCGGGTCATCCCAACCGGTGACGGCGCCGTCGTTGACCAGGGCCTGCAGCTTGCGCTTGGAGGTCAGCGCGTACAGCAGCTCCAGGCGCGAGAATTCGATCTGCTGCGGATGGTGGCCGATGCTGATGTTGTCCAGCACCCAGTCGTACAACGGGCGGTGGTCTTCAAACTCCAGCGAGCACAGCGAGTGCGTGATGCCCTCGATGGCGTCGGAAATGCAATGGGTGTAGTCGTACATCGGGTAGATGCACCACTTGTCGCCGGTGCGGTGGTGATGCACGCGGCGGATGCGGTAGATGGCCGGGTCGCGCAGATTGATGTTGGGCGAGGCCATGTCTATCTTCAGGCGCAGCGTCTTGCTGCCGTCGGCGAATTCGCCGGCGCGCATGCGGCTGAACAGGTCCAGGTTTTCTTCCGGGCTGCGTTCGCGGTAGGGGCTGTTCTTGCCCGGCTCGGTCAGATTGCCGCGATACTGGCGCATTTCCTCCGCGCTCAGATCATCGACATAGGCCTTGCCGGCCAGGATCAGCTCGACGGCGTAATCGTACAGGCGGTCGAAGTAATCCGAAGCGAAACGGACTTCGCCGTTCCACTTGAAGCCCAGCCAGGCGATGTCCTGCTTGAACGCCTCGACGAACTCGTCCGATTCTTTTTCCGGATTGGTGTCGTCCATGCGCAGATTGCACAGGCCCTGGTAGTCTTCGGCCAAGCCGAAGTTGATGCAAATGGCCTTGGCGTGGCCGATGTGGGCGAAGCCGTTCGGCTCCGGCGGAAAGCGCGTCACCACCGAGCTGCGGCGGCCCGTGGCCAGGTCCTCGTCGATGATGCTGCGAATGAAGTTGTTGACAACCGGCGCGTGGTTTTCCGTGCTCATGTTCTGGCTGTGGGTAAGAATAGCGAATCGGCCATTGTACCCGATTTTGGCGCCGGATCGGTCACGGCCGAAACACACTCGCCACCCCACCCGCCCGAATCTAGGCCAGCGTCCGCCCGGTTAAGCGCTCCAGCTGCCGCAGAGGAGACTTGCCTGGGTCGTCCATCTTGTCCAGCGGCAGCCACAAGGTCTGCTCCAGCATGAACTGGCCGGACATCACCGCGTGCGAGGCGTGGTCGGAGAAGCAGATCCAGGCGCCGCCCGGCGCGAACGGCACGGTCTGCTGCGGGCAATCCCGCTGGTAAGCCAGATCGGCCTTCATCGCGTCGTGCAGATGCAGCATGATGTGATCGTAGCCGCTGCGCTTGCGCTTGGTGATTTTCAGCGCCGCCAGCAGCGCGGCCGATCCCGGCCACTGAGCGGGCACGCGCGGCAGCATCTTCTTGGCCATGTCCTCGAACGGCTCGCCCACCCGCCACACTCGCGGCTCGCCCGCCGGATTGACGTTGCAGAACACGCGCAGGATGCGTTCGCCATAGGTGGGCCGGGACGGGAAAGCGTCCACATGCAGCCGGCTGTCGTCCTTGCGCCAGGAAGTCTTGCGATCTTCCACCCTCACCAGGCGCAGGCTGGTGGGCGCGGCGCGAGTCTTGCCCTGATACTCCGGCAGCACCTGAGCCAGCAGCCCCGCCGCAGCCTGCTGATAACGCGAGATCAGCGCGCGCACCGCTCGCTGGGCCTCATCGCCACCCAGCACGCCGTGCAGCGCGCCGTTGTTCGGCTCCAGGCTGATGTTCTTGCGCTTGGGATCAGCGATGGCCGGATTGAGCAGCGCCTGCTCCGTCGCGCTGAGCGCAAAACCGAAGTCCGGCACATGCAGCACCGCGCCCGCCTCCAGTTTCTTCACCAGGCCAGTCTCCCCACCCCGCACGCTGACGATGCGCTCCGTCATGATTCTGTATCCTTATCCATTGCGACAGGCGGCGCCGCGATGATCCATCGCTGCTGCGCCGCATAAAGCGATAGGGTACACCCAAACGCGGGACCAAGGCAGCCCGCCGCCGGGCCAGGCCGGCCAGCGCCTTGATTTGGCTGGAAAAACCCGCGAGAGAAAAGCCCTACGCCCAGCCTGGCGATTCAGGACAATAAACAGTTGTTTATGCTGATTTTTTTGCCAAAATGCGGCATAATGCGCGGCTGCCTGAATTCGACGTGACCGCATGACTACTCCGCAAGCCGCCAAATCTATCGATTCCTACCGCAAGTACTGGGCCAGCCGTTTCGGCACCGCCCCGTTCCTGCCGATGACCCGCGCCGAAATGGACGAGCTGGGCTGGGATTCCTGCGACATCATCCTGATCACCGGTGACTGTTACATAGACCACCCAAGCTTCGGCATGGCGCTGGTGGGCCGCTTGCTGGAGGCCCAGGGCTTCCGCGTGGGCATCATCGCCCAGCCCGACTGGCACAGCGCCGACGCGTTCCGCGAATTGGGCAAACCGAACCTGTTCTTCGGCGTCACCGCCGGCAATATGGATTCGATGATCAACCGCTACACCGCCGACCGCCGCGCGCGCTCCGACGACGCCTACACGCCGAACGCCGAGCCCAACAAGCGTCCGGACCGCGCCGTCACCGTCTATGCCCAGCGCTGCCGCGAAGCCTACCCCGGCGTCGGCGTGATGATAGGCTCCATCGAAGCCAGCTTGCGCCGCATCGCCCACTTCGATTACTGGAGCGACAAGGTGCGCCCGTCTGTGCTGGTCAACTCCAAGGCCGACATCCTGCTGTACGGCAACGCCGAGCGCGCGCTGGTGGAAATCGCGCACCGCGCGGCCAAGGGCGAGAAGCTGTCCGAGATGCGCGACATCCGCGGCACCGCCTTCATCGTGCCGCACGGCTGGCGTCCGGACGACGAGTGGCAGGAAATGGATTCCAGCGTGGTGGACATCCCGGGCCGCATCGATCCGCACCTCAATCCATACCAGGAAATCCCGGAGCAGGCGGCGGAAGCGACCAAGGACATCGACCCGTCCAAGCCGCAGGTGATCCGCATCGAATCGCGCGAGGAGCGCCTGGCCAAGCGCCGCGCCGAGCGCGCCAAGACCGTGATCCGCATCCCGGCCTACGAAGCCGTCGCCCACGACCCGGTGCTGTACGCCCACGCCAGCCGCACGCTGCACCTGGAGTCCAACCCCGGCAACGCCCGCGCGCTGGTGCAGATGCACGGCGAGCGCGACGTGTGGCTGACGCCGCCGCCCATCCCGCTGGTCACCGAGGAAATGGATTTCGTCTACGGCCTGCCCTACGCCCGCAATCCGCATCCGGCCTACGGCAACGCCCATATCCCGGCTTGGGAGATGATCAAGTACTCGGTCAACATCATGCGCGGCTGCTTCGGCGGCTGCACCTTCTGCTCGATCACCGAGCACGAAGGCCGCATCATCCAGAGTCGCTCGGAAGAATCCATCCTGCACGAGATCGAGGAGATCCGCGACAAAACGCCGGGCTTCACCGGCCACATCTCCGACCTGGGCGGTCCGACCGCGAACATGTACCGGCTCAGCTGCAAGGACCCGAAGATCGAATCGTCCTGTAGAAAGCTGTCCTGCGTGTTCCCGGACATCTGCGAAAACCTGAACACCGACCACAGCCACCTGATCCAGCTGTACCGCAAGGCGCGCGCGCTGCCGGGCGTGAAGAAGATCAACATCCAGTCCGGCCTGCGCTACGACCTGGCCGTGCGCTCGCCCGAGTACATCAAGGAGCTGGTGCAGCACCACGTGGGCGGCTATCTGAAGATCGCCCCGGAACACACCGAGGACGGCCCGCTGTCCAAGATGATGAAGCCGGGCATGGGCGCTTACGACAAGTTCAAGGAACTGTTCGAGCGCTTCAGCCGCCAGGCCGGCAAGGAACAGTACCTGATCCCCTACTTCATCGCCGCCCACCCAGGCACCAGCGACGAGGACATGATGAATCTGGCGCTATGGCTGAAAAAGAACAACTTCCGCCTGGACCAGGTGCAGACCTTCACGCCGACGCCGATGGCGATGGCCACCACCATGTGGCACACCCGCCGCAATCCGCTGAAGCGCTTGAGCCGCAGCTCGGAAAAAGTGGACGTGGTGCGCGACGGCTACCGCCGCAAGCTGCACAAGGCTTTCCTGCGCTACCACCATCCGGACAACTGGCAGATCATCCACGACGCGCTTCTCAATATGGGCCGCGCCGACCTGATCGGCCACAGCAAGCACTGCCTGATCCCGCCGACGCCGCCGGGCGACAAGGCCGCCGCCGTGCGCCACAAGATGGGCGCGACTATGAACCGCGGCAAGAACACCGGCGCGCGGCAGCCGCAACAGGGACAGCGCGCCAAGCCGGCCGCAGCCGCCAGCGCGCGCAGCCAGGCTGGCAAACCGGCATCTGGCAAGCCGCCAGCCAGCCGCGCGCCAGGCAGCGGCAAGAAGTCAGGCCGCTAAAGCCAGGAAAACGCCACGCGCCAGAAATGGACGTGGCGTTTTTCCTTTGCGGGCATTCCCGCAATCAGCGGCAAAATGCCAATAGACTAGCCGTGACTGACGCCAGAGCGCAAAATGGCCAGGCCGGCCGCCTGCACAAGACCGCAACACGCGGCAGCTAAGCTGGCAGACAGGCGATGGCGCGGCTACAGGCGCGCCAAGAATCAAGCGCATGAGCAACAAGCCAGCGCCTTGGCAGCCCAGCCCTCGCACTGCCGGGTCGGAATTGGCTGCCAAGGGTAATAAGCAAAGCTACGCGAAACAAGCAGCTCACGCCGCAAAGCCCCTCTCCCCTCGCGGGAGAGGGGTTGGGGAGAGGGGGCTGCGCCAGGGACCAACCCACGAGGCCAAACATGATCCACTTCGACTTCGACCACAGCTACGCCCGCGAGCTGCCCGGCGCCTGGCAAGCTGCGCAGCCGGAAACGCCATCCGCACCTGCGCTGCTGTATTGGAACGCCGCGCTGGCCGACGAGCTGGGCCTGGGCGTCAGCCAGGCCGGCGAAGCCGAATTGGCCAAGCTGTTCTCCGGCGCGGAATTGCCCGTAGGCTCCCAGCCCATCGCCCAGGCCTATGCCGGCCACCAGTTCGGCGGGCTGTCGCCGTCGCTGGGCGATGGCCGCGCGCTGCTCTTGGGCGAAGTGATCGATAAGAACGGCCTGCGTCGCGACATCGCCTTCAAGGGCAGCGGCCGCACCGCCTTCTCGCGCCGCGGCGACGGCAAGGCGGCAGTCGGTCCCATGCTGCGCGAACTGATACTGGGCGAGGCCATGCAGGCCCTGGACATCCCCGCCACCCGCGCGCTGGCGGTCGTGGCCACCGGCGAAGCGGTACAGCGCGAACGGCCGCTGCCCGGCGCGGTGCTGACCCGCGTCGCCGCCAGCCATCTGCGCGTCGGCACTTTCCAATACTTCGCCATCCACGGCGAAACCGGCATGCTGCGCAAGCTGGCCGACTACACCCTGGCCCGCCACTACCCGGAACTGGCGCGACAAGACGGCCGCTATCTGAAGCTGCTGCAAGCCGCGGCGGAACGGCAGGCGGCGCTGATCGCGCGCTGGATGCACGCCGGCTTCATCCACGGCGTGATGAACACCGACAATATGGCGCTGTCCGGCGAAACCATAGACTTCGGCCCCTGCGCCTTCATGGACGCCCACCACCCGGACACCGTGTTCAGCTCCATAGACCACAACGGCCGCTACGCCTACGGCAACCAGCCGGCCATCGCGCAATGGAACCTGGCCCGCTTCGCCGAAACCCTGCTGCCGCTGATCTCACCGGACGACCCGGCCGCCGCCGTGCCGGCCGCGACCGAAATCATCGAAGGCTTCGCCGAACGCTACCAGGCCCTCTGGCTGGCACAGGCGCGCCGCAAGCTGGGCCTGCTGGACGCCAAGCCGGCCGATCTGCAATTAACGGAGGACTGGCTGGCGCTGCTGGCGGCCTACGGCGTGGACCACACCCTGGCCTGGCGCTATCTAGCCGACGAGGCGGAGGGCAAGAGCGAACGCCTGGCTGCCCTGTTCCCGTCCCCGGACGTTCTGGAGCCGTGGCTCAAGCAATGGCACAACCGCCACCTGCCGCGCACCCGCCGCCCGCAAGACATCGCCGCCGCCATGCGCCGCGAAAACCCGCTCTACATCGCCCGCAACCACCTGGTGGAAGAAGCGCTGGACGCCGCCAGCGAGCATGGCGACATGGGGCCGACCTTGAAACTATTGGAAGTCTTGCGCGACCCGTTCAACGAACGCGAGGGACTGGCGCGCTACGCGCTGCCGGCCGCGCCGGAAGTGGCGGAGGGGTATAGGACGTTTTGTGGAACCTGATTGGAAACGTCAACACTGCTACATCAAAAAGAAACGGCGGCTCCTGGATCGGAGCCGCCGCTGTCTCATTTCCCTGACGTGTAGCCGCTCAAGGCTCCACGCAAGTCATTCTCGAATTGCGCGAACCGCATAAAGTTCCATCCCACTTCCACCCGACATTCGCCACTTCATTGACCTTGATGCTGAAGCTGGAAGCCGGAGAAGTCAACGTCAGACTCAGTACTTCACTGCTATAGTTTTGCGGAGCCGAGACATCCACTTTTCCATTGGTACTCGGATCAGATTGGAACGGCGGCAACCAGTCGCCCAGCCTCAAGGTTATCTGGCTATTGCCAATCAAGTATTGCGTATTATTTCGCACATACTGGCCGATGGGGAAATTGCCCCCGCCAGGCAGATTTACGATCTTGTCTACCGGAACCAATTGATTCAAACCCACCAGCCAGTTTTGATCCGGTTTGAACAACAACGCATCCTTGAAGTTTGCCAAGCTGTCAGCCACTTTCGACTTCAAGGTTGCATCAATCACGCCATCAACCTTGTGGATAAACATGTCTCCTACCACGGGCAAAATCCAACTTAAATTGGAATCGCAATCGGTAGACGAAGCGACATTGGCAGTTATGCCAACCTTATCCCGGTCCAATACCAGGGCCATTCAATGCTATCTCATGCCAGCTTGCATAGCGCCAGTAACTGGTCTGGCGACCAACCCAGTTGTTCGCGTGCCGCTTTGATA
>NZ_PQWB01000137.1 GCF_002924365.1 Chromobacterium alticapitis | reverse complement strand
ATCGACATCCGGATTGCGCCCTGCGGGCGGTGGCGGCGCGTCATCCTTGTGGACAAAGCTTTTGTGCGAAGCCCAGGCATCGATCAGCGTGCCGTCTACGCTGAAATGCTCGTCGCTGGTGAGCTTGCCCCACTCGGCCAGGCTGCGTACCCGAATGAAGAAGGCGCGGGCGACGTCTTCGGTAAACAAGCGGTCGCGATTTTGCGAGAAGGTCGAGTGATCCCACACGCGGGCATCGGCGGAAAGGCCGACGAACCAGCGAAACAGCAGGTTGTAGTCCAGTTGCTCGACCAGCAGCCGCTCGGAGCGGATGGTGTAGAGC
>NZ_PQWB01000136.1 GCF_002924365.1 Chromobacterium alticapitis | reverse complement strand
GGCTATGTCCCAATTCCGTGTTGGGAGCTATGCTGAATACGGTAGCAGACCGGGAGCAACGCCATGGATGCCCAAAGTTTTCAGCGTTTTCTTGCCCAGCTGGATCAACTCACCCTCAAACAGCGGAGTCTGTTGTCCTCCGCTCTCAAGCACCCCACTCACCATGACGCCGTTCAGGACGCCTTGCCCGACCTGACGGCTTGCCCACACTGCCAGGCCGAGGCCAA
>NZ_PQWB01000135.1 GCF_002924365.1 Chromobacterium alticapitis | reverse complement strand
TCGCTGCGTCAGCTGAGGAGGCGAACTATACGCCCGGGCCCCACCCCCGTCAACACCTTTTGCGAGAAAAATTGAACTTTTCACCCAGCATTCATGCAAGGCGATGATTTTTAAAGAAATTGCAATGCAAGAAATTTCAACTCCCTGCGCCGCAGGCTAGCCATCCTCGCCAAAACGCCCAAAAACAAACAGGCCGGCGCTGCCGCCGGCCTGTTCCTGGCACTTCTATCTTCTATATAGACCAATCAGCCCTTGCGCAGCTTGGCGAAGGCGGCCGCCATCGCGGTGTCACCCTGCGGAGCAGAGGACTGGCCGCGTTGCTGGCGCGGGCGGTTGTCGGAACGGCTGTCATTGCGGCCACCGCGGCTATTGCCGGAACCAAGCTCATCGTCCAGGCGCATCGTCAACGCGATGCGCTTACGCGCCACATCCACTTCCAACACCTTCACCTTCACCACGTCGCCGGCCTTGACCACCTTGCGCGGATCGTCGATGAACTTATTGGACAGCGCCGAGATATGGACCAGGCCATCCTGGTGTACGCCGATATCGACGAAAGCGCCAAAGTTGGCAACGTTGGTAACCACTCCTTCCAGCACCATGCCCGGTTGCAGATGCTTGATGTCCTCGATGCCATCCTGGAAGGTCGCAGTCTTGAACTCCGGACGCGGATCGCGGCCCGGCTTGTCCAGCTCCTTCAGAATGTCCATCACCGTCGGCAGGCCGAAGCGCTCGTCGGTGAAATCGGTAGCACGCACGGATTTCAGGAAAGAGGAATCGCCGATCAAGGTCTTCACGTCGCGACCCGCTTTGGCAACGATCTTTTCCACCACCGGATAGGCCTCCGGATGCACCGAGGACGCATCCAGCGGGTTGTCTCCGCCGGCGATGCGCAAGAAGCCGGCCGCCTGCTCAAAGGTCTTGTCGCCCAGACGCGGCACTTTCAGCAGTTCCTTGCGCGTGCGGAAGGCGCCGTTCTGGTCGCGGTAGGACACGATATTGGATGCCAGGGTGACGTTCAGGCCGGAGATACGAGTCAGCAGCGGCACCGACGCGGTATTGACGTCCACACCCACCGCGTTCACGCAATCCTCCACCACGCCATCCAAGGCGCGCGCCAATTGGCTCTGGTTGACGTCGTGCTGATACTGGCCGACGCCGATGGACTTGGGATCTATCTTCACCAGCTCCGCCAGCGGATCTTGCAGGCGGCGGGCGATGGACACCGCGCCGCGCAGGCTGACATCCATATCGGGGAATTCCTTGGCAGCCAGCTCGGACGCCGAATACACCGACGCGCCGGCTTCCGACACCACTATCTTGGTCATGCCCAATTGCGGGAAAGCCTTGATCAGATCCTGCGCCAGCTTGTCGGTTTCGCGGCTGGCGGTGCCGTTGCCGATGGAAATCAGGTCAACTTTATAGCGAGTGCACAGCGCGCCCAGGATGGCGATGGACTTGTCCCACTCGCGGCGCGGCTCGTGTGGATAGATGGCAGTGGTGTCCAGCACCTTGCCGGTATCGTCGACCACCGCCACCTTGCAACCGGTGCGCAGGCCCGGGTCTAGGCCCAGCGTCGCGCGGCGGCCAGCCGGCGCGGCCAGCAGCAGGTCATGCAGGTTGGCGGCGAAGACCTTGATCGCCTCGCCGTCAGCCGCATCCTTCAATCGCGACACCAGCTCCAACTCCAGCGACAGGAAGATCTTGGCGCGCCAGCACAGGCGGACACCATCCAGCAGCCACTTGTCGGCGGCGCGGCCGGCATCCTTGACGCCGAAACGGGCGGCGATCAGTTGCTCATAGGCCGAGCGCTCGGTGATCGGCGTTTCGTCCGCTTGGTATTTCAGCGCGACAGTCAGCACGCCCTCGTTGCGGCCGCGCAAAAGCGCCAGCGCGCGGTGCGAGGGGATGGCCTTGATGTGTTCGCGATGGTCGAAGTAGTCGGAGAACTTGGCGCCCTCGTTCTCCTTGCCCGCCACCACGGCGGCGGCCAGCTCGCCCTCGTTCCACAGCTTTTCGCGCAACTGGCCCAGCAGCTCCGCGTCCTCGGCGAAGCGCTCGATCAGGATGGCGCGCGCGCCGTCCAATGCCGCCTTGGCGTCGGCGACGCCGGCTTCCGCATTGATGTAGGTTTCGGCCAGCGCGTTGGGATCTTGCGACGGATCGGCCAGCAGGCTGTCGGCCAGCGGCTCCAGGCCGGCCTCGCGGGCGATCTGCGCCTTGGTGCGGCGTTTTGGCTTGTAAGGAAGATAGAGGTCTTCCAGCGTGGTTTTGTTGTCGCTGGCGTAGATGGCCGCCTCCAGCTCGGGAGTCAGCTTGCCTTGCTCGGCGATGCTCTTGAGGATGCTGACCCGGCGCTCGTCCATCTCGCGCAGGTAGACCAAGCGCTCGGCCAGCGTGCGCAGCTGGGTATCGTCCAGACCGCCGGTGACTTCCTTGCGGTAACGGGCGATGAAGGGAACAGTGGCGCCGCCGTCGATCAGTTCGATGGTGGCGGCCACCTGCGATTCGCGGACGGCAAGCTCAGCCGCCAGGCGGCTGGAAAGACTCTTCAGCATCGGTTTTTATTCTTTCGCGTCGAACAAAAAACGCTACTGTACCGCCATCCGCCGCAAAATCAAGCAGCGACCGGGCGCACCAGCCAGGCTTGCGCCTCTTCCACCAAATCGAAATACTGTACATGGGTGTGGGACAGCAGGCCGGCGATATGGGAGGCCAGCTTGATCCAGACATCGCCCACCACGATGGCGACGCGGCCCATTTTTTCCTCATGGGCGCGCATGAACTTGACCTCTTCCATCGCCATATCCAGCGTGAAGTCCTTCAGCTCGGACAGGTCCAGCAGCAGATCCGGCTTCTCGCGCTCCTCCAGCCGCTTGAGCATCGCCTGCTCCAGCAATTGGAAGTCGGCCAGCGTGAACTCGTTGAACAAGGCCACATCCAGGCCATAATCCTGCTCACGGATCGAAATCATTCGCTTCTCCCTTCTCTAATGATTGTTGTAAAAGCTCCGACTGTATTTTAGCGCCGCCCCGCCAACATGCCGCTGACAATGATCAAGCCCATCGCCAGCAGAGAGTCCGCCGTCAGCGCATCGCCCCATGCCAGCGCGCCCAGCAGGCAGGAAAACACCACGGTCAGATAGGAAAGATTCGCCGCGGCCAGCTTGCGGCCCACCTTGTAGGCGCGGGTCATCGCCAGCTGCGCCACCGTTGCGGCGCCGCCCACGCCCAGCAATAGCCAGACATTCTCCAGCGTCACCGGATGCCACCGCTCCAAGCTCAGCAGCAGCAGCCCGCCCACCGTGGAAATCAGCGCGAAGTAAAACACCACCCGCCACTCCGCCTCGCCCTGCCGCCCCAGCTCCCGCACGTGCAGATAGGACCAGCCGGCCAGAAAACCAGAAACCAGCCCCAGCAGGCCTGCAAACCACACCTCGCCGGACAGCGTGGGCTTGAGCAGCACCACCACGCCGATGAAACCCAGCGCCAGGCCGGCCATCGCCTGCCGCGGCAGCTTTTCTTTCAGCAACACCACCGACAACAGCGCCAGGAACATCGGCGAGGTATAGGTCAAGGTAGACGCCGTGGCCAAAGGCAAATGGGCGATGGCATAGAAGGACATCAGCAGCGAGGCATAGCCGATCACGCCGCGCTGCAAGTGGTAGCGCAGCAAGGGCGTGGCGAAGCGCTCCCGCCGCCACAAAGCCGCCCCGCCCAGCGTCAGCACGCCTATCAGGGTGCGCCAGAACACCAGCTCGGTGGACGAAAAATGCTTGGCCCCCAACTTGACGAACAAACCCATCAGCGCGAAGAAAACCGCCGCCACCACCATCCAGCCCGAACCGAGCCGCCACTGCCTGTACCGCATCCAACCGCCTTTGCTTCAATATCAACTGCGCGCCGCCAGCATGCCGGCGGACACGATCAAAACCATCGCCAGCGCGCTGCCGACGCCTAACCCATCATTCCACAGAATCACGCCCAGCACCGCGGAAAACACCACGGTCAGGTAGGCGAAGCTCGCCACCAGATAACGCCGCCCTTCCTTGTAGGCGCGCGTCATCGCCAACTGACCCAGCAGGCCGAACAGCCCGACGCCCAGCAATGGCCAGACATTGGCCATCGTGATGGCGGAGAACCCAGGCCCCAGCAGCAGCCACGCCAAGCCGATCAAACTGGACAGGCAAAAAAACCAGAACACCACGCGCCAAGGCTGCTCGCCCATTTGCCCCAGTTCCCGCACTTGGAACACCGCGAAACCGGCGCTGATGCCGGAAACCAAGCCGATCAGGCCCGGCAGCCATTGCTGCGGCGTCAAAGTCGGACGCAGCAGCAGCGCCACGCCGACGAATCCAGCCAGCAACGCCAGCCACACGTGCGGGGGAGGCCTGTCCTTCAGCTTGACGATGCACAGCGCCGAGAAAAACAGCGAGGAGGTGTAGTTCAGCGTCACCGCGGTGGACAGCGGCAGCCGCGTCAAGGCGTAGAACAGCGCCGCCATCGACGCGTAGCCGATGAAGCCGCGCTGAATATGGGCGCGCCAATGCGGCGTGGCCGGCGAATGCCCTCGCAGCATCATGGGCGCGCCGAGCAGCGCCGCGCCTATGCTTGTGCGCCAGAACAGCAGCTCAATGGAATGGAAATGCGCGGCGCCCAGCTTGGCGCAGGCGCTCATCAACGCGAAACAGGCGGCGGCCAGTATCATCCAGCCGGCGCCGAGCCGGCTCAGCGCCTGGCCCATTGCGCGGACAGACAGATGGCCTCCATCTGCCGGCGATACGTCTTGAATTCCGACGCGTTGGCGGTGCAGCGCGCCTCCAGCAAGCGGTTCTTGTCCAACGACTGGATCACGTGCAGATTATGCCGCACGATCCACAACCGATTGGAGACGAATCGGCCATCGCGGTATTCCGTCACCAATCTGCCCGTTTTCTGATTGACCCGAACGAAATTGGCCGCCTCGCGATCGCCGTCCTCCTGGCGGAAGGCGGCCGCCATGCGCGCCAGGCTCTCTCCGCGCTTGGCCTTGCGCACGCCTATTCTCACCGAGATCGCCGCCCGCTCGCGCTGATCGGGCTTGGGCGGGATCACCCGCAGCACCCGCATGCCCTCTTCCAGGCCGGGGCGCACTTTCCAGCCCGGCGGCAGAGTGAAGCGTATCTTGCTTACCGGATCGGCATAACTGGCGGCCAGCGCCAGCGGACTGAGCGACAACAGCGCGATCAGCGCCGTCATGCGAAACGTTGGGAAGATCATCTCGTCCGGAATCTCAATAAAAAAGGCGCGGAATTCCGCGCCTTCGCATTATGGCATTCAACTTGCCTTTTTAACCAGCCAATGCCTCGCCCATCTTGCGGCGATAGTATTCATGGAAGTGCTGCATGCCCTCTTCCGTCGGCGACTGGTACGGCCCCACTTCGCTGACGCCGGCCAGCCACAGCGCCTTGCGGCCCTCGTGCATGCGGATGCAGATCTCGTCGTCTTCCTTGGCGGTTTCGAAATAGGCCGCCTGTTCCGCCTCGATGAATTCCGGCTCGAACCAGATCACGTCTTCCGGATAGTAGAACTCGGTAATCACGGTGCACTTCTCCGGGCCGCGCGGAATCACCACGCTGACCACCAGCACGTGCGGATACCACTCCACCATGATGTTGGGGTAGTAGGTCAGCCAGATGGCGCCGAACTCCGGCTGCTGCTCGGCGTAGCGGCGGCGCACTTCCTCGTGCCACTTGCCGTACACCTTGGAGCCGGCGCGCGCCAGGCGGTTCTTCACGCCCACGGTCTGCACGTGGTAGCTGTCTCCCCATTCCCATTTCAAATCGCCGCAATCGACGAAATTGCCGAGCCCGGGGTGGAAGGGATCGACGTGATAGTCTTCCGAATAGACTTCGATGAAGGTCTTCCAGTTGAAATCGTATTCCGTGCTGTGCGTCGAGTGGAAGGCATAGCCATCGAAAGTCATATGCTTGGCCACGCCGAGCTGGGCCAGGTCGGCCGCCACATTGCGGCGCGCGTCGAATAGCAGGCCGTTCCAGCGCGCCAGTTCGGTCTGCCCCAGGTTCAGGCAAGGCGTTTCCGGGAAATGCGGCGCGCCCACCAGCGTGCCTTCCGCGTCGTAGGTCCAGCCATGCAGATTGCAGACAATGTGATTGCCGTTGCCACGGCCTTTATAGATGATGGCTTGGCGATGGCGGCAGACGTTGGAGATCAGCTTGATCTCGCCGTCCACGTTCTTGAGCATCTTGCCATGCCCCAGCCAATCCAGCGTGTGATAGTCGCCCGGTTTGGGCGCCATCAGCTCATGGCCGTAGTACAGAGGCGCGTCTGCGAACAGCAGCTCCTGCTCCTTGGCGTAGAACGCGGGATCGAAATAGGTATAGACGGATAGCTGGGCTGCGGATGCTTGAAGCAGTTGAGCAGAAGCCAGATCAGACATTATTCCCACACCTCCGTGGTAGAAGATATAAGACCAGCCGAATCTCGCTCGGGACGAGTTTGCGGGACTATCAAAAACAATCAATCAAAACAAGGCCGAACCTTGCATTACGAGGGCGGAATTATGCCTTCGCCCCACCCCCGGGGCAAGCGTTAATTCTTTGTGACAATCGGCCGCAAGCTGCCCGCTGCGGCAAGTTATGCCATGAGAGCCGGTTTGCGGCAAACAAAGCGCGCTCCGCTTAATTAAAATCAAAGACTTGTCACTTCTACCGCGGTACAACATTAGAAATAGATGATTTATAGTGGTATACTACCGTCAATCTTGTTGCTATATCGCCGGCCTGACGCCTTCCGCCCGCCAAACGGCCAACGCGGCAGCTCAGGCTGAATGAGCCAAAGCCTTGATGCGTGGGGCTGCGGGCCTTACCAACATCCAGCAGGCGATCGCAACATCGGACTGGTCAAACCTGCCCGGATGCGCTACCACACGGATAAGACGCGGCTTGCCAGCCACCGTCCCTCTGCGAGGACGGACCGGCAACAAATCGTCCCCAGGCGCATCGCAGTGGATTTTTTTCATCGATTACCCGTTTTTTTCAAATTTATATACCAAAGCCTATGAACTCCACCATTCTCGTCATCAATTGCGGCAGCTCCTCCCTGAAATTCGCGCTGATCGACAGCCTCAGCCACGACGCCATCATGACCGGCCTGGCAGAGAAGCTGGGCCTGGCGGACGCCTGCATTACCTTCAAGTACAACGGCGACAAGCAAACCGCAGCGCTGTCCACGCCGGACCACGCCGCGGCCATGCACGCCATCATCGAAAAGCTGCAACAAGTAGCGCTGCTGGACAGCGTGAAAGCCATCGGCCACCGCGTGGTGCATGGCGGCGAGCACTTCAAGCAATCCGCGCTGCTGGACGAAGCCGCCATCGATGAAATCGAACGCTGCATCAAGCTGGCGCCGCTGCACAACCCGGCACACATCCTGGGCATCCGCACCGCAATCAAAGAATTCCCGAGCCTGCCGCAAGTGGCCGTTTTCGACACTTCCTTCCACCAGACCATGCCGGAAAAGGCCTATCTGTACGCGGTGCCGATGAAGCTGTATCGCGAAAACAGCCTGCGCCGTTACGGCATGCACGGCACCAGCTACCGCTTCGTGGCCGAAGAAGCCGCCAAGATGCTGGGCAAGCCGGCTGATGAAACCAGCCTGGTGATCGCCCACCTGGGCAACGGCGCGTCCATCGCCGCCATCCGCAACGGCAAGTGCGCCGACACCTCCATGGGCCTGACCCCGCTGGAAGGCTTGGTCATGGGCACCCGCTCCGGCGACATCGACCCCAGCGTCTTCGGCTACCTGGCCACCGAGCGCGGCATGGACATCCAGTCCATCACCAATATGCTTAACAAGGAATCCGGCCTGCTGGGCCTGTCCGAATTGTCCAATGACTGCCGCGAGCTGGAAGAAGCCGCCGCCAAGGGCCACGAAGGCGCCAAGCGCGCGCTGGAAGTGTTCGCCTACCGTCTGGCCAAGTACGTGGCCTCCATGACCGTGGGCGCCGGCCGCCTGGACGCCGTGGTGTTCACCGGCGGCATCGGCGAAAACTCGTCCTTCCTGCGCGGCGAAGTGATCAAGCAGCTGGGCTTCCTCGGCCTGACCCTGGACGAAGCCGCCAACAACGATTGCATCCGCGGCAAGGCCGGTTGCATCACCGCCGCCGGCTCCGTGCCGGCCCTGGTGATCAACACCAACGAAGAACTGATGATCGCCATGGACACCGCCGAACTGGCGGGCCTGGCCCACTAAGCGGGACGAGGGAAGCAATATGCAAACGTTTTTCCTCGCGCCCACCGGCTTCAACGCCGGCCTGACCTCCGTATCGCTGGGCGCAGTCCGCTCGCTGGAGCAGGCCGGCCTGCGCGTCGGCTTTCTGAAGCCTATCGCCCAAGGCGTGGATGACAACGGCGTGGAGCGCTCCATGCACTTCGCCCAGGCCATCTGCCGCCTGGACGCGCCGCAGCCCATCAGCATGGAACGCGTCGAGCACCTGTTGTCGCAGGGCCAGGTCGACCAGTTGATGGAAGAAGTGGTCAGCCTGTACCAGAAAGTGGCGCAGAATGTCGACGTCGTCATCGTGGAAGGCCTGGTGCCGGACCAGAAGCAGGTGTTCTCCACCTTCCTCAACACCAAGATCGCCCGCAACCTGCAGGCGCAGACCCTGCTGGTCTGCTCCGCCAAGGAGCTGGGCGTGGCTGAAATCGCCGAACAGCTGGAAATGAACATCCAGGCTTTCGGCGGCCAGCATATCGCCGGCTACATCCTGAACCACGTGCAGCCCAATGTGGACTGCGCCCAACTGGCCCGCGAAGTTCAAGAAACCGGCAGCCTGAAAAAGGCCGGCCTCCCGCTCTTGGGCGTGATTCCGTACCAGCCGGAGCTCTTGGCGCCGCGCACCCAGGACGTGGCCCGCCACCTGAACGCCAGCGTGGTGCACGCGGGCCAACAAGCCAGCCGCCGCGTGCGCAGCATGGTGGTGGCCGCCCGCACCGCGCCCAATATCGTCAGTCTGCTGAAACCGGGCGCGCTGATCATCACCCCCGGCGAGCGCGAAGACGTGGTGATGGCCACCTCCATGGCCGCCATGAACGGCGTGCCGCTGGCCGGCCTGCTGCTGACCTGCGACTCCGAGCCCGATCCGCGCATCCAGCAACTGTGCCAGCAGGCGTTCAGCGGCGGCTTGCCGGTGCTGGCCACCTCGCTCAACTCGATGGAAACCGCCAGCGCGCTGAACGCGATGAGCCGCCAAGTGCCGGCCGACGACCTCGAGCGCATGGAAAAAGTGATCGACTTCATCGCCGAGCATCTGGACGCCAGCCCGCTGAAGCAGCGCGTGGGCGAACCGCGCGAACTGCGCCTGCCGCCGCCGGCCTTCCGCTTCCAGCTGATGGAAAAGGCGCGCAAGGCCAATAAGCGCATCGTGCTGCCGGAAGGCAATGAGCCGCGCACCATCCAGGCCGCCGCCATCTGCCAGGAAAAAGGCATCGCCCGCTGCGTGCTCTTGGGCAACCGCGCCGAAATCCTGCAAGTGGCCGAAGCCCAGGGCGTGACGCTGCCGGCCTCGGTGGAAATCCTTGACCCGAACGAGATCCGCGGCCAGTACGTGGCGCCGATGGTGGAACTGCGCAAGGGCAAAGGCCTGAACGAGCCGATGGCGCTGGCCCAGTTGGAAGACACCGTGGTGCTGGGCACCATGATGCTGGCGATGAACGAAGTGGACGGCCTGGTTTCCGGCGCCGTGCACACCACCGCCAACACCATCCGCCCCGCGCTACAGTTGATCAAGACCGCCCCGGGCTCCAGCATCGTGTCCTCGGTGTTCTTCATGCTGATGCCGGAGCAGGTGTATGTCTACGGCGACTGCGCGGTGAACCCGGACCCGAGCGCCGAGCAGCTGGCCGACATCGCCATCCAGTCCGCCGACTCCGCCGTCGCCTTCGGCATCACCCCGCGCGTGGCCATGATCTCCTACTCCACCGGCTCGTCCGGCAGCGGCAGCGACGTGGAGAAGGTGCGCGAAGCCACTCGCATCGCCCAGGAAAAGCGCCCGGACCTGCTGATCGACGGCCCGATGCAGTACGACGCCGCCTCGGTGGAATCCGTCGGCCGCCAGAAAGCGCCGGACAGCCAGGTCGCCGGCCGCGCCACCGTGTTCGTGTTCCCGGACCTGAACACCGGCAACACTACCTACAAGGCGGTGCAGCGCTCCGCCAACGTGGTGTCGGTGGGCCCGATGCTGCAAGGCCTGCGCAAGCCGGTCAACGACCTGTCGCGCGGCGCGCTGGTAGACGACATCGTCTACACCATCGCCCTGACCGCACTACAGGCGGAGCAGACCCAGGCGCAATAAGCGCTCCGCGCGCTTCAAACGAAACGGCTCCCACAGGAGCCGTTTCGCTTTGGACTTTTATCCGCCGACCTACCGTTTGGCAAAGCCCTACTAGGGGCTGTTGACGTTTCACATAGGCAACCATAGGTATGCGCACGCCATGGCGACCACGCTCTCATAGTTGCACTTCAATTTGTCGTATCGGA
>NZ_PQWB01000134.1 GCF_002924365.1 Chromobacterium alticapitis | reverse complement strand
CGTGCTGATCTACGCGCTGGCGACCGGTCTGGCCCAGGGCGTGGTCAAGGTGATCCAGCAGAAGGTGGAAGTGTCGGTGATCAGCGAACCGCCGCCGCCGCCTCCGCCGCCGCCCAAGATCGAAAAAGTGGTGCCGCAGGCCGCGCCGCCCAAGCCGGAGGCCTACGTGCCGCCGGTGGTCAATCCGCCGCCGATGGTGCAATCGCAAAACGCCATCCAGTCGGTGACCTCCGATCCGAAACCGCAACCGGCTCCGACGCCGGCGCCGGTGGCGGAAGCGCCGAAGGGCCCGGTTTCGGCCAAAGCCAATTGCAGCCATCTGGAAAACCCGGAATACCCGGCCAAAGCCCAGGAAGACGAAATCCAGGGCGTGGTCAACGTGGTGTTCAGCGTGGGCGGCAACGGCAAATACAGCGGCGACGCCAGCTTCAGCTTCGGCGGCGACATCCCGCCGCGCTATCGCAGCGCGTTCAAGGCCGCCATTACCAGCGCATTGCAGGGTTACGCCTGCCAGGCCAATTCCCAATTGAAACAGGAATTCGGCTTCAAAATGGACTCTGGCTCCTAAGACCAGAGCCTCTCAAGACACAAAGGAGCAAATACCATGACCAAGATCACTCGCGCATTTCTGGGCAAAGTCCTGGGCGCCGCCGGCCTGCTGAGCGCGCTGCCGGCGCTGGCGGCAGAGACCGTCAGCACCTCCAATCCGTACGGCATCGACGCCCTGTGGTCGCAAGGCGACTTCGTGGCCAAGGGCACGCTGATCATTCTGTTGATCATGTCCGCCTCCACCTGGTACGTGGGCATCGTCAAGCTGCTGGAACAACGCCGCCTGATCAAGCAGGGGCATGAACTGCTGGGCCACCATGGCGTGGACCTGCAAAAAGCCGCCAGCGAACTGGCGGACGAAGGCATGTATAGCGCGGTGGCGCAGGCCGGCATCGAAGCCGCCGGCGAGCACAAGGGCGAACTGGCCAACCGCGTGGACCTGAACACCTGGGTGGCGATGGCCATCTCCGACGCGGTGGATTCCGCCAGCCACCACATGCAAAACGGCCTGTCGGTGATCGCCACCGTGGGCTCCACCGCGCCGTTCGTCGGCCTGTTCGGCACCGTATGGGGCATTTACCACGCGCTGGTGAAGATCGGCACCTCGGGCCAAGCCTCCATTGATAAGGTAGCCGGCCCGGTGGGCGAAGCGCTGATCATGACCGCCATCGGCCTGGCGGTGGCGGTGCCGGCGGTGCTGGGTTACAACTGGCTGGTGCGTCGCAACAAGCTGGTGCTGGACAATGTGCGCGTCGTATCCGGTCGCCTGCACGCCAGCCTGCTGAACAACCCGACCCGGTAAACGGCCATGGCGCGTTACAAGCGATTTGGCCACGGCAAGGGCGACGAAGACCAGGTGCTGTCGGCGATCAACACCACGCCGCTGGTGGACGTGATGCTGGTGCTGCTGATCATCTTCCTGATCACGGTGCCGGTGGTGACGCAGACGGTGAAGATGACGCTGCCGAAAGAGCGCAACATCCCGACGCAGACCAAGCCGGAAAACATCGTGCTGGGGGTGGGGCCGGACAGCCGCATTTACTGGAACATGAGCCCGGTGCAGGACCAGCAGGAGCTGCTGGCGCGCTTGGTGAAGGAAGCGAAGAAGACTCCGCAGCCTGAAGTGCATATCCGGGGCGACGCGACGGCGAAGTACGCGCCGATCGGCCGCATCGTGCTGGCGGTGCAGCAGGCGGGGATCGTGAAGATCGCGTTTATCACCGAGCCGCCGAGTCCGGCGGGCGCAGAGTAGGAGGAGGGATCATGGCGATGAACGTGGGGTCGTCGGACGAAGACGACCTGATGATGGAAATCAACACCACGCCGCTGATCGACGTGATGTTGGTGATGCTGATCATGCTGATCATCACGATACCGATCCAGACGCACGCGGTGAAGCTGGACATGCCGCAGAACGCGCCGTCCAAGCCGTTGGTGAAACCGGCGGTGGTGCAGATCGACATCACGCCGGACAACGCGGTGCTGTGGAACGGTGAGCGTTTGCCGGG
>NZ_PQWB01000133.1 GCF_002924365.1 Chromobacterium alticapitis | reverse complement strand
AAAGCTTTTGTGCGAAGCCCAGGCATCGATCAGCGTGCCGTCGACGCTGAAATGCTCGTCGCTGGTGAGCTTGCCCCACTCGGCCAGGCTGCGTACCCGAATGAAGAAGGCGCGGGCGACGTCTTCGGTAAACAAGCGGTCGCGGTTTTGCGAGAAGGTCGAGTGATCCCATATGCGGGCATCGGCGGAAAGGCCGACGAACCAGCGAAACAGCAGGTTGTAGTCCAGTTGCTCGACCAGCAGCCGCTCGGAGCGGATGGTGTAGAGCAC
>NZ_PQWB01000014.1 GCF_002924365.1 Chromobacterium alticapitis | reverse complement strand
CAGGGCCATTCAATGCTATCTCATGCCAGCTTGCATAGCGCCAGTAACTGGTCTGGCGACCAACCCAGTTGTTCGCGTGCCGCTTTGATATTGTGATGGCCTGCCCAACGCAAGCCGTTCAGTGCCCAGCTACGCAGCTGAGCAAACACACCAGGATTCACGCTGATTTGGCTGGCATCTTCGTTCAGGGTCACGTCACGTACGTAGTGGCAGCGGTTCTCTATGCCCCAATGACCCCGAACCAACTGACTGGCTTGCTCCGCCGTCAGCTCCCGAGTGCAGACATACCAGGCGGTGTCCTGGCTTGAGCGCCATTGCTGATGTCCAACGTCGAAACGCTCCACGTTGCGCTCCACGCCAATCAGCGTGCGCAGCAAGGCCCAGTCTTCCGGCAGGGTGCCCTCCGATAGCCGCCAGATACGTGTCTCGCGTCGTTCTATTCGGTTGCGGCGACCCACATCTTGCTTGGCGCACAGCTCCGCTGCCGCATGTGAGGTAGCCAATTCCAATAGCAGCTTGTGGAGCTTGGGTTGGTTGCGCTTGACCTGCACCAGCACGTCACTGCCGCTTTTTTGAGCAATCTGCAGTGTTTTTTTGGCAGTGTAGGGCATCCAGCGTGTACAGCTGGCCGGGCAGCCCCAACTCTTCAATCAGTTGCTGCGCCGCTGCGATTTCGTTGTTCTTGTCGCCATCGCGCCAGCTGACCTGTCCCAGCACCAGGTGATCGAGATGGCGAAAGGCTGACAGCCATTGCAACGCTGGCGTTTGTGCCGCTTGGTCGAGGCTGCCGCGCAGGGTCTTTCCGTCCAGCGCGACGGCGCAGAGGCCCTCGTCCTGGGGGGGCGCCGTCAGTTGTGCGGCTTGCTGGCGCAGTGCCTGCTCCAGGGCGGAGGCATCGATACCTCGCAGGATGGTGTAAAGCGCGGTGTAGCAAGGCTTGCGCCGCCAATTGAGGCCTGTGTGCTGGCGCAGCCAGTCCCAGCGAACATCAATGAAGCGATAGACCGAGCGGTAGCTGTCTGCGCCGGCGAGCACGGCCAGAATGCTGCACAGGAGCACGTGCGGCAGGTCGAACAAGCGGCCTTGGCCGCGCCGATGGTCGGGGATGGAGGAAAGGATGGCGAGGGTTAGCATGTGGCATATCGCAAATAAATACTGACCGTTCATTTGCCTACGAGTTCAGCGTTGAATGGCCCTG
>NZ_PQWB01000132.1 GCF_002924365.1 Chromobacterium alticapitis | reverse complement strand
TACGGCACGCCAACCTGGCGGGACAGCAGGATGTGTTCGCGGGTTTGCGGCATCGGACCGTCAGCGGCCGAGCAAACCAGGATGGCGCCGTCCATCTGAGCCGCGCCAGTGATCATGTTCTTCACATAGTCGGCGTGACCCGGGCAGTCTACGTGAGCGTAGTGGCGGGATTCGGTTTCGTATTCAACGTGCGCGGTATTGATGGTGATACCGCGAGCCTTTTCTTCCGGCGCGCTGTCGATCTGGGAGTA
>NZ_PQWB01000131.1 GCF_002924365.1 Chromobacterium alticapitis | reverse complement strand
GCGCAAGCGGCGCGGGCGCATTGGGGCATCGAGAACCGTCTGCATTGGATGCTGGACGTGAACTTTGCGGAGGACGCCAGTAGCATTTGCAAGGACTTTGCGCCGGAGAATCTGTCATTGCTAAAAAAGATGGTGTTGAATCTGGTGCGACCGGTGCCGATGGGCAAAAACGGCAAGATGAGCATGCGGATCAAGCGCAAGGCAGCAGCCTGGGATGAT
>NZ_PQWB01000130.1 GCF_002924365.1 Chromobacterium alticapitis | reverse complement strand
GACGTGAGCCTCAGCGGTACCGCCGCCTTCGCCGACAAGAACGCTGGCACAGGCAAGACTGTGAATGTGAGCGGCATCGCCGGCAACGGCGCCGACGCGGGCAACTACACGCTGCTCAATAGCACTGCCAGCACGCAAGCCAATATCGCCGCCAAGCAAATTACGGTCAGCGCCAGCGGCGTGAACAAGGTGTATGACGGCAGCACGGCCGCCAGCGCCAAGCTGGTCAGCGCCGGCATCGTCAGCGGTGACGACGTGAGCCTCAGCGGTACCGCCGCCTTCGCCGACAAGAACGCCGGCAGCGGCAAGACCGTCAGCGTGAC
>NZ_PQWB01000129.1 GCF_002924365.1 Chromobacterium alticapitis | reverse complement strand
GATGGAGGAAAGGATGGCGAGGGTTAGCATGTGGCATATCGCAAATAAATACTGACCGTTCATTTGCCTACGAGTTCAGCGTTGAATGGCCCTGGCATGTGGACCGTGGTGAACAACATCTATCTGGACATCGAGTCGCTTTACGGCTGCTACAATTTCGTAATCAAAGCGGGGGAGCAGTTCGACTGGCAGCGTTACACATCCGTACTGGTCACCTTGTGCTGTCGTCACCGTCAACAGCCTACCCGCATCCTGTCGCGAAGCTATCCCATCACCCAAACTACCTCGCAGGTTAAGCTCCCTGTGATGCTGCCTGATCCTGACAAATACCAGTTCGAACTCAGCAAATCCTACAGCGCCGGCCCCAACTCGCCCCATATTTCCGTCGTACTGAAAGAACCGACCAGTCAGGATGTGTATCTGTCCTCCACCCTATATCGACAGCACACCCTCATACTGTTGGCCAATATGGATTGGCACCGCGTCGCACATGTTACGGTCTTCGCCAGCTACGCCTGCTCTCCCGCAGAGCGCTTGTATCAACAGTTTCAATTTACCGAATCCGATGCTGGCCCCCAGTGCTTCAGTGCCGACCAGCCCGATCCTGAACGGTGTATCGTCGATCTAGATATCTGGTTTACCTATCAGCCAGGCGAGGGCGACGGTTGGCCCGAAAACATGCAGATTTCAACCAAGGCAAAGGCGATTGATCTCGCGAACTTCAGTCAATAAGGAAACATCATGTTACTACTCAGAGCCAAAACCACCACCATCAACAACATCACCTTCTTCGCCGACGATTCCGATGACAACCAGTTCTGGTATCTGCCCGGCGATATCCATATCGCACAGACGGCGGGCGAGCCTGTATTTTCCTTAATCAAATACACCGGCGATGCTGGTGATCCGCAAGGGGGATACATCAATTTTGAGGTCAATACGGCGATTGATGAAACGGTGCTGGACAGCGCCTTCAATGACTATCTGCGCAAGCTGAAAGTTGATCCCCAAAATGCCCGGAAAGCGCAGGTGCCCTACGACAAGGGGGTGGTGAACTTCTTCGTACTTGATGCGGAAGGTGCCAAAGGTGAGTTGATCAGCGCCCCTTGTCCCAGTCTATTCGGCGACAACACCGCTATCTTCAGCGCCAAGCTAACGCCGTCTCAGGCTGTGATCCTGGAAGCTGCCTTCACCCAAGCCCAAGCACCCGCAGCCGTCTCATATAACCTCAGCTTTACCGGCATCACGCCGGCGCTGAAGGTAGAAGTGACTGCACAGTTTGAAAACATCTATAAAGAGTTCGATCTGAAGTTCGGCGCCAACATTCCGATCCCAGTGGAGACCCAGGGCCATTCAACGCTGAACTCGTAGGCAAATGAACGGTCAGTATTTATTTGCGATATGCCACATGCTAACCCTCGCCATCCTTTCCTCCA
>NZ_PQWB01000128.1 GCF_002924365.1 Chromobacterium alticapitis | reverse complement strand
GCCGAGCAGGGCCACCGCCGCGCCGGGATGCAGACAGTCGCGCAAGGGGTCGGCCGGGCTGGGCAAGGCGGAAATGCTCAGCGCGCGCGGATCGGGCGAGTCGACAAAGCCGGGCAGACCTTCGATGATGCCCGCCCAAGGCCGCCCGGCCTCGTCCAGCGCCGCCATCGCCAGGAAGGGCAACTGGCGGAAGAAGTCGCGGTGCTGTTCCGGCATATGGTCGCGCACCACGCGCGGGCCGACCGCGGCCAGCGCGTCCAGGCTGCCGGCGCGGCGCTGCATTTCCCGTTCGCCGGCGTGCCAGGGAGAGGCGGGGCGGGTATCGAACATGGCGGTTTCCTGTTTAGTTCTTGACGGCGGGCATGGCCACGAAGCCGGGCAGCGCCTCGACGCGGGCCAGCCAGGCGCGGACGTGCGGGTAGGGCTGCAGCGAGATTTCTCCTTCCGGCGCGCGGGCGGTGTAGCTGTACAGCGAGACGTCGGCGATGGTGGCGGCGTCGCCGGCCAGGAAGGGGCGTTCGGCCAGTTCCTCGTCCATCACCTGCAGCAGCGCGCGGGCGCGGCTGGCGGCCAGTTCGTAGTCCAGCGGCACGCCGCGCCATTTGTGCAGCCGCGCCTGGGCGGCGCCGAAGGCCAGGGGACCGGCGGCGGCGGACAACCAGCGCTGCACGCGGGCTTCGCCCAGCGGATCCTCCGGCAACCAGTCGCCATGGCCGTAGCGGCGCGCCAGATAGACCAGGATGGCGTTGGAGTCCGGCACCACCGCCTCGCCGTCCACCAAGACCGGCACCTGGCCGAAGCGGTTCAGCTTGAGAAAGGCCGGCTGCTTCTGCTCGCCTTCGGCCAGTTTCACCGGAATGGTTTCATACTCCAGCCCCAATAGCGACAGCATCAGCCGCGCTCGGTGGCTGTGGCCTGATAGCGGGAAGTCGTATAGCTGGATGGCGGTGCGGGTCATGCGCGTCTCCTTGTCGGGTGACATGATGGGACCATCACTTTGCCTGAGCGCAGGGCGCAAAGGAATGGCCATGTCACGCAAGGAATTATTTCTCTTTTTGGAATAATTGGTCTAATTGGCGTGGTCTTCAATCGTGGCCAGCAATTCCGCCAAGCGTTTCTGCAGCGCTTCCACGCTGCGAGCCGGCAGCCCGGACAGGATGGCATGCTCATTGGCCACGTGCGCTTCCAGCGCGCGCTCTATCAAGGCGAATCCGTCCGCGCTGAGCCGCACCAGGGTGCTGCGCGCGTCCAGCTCGCTGGCCTCGCGCGTGATCCAGCCCTTGCCTTCCAAGACTTTAAGCCGGTGGGTCATGGTGCCGGAGGTGACCATCAGCGAGGAAAACAGCTCGGTCGGCGCCAGGCAGTAGGGCGCGCCGCTGCGGCGCAGCGCAGCCAGCATGTCGAATTCCCATCCGCTGAGGCCGTAATGCGCGAACACCGCGTCCATCCGCTGCGACAGCAGCGCCGCGCATCGGCTGAGCCGTCCGATCACGCCCATCGGGCTGACATCCAAGTCCGGCCTTTCCCTGGCCCATTGTTCGAGTATGCGGTCTACCGCGTCGCCTGTTCTGGCCTCGGACATATTGCATCCTTGTCTTGAATTCAAGATTAATTTGCCTTGAATTCGAGATAAATGGTATCTTGAATTCAAGTTAGTTTGCCTTCGATTATAAACGCAGGAGAAAGGATTGCCCATGTCTGTCCAGCGCGCCTCCGCCCAGTGGGGCGATGTCTTGATCACCGCCTTGGTGCCGGTGATCTGGGGCTCGACTTATATCGTCACCACACAACTGCTGCCGCCGGATCGTCCTTTCACCGCCGCTTTGCTGCGGGTATTGCCGGCCGGCTTGCTGCTGGCCTGCTTCGGCGGATGGCGGCCGGCCAAGGGGCAGTGGGGACGCATGCTGCTGCTGTCTTTCTTGAATATCGGCGCGTTTCAAGCCTTGCTTTTCGTCGCCGCCTACCGTTTGCCGGGCGGGCTGGCTGCCGTGGTGGGGGCCTGCCAGCCGCTATTGGTGATGATGCTGGCCTGGCAGGTGGAAAGACGCAAGCCGGCGCGGCTGGCCTTGTGGGCCAGCCTGAGCGGGGTGGCGGGCATGGCGGCTTTGCTGTTGTCGACGGGCTCGCATTGGGATGGGCTGGGCATGCTGGCGGCCTTCGGCGGCGCGGTGGTGATGGCTTGCGGCACCTATCTGACGCGGCGCTGGCGCTTCCAGGCGCCGGTGGCGGCGCTGACCGGCTGGCAGCTGACGCTGGGCGGGCTGATGCTGCTGCCTTTGGCGTGGATCGTCGACCCGCCGCTGCCGGCTTTGAGCGCGACCCAGATAGGCGGCTATGTCTATTTAACGGTATTCGGCGCTTTGATCGCTTACCTGCTGTGGTTTCGCGGCATCGCTCGCCTGTCGGCCGTGGCGGTGACATCCCTGGGACTGTTGAGTCCATTGACCGCCGTGGCGCTGGGCTGGGCGCTGTTGGGCCAGGCTTTGTCGGCGCAATCCGTGACCGGCTTGCTCATCGTGTTGATCAGCGTGCTGGCGGTGCAGTGGAGCATGATTACCGTCAGCTCAAAATAAATATTTGCCCTGGGCAATCGTATCGTGATGAGGGAAAACGATGAAAACCGCATTGCAAGCCCTGCTGGGGAGCCGTACCTCGGCCTCTTATTTTGATGCGTCTCATCGCCTGGCGCGGGACGCGATCGACAGCTTGATCCGGCTTGCCGCATTGGCCCTGTCTGCCGACGGCTGGGGTGCTGTAGCTAGTTTGATGGCTCGGGAGGCTCGGCGCGGCTTAGCCGCGCCATCATCAAGACATCGATGTGGCGGCCATCGATGCAGACGGCTTCCCGTTTGCGTCCTTCCAGTTGAAAGCCTTGTCGTTCGTACAGCTTGATGGCATTGAGATTGTCCGCGTGAACGGTCAGCTCCAGCCGGCGGAAGCCGCGCTGTTCGGCTAAGCGCACGGTGTTTTCCAATAGCCATCCGCCCAAGCCCATGCCGCGGTGGCTGGGCAGCAGACCGATGCCCAGCGTGCCGCCATGCTGATAAATGGGTAGACGATGCGGCGTGACATCGCACCAGCCGATGACTTGATTGCCGTCCAGCAACAGCAAATGCGGGGCCTGGCTGGCCAATTGGCTGCGCACATATTCAGCGGAAGACGATTGCGAGATTTCCAGAAAAGAAAGAAAGCGACGCTCCCTGGCCACGCTGTCGCTGACGCGCCAGAAGTCCGCGGCTCGGTCTGCGCTCAGCTGTTGCAGTGTAAAGGCCGCGGTATAGGGACTGGACATTAAAATGGCTTCCAGAGAAAAGGCCATTTTGCTGATTTTTTAATGACATTGCAATAATGAGTGGTCAGTCCGCCGGACTGGCTGCCCATGGCGGCGCAGCCATGCCGTCGGGCGAATAGACCTGCCTGGCGACCCATAGCCGCCGCACCTGCGGATTGCCGTTGGCCGGCAGGAGCGGCGGGCAAGCGTATCCGCCGCTTCAGCCGTAGCGGTGGCGGCCCAGCGCCGCCGCCGGGTCCAACAGCCGCTGCAGTCCGGCGGCTAAACCTTGCGCGGCGGGGCAGGTAAATTTCCGGTAAAAGGCCGCGTTGAGCGGGCCGACGCCGTGCTCGGCGCTGAAGCCGCCGCCGTGATCGGCCACCAGTTGGTATAGCGCGCTTTTGAGCATGGCGAGCTTGGCCGGGCCGTAGCCGGCGGCCATCCCGCGCGGCAGCAGCACGATCAAATGGCAGCCGCCGTCGCCGAAATGGCCGAAGTCATACAGCCGCAGCGCCGGGTGCTCGGCCGTCAGCCAACGCTCGGCGGCGGAGAGGAAGGCCGGCAGCCGGGAGCGTGGCAGGCCGACGTCGAAAGACAGCGGCGTACCCGCCGCCGCCAGCGCCAGCGGCAGGCTGTCGCGCAGCGGCCATAGCCGCTCGGCTTGGCCGAAGGCGGCGTCTAGAATCAGTCCGCGCTCATGCAGGCTGGCCAGCAGCGCCTCGGCCCGCTCTTGCAGCAGCGCGTCCAGCCCTGGCATGGCGCTGGCGATTTCCACCAGCGCGTAGCAGCCGGCGACGCTGCCCGCCAGCGGGTGGCGCAGGGCGGGGAACTGGCGCAGCGTGGCGTTCAGCGCCGGCGCGCCCATCACCTCGAAGGCGGACAGCGTTTCGCCGAAATGCTGCTCGAAGGCGTCCAGCGCGACGAGCGCGGCTTCTCTATCCGGCAGGGCGGCGAACAGCGTCAGCTGCGAGGCGTCGAGCCGCTTCAAGTCCCAGGATGCGGCGGTGACCACGCCCAGCGCGCCGCCGCTGCCTATGAACAGCTGTTTCAAATCGATGCCGGCATTGTTCTTGCGCAGCGGGGCCGTCAGGTCCAACACGCTGCCTTGCCCGTCGGCCAGCACCACTTCCAGGCCCAGCAGGTTGCGGCGCGCGTCGCCGTGGCGCAGCAGCCGGCTGCCGCCGGTATTGGCGCCGACCAGGCCGCCAGTGGCCGGGTCGCTGCCTACGTCTATCGGCAGCCACAGCCCGTGCGGCTCCAGCTGGCGGTTCAGCTCGGATAGCGACAGGCCGGCCTCGGCCACCGCGCTGCGGTTCAAAGGATCGAATTCGCGCAGCCGGCGCATCCTGGCCAGGGAGAGCACGGCCTGGCGGCCGGAGCCGTCCGGCACCGCGCCGCCCACCAGCCCGCTGCGGTTGCCCTGCGGCACCAACCGCGCGCGGTGGCGCGCGGCGGCGCGCAGCAGGGCGCTGACGGTCTCGGTGCTGTCGGGCAGCAGCACGGCGGCGGCCTGGCCTCGGCAACCCGAGGCGTCGGCCTGATACGGCGCGCAATCCTCGCCGCGCAGCAGCGCGCCCGGCGGCAGCAAGGAGGCGGCCTCGGCCAGGAAGGCGTCGAGGCCGGCGGCGGGGGCGAGCAGGGCGGCATCCATCGCGCTCACCTCGCCAGCGCCAGTTGCCGCGCCAGCCTGCCGCGGATCAGCAATACCGCCAGCACGGGCGCGACGCCGCCCAGCAGCGGGCTGTGCCGCAGCCAAAGCGCGATGGCGATGGCGGCGGCCGCCGCGGCCAGCAGCAGGGCGGACACGCGCCGCACGCGCTCCGGTTGCGGATGCGCTTCGCCGATGAAGCCCAGCGGCG
>NZ_PQWB01000127.1 GCF_002924365.1 Chromobacterium alticapitis | reverse complement strand
GATGGAGGAAAGGATGGCGAGGGTTAGCATGTGGCATATCGCAAATAAATACTGACCGTTCATTTGCCTACGAGTTCAGCGTTGAATGGCCCTGATAGGTAGATAGGTGGATGGCTGTATTGATGATACGGGTCTTTTGCTGATAGGCAAGGTAGATTTGAATTTGACTTTATTGTGCCAATCGAAGAATTTGTGTATCGTAACGCTCACTATGAATTTTAAAGATTGCGCAAGTGATGGTGCTTACTTTGGATGTGAAAGGCTTGTCAAGAGAGGGTGCGCATGTTCTGGCTGCAGCATTGCTGATAGGGGGCAGAATAATAATTTAATTCTTAATTGTGTTCCTGTTGGCGCATTTCTCGAAAAGGCTGGCCTGCCAAGCTTTACTAGCTTGTCTGATTTGAATGGCTATCTTTCCCAGGCATACAAAGCACTTTGGATTGCTGATGGAAGGAATTATGGGAGTTGGTCGTCATTTGACGATTTGCCTTATGTTGCTGATGGGGTGGTTGTGTTTAAGCTAAGTCGATATGTGAATATGCATAATTGCATGGCTGTTTTGAATGCCATGAGCAAGCCAAGCCTCATGCAGAAAATTTGTCGAAGAATATTCGGTCGAATATTTGCAAGTCCAACTCTGATAAATGTTTTTCATTACCTAACTGCTCGCGACAACTGAGAAGGTTGTTTGGATGAAGGTCTTGCCATGGTAAAAAGGTATGCTGGGATTTTTTCCTGTTTGTCAGGTTTTGAGAATTTTTAATTCAATACCTTTTTTTGCATCTTTTTGCAGGTTGTTGCGGTAGGTGAGAGTAAAACGACGTTATACTCAGAGCAGTCATGTGATTGCTTAATTAGTAACGTGACAGATGGACCAGCTTCTTTCCCCAAAAATGCTCGCCGACTACCTCGGCCTGGCTGAGCAGACTATCTATAACCGCCACTCGTCCGGCGGCGACCTGCCGAAAACCATCAAGCTTGGCCGCCTTCTACGTTTTCGTTTGACCGACGTTGATGCCTGGCTCGAAAAACAGAGCCGGGCAGACGCTGCGCCTGTGCAAATCCCTGCTGAACCATCTGTACCAAGGCGAAGAGGCCGGCCGACCAAGGCTGAGCAAATCGCAGCACGTAGAGCATGTTGATGCTCTGTTTGACGCACTGAAAAGCCTGCCCCGGTTGGAACCGGGGCGAGGCTTGAATGGAAGCGCGGCTGTACTTACTGAGCAAATGAGTATAGTTGCGGACCGACTTATCCCGCCGCGCAGCATGCGGAGGACATAATTTTTTGCAGTATCGAGGGCACAGCTAGTTAGCTGACGCGGCACACACATTGTGGTGTGCCTTTGTCTCAATCCCACCAGGCCGACCGCCGGCCCATTCTCTCTGCTACGTCCGTTTCCCGGTTCGCTGAACTTGTCAAAAAGATTGAAACAAGTGCGACACCATCAGCCCGGAAACGGAAAACGGCAGCACGTAAGAAGTTGCTTCGCGTTATCAAGGAGCAGCATCGCTATGCCAAGAGCGCCAAACTGCGGGCTGTTGCGGTGACGTTGACTTACTGTGATGCAAACCAGCTAGCCACTAAGCATATCAGTGCTTTTTTGGACCGCTTGCGCAAGGCTCTCCGGCGGCAAGGGCACACCTTGCCCTATGCTTGGGTGCTGGAACGGGCTGGGCAATTTCATTACCACCTCATCTTGTGGTTGCCGCGAAGCTATAAACTCGACTTTGCCAAGCTTTCCAAATGGTGGTTGTGGGGGAGCTCATGGGCGGAGTGCTGCCGCAGCGTCACTGGCTGGGGGCGTTACATGGCCAAGTTCGACAACACGTCCATTTTCCCCAAAGGCGCCAAGCTGTTTGGCTACGGCGGCTTGGATGAAGATGGCAAAACCGCTGTTGCGCGAGCCGGCATGCCGCGCTGGTTGCAACTTTTATTGCCGCCCAGTCGTCGCGCCTTTCGCTGCCCAGGAGGCGGCTGGGCTGACGGCCTGACGGGCGAAATGTATCGTTCGCCTTTCATCTGGACGCCCCAAGGCGCCATCCTCGCATCCCGTCGCCCGCTAAAATCCCATATAGCGTAAAATAGCGAGCTATTGAATGCTGATACTGGCATGCGCCGCGCTTTCCAGCGATTTTTTGAACGGAAATACCCATACCCATGCTTGACGATATCAAGAAGACCCTCTGGGCCGCGGCTGACAAGCTGCGCGCCAATATGGATGCCGCCGAATACAAGCACCTCGTCCTTGGCCTTATCTTCCTCAAGTACATCTCCGACACCTTCGCCGCCCGTCAGGCCGAATTGAAGAAGCGCTTCGCCGACGAGAGCGACGAATACTTCCTGCACGATTGCGATGATGAGCTGCTGGCGGAAGAGCTGGACGACCGCGACTACTACACGGCGGTGAACGTGTTCTGGGTGCCGGAAGCGGCCCGCTGGGAGAACTTGCGCGCCGCGGCCAAGCAAACCGACATCGGCAAGCGCGTGGATAATGCCCTGGCCGAAATCGAGGGCGAGAACCCCAAGCTCAAGGGCATTCTGGACAAGCGCTACGCGCGCGCCCAGCTGCCGGATGGCAAGCTGGGCGAGTTGGTGGATTTGATATCCACGATTGGTTTTGGCGAGGACGCCAGCCAGGCGCGCGATGTGCTGGGCCAGGTCTACGAATACTTCCTCGGCCAGTTCGCCAGCGCCGAGGGCAAGAAGGGCGGCCAGTTCTACACCCCGGCCTCCATCGTCAAAACTTTGGTAGCCGTGCTGGCGCCGCACCACGGCAAGGTGTACGACCCTTGCTGCGGCTCCGGCGGCATGTTTGTGCAGTCGGAAAAGTTCATCGAAGCCCACGGCGGCAAACTGGGCGACGTGTCCATCTACGGCCAGGAATCCAACCCCACCACCTGGCGGCTGGCGGCGATGAACCTGGCCATTCGCGGCATAGACTACAACCTGGGCCGCGAACCCGGCGACACCTTCACCCGCAACCAGCACCCGGACCTGCGCGCCGACTTCATCCTGGCCAACCCGCCGTTCAATATCAGCGACTGGTGGCACGGCAGCCTGGAAGGCGACCCGCGCTGGGCATACGGCACACCGCCGCAGGGCAACGCCAACTACGCCTGGCTGCAGCACATGCTGCACCACCTCAAGCACAATGGCCGCGCCGGCATCGTGCTGGCCAATGGCTCCATGAGCTCCAGCCAGAACAACGAAGGCGCCATCCGCGCCGCCATGGTGGACGCGGACGTGGTGGAAGTGATGATTGCGCTGCCCGGCCAGTTGTTCTTCAACACCCAGATTCCGGCCTGCCTGTGGTTCCTGGCCAAGCAGAAGGCTACCCGCCAGGGCGAAGTGCTGTTCATCGACGCGCGCAAGCTGGGGACGATGATTTCACGGGTGCAGGCCGAGCTGACTGATGAAACGATAGAGCGCATCGCCAAGACCGTCGCCACCTGGCGCGGCGAGGCCGAGGCTGGCGAGTATCAAGACATCCCCGGCTACTGCCGCAGCGTCAAACTAACCGAGATTGCCGAACACGGCCATGTGCTGACGCCGGGCCGCTATGTCGGCGCGGAAGAAGTGGAAGACGACGACGAGGCCTTTGCCGACAAGATGCAGCAACTGACTGAAAAGCTGGGCGAACAGATGGCCAGAGGGGCGGAACTCGATGCCTTGATTCGGCAGAAACTGGGGGGGCTGGGGTATGAGTTCTGAGCTTCGCAAACGCTGGGAGCATGCGGGTGGCACCATCCCCGAGGACTGGGAAATTGTGCCACTTGAAGCCTTGCTGTATGACAAAAAGAGCATTGCTGTGGGTGTAATGTATCCCGGTCCAGAAACGCCTGGAGGAATCCCATTAATTAAGGTCGGTGACATCAAGCAGGGTACTGTCCCGGTTAAGCCCAGCTATCTAATCTCTCCCGAGACAAACGATACGTACAGAAGGACTCAACTACAGGGAGATGAGCTGCTGATTACGCTGGTAGGCAATCCGGGGGAGTGTGTAGTTGTCACACGGGAAATGGCTGGATGGAATCCTGCTAGAGCGATTGCGGCATTACGGTTACGTGACTCAAGCCTGCGTGTCTATCTGAAGACCATTCTTGAGAGCGCTGCAGGGAAGCACTTAATTGATGCAGTGTTGAATACTACCGTTCAAAAAACTCTCAATCTGAAAGATATAAAGCAGCTTCCGATACCGCTTCCAAAAAATTCGACCATTAGTGCGCTGTCTGCGGTCTCTCTGGCTTTCTCTGACCGCATCACCCTCCTGCGCGAAACCAACGCCACGCTGGAAGCCATCGCCCAAGCCTTGTTCAAGTCCTGGTTTGTCGATTTCGACCCCGTGCGCGCCAAAATGGAAGGCCGCGCCCCGGAAGGCATGGACGAGGCCACGGCGGCGCTGTTCCCGAATGGGTTTGAGGAGTCAGAGCTGGGGTTGGTGCCGAGAGGGTGGCGGGTTGGAGCTCTCGGAGAGTTTTGTACAGTCACCATTGGCGGCCTTTGGGGGAAAGATACTAAAGAAGATGACGATTTGGTTCCCGCTATTAGCCTCAGAGGGGTCGACTTAGAAAACCTCAGGGGCCTTGGGTTTGCTAAAGACGCACCAACACGATGGGTAAAGCGTGCTGCCATGGAAAAGCGCTTGGTCAATCAAAATCAGGTCTTGATTGCGTCCTCTGGTGCAGGTCCGTGCGGTCGAACCCTATGGGCCGGAGCAAATTTCGAACTGCTCTATGGAAAGCCTGTAATTTTTTCTAACTTTGTAAAACGTCTCGATTGCGGTAATGCTGCCATAGCCATTTATGTAGACCGCCTATTGGCAGAAATGCGTGAAAGCAAGGAAATTTGGAATTTCATCAATGGGACTTCCATTCCGAACCTCGATGACAAATTGCTGTTGGCAACAAAGAAGGTGGTGTTGCCAAGTGATGAGGCCCTTTCAGCTTTTGAAAATATTGCGCGAACGATTTATTCAAAGCTCTATTCGAAACAGGCGCAAACCCTCGCTACCCTACGCGACACGCTTCTCCCCCGCCTGATTTCCGGCCAACTGCGCCTGCCCGAAGCGGAAGCGCTCATCGCCTGAGAACACCATGACTGAAGACCAACTGGAGCAGGAAACCTTAGGCTGGCTGGAAGACGTCGGCTACATCCGTCGGTTCGGACCCGACCTGGCGCCGGAAGGCCCTGATTGCGAGCGGGCCGACTACCGCCAGGTGCTGTTGCTGGAGCGGCTGCGCGGCGCCATGGCCCGGCTCAATCCGGGCATTCCGCTGGCGGCGCGCGAGGACGCGCTGCGCCAGGTGCAGGAGCTGGGCATTCCGGCCTTGTTGTCCGCCAACCGCCGTTTCCACCAGTTGCTGGTGGGTGGGGTGCCGGTGGAGGTGCAGAAAGACGGCGAAACGCGCGGCGATTTTGTTCGCTTGGTCGACTGGGCGAACCCGTCCGCCAACGAATGGCTGGCGGTGAACCAATTCGCCATCAAGGGGCCGCGCCACAGCCGCCGGCCGGACATCATCCTGTTTGTGAATGGCTTGCCCCTGGCGCTGCTGGAGCTGAAGAACCCGGCGGATGAAAACGCCGATATCTGGAAAGCCTACGAGCAAATCCAGACTTACAAGGAACAGATACCGGACGTTTTCCAGTACAACGAAATCCTGGTGATTGCCGATGGCTCCGAAGCGCGCATGGGTTCGCTGTCGGCCAATGCCGAACGCTATATGCAGTGGCGCACCATCGATGGCGTCACGCTGGACCCGCTGGGGCAGTTCAACGAACTGGAAACCCTGGTGCGCGGCGTGCTGGCGCCGGCCTTTTTGCTCGATTATCTGCGCTTCTTTGTGCTGTTTGAGGATGACGGCAAGCTGGTGAAGAAAATTGCCGGCTATCACCAGTTTCACGCGGTGCGCGCGGCCATCCAGCAGGTGGTGATGTCGTCCCGCCCCGGCGGCAGCCACAAGGGCGGCGTGGTGTGGCATACCCAGGGCAGCGGCAAGAGCATCACCATGACTTGCTTTGCCGCGCGGGTGATGCAAGACGCCGCGATGGAAAACCCGACCATCGTGGTGATTACCGACCGCAACGACCTGGACGGGCAGCTGTTTGGCGTGTTCTCGCTGGCGCAGGACCTGCTGCGCGAGCAGCCGGTGCAGGTGGCGACACGCCAGGACCTGCGCGCCAAGCTGGCCAACCGGCCTTCAGGCGGCATCGTGTTCGCCACCATCCAGAAGTTCATGCCGGGGGAGGATGAAGACAGCTTCCCTATGCTGTCCGACCGCCGCAATATCGTGGTCATCGCCGACGAGGCGCATCGCACCCAGTATGGCTTTGAGGCCAAGCTCAAGACTCTGAAGGCCCCGAAAACCGCCGCCAATGACGATAAGCTCCAGCGGGCCGCTGAGCCGCACGCCGTCTATCAGGTGGGTTATGCCCAGCATCTGCGCGACGCCTTGCCCAACGCCACCTTCGTCGCCTTCACCGGCACGCCGGTGTCCAGCGAGGACCGCGACACGCGGGCGGTGTTTGGCGACTACATCCACGTCTACGACATGCAGCAGGCCAAGGAAGACGGCGCCACGGTGGCCATCTATTTCGAGTCCCGCCTGGCCAAGCTGTCGCTCAAGGCCGACGAGCTGCCGCTGATAGACGAAGAAGTGGACGAGCTGGCCGAGGATGAAGAAGAAAGCCAGCAGGCCAAGTTGAAGAGCCGCTGGGCGGCCCTGGAAAAGGTGGTGGGCTCGGAGCCGCGCATCGAAGCGGTGGCGGCGGACCTGGTGGCCCACTACGAGGAACGCTGCCAGGCGCAGAACGGCAAGGCCATGGTGGTGGCCATGAGCCGCGACATCTGCGTCCACCTCTACAACGAAATCATCAGGCTGCGCCCGGACTGGCATGATGCCGACCCGGAAAAAGGTGCCATCAAGATTGTGATGACCGGCTCGGCCAGCGACAAGGCGCTGCTGCGGCCGCACATCTACAACCATCAAACCAAGAAACGCCTGGAAAAACGCTTCAAAGACCCCGCCGACCCCTTGCGCTTAGTTCTTGTGCGCGACATGTGGCTCACCGGCTTCGACGCGCCCTGCGTGCATACCCTGTACGTGGACAAGCCGATGAAGGGCCACAACCTGATGCAGGCCATCGCGCGGGTCAACCGGGTGTTCAAGGACAAGCAAGGCGGCCTGGTGGTGGACTATATCGGCATCGCCAACGAGCTGAAATCGGCGCTCAAGGAATACACCGCCAGCAATGGCCGCGGCAAGCCGACCGTGGACGCCGCCGAAGCCTATGCCATTCTGGCGGAGAAGCTAGACATCCTGCAGAGCATGCTGCACGGCTACGACTATAGCGACTTCCTGACAGCGGGCCACAAATGCCTGGCCGGCGCAGCCAACCATATCCTGGGGCTGGAGGATGGCAAGAAGCGCTTCGCCGATGCCGCCCTGGCGATGAGCAAGGCCTTCACGCTGTGCTGCACGCTAGACGAAGCCAAGGCGGTGCGCGAAGAAGTAGCGTTCATGCAGGCCGTCAAGGTCATTCTGACCAAGCGCGATATCAGCCAGCAGAAGCGCACCGATGAAGAGCGGGAGCTGGCTATCCGCCAAATCATCGGCTCGGCGGTGGTGTCCGACGAAGTGGTGGATGTGTTCGAAGCCGTTGGCCTCGATAAACCCAATATCGGCATCCTGGATGAAGCTTTCCTGGCGGAAGTGCGCAATCTGCCTGAGCGCAACCTGGCGGTGGAGCTGCTGGAGCGCCTGCTGGAAGGCGAGGTGAAAAGCCGCTTCTCCGGCAATGTGGTGCAGGAGAAGAAGTTCTCCGAAATGCTGGCCAATGTGGTGAAGCGCTACCAAAACCGCTCCATTGAAACGGCCCAGGTCATCGAGGAACTCATCGAGATGGCCAAGAAGTTTCATGAAGCGGCCAACCGCAGCGAAGCATTGGGCCTGTCTGAAGATGAAATCCGCTTTTACGACGCGCTGGCCAACAACGAGTCCGCGGTGCGTGAACTGACGGATGAGACGCTGAAGAAGATTGCCCATGAACTGACTGACAATCTGCGCAAAAACCTCACCGTGGACTGGTCGGCGCGCGAAAGCGTCCGCGCCAAGCTGAGGCTGATGGTGAAGCGGATTCTGCGCAAGTACAAATATCCGCCAGACCAGCAAGACGGCGCAGTGGAGCTGGTGCTGCAGCAGGCGCAGGCACTAGGAGAGGCGTGGATTTGATGCGGGCTGTTGTAAAAATAATGTCAAAAAAGGATTGCTATGGGCTCAACCTGGCTCGTGCGCGCCGATAGCGGCGGCCGTCTTGCTCCGGAATTCAAATCCAGGGCTATCGTCGCCATTGGCTGGATTGAAGCGGGGAATACCTTGGACCTTGTTACACGGGAAGACTTCTCGCAGCGTATGGCGGAAGCTTACCCGGAGGATTCAAAGCCCAAACAGCGCAGCGCCGCGGGGCAGGTGTTCCGGTTTGTGCGCGAAGTGCAAGTCGGCGACCAAGTGGTTACCTACGACAGTGCCCGCCGTATTTATCTGGTTGGCAGGATTGCCAGTGCCGCACGGTATGACGCTACCCTGTTTGAGGGGGAGTTTCCGACCTACCGCCAGATTGAGTGGCTGCACGAGGTCGCGCGGGATGACTTGACGGTCAAGGCCAAGAACTCGCTGGGCTCGACATTGACCCTCTTCAAGGTCTCGGCAGAAATCTACCGTGAGTTTGAAGCCCTGATGAGCGGCGGGAAGCCACAACAAGCGAGCGAGGAAGACGAGGGGCTTGAGGAAGAGGACCTCCTGCAGGACTTGCAAGCAAGGTCCCTCGAGTTCATCAAAGACCGGGTGAGCAAACTCGATTGGGAGCAGATGCAGGACCTCACAGCGGGACTGCTGCGCGCCATGGGGTATAAAACCCGCGTGTCGCCCTCGGGGCCCGACCGCGGGAAGGATATTGTTGCTTCGCCGGATGGCTTCGGCTTTGAACAGCCACGCATCATCGTCGAGGTGAAGCATCGCCGCGGTCAGATGGGGACGCAGGAAGTGCGTGGTTTTCTGGCCGTCATCCGGCACCCTGGCGACAAGGGTTTGTACGTCAGCACTGGCGGATTCTCACGTGAAGCCTATTACGAGGCCGAACGCGCAAATCACCCCATTACCTTGATGGACCTGGATGACCTTGTCGAGGCCATCCTCGAACACTATGAGGCGATGGACCTGGAAACGCGCGTGCTGTTGCCGCTGAAACGGGTTTACTGGCCGGCCTGACTCTAGCCAGCAAAGATTAAACGCTCTCCGTGGTTGACCTTCTGCAGGTAATACAGATGCGGCAGCTCGCCCGGGTAGCCGAGCCTGTATGCCTCCTGGCAGAGCGCCCAGGATTGCGTCCTGACACCATGAAACCCTGGTTGCCGGGCAATGCGCTCTAGCGTGTCCGCCAAGGCTGCGTAGTGGCGTTGCTGGGCTTGTGAAGTCAACAAGGCGTACAGCTCGGCCATCTCTTGTTTGGTGCGCCGCCAGGTCCAGGCTGTCCGTCCTCGAGCCTCGCGACGGACCAGCTCGTAGCCAAGCCAAGTCAGCCGTGGCCGCGCGGTAACGGGTTTCAATGTCTCGGCCTCCAGCCCTGTGCCCTCGCTTGCCAGCAGCAGCCATTCCACCTGTTCCGCGCCCGCTGGCCAATACATCACTAGCACTACGTTTGCTTGGCCCCGCTGCTTGCGAGTCATGCGTTGCGCCGGCGAGCAGCCGATGCCGTACAGCGCATGAAACTTGTTGGCCAGCGCCTCGGCCTTCGCGGCCTTCACAGTGCCATGGGTGTAGCGGTGATAGCCCTTGGGCACGCTATCAACGATGCGGGCCAGTGCGGCGGTTTTGCTGCGGGCGATGGGAGTAGAGGCAGGCATGCGTATTCCTTTTCAACGGTATGCCTCGTATAGCGCTCTGCCGCGCCATCGCAGTGTGATTGGGCGAGAGGGACGCAAACATAATGATGTTCCGTGCAGAGCACGGAAAAGCGGCGCTATACGGAAGCAGGACAGACGTGTTTGTAAGGGCAGGCAGCCAGGCGAAGGCCTGGGTGACTCGCATGCGCGACGGTCTGCGCGATGCGCCTTTCCCCGAGGGCGCATCGCGCAGACCGCCAACTGCAAAACACACATGTCGAAAGACACGCGAAGGGTCGCCAACCCTTCGTACACCGCCTTAGCTGCATGCCGGGTAACGCTGGCTGGTGCGGCTGAAACGGGCGCTAGTAGGCGACAGCCTATTTTCGACCCAATCCGGGACCGGGTATTCACCTGGCCAAGAGGTTGGGCGACACGGACACGGGAGGCGCGGTAACGCGCATCAACCCTGTTCACAACGAAACGGTGCAAATCCGTGCCGGGGGGCGTTCGGAAACGAACGGCGTTACCCGGGCTTGGCAGGTGGGCTGATGAGGTGTCAGAAATGGCGCAGGGGCATGAGGGGAAACCTGGACTGCTCGGCACCACGCGGGAATGCGTGGGTCTCTGGATAGCTTAAGCCTGTAATTGGGGGTGTGAGTCCCCCATCTGAGTAAAGACCCTTGGATATGCGCCGATAGGCGTGATGAGTTGGTGACAGGTCGGGGCGGGTAAGCCGATGCTCTGGAACATCGTAGGCCGAAAGTGGCACAAGCCATGAAGCGTATGCGATGCCTTGACCTTGAGACTCCATATCTCAAATCGCGGGTTTGACGTTGTGAAATAACGTGGGAATCTCTGACGGCCGATTGACCGGGTTGGCACCCGGGATGGCGCAAGAGAGGGAGCGGCGGAGAGTAGAGACCGACTGAATGGCGAGAGCTAATCACTCAAGCCAGACGGAACGCGCTTCAGCGCACTCGAAAATCGCCAGCGGTGGAAAATGTGTGTGGCCCCTTTGGGGAAGGGCTTGGCGGCCCGTTGTGGAGATGTGCCGCGTTCTTCGCTTGGCGGCGAAGAGCGTGACCTCTGGCCTTGGCCGGTCAGACAGCGAGACGTGGTATTACTTCGTAGGTATTTTCAACTCAAGACCGGGCATCATGCTCGATGCCCGGTCTTTTCCGCAGATTCTGAAGAGTTGGACCGTTGCAGTTCAATACAGGTCTGCGGGATTGGTCTTAGGCCGCTGCCCGGACGGCGGCAACCAGCTCCTGAGCGCTCGGATTGTAATACCGCATCGCCATTTGTATGGTCTTCCATCCCATGACCTTGGCCAGCGTCGTTGGCTGCATGTGCGGCGCCTTTCTGGAAGCTGCTTCGTGACGGAGGTCGTGAAAGTGAAGGTCGATGATGTCGGCTCTTTCGCAGGCGCGGCGGAAAGCTTTGCTCATTCCGCGGGAGTCATGGAATGCAAATAAGCGCTGGGATGACTTGATGGGGCGTGGCAAGGCTTTCAGCATGTCTTCAGCCTTGTGAGTTAGCGGAACCACTCTGGCCGTGCCGTTCTTGGTGTCGCTCAGCATAATGATGTGCTGATTGAAATCTATCTGGCGCCAAGTCAGGTCGACGATTTCTCCGGCGCGCATGCCAGTTTCAATAGCGAGTACAGTCGCAATGTGTAAGCCGTCGTTTTCCGACTGACAGTCGGCAACGGCTTTGAGAAGCCGTTCTTCTTCATTATCAATAAGCCGACGGTCCCGGCCTGCGGGTACTTTGGGTTTCCGTATGGATTCGATGGGATTACTGACAGGTATATTCCATTCCTTATTGGCAATGGTGAATACATGGGAAATGAGTGCCAACTCAAGCCGAACTGTGTTATCACTGACGACTTTTAGTCTAGCGTCACGATAAGCCGCGAAGTCCACGCCGTAAAGCGATGCCAGCGAGCGAAAGGCAAGTGGGTGTTTTTGCCACCTGCGAATGAGTGATAGCTCGTTTTCGGCGCTTTTCTTGAGTGGAGTCACTTCTTGCGCATAACGTTGTAGCGCATCGCCCAGGGTGGTGCGTTCGGCTTCGCTTCGGTCAATGAACACGCCGCGCGCCATCTCGGACTCAATGACGGCTGCCCAGGCCTTGGCTTCAGTCTTGGATTCAAAGGTGCGGGTTTGAGTGGGGTAGCCCTTGCGACGAACTTGGGCTTGATACTGATGCGGACCGCGTACTGTGATGCTTGCCATACTCCTGCTCCTATTAGGTAGAGACAGGGTATAGCTCCGATTGCGCATGATATTGCAGCAAAAGTGCAGCAACAAATCGAAATAATGACACAAGGGGTTAGCAAATTAATGCTAACCCCTTGATTTTATTGGTGCCGGCGGCAGGAATCGAACTCGCGACCCCCTGATTACAAGTCAGGTGCTCTACCAACTGAGCTACACCGGCGAAGAGAGGCGCATTATGCCTTGTCGTTTATTTCTTGGCAATAGGCTTAATGCTTTTTCTTGTGCTTGCCCTGATGCTGGCTGGCTTCTTGTTTTTATGGGCGCGGCCCTTGTGCGCCTTGGCCGGTTTGCGCGCGTGTTTTTTGGCGTGGCTGGCTTTGGGCGCCTTGGTCTTGGCATGGGGCGCCTTGGCTTTCGCGTGATTTTTTTTGCCGGCATGCGTTTTGACAGCATGCTTTTTGCCATGGGTCTTGCCGGTTTTGGCGTGGGGCGTTTTGGCCTTGTGCTTGGCGGTCTTGGCGGCGTGGGGCGCGGATTGGCGGCTGGCTGCCGCCTTGGCGCGCGGTTGATGCAGAGGCTTGGCGGCGGGGGCGGCCTGGAAGTCGCCGGGCAGCGGCTGGTCTTCCGGCTCGGCGTGGCTCATGGTGCTGGCGAGGGCCAGGCCGATGGCGACGAAGGGGCTGATGAGCTTGATCAGATTCATTTTCTTATCGGGTTTTGTGGGTTATGACCTGCGCTTGGTCCGCAGGGATGCTTGCTTATCTTAGCATGAGCCAAGGCGCAGGCCAGGCTTCCTCCGCCAAGGCGTTTGCGCGGGCATTCGAGGAGCGTGTCGGCTGGCGGCGTGCGCATGAAACAATCGCTTAGATCGGTTCGCTCCGGATCTGCTCGCACGCATGCAGGATCAGCCGGTTGGCGATGGAAATGACCGAGGGCAGGCCCGGCAAGGCGTCGATGTCGAACCAGCCGGCGTCTTCGATTTCGCCCTCTTGCGGCTGGATATCGCCGCTGTCGTAATCGGCGATGAAGGCCAGCATCAGCGAGTGAGGGAAGGGCCAGGATTGCGAGAAGGCGTAGCGCAGGTTTCTGACCTTGACGCCTACTTCTTCAAGGGTTTCTCTATGCACGCATTCTTCCAGCGTTTCTCCTGGTTCGACGAAGCCGGCCAGCGCGCTATAGACGCCGGGCGAAAAGTGCGGGCTGCGGGCGAGCAGTAGCTCGCGGCCGCGGCGAACCAGCACCATCATGGCGGGCGAGATGCGCGGATAGTAGACCTGACAGCAGCTGGGGCAGTGGCGGCCAAGCTGATCGTCGCTGACGGCCAGCGGCGTGGCGCAGTGGCCGCAGAAACGGTGGCTGCGGAAGAACTGGCGCAGCTGGGCCGCGCGCGCGGCTGCCTGGACCTGGCTGGCCGGCATGGCCATCAGGGCGGGGCGCAACGGCAGCCATTCTTCCTTCGCCGGCGGCGGTCCCACCAGCTCCGCCATGAATAGATTATGTCGCTCGTGAATGCCGAGAAAGCGTTGGCCAGTCAGGTCGCAGCCGGCTGGCGCGGCGCCGGGCAGGGACTGGCCAGGCAGCCACAAGCGGGCGCCGTCGAAAACGCACCAGCGCGCGGGCAGGCCCGGCGCCGGGTGTTGCGGGAGTTCGAAAGACATGATGCGAAAGTCATGTTGAGAAGCGCTCAGTTTACGCCGACTCCCGGCGCCGCGTACATCCAGTGTTCGCTTTGCCGCCGCACTACCTCGCTCAGCGAGCCGCTCTGTTCGTATACCTGGCGCAACCAGCGGCTGTCGCTATGGCATTTCAGCGCCTTTTGCCGCAAAGCCGCCAGCTGGCGCTGGCTGCCCAGCGCCTCGGCGTGCGGCTCCAGCGCGCGCAGCGTGTCCAGCAGGTCTTCCTGTAGGCCTTGCTGGCGATTGCCGCGCGCGTCCACCAAGGCGCCGTCGAAGCCGAAGCGGCAGGCCTGGAAGCGGTTGTAGCTGTAAGTCAGATACGGTTCCGGACTGATGTCGTTCCAACCGTCCTCGAAACAGCGACGCGCCAGCATCTGGGCGTAGGCGGCCAGCAGCACCGGCGTTTCTATCGACAGCGGGGTGTCGCAGATGCGGATTTCCACCGTGCCGTATTCCGGTTTGGGGCGGATGTCCCAGTAGAAGTCCTTCATGCTGGCGACGATGCCTAGCGATTCCATTCGTTCGAAATACCCGTTGAACGCGGCCCAGTCCGTCACCACAGGCATGCAGCCGGACAACGGGAAGGCGTTGACGCTGGTCAGGCGGGAGGTTTGGAAGGCGGTATCCACGCCTTGATAGAACGGGGACGAGGCGGAGAGCGCGATGAAGTGCGGGATATAGCGCGCTAGGTAGTGGGTGAGCCGCACCGCGGCGTCGCCGTCGGGACAGCCGATGTGGATGTGCTGGCCGTAGACGGTGAACTGCTTGGCCAGGTAGCCGTATAGCTCGGACACTAGCTGGTAGCGCTCCTTGGGGTAGATTCGCTGGTCGTCCCAGTGCTGGAACGGGTGGGCGCCGCCGCCGGCCAGGCCCAGGTTCAGCTTGTGCGCGCTGGCCACCAGCAGCGCGCGGATGGCGAGAATCTCGTCCAGCATAGCGTTGACGTCGCTGTGGACGGCGGTGCCTATCTCTATCATGCCCTGGGTGATTTCCGGCTTGATGTCGAAGCCGTGCGGTTTGCGGTCGACTTGCAGCAACAGGTCGTCCGAGCCGCGCGTCAGGTTGTAGTCGCGCCGGTTCAATATCATCAGCTCCAGCTCCACGCCCAGAGTGAGCGGCTGGCTTTGGGTGAATTCAAGCATGGCTGGCTCCCGCGGTTTCGCCGGCCAGGCGCAGCGCCAGGCGGCTCAGGATGGGGGCGAAGATTTCGTTGATCAGCAGCGCGGCCATCAGCGCCGCGCTGAAGCTTTGGGCGGCTTCGCCCAGCGACAGCATGCCCAGGCCCAGCAGCAAAGAGGAGCCGCTGTTCATCGGGCTCAGCGCCAGGCCCAGCAAGGCGCCTTGCTTGCGCGACAGGCCATTGCCGCGCGCGGCCAGCCACCATACCAGCATGCCTATGCCGCAGCGCAACAGCAGGCATAGCAGGGCCAGCTGCCAGTGCGCGGCCAGCGCTTGGGGCGATAGCTGGGCGCCGGCTGACACGAAAAAGGCGACGGTGAAGACATGGCTCAGGGACAGGATGCCTGGTTCGCTGACCGTGTAGCCGTGGCGCAGATTGCGCGTGCTCATGCCGGCTATCAGCAGGGCGAGCATGGCCAGCAGCTGCAGCATGTCGGCCAGGCCGACGACCAGCGCGATCAGCCCGAACAACAGCACGCGCTGCGCCTCGCGCTGGTGGCCGCCCAGCCAGCGGTTGAGCTGGGTAGTGGCCAGCCCCGCGGCCAGGCCTAGCGCCACGGATCCCAGGAGCAGCCAGCCTGGCGTCAGGATGCCGTCCTCCACGCTGTGATCGGCGGACAAATGGCTGTATGACAGGGCTAGCGCGAAGCCTGTCATCGCCAGCAGGCTGGACAGCGCGGTGGCGGTCAGCAGCCGCTCGCTGACCTGGCCGTCGGCACGCGACTCGCGCGCGATTTCCAGCACCACGATGGGCGAGGTGGCCATGCCTAGCGAAGCCAGCATCAGGCTGGCCGGCGCGCCGAAACCTCCGCCGCTCAATAGCGCGAACAAAGCGCCGAATACTAGCAGACAGTAGAGCAGCGAGGTGGCCAGCAAGGTTTTTTCCACGCGCAGCCAGCGCAGGTCCACGCGGCGGCCGGCTTCGAACAGGGCGATGCCCAGCGCCAGCTGCACGAACAAGGCGGCCTCGTTCAGCAATTGCTGGTTCAGCAGATTCAGGCTGTAGGGGCCGATGATCAGGCCGGTGACGATATAGCCGGTGATGGCCGGCAGCCGCGCCACGCGCACGGCGATCTGGCCGCCTATCACGCCCAGCGCCAGCAGGACGCCGAACGCGGCCAGCGGGTTCAGCATCAGGTTGTGCCATTGGGGAAGCGTCATCAAGGTGTCTCCTGTATCGCGGATGGAGGCATTGAATTGCCCGCCTTCCGCCCTAAGGTATAAATGACTGACGCGATTACGGGCCAAGAGTTCATGCTGAAAGACTGGATGCGCAGCCTGCTCGGCAAGCGGATACCGCCGGCGTTGCTGTCGCGCTTGCGCGCGGAGGCCGGCGCCATGCCGCTGCTGAGAGGCTTGTCGACCGAGGAGACGGACCGTTTGGCCAGGCTGGCCGGCGAGCTGCTGCGGGCCAAGGCCGTCACCGGGCTGGAAGACATGGAGGTGGATGACGCCATGCGCTGCCGGCTGGCTTTGCAGATGGCGCTGCCGGGCATGAATCTGGGCATGCGGGCCTACGACAACTGGCGCGAGGCGGTGCTGTACCCCGCGCCATTCGTGGTGCGCAGCCGCTGGCAGGATGGCATGGGCCTGTCGCACGAGGCGGAGCAGGTGCTGATAGGGCAGGCCCATTACCAGGGGCCATTGGTGTTTTCCTGGCCCGACGTCAATGAATCGCCGCTGCTGGATGGCTGGAATGTGGTGATACACGAAGTGGCTCACCAGTTCGACATGCTGGACGGTCCCGCCAACGGCGCGCCGCCGCTGCACAAGGGCATGGACCGCAAGCTGTGGAGTCAGCAATGGAACCACGCCTACCGCCAGTTTTGCCGGGAGGTGGATCATGGCGCGGAAGGCTGGCTGGATCCGTACGCCAGCGAAAACCCGGCCGAGTTCTTCGCCGTGCTTAGCGAGGCTTTCTTTGAAATCCCGCACCTGGTGGCGCGGGATTATCCGGAGCTGTACCGGCAGTTGACTTTGTTCTACCGCCAGAATCCGGCGGCTAGGCTGCCGCTGGTGGCTGAGGAAACGATATGGACCCCGCCGCCGGACGGCGCGGCCTTGCCGGCGCCTTAGTCCTGTATCGCGGCCAGGCCGCCCTTCTTTTCCCGCCATATCAAGTAGGCGCCGGCGGCGGTGCCGATCAGGCACTGGACCGTCAGGTAATACGACGGCGCCATCGAGTCGTACTTGAGCCAGATGGACAGCAGGATGGGCGTCAGGCCGCCGGCGAAGGCATAGGCGACATTGTATGAGAACGACAAGCCGGAAAAGCGCACGGCGGCCGGGAAAGCGCGCACCATCACCAGCGGCACCGCGCCGACTATGCCCACGCTGAATCCCAGGAGCGTGTACAGCGGGTACAGTTGGCTGCTGTCCAGCGCCATGCCGGCGTAGAACAAGTGGCTGCAGACTCCGAGCAACAGGCTACCGCCAAGCAAGGTAAGGCCGCTGCCGAGGCGGTCGCCCAGCCAGCCGGCCACCAGGCAGCCGCAGGACAGCGCGACCACGGCCAGACTGTTGGCGCGCAGCGAATCCACCGGCAGGATGTTGAATTGCTTCTGCAAATAGGCCGGCGCCATCAGGATTGCCACGACGATGGCGATGGCCAGGAACCAGGTCAGGAACATGGACAGGGCCACGCTGGTCTTGTGCTGCTTGAGCACCGTCTTCAGCGGCAGCTCGCGCGACAGTTTCTTCAGCGTCTTCATTTCCGCGAAGACGGGGGTTTCGCGCAGCCATTGCCGCAGTTGCATGGCTACCATGCCGAACACGCCGCCTATCAGGAAGGGCACGCGCCAGGCCCATTGCGCGATCTGCTGCTGGCTGAAGGCCAGGTTGACCGCGGTGGCGATCAGCGAGCCCAGCAGTATGCCTATGGTCAGGCCGGAGGTGATGACGCCGCAGGCGAAGCCGGTGTGGCGCTCGGGCGCGTGCTCGGCCACGAACACCCAGGCGCCGGGCACTTCGCCGCCGATGGCCGCGCCTTGCAGGATGCGCAGCGTCAGCAGCAGCAGCGGCGCGGCGATGCCGATGTCGTGGTAGGTGGGCAGCATGCCCATGGCCAGGGTGGGCAGGGCCATCAGCAGGATGCTCAGCGTGAACATGCGCTTGCGGCCGAACAGGTCGCCGAAATGAGCCATCACGATGCCGCCCAGCGGCCGCGCCAGATAGCCGGCGGCGAAAATGCCGTAGGTTTGCAGCTGGCTCAGCCAGTCCGGCATGCTGGGCGGGAAGAACAGCTTGCCCAGCACCACGGCGAAGAACACGAAAATGATGAAATCGTAGAATTCCAGCGCGCCCCCGAGCGCGGCCAGCGAGAGCGTTTTGTAGTCCTGCCGGCCTAGCCGGCGGGCGGAGGGCGGGTTGAGCGAGCGGGCATTCATCGGTGGGTGGTCCTCTTGTCCTGTTGTATGTTCGGCCGCTTGTTTGAACGCGGCCGTACGGACCAGATTAATGGAGGCGCTATTGTCTGACAATACGATCCTTAATCTGGAAGTGGTCGAACAGGCAAAAGCCCGCCGGCCGCCTCTTTGATAGGAGCGGCCGGCGGGCTTGGCGAAGGCGATGTGGGCCGCCGCGGGTGGCGCGGCGGCGAGGCCTGAGGGGACTTAACGCAGGTCGAAGCGGTCCAGGTTCATGACCTTGCTCCAGGCGGCGACGAAGTCGCGCGCGAATTTCTCCTGGGCGCCGTCCTGGGCGTAGACTTCGGCCAGCGCGCGCAATTGCGAGTTGGAGCCAAAGACCAAGTCCACGCGGCTGGCTGTCCATTTCAGCTCGCCGCTGGCGCGGTCGATGCCTTCGAACGTTTCGGACGCATCCGACGCCGGCCGCCATGCGGTGCCCATGTCCAGCAGATTGACGAAGAAGTCATTGCTCAAGACATGGGGCCGCCTCGTCAACATGCCCAGTCGTGACTGGCTGGCATTGGCGCCCAGCGCGCGCAAGCCGCCCACCAGCACGGTCATCTCCGGCGCGCTCAGGGTCAGCAACTGCGCTTTGTCCAGCAGCAGCGCTTCCGCCGGCGCGGAAAAGCGCTTTTGCTGGTAGTTGCGGAAGCCGTCAGCTTGCGGTTCCAGCGCGGCGAACGATTCGACGTCGGTCTGCTCCTGGATGGCATCGGCTCGGCCCGGCGCGAAGGGCACGCCGATCTCCACGCCGGCAGCCTTGGCCGCGGCTTCCACCGCAGCGCCGCCGGCCAGCACGATCAAGTCAGCCATCGACACTTGCTTGCCGCCGCTCTGCGTCGCGTTGAATTCGCGGCGGATGGTTTCCAGCGCGGCCAGCACGCGCGCCAGCTGCGCGGGCTGGTTCGCCTCCCAGTCTTTTTGCGGGGCCAGGCGGATGCGTGCGCCGTTGGCGCCGCCGCGCTTGTCCGAACCGCGGAAAGTAGAGGCGGAAGCCCAGGCGGTGGAGACCAGTTCGGCGACGGACAGGCCGGATGCCAGGATTTCGGCCTTCAGCGCGGCGATGTCCCGCTCGTTGATCAATGGGTGGTCGACTGCGGGAATGGGGTCTTGCCAGATCAGGTCTTCCGCCGGCACTTCCGGCCCCAGGTAGCGGATCTTGGGCCCCATGTCGCGGTGGGTCAGCTTGAACCAGGCGCGGGCGAAGGCGTCGGCAAAGGTCTGCGGATTCTGGTGGAAGCGGCGGGCGATCGGTTCGTAGATTGGGTCGAAGCGCAGCGACAGGTCCGCCGTAGTCATCATGGGCGGGTGTTTTTGGGAGGGATCGTGCGCGTCGGGGATCAGGTGTTCCGGCTTCACGTTTTTCGCCACCCATTGGTGCGCGCCGGCCGGGCTTTTGGTCAACTCCCATTCATAGCCGAACAGCATGTCGAAGTAGCCGTTGTCCCAAGTGGTGGGATTGGGCTTCCACGCGCCTTCTATGCCGCTGGTGGTGGCGTGGACGCCCTTGCCGGAACCGAAGCGGTTGATCCAGCCCAGGCCTTGCGCCTCCAGCGGCGCGCCTTCCGGTTCTGGCCCCACCAGCGCCGGATCGCCGGCGCCGTGGGCCTTGCCGAAGGTGTGGCCGCCGGCCACCAGGGCCACGGTTTCCTCGTCGTTCATCGCCATGCGGGCGAAGGTTTCGCGCACGTCGCGGCCGGATGCCGCCGGGTCCGGCTTGCCGTCCGGCCCTTCCGGATTCACGTAGATCAGCCCCATCTGCACGGCGGCTAGCGGATTTTCCAGCTGGCGTTCGCCGGAATAGCGGCTGTTGGGCTTGTCGCTAGTGGCGAGCCAGCTTTGCTCCGCGCCCCAGTAGATGTCTTCTTCCGGCTGCCAGATGTCCTCGCGGCCGCCGCCGAAGCCGAAGGTCTTGAAGCCCATGGATTCCATCGCCACATTGCCGGCCAGTATCATCAGGTCGGCCCAGGACAGCTTGTCGCCGTATTTCTGCTTGATCGGCCATAGCAGGCGGCGCGCCTTGTCCAGGTTGCCGTTGTCCGGCCAGCTGTTCAGCGGGGCGAAGCGTTGGTTGCCGCTGCCTGCGCCGCCGCGGCCGTCGGCGGTGCGGTAGGTGCCGGCGCTGTGCCAGGCCATGCGGATGAACAGGCCGCCGTAATGGCCCCAGTCGGCGGGCCACCAGTCCTGCGACGCGGTCATCAGCGCCTTGAGATCCCGCTTCAGCGCCGGATAGTCCAGCTGCCGGAAAGCCGCGGCATAATTGAAGCCCTCGTCCATGGGGCTGGATGCGGGCGCATGTTGGCGCAGGATGTTCAGGTTCAATTGATTCGGCCACCAGTCGCGATTGCCGCGGGCGCCCGCCAGCGTATTGCCGCCATGCATGCCGGCGAAGGGACACTTCATTTCCTGGTTCATCGTTCTCTCCTGAGGGTTTGAGGGTGGGAGGTTGGCGCAGAGTCCAGCTTAGTTCCGGCAATGCGGCATTGCCATTGAGTAAGTTTTATCGTCTGGATGAATCGGGACTATCAAGCGGGGTGTTCGACAGGCAAGGGCGGATGAAATTCACTGCTAGCGCCGTGGCGCGGCATGCGCCGGGCTGGCGCGAGGAATCAATGAGTGGCTGCGATGGGGGCGTCGCGTGGTCTGGCGAAGCGTGGTACTGGGCCGGCGCCGGCGCGAATTGCCGACCCTTTTGTTGATTTGCCGGAGCGGCCATCGCTTCGTAGCGCGCCCTGGCGGGATTGAGGCGGCGCGCTCAGCTGGGCATGCGCAGCGGTATTAAATTGAGCGCCGCGGCTCGTTCTATGAGTTGTCCTGTGGTGTGGACGTCGAATTTCAAATACAGCTTGTCGCTTATTATGGTTTGCACTGAGCGGACGGAGATTTCTTTGTCGTGCACCAGAGATAGTATTTTTGATATCTCTTTGGGACTTTTATAGAGGGAGAGGTAGTAAATGATTTCCACTTCGCGTTTGCTTAGCGTGATGTCGCCGCTTAGGCTGGTCTTGATCTCATTGTGACGCAGGCCGAGTCTTTCATTGATGATTTCCAGCTTGCACAGATGGGCGTCATTCACGAATTTTTCAAGCAGGTCGGTCAGCTTTGAGTTGATCTTCTCAATTTGCTTCTCCGACTCCACTTCTTGCAACCGCTTCTCCAGCGTTACATCCTTGCAGAAGCCGACTATGCCGATTATTTTTCCATCTTCCCATATGGGGTGCTTGGTGGTTTCGGATAAAATTACGCCGCCATCGCTCGAGGGTATTTCCTCCAGCCTGGAGATCGGTTCGCCGGTTTGCAAGACATGCATATCGTCTTTTTGATATGCCTCCCAATTGCTGGCCCAAGGCAGGCTGATGTCTTTCCTGCGGGCGAGCGCATCGATATCGGCTACGCCTACCATGGTTAGAAATTCCTTGTTGCATCCAATGAAGTACAACTCGGAATTTTTCCAGAATGTGGGCGTGGGGCTTTGATTGATGATTTGAAGGTATTGCTTGAAATCATCCATATCTATGCCCGATCTCCGCTTGCTTTATCCACTCGATATAGGGCGCGGCGTCTGCGCTGTTTTCTTCCGGCGCCCAGTCGGCGTATCTGCGGTCGCTGCCGGGCGTGAACTGGCAATTTCTTATTTCGAAATATGCGCAATCGGTCAGGGGGATGTAGGCATGGTATTGATTGCGCGCGATTTCAAAGACTCTGTTTTTGGACTGGCTCAGCTCTATCTTCTGCTGTATCGCGCCGCGCTCGTCGAAAATGACCACAAGCATCTCGCCGGCGAGCCAGACGACGAGCTCCCATTGGTTTTCATCTTCATGCAGATGGGGTCGTATGTAAGACTCCGCCGCCAAGCAGTTGGCGAAGCGTTGCGGCATTTCTTCGTAGCTGTCGTGGACCAGGATGGGGATGCGTTTCCTGGGCATGCCTTTGCTGTCTCGAATTACGGTTTCAATCAACTCACGGCTGATCAGCTTGGATTTTATTGGCCACATCCGAAATGTTCTTTCTAGTACAAATTAAACGGACGCGTCATACCCTAGCATTTTTCGTATGAATTGTGAATTGTTATTTTTTCGTCATGCTGATTGTTTGATGCGGATATGATTTCGGCACCTTTGCTTAATTTGGTTTTGTTACTGTTTCGTGGCGAAAAATGAAGAAAAATCAATCCAATACGGTCTCATCAGCGCTGCTGTCTTTCCGGGGTGCGTTTGCGAGCATTGTGTCCAGGCATCTCAGCAAAATGTCTGATGATGAACTGTTTGAACTAGGACAGAGTGCTGGGCCAGAGGGCAAGCCCGCAGGCTACTTGACTGACGATGTTTCCGCGCTGACCAGCGTGGACGAACTGTCGATCAGCGATATGCTGGGTTCGCCTTATTATTGCAATCGGGCATCCGTGATCGGCTATGTGGATCGCAAGCCCGTGCTGTATTTCAACGGGGCGGGGATCTATCAATGGAGCGATACGCTGGACAGCGAATCGCTGAGTTACTGGGTGACCTATCCCGCCTATCCGCCCGGCTGGGAACTCGATTGACGCGACGGGGCGGCTGTTTACTTCACGGCCCCGTCCATGCCGCGCATGAAATAGCGCTGGCAGAACACAAACACCGTCAGCACCGGAAGGATGGCCAACACCGCTCCGGCTGCCACCATGCGGGTGGAGGTGGCGAACGTGCCTTTCAAATACAGCACGCCCACCGATAGCGGATACAGATCAGGCGTCTTCAATACCACGCTGGGCCAGACATAGACGTTCCATGACCATACCAGGGTGAAAATCCCCAGCGTGGCGAGATAGGGCAGGGAAAGCGGCAGGCAGATGCGGCTGAACACCTGCCAGTCATTGGCGCCATCCATGCGCGCAGCGTCTATGATTTCGTCCGGTATCTCCTCGAAGGCATGCTTCATCAGATAGATGCCGAAAGCGCCGGCCAGGGAGGGCAGCACCACGCCCAGCCGGGTGTCGTCCAGCCCCAGTCGCGAGATCGTGACGTAATTGCTGATGAAGTTAATCTCGCTGGGCAGGAGCAAGGTGGCGAGAATGGCGTAGAAAGCCAATTGCCGGCCTCGGAAGCGCAGCTTGGCCAGGGCAAAGCCGGCCAGGCTGGACACGATCAGCGTGCCGGCGGTGGTCATGCCGGAAATCCACAGCGAATTCCAGAAAAAGCGTCCCAGCGGGATGGCGTCCCATACCGCGGTGAAATGCCGCCAACCGGCGTCTTTGGGCCATAGCGGCGGCGGGAAATCGAACACCTGCTCGCCATTGCCGATGGCGATGCCCAGCGTCCAGATGAAGGGGTAGCAACAGGCGAAGGACAGCGCCAGTAGCAGGAGAAAATCCGGCAGGCGGCGTAGTGGTCGGCGCGCGGCGCGGCGGGGCAGGGCGAGCGTGGTCATGCGGTCCTCAGCGGTGATCGGCCCGAATCAGCCGGAAGTTGAGCCAGGCCAGCAGCAGGCAGACCAGGGTCAGCATTAGCCCGGCGGCGCTGCCGCGCCCGAAATCCAACTGGTTGAAGCCTTGATGGAAGGCGTAATACAGCGCGGTGTAAGTGGCGTTCAGTGGCGCGCCGCGCGTCATCACCAGCACTTCCTCGAAAGCCTTCAACGCGTCCAGCGTGGACATCAGGCTGCAGAACAGAATGGTGGGCTTCAGCATAGGCAGGGTGATGCGCCAGAAGCGTTGCCAGCCGTTGGCGCCGTCCAGCCGCGCCGCTTCCTGCATTTCAGCCGGGATGGCTTGCAGGCCGGCCAGGTAGAGCACCATGTAATAGCCTATGCCGCGCCAATAGGTGACGAACATCACCGAATACAGCGCCAGGTCCTCATCGCTGAGAAAGCCGATGTCGTGTTCCGGCGCCAGCAGCCGCAGCCAGTGCAATGCGCTGTTCAGCACGCCGTAGTCGGCGTACATCCAGTTCCACATGATGCCCACCACGGACACCGTGGTGACCACGGGCAGATAGAGCGCGGCGCGGAACAGTTTGATGCCGGGCAGCTTCTGGTTGACCAGCACGGCCAGCGCGATGCCGGACAGCTGAATGAGCGGCACCACCAGCAAGTAGCGCAGCGAATTGGCCATGGCCTGCCAGAACACTGGGTCGCCCAGCAGATAGCAGAAGTTGTCCAGGCCCGCCCATTGCGGGGGCGAGATCAGATCGTAGCGGGTGAAGGCGACATAGCCGCCGAACAGCAAGGGCCAGAACGTGAACGCGCCCATCAGCAGCAGGGCGGGTGACAGAAACAGCCAGGCGTTGCGGGACGAGGTCTTCATCGTGTCTGTCCGGAGGGGACGGAAAAAGGCCCCTCCCGGAGACGAGGAGGGGCAAGGAGAGGAGATGGACTCCGAATGCTTATTTCAATTGCCGGTTCCAGAAGGCTGCGGCGTCGTCCAGCGCCTGTTTGGCGTCTTTCTTGCCGGTGACGGCGGCCTCCACATTGTCAACCAGGTTCTTTTTCAGATCGGCGATGTTCGGCACGCCGGTCAACACCAGGGTGCGGATATTGCGCGCCACCTTGGCGCCCTGGATGCGCGAGTCCTCGATGGCGCCGCCGGACGAGGTCTTGACGAAGTAGCCGTCGGTCAGCGCTTGCTGGGTGGAGGGGAAGGTGGCGCCGGTCACCTTGGAGAAGGCTAGCTGCTGCTTGTCTGCGGTCAGGAATTTGGCGAAGCTGATCGCCTCGCGTTCGGTGGCCGCCGGCAGTCCCTTGGAGATTGCCCAACTGAATAGATAGCCGCCTTGGGCGATCTTGGTAGGGCCGAGCGGCGCGGGCTGCACCACGGTGGCGGCATAGATGGCGCGCGCGTCGCTTTGGGTGCGCTGGGCCGCGGTGGGCGCGGTTTCCATCATCGCCAGCCGGCCGCTGTTGTACAGCTTGACGCTGGCCTGGTAGTTGTCGTCGGCGAACAGATTGTCCTTGGCCAGCGCGCCGGCCTTGTAGGCGTCTGCGAACTGGCGGATCAGCGCGACATGGCGCGGGCTGTTGAATACGGCCTTGCCGTTGGCGATCAGCGGCAGGCCCTGGCCCAGCATGATGCCGTCTATCTGGCCTAGCTGCGGCAGCAGGCCTGGCACGCCGGTCTTGGCCTTGATGGTCTTGGCCAGCGCCAGCTCCTGCTCCAGGCTGTTTACCGCTTGCTTGGGATCGAGCCCAGCCCTCTTGAACAGGCCGCCGTTGATCACCAGCACATTGATATTGTTGTACCAGGGCAGGCCGTACAATTTGCCGCCGAAGGTCAGATCGTCCAGCGCATTAGGCAGGTAGGCTGTCTTGTCCGCGCCCAGCGCGGCGTTCAGCGGGATCAGCGTGCCTTTTTGGGCGTATTTGAATAGGCGGGGCACGTCATGGTTGACCAGGGCTGGCGGTTTGCCGGCGGCGATGGCCGCGTTGAGCTTGGTCTCGAAGTTTTCGTTGAAGACGTCCACCCATTGCACTTCGACATTGGGGTGCTGGGCTTCATAGTTTTTTTTGACGCTGGCGAAATAGCCGTTGAAAGTGGGCTGCAGCGAATCGGTCCAGAACTCCAGCTTGATCTTTTCCGCGTGGGCCGTCGCGGCCAGGCAGCAGGCCAGCAGCGCCAGCGGCAGACTTTGTGTTTTCATATTCTTTCCCTTCTTGTCGTGAATGGCCTGCCGGCTGCGCTATGCTGGCGAGGGCTGGAGCGGGCTCTTGGCGCGGAGCAGCAGCAAGGCGCCGGCCGCCGAGTCGCCCTGGGCCGAAACCAGGCGCTGGCGAAAGCCCGGCGGCAGCCAGTCGCGCAGGGCCTGCCCTAGGCCGCCGCACAGCGCGACTGGTAATTCGCCTTCCGGGTCCAGCGCGCGGGCGATGCTCCAGGCGTCCTCGCCCGCCTGCCGCAGCAGCGCGTCGGCTTCCGGGTCGGTGCGCGCCGCGGCGATGACTAGCGGCGCGAGCTGGGCGAAGCGCGCCGGGCCGGCGCCGCCGTTCCAGTGCATCATCGCTTGCCAGCTGCCGCCGACGAATTCAAGCACCGCGCGGGTCAGCGCGCCGTGCGCGCAACGGCCGTCCAGCGCCATCTGAGTCAGCTGCGCGGCGCGCTGGCCTAGCCAGGCGCCGCTGGCCTCGTCGCCGCTAGGGTAGCCCCAGCCTCCCACTTCGCGGTGGCTGCCATCCGGATACAGCGCTTCGCCTATGCTGCCGGTGCCGAGCGCGACGATGACGCCGGGTTGGCCGCCATGCGCGCCTAGCAGGGTGGTGTAGCCGTCGGTAGCCAGTTCCAGCAGGGCGAATCCGGGCGCGAGATCGCGGAACTGCTGCGCCCATTGCCGGTTATGCACGCCGGACAGCCCCAGGCCGATGGCGCAGGCGGCGGGTTCGGCGCTGGCCAGCCCCGCCTGGACGAAAGCCTGGTTCAGCAGGGCTAGGATGACGCGCCAGGCGGGCTCAATGCCTTGCGAGAGGGCGGAACCCGCGCCTTCGGCCTGCGCCAGGGCCTGGCCCTGGGCGGTTTCCAGGCGCAACCGAGTGCCGGTGCCGCCGCCGTCCACGCCTATTCGATACGCGCTGGGTATGTGCATGATGC
>NZ_PQWB01000126.1 GCF_002924365.1 Chromobacterium alticapitis | reverse complement strand
GTCTGCCAGCACGGCTTGATTGAGTTCGACAAAGGCTTGCCAGCGCAGCTTCTTGCGCGCCATGCGGAAGGCGTCGTCGTTGGCGCGGCGGCCGGAGGGAAGCGGAAGGCGGGAGAAGAACTGGTCGAGCTCGACCTGCAAGGAGTGCATCAGGTTGACGAGCAGTACGCCGACCACGCGGTCGAAGGTGAAGATGGCGCGACGGGTGAAATCGCGAGCGGTTTGTCGATGGCGATCGATGAAATCCACGGAAGTGATGAGCTGATGGATTTTATAGATCGAATTGGAATATTGAGGGGATGGGCTTTGTATTCATTTCGTCATATGGATCAATGGTTTATGGCGAGATTATATCACGCGGCGCGTAGGAATTCATGACGAAATGCTAATTTCGCGACAGTGCCCAGGCGCCCGGTAGCACGCAGTATCTCGTTTCGGACATAGGCGTCCAACCGATTTTCCTTCCACGGCTTGGCATTCTTCCGGGTAGGAATCACCGCCTCGGCTTTTCGCTTACTTCTCAACTACCTGTGAGCGGCTGGCATGACTACATCGGCGAGCCGACTATAGCTGATGCCATTCTTGATCGATTGGTTCATAGCGCCCATCGCATTGAACTGAAAGGAGATTCTATGCGCAAACTACAGGCAACACAGGGGTAGTAAATGAGCGCCACACCGGTCTCACATAACTGGCGTGGCGCTCAGAGCGATCAGGAAGAGCTGGAGCGGCTATCATCGCCGCAGCCTGATGGAAACCAATGTGATCGGAACCATAATGTTGCGAAATTCGCAGGGTTACCTCCAGGAACAGCATCCTTGTTCTGCGGCCATTGCTCGATCAGCGCGCTGCCACCCTTGAAGTGCTGCACCATGTCGGTGAGCGTGATGTAGTCTTGCTCATTTTTCGAGGTGATGCCGACGGCAGTGCCTCAAAGGTAAACGTCCCGGTACCAAAGCCCCTTTTGAGATTCACTAGCAGCGAAAGTCAGGAGAAGACCCCATGCAACGGCCAGAGCCCATCCCCCTCACTTCAGAATCGACGATTTCTTATAACGAGTACGTTCGCCAAGCCGTCCAAGCTGCGCTGGATGATCCGCGCGCCGGCATTCCACACGAACAGGCTAAACGCGATTTCGCCCTCAAGCGCGCCGCACTGCTGCGGCGCTCGAAGCTGGACTAAGCAGCTGATGACGGGCCCATTTGTTAGATGAATATGTCAAAGACATTTTGAGGTATATGACAAGCGGCATCAGATTGGGATGGGCTGGGCTTAACGCTTGATGAGCGAAATCTTGGTGCCTTCTATGCTCAGGCTAGCCATCAGGCCTTGCTGGTCGAAGATGAAAGCATAGGCGTCGTTGCGCAATGTCGTCGAGCTCAAGTTTTTCGCCGTGCCGGCATCAACCACGACCACGCTGGGGCCCGTGCCGATTTCCCAACCCATAGACTTTTTCAGATAGCGGATGGCTTTCTGATTCATCAGAAATACCACATAGCCATAGGATTCCGCGCCGGCCTGCCAGCCCCAAGATGCGGTAACTGAGTTGTAATAGCCGTTGGGGTGGCCTCCTTCCAGCAGCACGCCTTCGCCGTATGCGCCGCCAAAGATCAGCCCAGCTTTGACAATCTTGGGAAACACCAGGATGGCGGAGGCCTTGTGGGAGAGACTTTCCGCCGCAGGGCTCGTTTGATACAGCATGTGCAGCGATTGCAGGGCGGCCTCATCCAGATCGCGCGCCGATTCGGCCTGGGTATAGGCGCTGGCCAGACACAGCATCAGCGCGGTGGCGGCCAGTAACAGGACTTTCTGTAGATTTCGTAGGGGATGGATCATGGTGGAACTCCTTGAAAGGGGTTTGAGACTCTCCTTGAATGCTATGGCGTAGAAGTTATGGCGCTTTGTTTCGCAAGCCATGGGCATGGTGAGTTTCAGTGCCCATCATATTCGGCAGCGGTAACGGTCACTGTTCGCCAGCGAACATAGCCGACGCGGGACTGTGCCGGAAGGGAGATTTTCGGCCTGGAGCTATGCCTTCCTTCACGGTATGTCGAGCTTCTATCAGTCGCTGGGTAATAAGGCGAGGCACCCGTTGATGCATGCACATTCAGGAGCCGATGTGGCTGTGATGTCCTCCCCGAGCGCGTGAGGACGGGGCGGGGAGGACGTGGCTATTGGGAGCCGCGGACACATATATAGTTGATGACGACCCGGACCTCCTTGATGCCCAGCGCCAGATCTCCGGCTCGGTCAACCTCGGCCTGGGTATCCACCTGCCCGCTCAGCATGACTCGACCGTTATCGGTTTCCACTCGTATTTCGTACGAGATCAGATCAGGATCTCGGAACAGCTCGGCTTTGACTTTGCCGGTAATCATGGCGTCCGTGACATAGCTGCTCACCTCGGTGCCTTCGGCATAGGTATCGCCCATGGTTTGCGTCGGGGCGGGTGGGTTGTCCGGCATGGTGCCGACGCTATTGCCGCGGGCGCCTGTAGAAACGGTGATCAGCGCGGCGTAGGCAAGAAACAGAGTAAAGCGGCTTGCGCGTTGCATGGATGGGGTAAGCATGATCGACTCCTTCTGCTCAACCGTAGATCGCCCTGCCTAGGGCGGAGCGATCGCTGTGTCTGATTCGCTGCTAGGTAGTCAATCGTTGCGGGAGCCAGTGGCGCGCTACCCTGATCCGGGATCAGCGCTCAAGCGGGCTGTCGGTGCTGTGGTTGGCTGTGGCTGCGCGTTCAGACCTTGGGTGGGGTATAGCCAGTATGGCTTTCGTGAACCAGCCCGGTTTGGTGGCCAGCCTGCTTGGCAGGGGCGCACGGAGCGGCAGCGCTGGCTGGACGCTGTTGACCGCTGGTTTGGGAGGGAGCAACGCCTGGCTTGGCGCTGTCAGCGCACGGCTTTTGGGCCGCGGCGGCATCCTTGGGGGAGGTGTTCTGCTGATTGTGCTTGTCCATGATAACCTCTTTTAGCATCCAACTTCCCGCAGGATTACGAGGCGTTGGTAGGCTGACTTTGAGGCTTAAGCCGGCAGTTGTCGGTGCGTTATCCAACATAGATAGTGAGCTGGCTCGAAAAATCAGTTTTGCGCGCTCATGGCGGCGAGCTGGATTGCGCTCAAGCGCGGAAGATGTCGAATGGCTCTATCTTGCAGTACTCGGCGGATGGCGAAATAGCTGGAGAGAGCGGCGATGATCACCGCCATGCCAAAGGCCAGCGTCAGGTTCCAGCAGGTGATGATGGCCGCGTAGTTGGGCCGCGGCGAGGGGGCGAGGGTGATCCGCCGCGTGATCAGCCCTATGTCCAGGCCAAAGCCGGTGACCGCGGTGAAAGTAGCCATGAACAGAATCATCACCACCAGTTCGCGTCCTTTGGCGCCGATGGCCTTGAGGGCGCCGCATTTCTCCAGATTCTCCCGGATGAAGCTGTAAAACGTTTGGCCGGAGATCGACAGCCCGACGATGAGGCTGATCACCGTCATCAGGTATTGCTTGCGCTGATTATCGATGGCGTAGTTCCAGGCGCTGGCGTGGACAGCCGGAGCGGATAGTGGCAAGTGACAGTCCAGCGTGGGTTAGCGAACAGACTGCCCAGCCGCCCTCGCACAGGATATAGCGAGGCGAGTCTGGCCTGCTGTCCGGCCAGACAAAGAGTTCAGTGCCTCTGGTTTTTTTACAGCTCGAGTTGCCTTCGATGTTCCTGGATGGCTCCAAGCTCGCTCGTTCAGATAGGTGGAGCTGGGTATGCTGGTGCCTCGCGATGGAGACGGTCATGAACTATGCAGAGCGCGATATTTACGGGGTGTACCGAGTGAAAGGCCATACGCAGTTAGCGGAGCAGGTGGAGCTGATGGCGGTGAATGCGCTGATCGGCAGCGACGTTTACAACCAGCGCAATGTGTTTCTGGGCGATATCAAGGAAATCATGCTGAACGTGAAAACGGGCTGCATCGCCTATGTGCAATTGTCGATTCGCGGCTTGCTGGACCTTGACGGCAAAAGGGTGGCCGTACCGTGGAGCGCCTTTATGTTTGATGCCGCGAATAATCGCTTGGTGGTGAGCATGGATCGTTTGCATTTGTGGCAGGTCCCTGACATTGAAGTGCACAAGTGGCTGCATGTGAACCAGCCAACGCCTTTGCCCGACAAGGCGGCCGACTATGGCCGCGGACTCGACTAAATAATCCGGATGTGGCCCTGGCCCCGTTGCCGCAGGTTTTACAGCTTGCGGCAGCGCTGTCACGAAGAGGCGTCTGTGCCAATCCTATTGCCATGCTGCGCACATTGGCCTGCCCCGGGTAAGCCATACGCATCCCCGCTTAGTTGGATAGCGCACAGACATTCTGCCTTCTCACCTTCATGGTAACGATGCCGACCTCTTGCAATGTCGCGGGGGGTTTGCTTCATAGGAGCATGATCATGGACCCGCTTGTTCAACACGATAGCGATGGCGACATGTTCTGGTTGCCTGAAGAAGATATCAAGTCGCTACCCGAAACCGGGTTACCGACGCGGAAGATACTGCCGGGCTCCACCGAGTACTTCAGTTTCACTACCGAGATCTACGACCCGTTTGACGAGGCGATTCAGCACGATCTGGAGGAGTACGAAACGGTTGACGGCGATTGGCCGATGGATGACTGAATCAGCCGCCCGCGGGTTTGGCGCGCAATTCATCGCGGCATCACATGGCGGCAGGTCGCCGCCACCCTGCGGGCGGCGCGACAGGCGATCCCAGATCGCTTTGGCGGTTTGGCCTCCGCCGCGATTCCTTTGATGGAGGGCGTCATGTGGACTGCGTTTATCTTCCAGTTTCGACGTTTGTCCGGGAGAGTGCCATGTTTGAAATTGTCATTGTCACCTTGCTGGTCTTGTGGGCTTTGGGTTTGATGACGGCTTTCACAATGGGAGGCTTCATCCATATTCTTTTGTTGTTGGCAGTCGTGGCGATACTGGTGCGTTTTATCCAAGGTCGGCCGTTATAAGGTGCCAAATAATGGAGCTGATCATGCAGCGTGGCGTGTCGCTTAGCCAGGCAATCATGAGACGATGGGGCCGCGACCTGAGCGCACAGCCATGAAGTTCCACGACTATTACGAAACGCTGGGCATTGCGCGCACCGCCACGCAGGATGAGGTCAAGCAGGCATATCGCAAGCTGGCGCGGAAATTCCATCCGGACGTCAGCAAGGAGGCGGATGCGGAGACGCGCTTCAAGGAACTCGGCGAGGCCTACGCGGTATTGAAGAACCCTGAGAAGCGCGCTGCCTATGATTTGATGGGCAGCGATCTGAAAAGCGGACAGGACTTCCAACCACCACCTGATTGGGACAGCGGCTTCGAGTTTCATGGCCGCGATTTCGGCGGCGGCACGACCGATCAGGACGATTTCTTCGAATCCTTGTTTGGCCGGCGTGCGCGCGGCGGCGGGCACCGTCATGCCCATGGCGTCGGTCGGGATCATCACGCCAAAGTGCAGATTGATCTGGAAGATGCCTACCAAGGCTGCCAACGCAGCGTAGAGTTGCGCATGCCGACCCAGACTGCCGATGGCCATGTGGTGCTGCAGACGCGCACCTTGTCGGTGGCCATCCCCAAAGGCATACGGGCAGGGCAACATCTGCGCCTGGCCGGACAGGGTGGCGCGGCGCCCGGCGCCGGGCCGGCCGGCGATTTGTATCTGGAAATCGAATTCAAGCGCCATCGGCTGTTTCGAGTCGAAGGGCGCGATGTTTTCCTGGAGCTGCCGGTGTCGCCGTGGGAGGCGGCGCTTGGCGCATCCGTGGAAGCGCCCACGCCTGATGGTCCGGTTCAGCTCAAGATCCCACCGGGATCCCAGGCCGGGAAACAATTGCGCCTGAAGGGGCGCGGCATTCCCAGCGCCGTGCCGGGCGATTTATATGTGGCGTTGACGATAGCCTTGCCGCCGGTGGCGGGCGAGCGGGAGCGTGCCGCCTACCAGGCCATGGCTCATGCCTTTGACTTCAATCCGCGCAGCGCGTTGAAAGGATAGCCATCATGGATCAGAACCAGCCGGCAGTGACTCAGGGCGTGGTGGTGGAGGAGCAACTGGAGCTGACGTTGCTTGAACTGTGCCAGGCCAGTCATGCCGAAGAGGCCTTTGTTGTTCGCTGGGTGCGGGAGGGCGTGCTGGAGCCGCTGGGCGAGTCGCCGCAGAATTGGCGTTTCCGTGGCGATGCCTTGAGGCGCGCACAGGTAGCGTGGCGCTTGTCGCGCGATCTAGAGATCAATCCCTCTGGCGTGGCGCTGGTGCTGGATCTGTTGGACGAGCTGCAGGCCTTGCGGGCGCGTCTGGATCGGACTGGCAAGCACTAGCCCGGCATCAGCATGCGCACCACCGCGGCTCTCATCTCCAGCGTCGCGATCCAGACCAAAATGGTCATGGACCGGCTGGCTGTGTACGCGCCCATGACCAGATTTTCTGGAAACCAACATGATGATGACCACCATCAAGTGAACAGCGCCGTCATCGGGCAGATCAGAGCCGGCTGCTGATTCGCTTTAGACTCTACGCTGCAACTATCCTTCAATGTTTACAAGGCGCGGGCGTGTGCGTTGGAAGGGTGGAAATCAGACTGCAACTTATCGGACCTCTTTCCATCCAGTGGCAATATCCAGAATGCTTTGTGCTCTGGCAACATCCGCCTCTCCGCCGTGTACAACCAACACATACTTATCTGCCTTCAGCGCAGTTTCATATTTTACGACCTGATCGGCGTTAACACCAACCCTGGTAAGTGCCGCTCCCAGTGCAGAAACCCCGCCAGCAATCGCAGCACCCTCCAATGCGCTAACTAGGATCGAAACTACCGGGCCAGCCATGGCAACCAATCCTAAACCAGGTAGAAAGAAAACAGCGGGCGCGAATAGCAATCCCCATAAACCTCCCCAAAATGCGCCAACACCTCCCCACATCTTCATCTTATCGCCGGTAGTATAAAATCCGATAGGACTTTCCTCGCTATGGTAACCTTTTCCAATTATGGATAATTTTTTTACGTCAAAGCCACCTTTGCTTAGCAGGCGGATTGCATCCTCTGCTTCAAGATGAGTGTTGTAGACATAAACTGCCGACTTTGATGATTCCATGATTTTTCCTTTGAGAATGAAATTTAACACTCGCTGAGTAATTATTTTAAATTGACACCTTTATTTTGTTTATAACTTGATGTACGCCAGGCATGCCCCATGCGGCATGCTCGGCTAGCTCCCTTTCTGACCAACTATGTACCACACCATCTAGGATCACATCCTCTCCCTGTATCATCACTGAAATACTATCTATGTCGGCGATAGCTCGACGACGGAGAGCATTCTCCACACCGTCCTTTACATCGTTCATAGACAGCTTTGGAGTGATGGCAATATTATCGCTTACACCAGTTACGCCCAATAAGTGTCGCACTATCCGGCTAGCGATTTGGCGCTGGTAATCCCATTCCACCTCACCAAACAATGTTACCCAGCCATTTTCTACCATGACTTTTATTCCTTCTTTCGGTATTTCAGTCATCTGCTGTAGAAGATGAGCAACGGACCGAGAAATATCTGCATCTTCACGCCGGTCGGAGTTAGGCAATTCGACATCCATTTCAATTGCCAACGCTTTCACACCGGCCACGCGCAGAGCAGCGCGTTCCGCAGCCCACTTTTCAGCATAACTACAGACATGTCCTGTCAGTGTTACTACACCATCATTCGTAGATACCCCTACATGGCTGGAACTAATCGAAGGGTCCCAATTCAATTCAGCCATTACATCCTGTTGCAACTGAATATCGTTTTTCATTTCACACTCTCCTAGAATGCTAAAAGAGCCTATAAGTTCGCATACGACCTTAAAATAGTCTGTACGATAACGCACACAACAGAAAACAAGACTTAAGTGCCCACAACAAATTGGTTTGATTCTTGATTGCACTCACCCGGACTCTACTCACCACCGAACTCCATGAAGTGCACCGTACAACTGACCGAGGCCGAGCGCCTGACTCTGCAGCAACTCGCCCTC
>NZ_PQWB01000125.1 GCF_002924365.1 Chromobacterium alticapitis | reverse complement strand
GCATTGGCGCTTTCAGCCAGCGCTCGACGTACAGCAGCACCCACGGTTCCTGGCAATGCTTCCTGAGCGCCTTCAGCAATAACTGGTGATCGATGTTGTCGAACAGTCCTTTGATATCAAATTCAAGAACCCAGTCATACTTCCAGCATCGCTGCCTCACTACGGCCACCGCGTCCAGCGCAGAGCGCCCCGGTCGGTAACCATAAGAGTCCGGATGAAACAGCGGCTCCAGCGTCGGTTCCAGCATCATCTTGACTGCTGTCTGCGCAACCCGGTCGGCCACTGTCGGGACACCCAACAGCCGCACCCCACCTGATTTCTTGGGAATCGGGACGCCTTTGATCGGCGGCGGAAAGTAGCTGCCGGAACTCATCCGATTCCACAATTTGTACAGGTTTCGCCCAAGGTGCTCTTCGAATGCTTCAATCGATTCGTGATCTACTCCTGATGCTCCTCCGTTTGCTTTCACACTCTGAAAGGCTCTCCAGATCCATGCCTTGGAAATCGTAAATGGCTTGGTCATGTTGTCTTGCTCCTCCCGGCTTCCCGGTTGGCAATACTCGTGACCCGAATGACGCAGCCCCTTCGCTCCCCCGCCATTACAGCGAGTTCATCACTACTACGAGCTGCTCCGTCCCTTGATGGCGCATCGCTACTGTCAGCCTCGC
>NZ_PQWB01000124.1 GCF_002924365.1 Chromobacterium alticapitis | reverse complement strand
TGTGCTCGACGCGCTGGAGCAAGCGCTGTGGGCGCGGCAGCCGAGTCGCGACGCTTTGATCCACCACAGCGATCGCGGCTCGCAATACGTCTCGATCCGCTACAGCGAACGGCTGGCCGAAGCAGGCATCGAGCCCTCGGTCGGTAGCACGGGCGACAGCTACGACAACGCGTTGGCCGAGACGATCAATGGCTTGTACAAGGCGGAGGTCATTCACCGGCGAGGGCCGTGGAAGAGCCTGGAGACGGTGGAGCTGGCGACGCTGGAATGGGTGGCGTGGTTTAATCACCACCGCTTGCTGGCGCCGATCGGTTACATTCCACCGGCGGAGGCAGAAGCAAACTACTATCGCAGTCTGAGCGAGCAGACCGTGCCGGTCTGACTCACACAAAACAGCCTCCGCGAAAACCGGGGCGCTTCAGTCAGTCCGTGCGGCCCATCCAGATCACGACACACACAGATTTATTTAGGCGCCGCGCTTTTTAAGCCTGCTTGTTTGAGAATGGCCGGAAGGGTGCCGTCAAGAAGGCGCTGTTGCGCAAATCCGCCCGTCCCGCGGCTTGGTAAGATAGTGGCATGACCAAGCCCGCTCCAAAACGCTATCGAACGACCAACTGGAACGCCTACAACAAAGCCCTGATCCAGCGCGGCTCGCTATCCGTCTGGCTGGACACGAGCATGTCATGGCGGGCAACTCCTCGAGGCAAGCGCGGACGGACGCAGACCTATAGCGATGCCGCCATTCAATTCTGCCTGACCATCAAAAACCTGTTTGGACTGGCGTTGCGGCAAACCATCGGTTTCATCCAAAGTCTGCTCAAGCTGGCGGGCTTGGACTGGGGCGTCCCAGATTACAGCACGCTATCCAGGCGGCAGCAGACGCTGCAGGTCAAGATTCCCTACCAGAAAAGCTCAGGCGCGCTGCATCTGCTGGTGGATAGCACAGGCATCAAGATGCTGGGCGAAGGCGAGTGGAAAACCAAGAAGCATGGCGCCGAATATCGCCGGCAATGGCGCAAAGTGCATCTGGGCATCGATGCGGAAACCCTGCAGATCCGCGCCATCGAGGTGACGGACAATCGCCAGGGCGATGCGCAAATGTTGCCTTCGCTATTGACGCAAATTCCGGCCGACGAGCCGATAGCCTGCGTGAGTGGCGATGGGGCTTTCGATACCAAGGCATGTCACGAGGTGATTGCCGCACGAGGCGCGATCGGGTGCATCCCGACCCGCAAGAATGCGAGGCCATGGAAAGGAAGTTCGCTGGGTGTGCTGGCTCGGAATGAGATTCTGCGAGCGACCAAACGACTAGGCCGGGCGATCTGGAAGCACTGGAGCGGGTATCATCGCCGCAGCTTGGTGGAAACCAAAATGGGTTGCTTCAAACGGCTGGGTGAAAGGGTGACGGCCCGTCGCTTCGATAGCCAAGTGGCAGAGCTGCAAGTGCGTGCTGCCATCTTGAACCGCTTCAGCATGCTGGGCCGTCCGTGCACGGTGGCGGTGGCGTAAATCCGTTTGGGGAAAGGGGGGCCTCGACCTGTTCAGGATTTGTGCAACAGCGCCACTCGAAAGTGTGCCTTTTACATAGAATTATGTCAATGAGCTATGTAAAATCAATCCCAGCTCAACGCCCCGCCAGTCTGATACTCGGTGACGCGGGTCTCAAAGAAGTTCTTCTCCTTCTTCAAGTCGATCATCTCGCTCATCCACGGGAAGGGGTTGTTCACCCCCGGGAACAGCTGATCCAGGCCGATCTGCTGCATGCGGCGGTTGGCGATGAAGCGCAGGTATTCCTTGAACATGCTGGCGTTCAGGCCCAGCACGCCGCGCGGCATGGTGTCTTCGGCGTAGGCGTATTCCAGTTCTACGGCTTGCTTGAACAGCTCGGTCACTTCGGCCTTGAAGCTTTCGGTCCACAGCAGCGGGTTTTCCAGCTTGATGGTGTTGATCAGGTCGATGCCAAAGTTGCAGTGCATGGACTCGTCGCGCAGGATGTACTGGTACTGTTCGGCGGCGCCGGTCATCTTGTTCTGGCGGCCCAGGGCCAGGATTTGCACGAAGCCGACGTAGAAGAACAGGCCTTCCATGATGCAGGCGAACACGATCAGGGACTTCAGCAGCTTCTGGTCGTTTTCGATGGTGCCGGTCTTGAATTCCGGGTTGCACAGCACGTCGATGAACGGGATCAGGAATTCGTCCTTGTCGCGGATGGACTTCACTTCGTGGTAGGCGTTGAACACTTCGCCTTCGTCCAGGCCCAGGCTTTCCACGATGTATTGGTAGGCGTGGGTGTGGATGGCTTCGTCAAAGGCCTGGCGCAGCAGGAACTGGCGGCATTCCGGGCTGGTGATCTGGCGATAGGTGCCCAGCACGATGTTGTTGGCGGCCAGGGAGTCCGCGGTGACGAAGAAACCCAGGTTGCGCTTGACCACGCGCATTTCATCTTCGGTCAGCTGGCCGGTTTTCCATTGCTCGATGTCGCGCTGCATGTTCACTTCCTGCGGCATCCAGTGGTTGGCGCACTGGGCCAGGTATTTTTCCCAGGCCCATTTGTGCTTGAACGGCACCAGCTGGTTGACGTCGGTCGTGCCGTTGATCACCTTCTTGTCCACCACGTTGACGCGGCCGCTGCCATGGGCGTCCATGGAGGAGGGGGCTGCGGACGGGGAGGGGATGGCGTCTTCGAAATTCAACATGAGTGCTCCTGATGTGTTCAATTGCTTGCCGCGCGCGGGCGCGGCGTTGGTTTTATGCGGTAAGGGCTGCGTATTGCGGGCGATGAGGCGCGGCCTGCGGCTGGCGCAGCTGGCTGACGGCCACGACGCTGGCCTGCCCGGCATGCTGTTGCGGCTCCGCGGCCGGCGCGGTCTGCACGAAGCAGAGGAGGGCGCCGGCATGCTGGGCGGCGGCGCGGCGGCCGCCTGCGCTTTGGCGCAGAAGGCTGTAGGCGGTGGCGCTCATGGCTTCTCCCGGTTTAGAAACGCAGTTGCTGGGCCAGCTGGCGGATGAGACTGCGCTCGCTGGCTTCCTGTTGGTCCATCTGTTCCTGCTGCCGGCGGCGCTGGCCGCGCAGCTGTTGCAGCTGGCGGTATTGGCGGTTCGCGGCGGCGAGGTCTTCCTTCAGTATTTCGATTTCCTGCTGCAGCTCTTCCGGCTGGCAGTACACGACCAGACAGTCGCCTTCCACCCAGGCCTTGCGCCATACGGCGGCGCGCGGCGCGAGGCGGGATTCGGCGAAGTAGTCCTTCCATTCGCAGGGGGGCATGCGGCTCAGCTGCAGATACATGTTGAACAGCAGGAATTGCTTGTCCGGGTTGTGCGATTTGTCCTCGCTCAGTCCGGTCACGCCTATGTTTTCAAATGTCTGCATATATCCTCCCCAGGCGTTGCCTGATGCTGTGCTGCAGGGGCGGTTTGCCGCTGCCCCGGCGGTTGGCCGCGCTAGCCGGCGCCGCTGGCGGCGGCCGGTTCCAGCGCGAAAGTCTGTTGTTCCGGCTCGGTGTCGTACTGCACCAGGCCGTAAATTTTCCATTCGCCGCCCACCTTTTTCAGGTGGTAGCCGGTGTGGTAGCTCCACGGGGCGCGGCCTTGCCGCTCCACGGTCCAGGCCACCACCGCGGCGGCGGCGGACGGCCCCATGGGCATGACGCTGAGCAGCCGGTGGCTCGCGGAGCTGAATCCCTGGCTGCGGTACCACTCCAGCAGCGCGGCGGTGGTGTCGTCCAGCGTGTCCCTGTCTTGCCAGCAGCTCAGTTCGCCCTGGTGGATGGCGGTGAACGGCACGGTGAAGTGGCCGGTCACGCCGGCCGCGTCCAGTTGCGAATAGCAGTCGCGGTAATGCTTGAAAAAGGCTTCCAGGCTCATGGGCGCTCTCGTGTGCGTGATGGGTCTGCTGCTTTTGCTGCGTGTTACCGTGTAGCGTGTTTCATCCCGAAGCCGCCTGCGGGCAAGCGGCTTGAGGATGGGGAGGCTTGCGCCTCCCTTTGGCCGGTGTCGCGGCGGAACGCCCCCAAGGGGAATTCCGTCGTGCTAGTCCAATTCGCCGGTCTGGCGGAACGCCCCTTTTGGGGCTTCCGCCCTACGATGGCCGCCTTATTGGCAGGATTCGCAATCCGGGTTGTCGATGCTGCAGAACTTGGCGTCGGTGGCCGGGGTGTTGTCTACCTCGGCGGCCGGCGCGGCCTGTTGCATCTGGCTGGAGACGGCGTTCAGCTCGCCGCCGCGGCCGGTGGATTTCTCGGCGCTGGTGGCGGCCAGGGTGCGCAGGTAGTAGGTGGTCTTCACGCCGCGCAGCCAGGCATGCTTGTACAGCTCGTCCAGCTTCTTGCCGGAAGCGCCGGCCATGTACAGGTTCAGCGACTGAGCCTGGTCGATCCACTTCTGGCGGCGCGAGGCCGCTTCCACCAGCCAGCGCGGGTCCAGCTCGAAGGCGGTGGCGTAGATGGCTTTCAGCTCGGCCGGCACGCGGTCGATCTGGCCCAGGCTGCCGTCGAAGTACTTCAGGTCGGCTACCATCACTTCGTCCCACAGGCCGGCGGCCTTCAGGTCGCGCACCAGGTATTCATTGGTGACGGTGAATTCGCCGGACAGGTTGGACTTCACGAACAGGTTCTGGTAGGTCGGCTCGATGCTCGCGGACACGCCGATGATGTTGGCGATGGTCGCGGTCGGGGCGATGGCCAGGCAGTTGCTGTTGCGCATGCCGTGCTGCTTGATGCGGGCGCGCACCACGCTCCAGTCCAGGCGCTCGCTGCGGTCCATTTCCAGGTAGCCGCCGCGTTCGGCCGCCAGCAGGTTGATGCTGTCTTGCGGCAGAATGCCGCGGTCCCACAGGCTGCCGCTGTATGACGGGTAGCGGCCGCGCTCTTCCGCCAGCTCGGTGGAGGCGAGGTAGGCGTAGTAGGCCACCATTTCCATCGATTGGTCGGCGAATTCCACGGCGGCGTCGGAGCCGTAAGCCACGCGCTTCATGTGCAGGCAGTCCTGGAAGCCCATGATGCCCATGCCCACCGGACGGTGCTTCAGGTTGGAGTTGCGCGCCTTCACCACCGGGTAGAAGTTGATGTCGATCACGTTGTCCAGCATGCGCAGGGCGGTGCGCACGGTGCGCTGCAGTTTTTCGCTGTCCAGATTGCCGTCCGCGTTCAGGTGGGCGGTCAGGTTGACGGAGCCCAGGTTGCACACGGCGATTTCATCGGCGTTGGTGTTCAGCGTGATCTCGGTGCACAGGTTGGAGCTGTGAACCACGCCGCGATGCTGCTGCGGGCTGCGGATATTGCACGGATCCTTGAAGGTGAACCACGGGTGGCCGGTTTCGAACAGCATGGTCAGCATCTTGCGCCACAGGCTCAGCGCCGGGATCTGCTTGAATACCTTCAGCTCGCCGCGCTTGCCCTTGGCTTCGTAGGCGGTGTAGGCATTTTCGAATGCCTGGCCGTACAGCTCGTGCAGGTCCGGGGTTTCGGACGGGGAGAACAGGCACCATTCGCCGCCTTCCATCACGCGCTTCATGAACAGGTCCGGAATCCAGTTGGCGGTGTTCATGTCGTGGGTGCGGCGGCGGTCGTCGCCGGTGTTCTTGCGCAGTTCGAGGAATTCCTCGATGTCGGCGTGCCAGGTTTCCAGGTAGGCGCAGACGGCGCCCTTGCGCTTGCCGCCCTGGTTCACCGCCACGGCGGTGTCGTTGACCACCTTCAGGAACGGCACCACGCCTTGCGATTTGCCGTTGGTACCCTTGATGTGGGAGCCCATGGCGCGCACCGGGGTCCAGTCGTTGCCCAGGCCGCCGGCGAACTTGGACAGCAGGGCGTTGTCCTTGATGCCTTCGTAGATGCCGTCCAGGTCATCCGCGATGGTGGTCAGGTAGCAGCTGGACAGCTGGCTGCGGCGGGTGCCGGAGTTGAACAGCGTCGGGGTGGACGACATGAAGTCGAAGCTGGACAGCAGCTGGTAGAACTCGATGGCGCGCGCTTCGCGGTTCACTTCGTTCAGCGCCAGGCCCATGGCTACGCGCATGAAGAAGGCCTGCGGCATTTCGATGCGGGCGCCGTCGATGTGCAGGAAGTAGCGGTCGTACAGGGTTTGCAGGCCCAGGTAGCCGAACTTCAGATCGCGCTCGGCGTCCAGCGCGGCGCCCAGCTTTTTCAGATCGTATTCGGTCAGCCTTTCGTCCAGCAGCTCGGCGGCGATGCCCTTCTTGACGTAGTCGATGAAGTAGAGCGCGTATTGGGCGGACATTTCGTCCTGGCTGACGGCCTCGCCCAGGATTTCCAGGCGGATATTGCCCATCAGCAGGCGGGCGGTCACGTAATCGTAGGCCGGGTCCTGCTCGATCATGGAGCGGGCGGCCAGAATGGCGGACTTGCCCACTTCTTCTTCCGGCACGCCGTCGTAGATGTTCTTCAGGGTTTCGGACAGGATGGCGTCCACGTCGATGCCGGCCAGGTTCTTGCTGGCGGCTTCGATGCTGGCGCGCAGGCGGGCCACGTCCAGCGGCAGCTTGCGGCCGTCCTTGCGCAGCACGTTGATCTGCACGTTGGACAGGGCTTCGCCGCGGGCGGCGCG
>NZ_PQWB01000013.1 GCF_002924365.1 Chromobacterium alticapitis | reverse complement strand
TATCAAAGCGGCACGCGAACAACTGGGTTGGTCGCCAGACCAGTTACTGGCGCTATGCAAGCTGGCATGAGATAGCATTGAATGGCCCTGGTATTGATCCCATCTTGATACAAATAAGGCTGGTAATTCGGAAAACCCTCAGAACTGTAGACCACAGTTTTTCCATTGATTGCGGGATCGACCGACCTAACAGTTACAGTTGCAGTCCCATCTACATTTTCAACAACAGAGCCAATATTGGAGTTGCTTGCTTGAGGCAGACGTGGCCGAACTCCTGCGCGGGTCGCATTGATCTCTGCGTACACACTCGCAGCCTCTGGCGAAAGATTACTTGCGAGAGAAGTAAGTAATCACGAAAAATTGATTTGAAACTTGTCGCCATAACCACCAAGCAGCGCCGAGATCTCTGCATCCAGCGTTTCGCGGGTCCACGTGAT
>NZ_PQWB01000123.1:43251-78775 GCF_002924365.1 Chromobacterium alticapitis | reverse complement strand
GCGTTCCAGTTGGTCGTTCGATAGCGTTTTGGAGCGGGCTTGGTCATGCCACTATCTTACCAAGCCGCGGGACGGGCGGATTTGTGCAACAGCGCCTATTTGTTGCCATGCTTGGCATGGCCACTCCTATCACCGAAATCTGGCTACCAAGTCCCCCGAGTCCAAGGTGCGCTGCCAATGCGCCCTAACTAACCATTATGGTCAAGGCCGCAGGACACCGCGTACCCCGGATATCAGCCACTCGCCGGCGGAACTCACGCCTGCGGCGCGATTCCGCCCTACGACAGGCGTAGGGTGGATGCCCCGCAGGGGCGATCCACCGCATCTGCCCGGATAACGCCACGGACTTCTACGGGAAATGAAACGTGGTCCGCCCAAACAAAACGCCGCGCCTCCTCTCCGGATGCGCGGCGTTTTTCATCCTCAAGCGATCAGCGCGGACGCACCAGCTGCCAAGCGCGTCCCAGATAAGTCACCGCGCCGAAGCCGCTCCACACGTGCACCAGCCGGGTGAAGGGGAAGATCACGAACAGACTCATGCCCATGAACAGGTGCAGCTTGAACACCGGCGAAGCCTCGGCGATGAAGCTGGCGGCGTCGCCTCGGAATGTCACCACATGCTGCGCCCAGTTCATCAGCAGCACCATTTCGCCGCCGTCCCGGTGCTGGGCCGACACGAAGATGGTGGACAGGCCCAATAGCAGCGTCGCCAGTATCCACAGCAACACCAGCTTGTCGCGCCAGGTGGTGTTGGCCACCAGGCGGTCGCACATAAAGCGGCGGTGCAGCAGCAGCGCGATGCCGATCAGGCACAGGCTGCCCATCAGGCCGCCGGCGCTCATCGCCACCAGTTGCTTGAAGCTGTGGCTGACACCCAGCGCCTCCCACGCCGCCAGCGGCGTCAACAGGCCCGCCAGGTGGCCGAAAAACAGGCCGATGATGCCCAGGTGGAACAGAATATTGCCCAGCCGCAGCTGGCCGCGGTACAGCAGTTGCGAAGACTCGCTCTTCCAGCTGTATTGCTCGCGCTCGAAGCGGATCAGGCTGCCCAGCAGGAAGATGGCCAGCGCGATATAGGGGTAGATGCCGAATACAAATTGATGAAGGTAGCTCATGGTTTTCTCCTGCATGGCGGAAAGCGGGCGGCATCGCCCCCTCTCCCCGGCCCTCTCCCGCGAAGGGAGAGGGGGATTTAGGTTCTACATGGCGGCCTTGGCCCTGGCCGCAAGCCTTTGGCCTGGCCCGCCCGCCCGCTCTCCCTGCCCTTTTCCCGCAAGCAGAGAGTGAGGCTCTGGCGCTAGCGCGCGCCCCGCACCGGCGGATAAAAATTGACCGGAGCGATGGCCGGCATGGCCGGCTTCAGCAAGGGCTCCACGCCGTCCGCGCCGGGACCGAAGGTTTCCAGCATTTCGTCCATGTCGCGGATGGGCGGCGCCTGCAGCGGCTCCGGCTTGACGGGAGACAAGATCAGCAGCGCGTCGAACAGGCCGGCGTACACCGAGCCGGCATCATTCAGCTTGCCGGCCACATGGCCGATCACATGCACCGCGTCGCCCAGCAGCCGTTCGGACTCGGCCTTGTCGCACTGCCCCAGGAACTCCAGAAACAGCGGCAGGTAGTCCGGCAGCTCGCTGCAGACCGGCTCGAAGCCGTGCCGGCGATATTCCTCCAGCAGGTCCACCATGACCTGGCCGCGGGCGCGGTCCTCGCCGTGGATATGCTCGAACAAGTGCAGCGAGTGGGACGGATTGCGGTCGAAGGTGAGCACGTAACGCTGCTGCAGCTCGATCAGCTCCTCGGTTTCCAGCGACTGCAGTAAAGGCTCCAGCAGGCTGGCGGTTTGCAGATGCTCGGCCGCCTCGGCGCGGATCTCGCCCACCTCGGCGATCAGCTCGGCCTCCGGGTAGCACAACAGCGCGGACAGAATGGCGTGGATGCGCATGGTGATCTCCTAGTTGCCGGCGTTGGCCTTGCGGTCGCGCCGCATGTCGTGGAACACGATGGGCGTGGCCTTCTTCTTGCCGAACAGGCTGGCCTCGGACTCGCCGCCGGAGCAGCCGTTGCCGAAGCTGAAGCCGCAGCTGGCCTTGTCCTCGAACGCCTCCTCCACCATTTCCTTGTGGCTGGACGGAATCACGAAGCGGTCTTCGTAATTGGCGATGGCCATCACCTGGTACATCTCTTCCACCTGGCTTGAGCTCAGATGGGTGCCGGCCAAGGTAGACGCGTCGCTGACCTTCTCCACGCTCTTCTTGCGCATGTAGCGGCGCATCGCCACCATGGTTTCCAGCGCCTTGACCACCGGCTCTTCCTTGCCCGCCGTCAGCAGGTTGGCCAGGTACTTGATCGGTATCCGCAGGCTCTGCACGTCCGGGATGATGCCGCCCTCGCCTATCAGGCCGTTCTCCATCGCGCTCTGGATGGGCGACAGCGGCGGGATGTACCACACCATGGGCAGCGTCCGGTATTCCGGGTGCAGCGGGAAGGCCACCTTCCACTCCATCGCCATCTTGTACACCGGCGAGCGGCGGGCGGCGTCCAGCCAGCTTTGCGGGATGCCCTGCTTCAGCGCCTCGGCCGCGATGGCCGGATCATTCGGGTCCAGGAACAGGTCCAGCTGCGACTGGTACAGATCCTGCGGATCTTCCACTGCCGCCGCCTGTTCGATCTTGTCGGCGTCGTACAGCAGCACGCCCAGGTAGCGGATGCGGCCGACACAGGTTTCCGAGCACACGGTAGGCTGGCCGGACTCGATGCGCGGGTAGCAGAAGATGCACTTCTCGGCCTTGCCGGACGTCCAGTTGTAATAAATCTTCTTGTACGGACAGCCTGACACGCACATCCGCCAGCCGCGGCACTTGTCCTGGTCGATCAGCACGATGCCGTCGTCTTCGCGCTTATAGATGGAGCCGGACGGGCAGGAGGCGACGCAGGCCGGGTTCAGGCAGTGTTCGCATAGCCGCGGCAGATACATCATGAAGGTGTTCTCGAAGGCCGAGTACATCTCCTTCTGGATGCCTTCGAACAAGGCGTCCTTGGCGCGCTTGGAGAATTCGCCGCCCAGGTCGTCCTCCCAGTTCGGGCCCCACTCGATCTTGTCCATCTTCTTGCCGGTCAGCACCGACACCGGCCGCGCGGTCGGCGGCGTCTGCATCCGCGGCGCGTTCTGCAAATGCTCGTAGTCGTAGGTGAACGGCTCGTAGTAGTCGTCTATCGCCGGCAGATTGGGGTTGGTGAAAATATTGGCCAGAATCCTCAGCTTACCGCCCTGGCGCGGCTCCAGCTTGCCGTCGCTGCGCCGCTTCCAGCCGCCCTGCCACTTGTCCTGGTTTTCCCAGTCCTTGGGGTAGCCGATGCCGGGCTTGGTTTCCACATTATTGAACCAGGCGTATTCGATGCCGTCGCGGCTGGTCCACACGTTCTTGCAGGTGACCGAACAGGTGTGGCAACCGATGCACTTGTCCAGGTTCAGCACCATGCCGATTTGCGCGCGTATCTTCATTGCTTCTCTCCCGCGGACGGAGCCGTCTCGTCCATCCAGTCGACTTTGTCCATCTTGCGCACCACGACGAATTCGTCGCGGTTGGCGCCCACCGTGCCGTAGTAGTTGAAGCCCCAGGACAGCTGGGCGTAGCCGCCTATCATGTGGGTGGGCTTGGTCACGGTCCGGGTCACCGAGTTGTGAATGCCGCCGCGCTTGCCGGAGACTTCCGCCCCCGGCACATTCACGATCTTCTCCTGGGCGTGGTACATCAGCGTCATGCCTTCCGGCACCCGCTGCGATACCACCGCGCGGGCGGTCAGCGTGCCGTTGACGTTGAACACCTCGATCCAATCGTTGTCGGCGATGCCGGCCTTGGCGGCGTCGATCTCGGACAGCCAGACGTGGGGCCCGCCGCGGCTGAGCGTCAGCATGCGCAGATTGTCGGAATAGGTGCTGTGTATGCCCCATTTCTGATGCGGGGTGATGAAGTTCAGCACCAGCTCGTGGTTGCCGTTGCCGTGCTTGCCCAGCACCGCCTGCGTGGTCTTCAAATCGACCGCCGGCTTGTACACGCACAGGCCTTCTCCGAAGGCGCGCATCCATTGGTGGTCCTGGTAGAACTGCTGGCGGCCGGTCAGCGTGCGCCACGGAATCAGCTCGTGGACATTGGTGTAACCCGCGTTGTAGCTGACCTCCTCGCTTTCCAGGCCGGACCAGGTGGGCGAGGAAATGATCTTGCGCGGCTGCGCCTGCACGTCTCTAAATCGAATGGTGTCGTGCTCGCGCGGCTTGGCCAGGTGGGTGTGGTCCAGGCCAGTGATCTTGGACAATGCATCCCAGGCCTTCACCGCCACGTGGCCATTGGTTTCCGGCGCCAGGGTCAGAATCATCTCCGCCGCGTCGATGGCGGTTTCGAGACGGGGCTGGCCCTTGCCGGCGCCACTCTGCGCCACCTGGTTCAGGCCGCGCAGGATGTCCACCTCGTGGGCGGTCTTCCAGCCTATGCCCTTGCCGCCGTTGCCGGCCTTTTCCAGTAGCGGGCCGATGCTGGTGAACTTGTCGTAGATCGCTCCGTAGTCGCGCTCCACCACCGTCATCGCCGGCATGGTCTTGCCCGGCAGCGGTTCGCACTCGCCCTTCTTCCAGTCCTTGGGATCGAAAGGCTGGCCCAGCTCCTGCGGGCTGTCATGCATCAGCGGCGTCAGCACTAGGTCCTTCTGCACGCCCAGGTAGTCCTTGCCGATTTCGGACAGGCTCTTGGCGAAGCCCTTGTAGATTTCCCAGTCGCTCCTGGCCTGCCACAAGGGCTGCACGGCCTCGGACAGCGGGTGGATGAAGGGATGCATGTCCGAGGTATTGAGGTCGTCCTTTTCGTACCAGGTGGCGGTGGGCAGCACGATGTCGCCGTAGAGACAGGTAGTCGACATGCGGAAGTCCAGCACCACCATCAGGTCCAGCTTGCCCTCGGCCGCCGGACGCACGGTGATCTCGGACGGCTTGATGCAGTCGTCTTCCGAACCCAGCACCGCGTTTTGGGTGCCCAGTAGGTATTTGAGGAAGTACTCGTGGCCCTTGCCGGAGCTGCCCAGGATGTTGGAGCGCCACACAAACATGTTTCGCGGGAAATTCTGCGGGTTGTCCGGATCATTGCAGGCCATGTCCAGCCGGCCCGATTTCAAACCGTCCACGGTATAGGCGACCGGGTCCAGGCCCGCCTCCGCGGCGGCGCGGGTGATGTCCAGCGGGTTGGCGGACAGCTGCGGCGCGGACGGCAGCCAGCCCATCCGCTCGGCCTTGGCGTTGTAATCGATCAGCGACATGCCGGCCATTTCGCCGTCGGCGGTCGGGCACAGGATTTCGCCCACGCCCAGTTTTTCATGCCGCCACTGGCTGGTGTGGGCGTAGAAGAAGCTGGTGCCGTTCATCTGCCGCGCCGGGCGGTTCCAGTCGCCGGCGAAGGCCAGCGGCGCCCAGCCGGTTTGCGGCCGCAGCTTTTCCTGGCCGACGTAGTGGCACCAGCCGCCGCCGGACTGGCCGATGCAGCCGCACAGCATCAGCATATTGATGATGCCGCGGTAGGTCATGTCCATGTGGTACCAGTGGTTCAGCGCCGCGCCGACGATGACCATGGACTTGCCCTGGGTTTGGTCGGCGTTTTGCGCGAACTCGCGCGCCACCTGGATCACCCGCTCCGGCTTCACGCCGGTGTGCTTTTGCTGCCAGGCCGGCGTGTACGGCACGTCGTCCATGTAGTCGATGGCGAGGTTGCCGCCGCCCAGGCCGCGGTCCAGGCCGTAGTTGGCGGCCATCAGGTCGAACACCGTGGCCACCAGCGCCTCGCCGCCGTCTGCGAGCTTGATCTTCTTCGCCGGCACATTGCGGGTCAGCAGCTCGTCGTGCTCGGAACCGAAATACGGGAAGCCGACGCCCACCACCTCATCGCGCTGCTCGATCAGCGACAAGCGGCCGGACACTGCGCGCGCGCCCTGAGCCTTCTGCTCCAGGTTCCACTTGCCGGTCTGACCCTCGGCCTGGCCCCAGCGGAAGCCGATGGAGCCGTTGGGCGCGACGAGGTCGCCGCTGGCCTCGTCGATCAGCAGGGTTTTCCAGTCCGGGTTGTTGTCTTCGCCCAATTGGCCGTCAAGATGCGAGGCACGCAGGAAATAGTCCGGCAGCCAGCGTTCGCCGTCGCGGCGCAGCTTCACCAGCATCGGCATATCGGTGTAGCGGCGGATGTAGTCCGTGAAGTAGGCGGACGGCTGGTCGAGATGGAATTCCTTGAAGATCACATGGCCCATGGCCATCGCCAGCGCGGCGTCGGTGCCCTGCTTGGGCGCCAGCCAGATGTCGCCGAACTTGGCCATTTCGCCGAAGTCGGACGACACCGCCACCGTCTTGGTGCCCTTGTAGCGCACCTCGGTGTAGAAGTGGGCGTCCGGGGTGCGGGTCATCGGCACATTGGAGCCCCACACCATCAGGTAAGTGGAGTTGTACCAGTCGGCAGACTCGGCCACGTCGGTCTGCTCGCCCCAGGTTTGCGGGCTGGCCGGCGGCAGGTCGCAGTACCAGTCGTAGAAGGACAGCGGCACGCCGCCTATCAGGCTGAGATAACGGCTGCCGGCGGCGTAGGACACCATGGACATTGCCGGAATCGGAGAAAAGCCGACCACGCGGTCCGGGCCGAATGTCTTGATGGTGAAGGCGTTGGCGGCGGCGACGATCTCGTTGGCCTCGTCCCAGCTGGCGCGCACGAAACCGCCCTGCCCGCGCGCGGACTTGTACTGTTTGGCCAGCTCCGGCGTCTGGCTGATCTTTTCCCAGGCCTGGACCGGGCTCAGGCTCTTGCGCGCGTCGCGCCACAGCCGGGCCAGTTCGCCGCGCAGCATCGGATATTTGACGCGCTGGGCGGAGTACACATACCAGCTGTAAGAGGCGCCGCGCGGACAGCCGCGCGGTTCGTGGTTGGGCAGGTCGGGACGGGTGCGCGGGTAATCGGTCTGCTGGGTTTCCCAAGTGATCAGGCCGCTCTTCACATACACTTTCCAGCTGCAGGAGCCGGTGCAATTGACGCCATGGGTGGAGCGGACGATCTTGTCGTGCTGCCAGCGCTGGCGGTACGCGTCTTCCCAGCCGCGGTCCTCGTTCACCACCGCGCCGTGGCCGTCGGCGAAAGTGCTTTTGACCTTGCCGAGAAAATTCAGTCTGTCGAGAAAGTGGCTCATCTTGCCTCCATGCAGACCGGAAACCCATCCCGCGACCACGCCGCGCCCGGTTTGCCGATACTGTTTGCGATGGTGTCAAGACTACCGACCCCGCCCCGCCTGACCAATTGGCCAGTCGGGGTGAGGCTGACCGGCAGAGGGAGGGGGCGCGCTAATCCTTAATGAGTAGTCCGGCCTAGCACGAAAGCCGCACAGGAAAAAAGGCGCCCGCAGGCGCCCTTTGCTTACAGTCCAAAAGACAGGGTGCAAGTCCATCATGCAGCCGCCGCCCGCGGGGCACTGCGCCGCCGCCCTCTCAACAACGCACTTCCGCATGCTTGCGCGCGTAATACCAGCCATTGATCAGCAGGCAACTCACATAGAAGGCGATGAACACGTAGAGCGCCGCATCCACGCTGCCGGTCAGCTCGATGGACGTGCCATAGCTCTTGGGAATGAAGAAGCCGCCATAGGCGCCGATGGCGCTGGTGAAGCCCAGCACCGCAGCCGCCTCGCGCGTGGCGTCCTGCTGAGCCTGCTTGCGAACCGCCTCGCCCGGACCCGCCATGCGCTGATGCAACTTCAGGAAGATGGCCGGCACCTGCATGAAGGTAGAGCCGTTGCCTATGCCGGTCAGCGCGAACAGGCACAGGAACATGGCGAAGAAGCCCAGGAAGCTGCCGCCCTGGCCATGATGCGGCAGGAAATAGATCACGCCCAGCACCGCCAGCGCCATCAAGGCGAATACGGTTTGCGTCACCTTGGCGCCGCCGATTTTATCGGCCAGCCAGCCGCCCAGCGGCCGGGCCAGCGCGCCGACCATGGGGCCGAGGAAGGCGTAGCGCGTCGGGTCTATCTCTGGAAACTGGCCCTTGACCAACAGCGGAAAACCGGCCGAAAAGCCGATGAAAGAACCGAAAGTGCCCACATACAACCAGCACATCAGCCAGTTGTGCTTGCGGCTGAAGATCACCGCCTGCTCGGAAAACGAAGACTTGGCCGAGGCCAGGTCATTCATGCCGAACCAGGCCGCCAGCGTCGACACGGCGATGAACGGCACCCAGACGAAGCCGGCGTTCTGCAGCCACATCTGCTTGCTCGCCGCGCCCTTGATCCAGTGCTGCGGATCGCCGCCCAGCTGGCCGAACAGGCCCATGGTGATGACGATGGGCACCACGAACTGCACGATGGACACGCCCAGATTGCCCAGGCCGGCGTTCAGACCCAGCGCGGTGCCCTTCTCCGCCTTGGGAAAAAAGAAGCTGATATTGGCCATGCTGGAACTGAAGTTGCCGCCGCCAAAGCCGCACAGCAAGGCCAGGACTACCATGGTCACATAACTGGTGTTAGGGTCCTGCACCGCGAAACCTATGCCCACCGCCGGAATCAGCAGGCTGGCGGTGGAAATCGCCGTCCACTTGCGACCGCCGAAAATGGGCACCATGAAGGAATAAAAGATGCGCAGCGTGGCGCCAGACAAGGCCGGCAGCGCCGCCAGCCAAAACAGCTGGTTCTGGCTGTAGCCAAAACCGATATTGGGCATGTTCAGCACCGCCACGCTCCACACTTGCCAGATCACGAAGGCCAGCGTCAACGCCGGAATCGAGATCCACAGATTGCGGCGCGCCACCGGGCGGCCCTGTTGTTGCCAGAAAGCGGGCGCTTCCGGCTCCCAGTGTTTGATCAGATAAGTCATGACAGCTCTCCCGCGCGCGTTCAGCCGCGCTCGTTCGTCAAAGGAATGGCAGGGGCGGCCAAGGCCGCGCGCGTCTGCGCATGAGCCTTGTCCGCCGATTTGTAGGAAAAATGCATCCACACCAGGCTGACGCAGACGGTGCCGTACAGCAGCATGAAGGCGCTGGAGCGCACGCCGGTCAGGTCCAGCAGCGCGCCGAACAGGATGGGCAGCAGAAATCCGCCCAGACCGCCGGACAGGCCCACCACGCCGGACACCGCGCCTATGGAGTCGGGGAATTCATCCGCGACGAACTTGAACACCGAGGCCTTGCCTATGGCCAGCGCCACCCCTACCAAGAACAGCAGCCCGGTGAACAGATAGACGTTGAGGCCGATATGCAGGCTCAAGGGGCCATGCGCCGTGGCGACACGCATTTCGGTCTGCGGATAAGACAGCAGGAAGAAAGCCACCCAGCACACCCACATCACCGCCCAGGTGACGCCGCGGGCGCCGAAGCGGTCGGACAGATAGCCGCCCGCCGCGCGCAGCGCGCCGCCCGGCAGGGAGAAGCAGGCCGCCAGCAAGGCCGCGTGCTTGAGGTCCAGCCCGTACTCGCCGACGTAGTACTTGGTCATCCACAAAGCCAGCGCCACATAGCCGCCGAACACCACGGAATAGAACTGGCAGTAGCGCAGCACCGCCGGATGCTTCATCAGCGCCAGCTGCTGGCGCAGCGTGATGGCGGACGGCGCCTTGTGAGCAGGGTCGCTGAAGGAGAACAGCCAAAACAGAATGGCCGCGGCCAGCATGATCAGCGCGTAGGCGGTGGGCACGCTTTGCCAGCCCCAGGCGACGATCAGCGCCGGCGCCACTAGTTTGGTCAGCGCAGAGCCGGCGTTGCCCGCGCCGAAGATGCCCATGGCCAGGCCTTGCTGCTCCTTGCGGAACCAGCGCGCGACATAAGGCGTGCCTACCGAGAACGAGCCGCCGGCCAGGCCGACGAACAGGCCTGCCAGCAGGAATTGCCAGTAGGAACTTGCGAATTGCATCAGGTAAATGGGCAGCACGCAGCAGAGCATCAGCGCGAACATCACCGGCCGCCCGCCGTAACGGTCGGTCCAGATGCCCAGCGGCACGCGGATCAGCGAGCCGGTCAGCACTGGCGTGGCGGCCAGGATGCCGAACTCGGTTTCATTGAGGCCCAGTTGCTGCTTGATCGGGATGCCCAGCACCGCGAACATCATCCAGACCATGAAACAAAGAGTGAAGGCCAGCGTGCTGCTGGCCAGCACGCTGTAGCGTTGATAATTGGAAGAAGCCATGACGCCGCGTCCCATAGGATGGATACGGCTGTCACGATACGGCCTGCGCCGGCAAGGCGGTATTCGCCGGAGGCAGGGCCGGCGGCGCGCTAAAGACGGAGCGGGCCTAGTCCCGCGGACGAGGCCCGTCTACTCCTTATGGCTGAGGCTGCGGCTGAGGCGATGGCTCGCCATCCGCGCGCCACCATTGCGGATGCTGGCGCAAGGGCTGCGCCATCTCGGCCGCCAGGCCGGACAGCATGGATCGCCAGGCAGCGAGCAAGGCGGGCGTATCGGCGCCGGCAAGCAGGCTTTCCCGCTCGAACACGCCGGATGCCAGCACCGCGCCGTCCGACAGCCGCTGCAGCTGCCAAGCCGCCCGCATCGCCACGCCCTGCCCCGCCTTCAGGCTCAGCCGGCGCAGGTCCAGCGCATAGCGCAGCTCGCCGCCGTCCATGCCCGGTTGCGGATAGGCGTAGACGCTGGCCACGCCGCTGGCCGCGGCCACGCCCGCCGCCAGGTTCTGCGCCAGCAGCCGGTCCAGCGGCGCGCTCCAGCGCTCGAACTCTTGCAGCCGCAACTCCCCCTTGCCCATGTCCAGCACCAGCTGCGGCCTATCCAGCGCCGCCGGCAGCGTCACCGGCCCCACCATCACCCGCTTGCCGAACTGGGCCGGCGCTTGCGGAGCCGCCACGGCGTCCAATCCATAAAAACGGGACGGCGGCGAAGCGCAGCCTCCCAGCGCCGCGGCCAGCAGGCCGGCGAACATCAGTCTTCTCATCATGGTTGCGCCTCCTTGCCGCGCACCAGCGCCTCAGGATGGCGGTCCAGGTAATCTGCCAGCGCGCGGAAGCTGCGCGCCGTTTCCTTCACTTCCTGCGCCGCGGAGCGCACATCCTGCTGCAGCGGCGAATCCGCCTTCATCGTCTGCCGCGTCGCCTCCAGCGTTTGCTGCAACTGCTCCAGGGTTTTGCTCGCCTGCGGCACCGTTTCCTTGTTCAAGCCATCGCTGAGCGCCTTCACGCTGTCCAGCGTTTGCTGCAGCGACTTCAAGGAGTCATTGGCTTGCTGGCCTATGTTGTCGAACGGAATCGCATCGAGCTTCTTGACGATGCGCTGCAACACGCGCTGCAGTTCTTCCAGATCGCCCGGTATAGTGGGCAGCTCCGGCATGCCCTTGCGCACGATCAGCTTCGCCGGCGGCGCGTCGCGGAAGAAGTCCAGCGCCACGTAGAGCTGGCCGGTCAGCAGATTGCCGGAGCGCAGTTGGGCGCGCATGCCATTGCCTATCAGTTGCTGCGGCGACAGCTTGCCGCTGATGCGGCTGCCGCGCGACAGCGTATCCAGCCGGCTGGGATAGGTGCGGATGTCCACGGTCATGTCGAAGTCCTTGCGCTCCGGCATGTATTCCACGCCTATGGCCGTGACCTCGCCTATGGTGATCCCGCGGAAATCCACCGGCGCGCCCACGCTCAAACCGCGCAACGACTGGTGAAAGCGCAGACGGAACGGCTGCATCTCCCGGTCTGGGTTCTGCAATGCCTTTTCCCGCGCATCGTGCAGGATGAAGTTGCGGTCGGACAAGGGAATGCCCGCGTTGTCGGCCAGCGGCGTCTCGAAGGCGATGCCGCCCAGCGCGATGGCCGCCAGCGATTGGGTGCTGACATTGAGGCCGTCGGCGCTCAGCGACACATCGACGCCGCTGGCGTGCCAGAAGCGGCTGTTGGACGTGACGAAACGGTCATACGGCGCGCTGATGAAGACGCTGACGCGGACGAAGCCGCCTTTCGCGTCCAGCTCGTAGCCCACTACCTGGCCCACCGGCACGCGGCGGAAATACACCGGGGAGCCGGTGTTCAGCGAACCCAGATTGTCCGCGCGCAGGAAGAAGGTGTGGCCGGGCAAGTCGGCGTTGATGATGGGCGGCGTCTCCAGCCCGGTGAACTCGCTCTTGCGCGCCGCGCTCTTGCCCACGTCCATGCCGATGTAAGCGCCGGACAGCATCGTGCCTATGCCGGTCACGCCGCCGCCGGAAATGCGCGGCCGCACCACCCAGAAGCGGCTGTCCTCCGCCAGATAGTCCGCCGCCTCCTTGCTCAATTGCGCCGTGGCGAGGATGGACTGCCGATTGGGGCTCAGCTTGACCGAGGTCACCTCGCCGATTTCGACGTCCTTGTACTTGATCCGGGTCTTGCCGGCCTCTATCCCTTCCGCGTTCTGGAAGGAGATGGTGATGGTGGGCCCGCGCGACAGGACGGCGTGCACGGCCAGCCAGCCGCCTATCACGGCGGCCACCACCGGAATCAGCCAGACCAGCGAAGGCGCCCAGCGGCGGCGCCTGACCGGCACCGCCTGCGGCAGTTCGGACTCGGAAGCGTTTTGCGGCTTGTCACTGCTCATCATTTTCCTCTAAGGGGTCCCAGATCATTCTGGGATCGAAACTCATCGCCGCCAGCATGGTCAGCACCACCACCGCGCCGAAGGCGACTGCGCCAGGTCCGGCCTTGATGCTGGCCAACGATTGCCATTGCACCAGCGCCACCATCAGCGCCACCACGAAAATGTCCAGCATGGACCACGGGCCGATGACCTCGATCATGCGGTACAAGCGCGTCCGCTGCCTCGGCGCCCAGCGCCAGCGCCATTGCACGCTGCACAGCAAAAGCAGCAGGGCCAATATTTTCAGCAGCGGCACCAGCACGCTGGCGGTAAACACCACCAGCGCCAGCGGCCAGGAGTCGTTGTTCCATAGATACACCACGCCGCTCATGATGGTGTCGCGCTGCACCCCGGTCAGCGCCGAGGTTTCCATGATGGGCAGCAGATTGGCAGGCAGGTAGCAGATGATCGCCGCCAGCAGCAAGGCCCAGCAGCGCTGCAGCGCCGCCGGACGGCGCAAGTGCAGCGGCGCGCCGCAGCGCGGACAGGCGCTGTCCAGCGCCGGATCGACGCGGCTCAGCAGCCCGCAGCCGTGGCACAGGCAAAGATTGCGCGCCGCGGCGCTGTTCACTCCGTAATGCATGCCTGATGGCGCTCCCATAGTTGATGCGGCCGGAAACGGGCCGCGCTGGCCGCCATCAGCACAATCAGCGCGAAAAAAGCCCACAGCCCTATGCCGGGCTGCACGCTGGCCAGATGCACCAGCTTGACCAGGGAAACCAGGACGCCCAGCATGAACACCTCGACCATGCACCAGGGCCTGACCAGCCCGTGCAGCCTCATCACGGCGGCGAAACCCGCCGGCGCGCGCCCCTGCAGCAGCGGCAGCTGCAGATACAGCATGCTGGACAGCTCCAGCGCCGGCATCACGATGCCGGTGAACAGCACCAGCAGCGCCACCTCGGGCATGTCCTGGCCGCGCAGCGCCAGCGCCGTCTGCCATAGCGTGGCGGCGTTGCGGTTGCCGGCTATCTCCAGCGTCAGCACCGGATAGCTGTTGGCGATCACAAACACCACCAGCCCCGCCAGCAGCAAGGCGCAGGACAAGGGCAGCGCGTCCCTGCCCTGCTCGTACAGCGCCGCGCCGCAGCGCGGACAGCGCACGGACGACCGCTCCTCCGCCGCCGCCGGCAGCCGCAGCAGCAAATCGCAATCGTGGCAGGCCGTCACGCGCGGCGCCTTCATACCGTCCACTTCCGCTTGCGCTCCGCGGTAAAGCTCCACCAGGCGCGCGCCTCGCCGCTCTCCATGTAATGGCAAACCGACATCAGCACGTCCAGCACGCAAGGATCATGACGTCGTCCGGTGGCGTCGCACAATTGCAGATACAGCTGCAGCGGCTCGTGCCCGCGCAAATCCGCCGGCGCCTGAATGCCGAGCAAGCGCAAGTCAGCTGCCGTGCTCGCGCCGACATTGGGCAAGTGCAGCAGGTCCAGGGCCGCTTCGGGCCGCGGACAACGGGAGGGATGCATGGCGTACCGCCGTCGCGTGGTTATCAAGGCTACATGATAAAGGAGCGCCCGCCGCAGTTCAAAGCGGCGGGCGTCATGCTGCGGGAGCCAGAAGGGAGCAATCAGCCGGCCAGCATGTCCCACGCCAGTTTGCAGATCAGCACGCTGGTCAGCCCCAGAAACAGCACGCGCACGAAACCAGCGCCCTTTTTCATCGCCAGCCGCGTGCCGACCATCGCGCCGGCCATATTGGCCGCCGCCATCGGCAAGGCGAACTGGTACAGCACATGGCCGGCGCCAACGAAGAAAATCAAGGCGGCGACATTGGTGGTCAGGTTCACCACCTTGGCCGCGGCCGAGGCGTGCAGAAAGTCGAAGGCGAAGAAACGGATGAACAGAAACATCAGGAAGCTGCCGGTGCCGGGGCCGAACAGGCCGTCGTAAAAACCGATGGCGCCGCCTATGGCCATGCCTATCGCCATTTCGCGGCGGCCTATGGCCACCGGCCGGTGCAGCTTGCCGAAATCCTTCTTCCACAGCGTATAAACCGCCATCACCACCAGCAGCGCCAGCACCATCGGCCGGATCACGCCCTTGGGGATTTGCGACACCGCGGCCGCCCCGGCAAACGAAAACACGAAAGCGGTGGCCGCCGCCGGCAGCACCAGCCGCCACGGCAGCCGCACGCGGCTCAGATACGACCGAGCCGCCGACAGCGTCCCCACCGCCGCCGACAGTTTATTGGTGCCGAAAATCGTGGCCGGCGCCGCATTGGGCAAAGCGCTGAAAAGGCCCGGGATCTGGATCAGGCCGCCGCCGCCAACCGCCGCATCCACCAGGCCGGCGCAGAATGCGATCACGCACAGAAAACTCAAACTCAATAACATCGTCATTCTCCTTTCCACGCATTCTACGCCTCGCCCTCGCACCATGCTTGCAATACAATATTGCAATAATCGCAACGAATGACGACCATGAAAACCTTGTGGAATTTGCGCGTATTCTGCGCCGTGGTTGAGCACAAGAGCTTCGTCTCCGCCGCCAGGCAATTGGGCACATCCCCCAGCAGCGTCACTCGCGCCTTGCAGGCGCTGGAGGACGAGCTGGGCGCCATGCTGCTGGCGCGCAGCAGCAAACAAGTGGAACTGACGATGGGCGGCGAGGCCTATTACCCGCTGGCGAGGCAAATGCTGGACCTGCAGCAGCAGGCCGAGGACGAGCTGAATCAGCAGACGGCTTCGCCGCGAGGCCTGCTGCGCTTTTCCGCGCCGGAAACCCTGGGACGCGAACTCTTGCCGCGCATCCTGGCCCGGCTGGCCGACGAGCACCCGGGCCTGCGCTTCGATGTCCTGTACAGCGACGCCATCCTGGAGCCGATACGCGACAAGCTGGACTTCTCGATACGCGGCGCCTTCCCCGCCTCCAGCGAGTTGATAGGCTATCCGCTATGGTCGTATCGCCGCCATCTCTACGCCAGCCCGGACTATGTCGCGCGCCATGGCGCGCCCGCCCACCCCAGCGAGTTGCCGCAGCACCGCGTGCTGATGCATAGCGCGCCGCGCGTGCTGAAAGCCTGGAATTTTGCGAGGGAAGACGAAACCGTCAGTCTGAATCTGGCGGCCTGGCACCGCAGCAACTCCGGCAACGGCGTGCTGGACGCGGCGCGCGCCGGCCTGGGCATCGCGCGGCTGGGCGATTGGCTGGCCGAGCCCTGCGCCGCGCGCGGCGAGCTGGTCCGGCTATGCCCGGATTACCGCATCGTCTCCAGCCATGGCGATGATCCGCAGATGCACGCGGTGTTCGCCAGCCGCGGCATGCCGCGCAAGGCCAGACTGCTGCTGGAAGCCTTGCGCGGCGAAGCCGGCGCGCGCGGACTGGATCGCGCGCCGCGGATCTAAAACAAAAACCCCGCGCAAGGCGGGGTTTGGCTGACGGAGGCCGGTTCAGTTATTGTCGTTCAAGGACTGCTTGCCCGGCGTAACCTGGTATTTCTCGCGCAGCGTCTTCAGATATGCCGCGAACTGGCCTTCCGCGCTCACCTGGCCAAGCTGGCCGCCCAGCTGGCCGCGTTCGGCATCGCTGATCGCCGGCGCCGGAATCACCTTGTTGACGCGGTACAGCACGTATTCGCCGGTATCGTGGCGCACGCCGGCGAAGCCAGGCAGCTTGCCCGCGCCCGCCGAGAACACCGCGCGCATATCGGTTTGCGGCAAGCTCGCCGCGCGACGGGATACCGCCTGCGCGGCGCCCCACTGCTGCGCGTCTGCCGACTTGCCTGCCTTCAGCTCGGCCAGCAGCGCCTGCCCCTTCTTGTCCGCCAGCTTGGCGCCTTCGCGCGCGATCAGCTCGGTCTTGATCTGCTCGCTCACTTCCGCCACCGGCAGCTGCCGCTCAGGCTGATGTTCGGCGATGCGCGCCACCACCAGGCGTCCGCCGCCGACATCCACGACTTCGCTGTTGTGCTTCTTCTTCAACACGTCGTCGCTGAACACGGCTTGCAGCAGCTTGGCGTTGCCCAACACTTCGTCCTGAGCCGGCTGGTTGCGCTGCATCCAGCCCGAATGCTTGACCTCGAGCTTCAAGGCTTCCACCACGCCCTTCAGCGAATCGGCTTGCTGATAGGACACTTCGTTCAGCTTTTCGGACTGCGCGCGGAACAAGGCGGCCGCCTTCTGCTTCTGCAGCTTGGCGACGATAGCGCCCTTCAGCTGGGCCAGCGACTGGCTCTTGACCTCATCCAGGCGGATGATGTGGTAGCCGTACTCGGTTTCCACCAGGTCGCTGATCTGGCCAGGCTTCATCGTGAACAAGGCATCGTCGAACGGCTTGACCATCGCGCCGCGCGCGTTCAAGCCCAGGTCGCCGCCCTTTTCCGCCGAACCCGGATCCTGCGACTTGGCCTTGGCGATTTCAGCGAACTTGGCCGGATTGGCGCGCACGTCCTTCAGGATGGCCTCGGCTTCCGCCTTGATCTTGGCCTTCTGCTCTGGCTTGGCGTCCTTGGACACGGTCAGCAGGATGTGCGAGGCGCGGCGCTGCTCGCCGGCCAGGTCGGCCTTGTGCTGCTCATAGTATTTCTGCACATCGGCGTCGCTGATCTGAATGCCTTGGCCCAGCGCGTCCTGCGACAGCACCACGTAGTCCAGCTTGATTTGCTCGGCGCTGCGGTAGTGTTTGGCGTTGGCGTCGTAATAGGCCTTGATCGCGGCGGCGTCGGTCTTCACCTCCGCGGCGAAATCGCTGGGCTTGATCGTCAGCGCCTGCACCTCGCGGCCCTCGCTCAACAGCGCAGCCACGCGGCTGATCACGGCGTCCGGCAGGAACTGGGTGCCCGCCACGCTGTCCAGCTGGCCGCGCACGATCAGATCGCGGCTGACGTCGGCTTCGAAAGCCTCGGCCGTCGGATAGCGGCTCTTCAGGAATTCGCTGTAGCGCTGCGCGCTGAACTGGCCGTTCTCCTGGAACATGGGCACGGCGGCGATAAACTTGCGCAGCTGCTCGGGGCTGACCGTCACGCCATGGTCGCGCGCGTCGGACAACAGCAGCTCGGTGCGGATCATCTGCTCCAGCATCGCCTGGCGCGTCGCCGGGTCGCTGGGGCGCCCTTCCAGCGCGCGATCGAGGTCGCGCTTGTTGATCTTGGAGCCGCCTACTTTGACCAGGTAGGGATCATCGGTGGCGCTGGAGTAGCTGCCGACGCCGAAGCCGACAAAGGTCAGGGCTACGGCGCCCAGGATCACTTGAATAACGGTTTTGTTGTTCTGGACAAACTCGAACATGGCGATTGGCTGTAGCCACCCCTGTAAAAAAAAAGGTGAACGGGATAAACCGGTTCACCTTCTCTCGTGTATTTGGCGGAGCGGACGGGGCTCGAACCCGCGACCCCCGGCGTGACAGGCCGGTATTCTGACCAACTGAACTACCGCTCCGAACTGTGGTGGGCGTTGACGGAGTCGAACCGCCGACATTCTGCTTGTAAGGCAGACGCTCTACCAACTGAGCTAAACGCCCCCGCTTCGCCGCCAGCCATCAGGCCACGGCGAAGCCGCGATTATAGCGCGTCTTTCAGTGCCTTGCCAGCACGGAACTTCGGAGAACGTGCAGCCGGGATCTTGATGGTTTCGCCGGTCTTCGGGTTGCGGCCGCTGCGCTCAGCGCGCTCGCCCACATAGAAGGTGCCAAAACCCACCAGAGTCACGGTATCGCCCTTTTTCAGCGCGTCAGTTACGGCGGCAACCATGCCATCCAGAGCCTTGGCGGCAGCAGCCTTGGAAATGTCGGCCTCTGCGGCGATGGCGTCAATCAGTTCAGACTTGTTCACGTAAGTCCCCTTTCGTCGTTCTTCGGTCTACGTAATTCGGATAAAAACGCTTGCTTTATAGCAAGGCTGAAATCCTTGTGTCAAGCGGCTTCCACGGGGGTTTTGCTAATTCGCAAGACCGTTTGGAAGCCGCAAAAACAAGGTTTATTCACAGCTTCGCTAAGGCCATGATTCTTAATGTTTCAAAAGCGGCTGCGCGCTGCCCGCATCCTGCGCGGGGGGAATATCACCGGAAGGCTCATCTTGAGACAATTCTTCCGGTTGACGCTCCAGCGCCAGCGCCAGAACCTCGTCCACCCACTTGACAGGATGGATTTCCAGCTTCTGTTTGATGTTGGCGGGGATCTCCGCCAGATCCTTTTCATTGCCCTTGGGAATCAGCACATGGCGGATGCCGCCGCGGTGCGCCGCCAGCAGCTTTTCCTTCAAGCCGCCAATCGGCAGCACTTCGCCGCGCAAGGTGATCTCGCCGGTCATCGCCACGTCGGCGCGCACCGGAATGCCAGTCAACACCGATACGATGGCCGTGGTCATCGCAATGCCCGCGCTCGGACCATCCTTGGGCGTCGCGCCCTCCGGCACGTGGATGTGCATATCGCTCTTCTCGTAGAAGTCCGGCTTGATGCCCAGGCTGCGCGCGCGGCTGCGCACCACGCTCATCGCCGCCGTGATCGACTCCTGCATCACTTCGCCCAACTGGCCGGTGCGCACGATATTGCCCTTGCCGGGCAGCGACACCGCCTCGATGGTCAGCAATTCGCCGCCCACCTCGGTCCATGCCAGACCCGTCACCTGGCCGATCCGGTTCTCTTCCTCGGCCAGGCCATAGTCAAAGCGGCGCACGCCCAGGTATTTGTCCAGATTTTTGGCCGATACCGTCGTCTTGGCGGCCTTCGCCGGCTTCAACAGCGAGCCGGTCACCACCTTGCGGCAGATTTTGGCGATCTCGCGGTCCAGGCTGCGCACGCCCGCCTCGCGGGTGTAGTAACGCACGATGTCGCGGATGGCGGATTCCTGCACCGCCAGCTCGCCCTCGCGCACGCCATTGGCCTCTATCTGCTTGGGCAACAAATACTTCAGCGCGATGTTGACCTTCTCATCCTCTGTGTAGCCGGACAAACGGATGATTTCCATCCGATCCAGCAGCGCCGGCGGGATATTCAGCGAATTGGCGGTGGCCACGAACATCACGTCGGACAGATCGTACTCGACTTCCGCGTAGTGATCGATAAAAGCGTGGTTCTGCTCCGGGTCCAGCACCTCCAGCAGGGCCGAGGACGGATCGCCGCGGAAATCCGCGCCCATTTTGTCCACTTCGTCCAGCAGGAACAGCGGGTTCTTGACGCCTACCTTGCTCATGTTCTGCAGCACCTTGCCCGGCATGGAGCCAATATAGGTGCGGCGATGGCCGCGAATCTCGGATTCGTCGCGCACGCCGCCCAGCGCCATGCGCACGAACTTGCGGTTCGTGGCCCGCGCCAGGGACTGGCCGAGCGAGGTCTTGCCCACGCCCGGAGGGCCTACCAGGCACAGGATGGGCGCCTTCAGGCGGTCTACGCGCTGCTGCACCGCCAGGTACTCCAGTATGCGCTCCTTGACCTTCTCCAGCCCGAAGTGATCCTCGTCCAGCACGGCCTCGGCTGCTGCCACGTCCTTGCTGATCTTGGTCTTCTTCTTCCACGGCAGCTCAAGCAAGATGTCGATGTAGTTGCGCACCACCGTGGCCTCGGCCGACATCGGTGACATCATCTTCAGCTTCTTGAGTTCGGATTGCGCCTTTTCGCGCGCCTCCTTGCTCATGCCGGCAGCCTTGATGCGCCGCTCCAGCTCATCCAGGTCGCTGGCTTCGTCCATCTCGCCCAGCTCTTTCTGGATGGCCTTGACCTGCTCGTTCAGATAGTACTCGCGCTGGCTCTTTTCCATCTGGCGCTTGACGCGGCCGCGGATGCGCTTTTCTACCTGAAGGATATCGATTTCGCCTTCCAGCTGCGACATCAGGTGCTCGAGGCGGGTCTGCACGTCGAACATCTCCAGCACTTCCTGCTTCTGCTCCAGCTTCAGCGGCAAGTGGGCGATGATGCTGTCGGCCATGCGGCCGGCGCGGTCTATGCCGGCCAGCGAGTTCAACACCTCGGGCGGAATCTTCTTGTTCAGCTTCACGTACTGCTCGAACTGGGCCAACAAGGCGCGGCGCATGGCCTCGGTCTCGTTGCTTTCCTCCAGCTCGCTGGACAGCGGCATGAACTCGGCGACGAAGCAGCCATCTTCCTCGCCAACACTCTTGATGGTGGCGCGCTGGCGGCCTTCCACCAGCACCTTGACCGTGCCGTCCGGCAGCTTGAGCATCTGCAGCACCGCTGCGATGGTGCCCACGCTGTATAGATCTTCAGACGACGGCTCATCCTTGGACGCCGAGCGCTGCGCCACCAGCAGGATCTGCTTGCCTTCATCCATCGCCAGCTCAAGCGCGCGAATGGATTTGGCCCGCCCGACGAACAGCGGTATGACCATATGGGGGAAGACCACCACGTCGCGCAGCGGCAGCAGCGGCAGCGTGGTCTCTTCTAGAATTTCTGCGGGTTGCGGCATATCACCTAACCTTAGCTTGGGAAAACAATGCTTGAGAAATGGGGCTCGATGCCAGAATATCAACACCCCATACTAAAACAGATTGCGCGAGTAACAAATAAAAAACCGCCCTGACGGGCGGTTCTAGCATCCGGGACAGGCCGTCAGGCGGATTGTGCCACACCGCCGCCTTCGCGGTAGATGAAAAGCGGCTTGTCGCCCTTCTCGATCACCTTCTCGTCCACCACGACTTTCTCCACATCCCGCATGGACGGTAGCTCGTACATGGTGTCCAAGAGCGCGCGCTCCAGAATGGAACGCAGGCCGCGCGCGCCGGTCTTGCGGGCCAGAGCCTGCTTGGCGATCACTCGCAACGCAGACGGGCGGACCTCCAGCTCTACCGTTTCCAGCGAGAACAGCCTCTGGTATTGCTTGATCAGAGCGTTCTTGGGCTGGGTCAGGATGGAAACCAGCGCCTCCTCATCCAGCTCTTCCAGCGTAGCCACCACCGGCAGACGACCAATCAGTTCCGGAATCAGGCCGAAACGGATGATGTCCTGCGGCTCGACTTCCTGGAACAGCTTGGTCAGGCTCTTGCCATCGTCCTTGGAGGAGACTTCCGCGCCGAAGCCGATGCCGCCCTTCTCCGAACGCTGGCGGATGATCTTGTCCAGACCATCGAAAGCCCCGCCGCAGATGAACAGGATGTTGGTGGTGTCGACCTGGATGAACTCCTGGTTCGGATGCTTGCGGCCGCCCTGCGGCGGCACGGAAGCCACCGTGCCTTCGATCAGCTTCAACAGCGCCTGCTGCACGCCCTCGCCCGACACGTCGCGCGTGATGGACGGGTTTTCCGACTTGCGCGAGATCTTGTCGATTTCGTCGATGTAGACGATGCCTCGCTGGGCCTTGTCCACATCGTAGTCGCACTTCTGCAGCAGCTTCTGAATGATGTGCTCAACGTCCTCGCCCACGTAACCCGCCTCGGTCAGCGTGGTGGCGTCGGCGATGACGAAAGGCACATCCAGCAAGCGCGCCAGCGATTGGGCCAACAGCGTCTTGCCGGAGCCGGTCGGACCGATCAGCAGGATATTGCTCTTGGCCAGCTCGACATCGTCCTTGCCGCCTTTGTTGTACAGCCGCTTGTAGTGGTTGTACACCGCCACCGACAGCGTCTTCTTGGCGAAGTCCTGGCCGATGATGTACTGGTCCAGATCCGCGCGGATTTCCTGCGGCGTCGGCAGCGGGTTGCTGTCGGACGCGCCGCCCACTACCTCGATGCCGTCGCCCTTTTCCAGCTCTTCGCGAATGATGTCGTTGCACAGCTCGACACATTCATTGCAAATGAACACCTGCGGACCAGCGATCAGCCGCTGCACCTCGTGCTGGCTCTTTCCGCAGAAAGAGCAATAGAGAAGCTTCTCGTTGCTGTTTTTGTCAGCCATTAGCCAATTCCACTACTTAGGCCGTCACATCCCGGCGGGAAGACAGCACTTTATCGATCATGCCGTAGGCGCGAGCCTCTTCCGCCGACATGAAGTTGTCGCGTTCGGTGTCGGACTGCACCCGCTCCAGCGCCTGGCCGGAATGCTTGGCCAACAGCTCGTTCATCTTGGCCTTCACCTTGACCAGCTCGCGGGCATGGATCTCGATGTCGGTCACCTGGCCGGACAAGCCGCCGCCGTACAACAGGGGCTGGTGAATCATCACCCGGCTGTTTTCCAGCGCGAAACGCTTGCCATGGGCGCCTGCCGCCAACAGGAAGGCGCCCATGCTGGCCGCCTGCCCGATGCACAGCGTGGAAACGTCCGGCTTGATGAAGTTCATCGTATCGTAGATCGACATGCCGGCGGTAATGGAGCCGCCCGGCGAGTTGATGTAGAAATGGATGTCCTTGTCCGGATTTTCCGACTCCAGGAACAGCATCTGCGCCACAACCAGGTTAGCCGACTCGTCCGTGACGGGGCCGACCAGGAAGACGATGCGCTCCTTCAGTAGGCGAGAGTAGATGTCATAGGCGCGTTCGCCGCGTCCGCTCTGCTCCACCACCATGGGCACCAGGCCCAGACCTTGCGGTTCCATCATAGATTTCATCGGCCACTCCTATTTGTTATCAGGCTTGGCTGCCCATCAGTTCGTCGAAGGACAGCTCCTTCGCTACTACATTGGCCTGAGACAGCACAAATTCAACCACGTTGTCTTCCAAAACCATGGAAGTCGGGCCTTCGAGGCGGTCGGCGCTCTCGTAGTACCAGGCCAGCACGTCTTCCGGCTGCTCGTAGCTGTCGGCGAATTCGGTGATCATCGCGCGCACTTGCTCCGGCTTGGCTTCCAGCTTGTTGCTATCCACCACTTCGGACAGGATCAGGCCCAGCTTGACGCGGCGCTCGGCTTGAGCAGTGAACAGCTCCGGCGGGAACGGCATGTCTTTGACGTTCATGCCTCGCTGTTGCATTTCGCGACGAGCCTGCTCCACCAGACGGCCGATCTCCAGGCCAACCAGCGCCTTCGGCAGTTCGATTTCGGTGGCGTCGATCAGCGCTTGCATCACGTTTTCCTTGATGCGGGCCTGCAGACGACGCTTCACTTCGCGTTCGACGTTCTTGCGGATTTCGCCGCGCATCTTTTCCACGTCGCCTTCGGTGATGCCCAGGGCCTTGGCGAAATCGGCGTCCACTTCCGGCAGCGCCGCTTCGGCCACGTTCTTGACCAGAATTTCGAACACGGCGGTTTTGCCGGCCACGTCCTTGCCATGGTAGTCAGCCGGGAAGCTCACTTCCACGCTCTTGATGTCGCCTTCCTTGGCGCCGATCACGCCGGCTTCGAATTCCGGCAGCATCTGGCCTTGGCCCAGCACGAACGGGAAGTTCTCAGCGGAACCGCCTTCGAAGGCCACGCCGTCGATGGCGCCCTTGAAGTCGATGATCACGCGGTCGCCTTCGGCGGCTTCGCGCTCAACGCGGTTGAAGCGGGTGCGCTGCTTACGCAGAATGTCGATGGTCTTCTCGATTTCGGCGTCGCCGACGGTCACGGCCGGCTTTTCGATTTCCTTGCCAACCAGTTCGCCAACCTTCACTTCCGGGTAGATTTCGAAAGTGGCGGCGAACTTGAAGTTTTCCTTGTCTTCGCCGGCGGCAACCGGTTCGAAACGCGGGTAACCGGCCACGCGCAGGCTTTGCTCGGTCACGGCTTGGTAGAAGCCTTGCTGAACCTGCTCACCCATCACTTCTTCACGCACCTGGGCGCCGTAGTTCATTTCCACGATCTTCAGCGGAGCCTTGCCCGGGCGGAAACCTTGGATCTTGGCACCGCGAGCCACGCGCTTCAGGCGCTCGGCCACTTGCGCTTCGATGGCGGCCATCGGCAGGGCGATATTCATGCGGCGTTCAAGATTGCTCAGAGTTTCCAGCTGTACTTGCATGTTGATTCCTTAGAGTGTGACAGGTTGTAGTCATCTGGGACGGTACGACGCCCGCCGCGCCAAGCCGGCCATGGCCGAGAGACGAGGAAACAGACGCTGCGCGGAGTTACACCGCGCACCCAACGAAACGAGGAGTATAGCACGCCAAATCAGCTTGTCTGCCCCTCTCGGCCTTTGCCGGCGCGGCTTCCACCGTTTTTTGCATACAATCCGCCGGTGGGCGCGCCGCCGGGGAGACGCTTGCAAATTGATATTGAACAGATTTCCCCGCGCAGCTCGCCTCCTCGGCGCCCGGAAATATAATCCGCCGCAAACGCATGGCGTCATCGCAAGATGGGCCCGCGGCAACAAAGCCGAGGCCTCGGACCCATAAAGAATTTCCCGCCACGCCATCAAGCAGACCGTGCCGTTGCAAGCGCATGGCAAGCCGCAGAAATAAATTGAAAGATAATCGGCAAAAGCTACCATATGGCAACGCCCTATTACCCGGACCTGCCGATGCCGCTGCCACTCTCCATCCAACGAGGCATTCACCTGTTCTTACTGTCCATCTGGGCAGCCGCATCCGCGCTGGCCGCGCCCGTCCAAGCGGAAACCGTCCCCCTGCGCTGCGCGCCGAGCGGCGAGCTTTACCATTACCGCTGGGCCTTGCTGCAATTGGCGCTGGATCACGCAAATACGGGACATGCCGATTACCGCGTCGACCAGATAGACAGCACCCTCACCTCGCAATCGCGCCTGGAGGCCATGCTGCGCGCCGGAGCGGTAGACGTATTGGCCCTGGGCCCCAACCAGGAAAGGCTGGCGGAGCTGCAACCCGTCCGGGTAGACATTCTGCGCGGCTTGCTGGGATATCGCGTCCTGCTGATCCGCAAGGCGGACCAAGCCCGTTTCCGCCAACTGAGCCCGTCCGAGCTGAAGCGGCAAATCCGCTTTGGCTTCAACAGCCAATGGGCCGACGTCGCCATCCTGCAGGCCAATGGCCTCACGCTCGTCACCTCGCCCAGCTATCCGAATCTGTTCGCCATGCTGAGCAACAAGCGCTTCGACGCCTTCCCGAGAGGCGTCAGCGAGTTCGCCAAAGAACTGGCGAGCTATGGCCATGCCTATCCGGATCTGGGCGTCGATGACAGCCATGCCCTATTCATGCGCTACCCGGTTTACTTTTGGGTGAGAAAGGGCAATGCCGAGCTGGCCAAACGCATAGAGGACGGCTTGAATCTGGCCCTGCGCGACGGATCCTTCAAAAAGCTTTTCCAGCAATACCATCAGCCGGAAATCCAGCTGTTGAAACAGGAGCGCAGAAGCGTGCTCTATCTGGAAAATCCTATGTTTCCCGGCCCGCCGCTGCCGCATGAATACAGCTGGTGGCTACCCTCCGGCATCAAGCTGCACCCCCTGCCGTAGCGCCGTCTCTCGGGAGTCGCAACCCCAAAAAACAGCCCCGCCGGCGCGTGCCGGACAGGGCTGTTTGAGCATGGCGCGAAGAGCGCGGCTTAGTTCACCGGGCAGCTGTTGCTGGCGCGGTAGTCCACCACTTTGATCTTGCCGGCGATGATGTCCTTGCGCGCGGCGACGATCTTCTTCTCCATTTCCGGCGTGACCAGCGGACGGTTGTACTTGTCCAGCGCCCAGTCCACGCCGTTTTCCTTCAGGCCCATCAGCTTGACGCTGGGCTTCCAGGTGCCGTTCTTGGCGTCGCGCATGGTTTCATACACGGCATTGTCCACGCGCTTGACCATGGAAGTCAGCACGGTGCCCGGTTGCATGTAGTTCTGATTGCTGTCCACGCCGATGTAGAACTTGCCGGAAGCCTTGGCAGCCTGCAGCGCGCCCACATTGGACAGGGCCGCGGCGGCGAAGATCACGTCCGCGCCGCGGTCGAACTGGCTCTTGGCCAGCTCATTGCCGCGCGACGGGTCGTTGAAGGCGGCCGGGGTAGTGCCCAACATGTTCTGCAGCACCACGGCCTTCGGGTTCACGTAGCGGGCGCCTTGCGCGTAGCCGCAGCCGAAGGCGCGGATCAGCGGCACATCCATGCCGCCCAGGTAACCCACCTTGCCGGTCTTGGACTTCATGGCGGCGGCCATGCCCACCAGGAAGGAGCCTTCCTGTTCCTTGAAGGCGATGCTCTGCACATTGGCGCCCTTGGCCACGGAGTCCACCAGGGTGAACTTGGTGTTAGGGAATTCCTTGGCCACGGTCTCGATAGCTTGGCTGTACGCGAAGCCCACGGCTACTACCAGGTCGGCGCCTTTGCGCGCCATATTGCGCAGCACTTGCTCTTTTTGCGCATCGTTGGTGGGCTGACCTTCGCGGTAATCGATCTTGAACTCTTTCTTGAAGCGTTCCGCGCCGGTGTAGGCGGCTTCATTGAAGCTCTTGTCGAACTTGCCGGCCTGGTCGTACACCACGGCGACGGAGAAGTCCTTGGCCAGCGCCGGGCCGGCCAGCAGAACTGCGGCTACAGCGCAGCCTGCGGTCTTGATCGCAAACGTCATTTTCATCAACTTTTCTAGTAGTAGTTTTGAGATGGGGCCGGTCGAACGCATCGATCCGGCGCTTCAACGAGGAACGCATCGCGCCTGTCGCTCCCCAGAGCGCGGCGCGGCGGGACTGAACGCGGGAGCCGCATGCCGCCGGCGGGCGGCGCATACAACTCGCCAATTGAAGCGGCGAAATTCTACCCAGCGCCACCCCTCGTGTAAACAAATATAGATAAAATTGTCGGAAAAAAATTAACCCAGCCCAGATCAAGCCGGCAAAGCCGCGTTGCGGCACAGCGCGGCGTCTTGCGCGCCTTTCTCCAACGCCAACGCTATCAGCGCCGTGATCAGATCGCGGTAAGACAGGCCGGCCGCCTCCCACAGCTTGGGGTACATGCTGATATTAGTGAAGCCGGGCAAGGTATTCAGCTCGTTGATTACCACTTCGCCGGCCGGCGTCAGGAAAACATCCACCCGCGCCATGCCGCTGCACTCCAGCGCCTGGAAGGCTTCGACGGCGATGCGCCGGATGCGCTGGCAAGCCTCGTCCGGAATGTCCGCCGGCACAGCTACGCGGGCGCCGTCTTCGTTCAGGTATTTGGTGTCGTAGGCGTAAAACTCGTCGGCAAGCACGATCTCGCCGCAGCCGCTGGCCCGAGGATGCTCATTGCCCAGCACCGCGCACTCTATCTCGCGGCCGATCACCGCCTGCTCCACCAGCACTTTGTGATCGAAACGGAAGGCCTCGTCCCGCGCCGCGCGCAGGTCTTCCGCTCGCTTCACCTTGCTCACGCCCACGGAGGAACCCTGACTGGCTGGCTTGACGAACAGCGGCAAGCCCAGTTGAGCGACAATGGCGGCCAGATCCGCCTGCGCGGCCTTGGCCCGACTCAGCGTGACGCCGGGCGCCACCTTCAGGCCGGCGTCGCGCAGCAGCCGCTTGGCCACGTCCTTGTCCATGCAGATGGCTGAGCCCAGCACGCCGGCGCCGACAAAGGGAATATTGGCCATTTTCAGCAAGCCCTGCAGCGAGCCATCCTCACCCAAGGTGCCATGCACGATAGGAAAGATCACGTCCACCTGCTCCAGCGGGCTGGCATTGGCCGCTGCCACCAGCTGGCGCGCCTTCTCGCCAGGCACCAGCGCCAAGCCCTCGCCGGTTTCGCGCAGCGCGATGCGGGCGGGATCATTCGCGTTCAGCAGGAAATTGGATGGCTGGCCCACATGCCATTGCCCTCGCTTGTCCACGCCTATCAGCAAAGCCTCGAACCTGTCTTTGTCCAGCGCCTCCAGGATATTCCTGGCGGATTGCAAAGATACCTCGTGTTCGGACGACTGGCCGCCGAAAATCAAACCTACCCGTATCTTGCCCATGGCCGCCTCCAATACCTGTTACGCGAAGGCGGCATGATAACGGAATTTCCGCTCACCCGCCGCCCTGCCCCGCTCACTCTTCAAGCGGTTCTTCGTCCGCGTCCTCCGCGCCCTCCAGCCTAAGCTGAGACGCCAGCTGCTTGTTGTTGCGTATGCCCAGCTTGCGCAGCTTCTCCGCGCGGTTGACCAGATTACCGCTGCCGCTGGACAACTGTTTCATCGCGTCGGAGAAGGTGTCGCGGCTGGTATCCAGCTGCTTGCCCAGCTTCTCCATATTGCCGACGAAGCCGACGAATTTGTCGTACATCGCCCCGCCCTGGCGCGCGATCTCCTGCGCGTTCTGGTTCTGGTACTCATAGCGCCAGATGCTGGCGACAGTACGCAGCGTGGCCAGCAGCGTGCTGGGGCCCACTATCATGATGCGGCGCTCGAAGGCCTCGTTGAACAGGCTCATATCGTGCTGCACCGCCAGCAGATAAGCCGGCTCAACGGGGATGAACATGAACACGAAGTCCAGCGTGTGCAGCTTGTACAAGTCCTGATAACGCTTCTCGGACAAGGTGCGGATATGCGCGCGGATGGCGGCGATGTGGCCTTTCAGTTCCGCCTCGCGCGCGGCGTCGCCCTCCGCAGCGGTATAGCGAACATAAGCGTTCAAGGACACCTTGGAATCCACCACCAGCTGCTTGCCTTCCGGCAGGTCTATCACCACGTCCGGCTGGTAGCGCTTGATGCCGTCCTCGGTCTCCACCACGTCCGACACTTGCACCCGGTACTCGCGATCCTTAGCCAGGCCGGAAGTTTCCAGCACCTTTTCCAGCACCATTTCGCCCCAGGTGCCCTGCGCCTTGCTGCTGGCGCCGGTCAGCGCGTTGGTCAGCGCCACCGCGTCATCGCCCAGCCGAGTGTTCAGTTCCTGCAGCCGCTTCAGCTCAGTTTCCAGCGTCAGCCGCTCCTTGCTGTCCTTGTCGTAAGTGTCCTGCACCAGCTTGCCGAAATTCTGAATTCTCTCGTGCAGAGGATTGAGCAGCATGCCCAGATTTTGCTGGTTCTGCTCGGTGAAGCGCTTGGATTTTTCTTCCAGGATGTCCCCGGCCAGCGCCTTGAACTGGTCGGACAGCGTCTGCCTCGCCTCCATCAGCAAGGCCAGCTTTTCCTGGCTCTGCTGCCTTTCCTGCTGCAAGGTGGTGGCCAGCTCCTGTTCGCGCGCGCTCAGCCGCACGATGTCCTGCCCCTGCTGCAGGCTGCGCGCCTCCAGCGCCTCCAGTACGCGGCCCTGCTCCTCGCGCGCCGCCAGTTGCGCGCCCAGCTCGCGCAGCTCCCGCTGCGCGGCGGCCAAGGCCTGCTCGCGCTCCTGCAGCAGCTTTTCCAGCTCCGGCACGCGTTGGGCGCGTGCCACGTAAGCGCCCAGCTGGGTCTGGCTATCCGCCAGTTGCCGGCTTTGCGCCTGCTGCGCGCGAACCGCCTCCTGCTCCCGCGCACGAGCCTCGTCCAACTGCGACCGCAATGCATCCAGCTGCGCCTGCATGCCGGCAGCCTGCTGACGCAAAGCCTCCAGTTCACGCACGCCCTTGCCGCGCGCCGCCCAGGCCGCCGCGCCGCCCCCCAACAGGCCCAGCAACAGGCCGATAATCAACATTTCCATGGAATTCCCGTCAGACCCCGGCCAGCCAAGCCAACCAGCGCGTTTTTGATGCGCGGCGCGAAACATGCCGCCGCTGGCGCGATAAATCGATGGCGCTCATTTTCCAGCATCCGCGCTGGAATTTCACCACCGGCAGCCAAAAAGAAACAGGCCGTCCGCCTCACCGCCTGCAACCCTCTCGCTCGTTTCTCTCACGACTTGCGGCCCTTATGCCCGGCCGCCGCTTTCGATCTCTTCACCATTGCGTCGCCGAGCTCGTACAAGAGCGATGCGCCGCCATGACAGCCGCCAGTCATCCGCCTAATGGGCTTGACTTAGGTGACGGCATCTAGGCCTAAGCAGACTTGCACGGGACAATAAATTGTGACCGGTTTACACAGAATTCCATAAGCGTCCGATTCTGGCTGCAACCTTAGCGGGCTGCGGTCTGGCCCAACTGCCGACATGGCTTGTCAATGAGCACCTGCAATCGGGAAAACTAGTTACTGTGCTGAATGAACTGTCAGGCGGCGAAATGCCCATTCACGCGATCTGGGCGAAGAGTCACTACATCCGACCCAAACTGCGCATCATTGTCGATGAGCTGCTGCAAGCGGCGCAGTCACCGAATAGTGGCTTCAGATATCGAAATTGAGAGATAGCCATTCAAAATTAGCTTATCGCCACCGGCAGCTATCTGATCGATTGCCGCCATCCGACGGGAATTATGCCTATGACCGCAAAGGCCAATCTGCAGCCAGCCTAGAGGAATCAGCGGCAGATCGTCAGCCCTTCTCATGCCAGATAAAAAACGGCTGTTTTCGTATTGGAAGCATCCATAAAAGTATCTAGCAAATGAGCGGTAATCCACACGGACATGGGTTACAGCGCGCTCTGGTCGCTCAGATTGACATCTAGCTTGCCACCGAGATAATCCGCATCGCTGACCGACTCCTGCCAGGTGGCAGACTTGCCATCTAGCGCCTCCTGAATGGCGATGTGGCTCATGCTGCTATCCGATGCGGCGCCATGCCAGTGTTCTACCTCAGGCGGAATGCGCACCACATCTCCCGACCTGATTGGTTGCAGCGGTCCGCCTGCCCGTTGCACATAACCCGTGCCTGCGGTCACTACCAGGGTCTGTCCCAGCGGATGGCTGTGCCAGTGGGTGCGAGCGCCAGCAGGAAAAGTGACTAGACCTGCCGAAGTGCGATCAGGCCCCGCCGGTGTAAACAGCATTTCAAGTTTGACCCTGCCGGTAAAAAACTCGGCAGGCGCATCCACGGTGTCGCGGCCAGAGGCGGGCGTAATCATCAAGCCTTGCTCCGAGGGCTGACTCGTATTTTGGCTCAGGGCGTTCATATGGACTCTTTCAAGGTGTTCATGTCAATCACAAAGCGGTATTTCACATCAGCCTTAAGCATGCGTTCGAAGGCCTGGTTGATGTCCTGAATGGCGATCCGCTCGATATCGGAGTGAATGCCGTGCCGGCCGCAGAAATCCAACATTTCCTGAGTTTCGGCAATGCCGCCGATCAGCGAACCGGCCAATGCCTTGCGGCGGAATACCAGCGGCCCGGTATTGAAGTTATCCAGCGGCCCCAGATAACCCACCATTACCATGGTGCCGCCGGAGGCCAGCGTCGGAATGTAGGGATTGACATCATGCTTGCAGGGCACCGTGTTGATGATGAGGTCGAAGCGGCCCGCAACGGCTGCCATCTGCTTTACATCGGTGGAAATGACGATATGGTCAGCCCCCAGCCTGCGCGCGTCGTCCTCCTTGCCCGGCGAACGGCTGAACAATGTCACCTCCGCCCCCATGGCCTTGGCCAACTTCAGTCCCATGTGTCCGAGCCCCCCCAGGCCGACAATCGCCACCTTGCTGCTCTTGCCCACTTTCCAGTGGCGCAGTGGGGAATACGTGGTGATGCCTGCGCACAGCAAGGGAGCCGCACCGGCCAGGTCCAGCGTATTCGGTACTTTCAGGACAAAGTCTTCCGCCACCACAATCTTTTCGCTATAACCGCCAAAAGTGCGCGTACCGTCTATCGGGTCGTTGTGGTTATAGGTGTAGGTAGCGCCATTCTGGCAGTACTGCTCGTGGCCATGGTCACAGGCGTCGCAGCGCTGGCAGGAGGCCACCAGGCAGCCAACACCGACGTGATCGCCCTCCTTGAAACGAGTAACGGCAGCGCCGGTGGCAATGACCCTGCCGATGATTTCATGACCGGGAACCATGGGATAATTGGCATTGCCCCAATCGTTGCGTACATTGTGGACATCGGAATGGCAGACGCCGCAATACAGAATCTCGATCACCACGTCGTCTGCACGGGGACTGCGGCGCTCAAATTGAAACGGGGCCAGCGGACTGCTGGAGGATTGTGCCGCATAACTTTTAACGCGGTAGCTCATTGTTCGGCTCTTTCTGAATGGTTCAATCGTTAATCTTGTCTCGTATCAGCTGATCGCCGCGCAATCAGGCTCCGCCCTGCGCGACCGGCTGTGCAATGTCCCCAAACCGGAAGGCTGAGGTCACGCCGCCATCCATCAGAATGTCGCTGCCCGTGATAAAAGTGCCATCCGGCCCCATCAGCAGGGCCGCGACATGGCCCACTTCGTCGGGGGTTCCCGCGCGTCCCACCGGGCTGCCGCTGATCATGCTGCGATAGCCGGCGCCACGCGGGCCGTTCAACTCGTCGTTGGCCAACGCAGTGATGATGATGCCGGGGCTGATGGTATTCACCCGCGCTCCACGCTGGCCCCAGCGTACCGCCTCGGCCATCACCCGCAGTGAGTTGGCACGTTTGGACAACTGGTAGGCATGCAGGGTGTCAAGCACTTGCCCAGGTTGCAGAAAATCCAGTTGCAGCAGTTCTTCCGCTGGCGTCAGCGCCAGTAACCGATCCTGCTGCTGACTCAGCGCCGGCAGGCGGTGGCCAGACTGCGAGGCGATGACCACGGCAGAGCCCCCGGAGGCCATGACATTGCCAAACAGCTCCAGCACCAGCGCCGTGCCATACAGATCCACCCGCAAAATGGCGGCAACCGGCGCTTGAGAGGGCGATACGCCGGCGGCGTGGATCAGCCCGGTGATCGGCCCCAGCTGGCAGGCCTGTTCCACCAATGCGCTGACAGAAGCGCGCGAACTCACGTCCACACTGGCTGCGGTGGCGCTGAAACCGGCATGGCGAAACAGTTCCACCGCCTGTTCGGCCTCTTCTATTCGTAGCGAAGCCAGCACGATCTGTTTGCCAACGCCAATTCGGCGCGCGATGGCCTGGCCGATCTGCCCGGCACCAACGACGACAAGGGTTTCTTTCATACCATCCACCTCTAGAGCAAATTGATGAGGTGACTATAAGTCGTTCAATATCAATTAAATAGCCGATAAGACCTTGCATCAGTAGCAATTTTTTATTGATAATTAGGCAGACACAGCAGGTACTCTCATGTCCATCAATGAATTGCGCTCTATCTCCATGTTTGCCAAAGCGGTAGAGCTTGGCAGCATCCGCAAGGCGGCGCAGGCCCAAGGCGTATCACCGCAAGCGGCGACTCAGACCATTGCTTTGCTGGAAAAACATCTGGGCGTGCGTCTGCTGCACCGGACTACGCGCAGCTTGGCACTGACTGAAGAAGGCCTGCAGTTTTTGGAGGATGCGCAGCCGGCGCTGGCTACATTGGAGCGCGCAGTAAGTACCGCCCGTGCGGGAAGGGAAGGGATTAGCGGTCCGCTACGCATTGTCGGGCCCAAGTCATCCTTTGCCAGCATCTTGATGCCCTTGCTGGACAGCTTTTGCCGCGAGCATCCTGGCGTTCGCCCTGATGTCCAGCTGGACGACGGCATTGGCAACTGGGTTCTGGAGCGGGTGGATGTCGGCTTTCGGATCGGGGCGTCGGCACAAGATGGGGTGATCAGCCGTCGCCTATTCCCCATCCAGCTAATCGTTTGCGCTGCCCCTGATTATCTGGCAAGGCATGGCATGCCAGAGACGCTGGAAGAGCTGGCAGGGCACCGCTGCAGTATTTTCCGCCACCCCAGTAGCGGCAAGGTTTCACCCTGGTATCTAACTATCGACGGCAGCGTGGTGCAGCGCCACTTTTCACCTGCCTTTTACAGCAACGATACCGAGCTGGAGCTGCAAGCCATGCTGGCAGGTCAGGTGATCGGACAAGTTGCTAATCTGTCGGCAGCGCCGCATATCCGTGCAGGCCGTCTGATTCCGGTACTGCTACCTTTTATGAGCGCACCCATTGCCCTGCATGTCTACTATGGCAGCCGGGCGGCACAACCCAGCCGAGTGCGGTCATTTCTCGATCTGGCCATATCGAAGTTATCTGACAGCCCAGACTATTTGCTGTCTTCAATCGAGCTGGCTGCCGCCCACGCCGCATTTGTCGCGGGACGGCATCCGCTATGAGTACGGATGCCGGATTTGCCACAAAAAAATACTGTCGAAATCCATGGTTATTCAAATCAGTGATTTCTTGCGCTTGAACGTGTCCGGATTTTTGCGCACACCTGCCATTGTTAGACAGTCAGCTTGTCGACCGCTTTGACCGAACAGCAGCCACGCCCTCCAGCCCGCACTACAACCATAAGCTTGATCCGCCCTCTTCAGGCCACACTATCAGTCCGTTTGAGGAGAGGCAGCACGCCTCCCCCCGCCGATGGATGCCTTGGAAGACAAGTGATCTAAGCCGCCGCCCAATGCTGCAGATAGACTTGCAATTCCTTGCGGCCCTGCCATTCGTTGGCGATCAGCTGGTACACCGCCTGGATGCGGTCCGGCAGCCAGTCCGCGTGGTTGAACAGCATGGCGTCGAATTCGCAGCCTTCGCGCGCCAAGCGCAGCTTCAGGTGCTTGTCGCCCACCAGCTTCTGGTTCACCACCAGGAACTGATCGTTGAAGTAAGGCACCGGAAAGCCCTGGCCCCATACTTCCGACGCCAGCGTTTCCGCCAGTTGCAGGTTCAGTTCGCGCGCGGACAGGCTGCCGTCGGTTTCTATGGTCCGGGTCAGCTGTTTTTCGTCCAGCAGCTCGCGCGCCACGGCTTCGAAGGCTTGCTGGAATTCGCCGAAGCGGCTTTCATCCAGACTCAGGCCGGCCGCCATGGCGTGGCCGCCGAATTTCAGGATCAGGCCCGGATGGCGTTTGTAGACCAGGTCCAGCGCGTCGCGCAGATGGAAGCCGGGAATGGAGCGGCCTGAGCCCTTGATCTCGCCTTCGTCGCCGGGCGCGAAGACGATGGACGGCCGGTGGAAGCGCTCCTTCAATCGGGAAGCCACAATCCCCACCACGCCCTGGTGCCAGTCGTCGCGGTACAGGCTCAGCGTGTAACGGTTGTCGGCATCGATGCCGGACAGCGCCGCCAACGCTTCCTCCTGCATGCCGGCCTCTATGCCGCGCCGCTCGCGATTGAGCTTGTCCAGCTCCTGCGCCAGCCGGGTGGCCTGCTCCTCGTTGCCGGACAGCAGGCAGGCGATGCCCAGGCTCATGTCGTCCAGCCGGCCGGCGGCGTTCAGCCGCGGCCCCAGGGTGAAACCCAGGTCGAAGGTATTGGCCTTGTAGCTGGCGCGGCCGGCCACGCGGAACAGCGCGGCGATGCCCGGCGCCATGCGGCCGGCGCGCATGCGCTTGAGGCCGTTTTCCACCAGCGTGCGGTTATT
>NZ_PQWB01000123.1:0-43234 GCF_002924365.1 Chromobacterium alticapitis | reverse complement strand
CCCCCACCCCGGCCAGGTTTTTGGACGGAAAGCCGCAGCCGGGCTGATTGGGATTGACGATCAGCGCGTCCGGCAACGTGTCGCCGGGCAAGTGGTGGTCCGTCACCAGCACTTCGATGCCGCGCGCCTTGGCCGCTTCCACCCCGGCCACGCTGGCGATGCCGTTGTCCACAGTGACGATGATGTCCGGCCGCTTTTGCGCCGCCAGCGCCACGATTTCCGGCGTCAGTCCATAGCCGTATTCGAAGCGGTTGGGCACGATATAGCTTATGGTCCCGCCCAGCGCGCCCAGGCCCTTCACCGCCACGGCGCAGGCGGTGGCGCCGTCGGCGTCATAGTCCGCCACCACCAACAAGCGCTGGCCGGCGGCGATGGCGTCGGCCAGCCGGCGCGCCATAGCGTCGATATTCTTCAAGCCCTGGTAAGGCAGCAGGCCTTTCAGGCCGTAGTCCAGCTCTTGGCTGTCCGCTATGCCGCGGGCGGCGTACAAGCGCGCCTGCAGCGGCGTCAGCCCTTGGTTCAGCAGTTTTTGCTGCAGTTCCGCCGGCACTTCACGGGTAAGGATTTGCGACATGTTCTCTCAATACAAGGCCGCCACAGGCAGCGCGCGTTTCCAGAATTTCCACAGGTCCGCCGGCTTGACGGTCAGCTCGAAGCCGGCCGGACCGCTGGCGATCAGCGTCAGCTGTTGCAGCTGCCCGCGGCGCAGGGCCAGGAGCAGCGGCGCGAACCAGTCGCGCTCCATGCGCTCCAGTCCCTCGCGCCAGCCCCAGGCGTCACGGTACTGGGCCGCGGCTTGCATCGCGTCCAGCGCCAGCAAGCAGTCTTCTCCGCCGTCCAGCCCTTCGAAGGCGAACGGCGCGCCGTCAGCAGACATGCCGGTTTGCGCGGCCAGCCACTGCAGCGGTTCGTCATCCGCCAGCAGGCGCGGCGCCGGGGCGCGCCACGCGGCGGGCTGGCCTTCGCCCCACAGCCATACGCTGTTGACGGCCAGTTCGCCGCGCATTTCGCGCGCGTCATTGACTGGCTGGGTGTGCAGCAGCATCTGCAGCTCGTTCAGCATGCGGCTCCAGGCCAGTCCGGACTCGCCCTGCGGCAGGTGCAGATTGATGTCCTCGCCCACCACGTCCCATAGCGGCGCGAAGCTCGCCCGCAAGGGCTGGCGCGCTTGCAGCAGCCAGCGGCCCGGCTGAATGGCGTGAAAAGCCAGTCCATCCTCGCCGAAATGCCGGTTCAGGGCATCCACTAGCGCGGCGGCCTCGCCCTGCTCCACCTGCATCACGCCCACATCTGCCAGCAGCGCGCGGTCGCGGTCTATTCTCAGGTGCACCGGATCGGCCAGCAACCATTCGCCTTCCGCGGCATCGAGGCCGGCCGCGCTAGCGGCCAGCCGCGCCAGCCCCTGCGGCGGCGCGCCCCACAAGCGGCCCACGCAATCGGCCAGGCTCTGCTCGCGCCTTTGCAGCGAGCCCTGGCCCAGCAGCCGTTGCAACGAGGGCAGGCTCAGTCCCTTGCCGACTTCCACGCCGTCATGGGCATCCAGCCAGCACAGGCCTGGCATCAACAGGGTTAATTTCATCTTCTTGCCAAATGATTGAAAAATAAGGCCATTTTGACCAATGGTGATTTGGCCGGCGCGCCATTTTGCGGCAAACTGGCGTCTTTTGCCGGAACTATCGTCCCCGGCGCTCGCCAAACACGCTTTTGGCGCGCTCCGCCGCGGCGCCGGAACCCTTGAATATCTTGCATAGGCAGGCATGGCCTGCCCGGAAAAGTGATGGATTATCGCAAACTGCTACACATCCCGCAAAAATGCGCTGGCCGACTGGTCAATCACCATCTGAGCTGGCTGGGGGTGGCCGCCTGCCTGCCCCTGCTGGGCACCGCCACCGCCTTCGCCGTGGCCAACGGCGCTCAGGAAACCGAACCCGCCCGCATCGTGCAGCAGAAAGTGGTGGAGCAGCTGTCCCTTCCGCCATTCCGCTTCGCCGACAGCCAAACCCGCTATTGGCGGGACGAATCGATCAAACGCGGCGACACCATCGCCCGCGTGCTGAACCGCGTAGGCGTGCGCGACGACGAAACCCGCCGGCTGCTATACGGCGACAACGCCCAGGCCAAGAACCTGCTGAAACTGAAAGTGGGCGCCACCCTGTCCATTCAGACCAATGACTCGGGCGAGCTGTTCGGCCTGCGCTTCCTGCAAGACGACGACAACGGCGAGCAAGTCCTGGTGGTGCTGGAAAAGCGCGACGGCAAATGGCAGGCCAGCAACGACACGGTGGCGGCAGAAAGCGTGGAGACGGTGCGCTCCATCAATATCAAGCGCAACGCCGCGTCCGAATTGGCGACGGCCAATGTGCCGGCCGACATCCGCGGCCAGTTGGCCGAAGTATTCGCCGACCAGTTCGACCTCTCCAGCCTGGGCGCGGGCGACCGCATCAATCTGGTGTACGAGACCATGGTCTACGCCGGCTCCGCCATCGCCAGCGGCAACTTGCTCGCCGTGTCCATCGAGCGCCAGGGCAAGCTTTACCAGGCCTATTACTTCGCCCATGACAGCGAAAGCGGCGCTTACTACGACGCCGCCGGCAAGCCGGTGAAGAAAGGCTTCAGCCGCCAGCCCGTGGCCGGCGCCCGCATCAGCTCAGGCTTTGGCCTGCGCAAGCATCCGATCCTGCGCACGCTGCGCATGCACACCGGCATAGACTATGCCGCCAGCGCCGGCACGCCCATCTCGGCCCCTGCCGACGGCGTAGTGGTGAAGGCCGCGCGCGAAAGCGGCTACGGCAATGTGGCGATGATCAAGCATAATGCCAAACTGACCACGCTGTACGCCCATATGCGCGCCTTCGGCAAGGGCGTAAAGCCTGGCCTCAAGGTAAAGGCTGGCGACATTATCGGCTATGTGGGCAGCACCGGTCGTTCCACCGGCGCGCATCTGCATTTTGAGGTTAGAATCAACGATCAGCCGGTAGACCCGGCAACCAACGCCCTGCCCACGCCGGGACTGGGCCGGACCCAGCTCGCCCAGTTCAACGCCAAGCGCGTGCAATTGAGCGCCAAGCTGGACCTGCTGCAGAATATCCCGGTCAACGTTGCCCAGATCGATTGATGAACGACCTATATATCGGAATGATGTCCGGCACCAGCCTGGACGGCGTAGACGCCGCGCTGGTGCGCTTCGACGCGGCCGGCCAGCCTGCGCTGCTGGCCGAACACGCCCTGCCTTATCCCGCCGACGTGCAATCCGCCGTGCTGGCGCTGCAGCCGCGCGGCGATGACGAACTGCATCGCGCGGAAACGCTGGCCAACCAGCTGGCCGAGCTCTACGCCCAGGCCGCGCTCGAGCTGCTGGGCAAAACCGGCTGCGCGCCAGCCGACATCCGCGCCATCGCCTGCCATGGCCAGACCGTGCGCCACGCGCCGCATGAGGCCTACACCATACAGCTAGGCAATATGGCCCGGCTGGCCGAGCTGGCCGGCATAGACGTGATCGCGGATTTCCGCAGCCGCGACCTGGCAGCCGGCGGCCATGGCGCGCCGCTGGTGCCCGCCTTCCAGCAAGCCGTCTTCTCCAACCCTGAGCAGCGGCGGGTCATCCTGAACATAGGCGGCATCAGCAATCTCGCCCGGCTGCATGCCGGACAGAACGCGATAGGCTTCGACTGCGGCCCCGGCAATATGCTGATGGATGCCTGGTGCCGACGCCATCTCGGCCTCCCCTACGATGAAGACGGCCGCTGGGCCGCCGGCGGCAATATTCACGCGCCCTTGCTGGAAGCGATGCTGGCCGAGCCTTACCTGACGCAGCCGCCGCCCAAAAGCACCGGCCGCGACCTGTTCGACGACGCCTGGTTGGACGCCAAACTCGCCGCGCTGGCCGCTTCTCCCCGCCCGCAAGACACCCAGGCCACCCTGCTCGCCTTCAGCGCGCGCTGCATCGCAGATGCCATCTCAGGACACTGCCCAGGCAACCAGGCCGTCTACGTCTGCGGCGGCGGCGCCCGCAACCGCGCGCTGCTGGCAGAAATCGCCCGACTGCTGCCCGGCCAGCGCGTCGCCCCCATCGAAGAGCTGGGCCTGCCGGCGCAAGCCATCGAAGCCATCGCCTTCGCCTGGCTGGGCTGGCGCTTCGTCAACCGCGAGCCGGGCAATTTGCCGGCGGTGACCGGGGCGCGCGGACCGCGCATCCTGGGCGCGCTGTATCCGCGGTGAAAAATCGCATCAAGCCGTAATTAAGCTGTCGCGATAGCTCAAATGTGGATTCATCCTAATCACGCCGGAAAGATAGCATGAGTCGATTTGTCATCCTTTCCGGCTGTTCAGGCGGCGGCAAGTCCACATTGCTCGCAGAACTTGAGCAGCGTGGATACCCCATTGTCGAAGAGCCAGGCAGGCGGCTCATCAGGGCGGAAATCCAGAGGAACGGCGCCGCATTGCCCTGGATCGATTTGAAAGCGTTTTTGCATCAAACCATGGCAATGGCTCTTGATGGCCTCGCATCGCTCCATGAGCAGGACAATTGGGTCTTCTTCGATAGGGGATGGATAGACGCCGCCATTGCTCTCCAGCACATAAGCGGGGAAGCGGCATTAACAACCCCGGGCTGAGCCATCGCTATCATCAACGGGTATTCTTGACGCCCTCGTGGCCGGAAATTTATGTGCAAGATTCGGAGCGGCGTCACGGACTGGACCGCGCCATGGAAGAATATACCCGGCTGCTCAAAACCTACCCGACACTGGGGTATAACATGGATATTCTCCCAAAGATCAGTCTCAAAGAGAGGGCGGACTTCATTCTGAGTGCTTTGAACCGCTAAGCCGATCTCCAGAGGTGTTGGCTCAGATAGTTATTAGGGATTCGCTGCAAGGCAGCAAAGCGAAGTGGTCAGCATCCGGCACTACGATGCATGTCCTCCCCAGTTGCTCAGCCATCTCCAGCATATCAGCCTTGGCAAAACAAGCATCCGCGACGTACAAGCGCAGCGGACAGGCCACCCTTTTCAACAAATCCAGCATGTCCGGCCAATCGCGCTCTCCCCTTCTCAGCGCTTGCAATGCGTCCATATCTGCGGCTTGCAAACGCTGCGCCATTCCCCCAGGAACCGACATCAGGCTTTGCCACAAATCGCGCCAGGCCTCGCCGCCTTGACGCAAGGTCTGCAATACGATGTCCGCCCCGGGCTCAAAATCGCTCTTCCGCTCGAAACCGCCCAGCAGCAAGCGTTCTACCCGTTGCGGATGCTCGGCCCCCAGGCCAAGCGCCAGCTTGGCGCCCAGCGAATAGCCCCACACCTCCGCTTTATCAATTTGCAAACGCGTCAATAATTCCGCAATGTCCGCAACAAGAGCGTCCAGGACATAAGCAGAAGTTTCGCGAGGCGCGGGACTGCCGCCATGGCCGCGAGGAGAGACGCAAATCAGCCGATACCGGTCTCCCAGCGCCGCCGCGTAGCCCAGTTCCAAAGCGTCCTCGTGACTCATGCCGAAGCCAAGCAGCAGCAATAGCGGTGGTCCAGAGCCGTATTCGGCGTAATCCAATTTTAAAGTTTTCATGCCGAGGAAATCCTAAAAGAAGCCGCCCCTGCGCGAGGGCAGCTCATGTCGCGGACGCCCTTTGGTATTCGCAATTGAAAGAAATACATGCTGTTGAGTTGGCGTGCGCGCAAATGAAAACCAATAGTCTGAGGGACGCGCTCAGCAATGGCATTTTGATATCAATCACTACTTATCCACGACAATAGTAAGCCATGGTATCCTCTGCGTGAATCGTAATATCGGCGATATGGCCATAGGGTATGTATCTCCAAAAGTATCACTATCAGCCTCTCCGAAGCGCTTTCGCAGATGGGCACGAAATGAAATCAATGGGTTACAAGTAGAATGCGATTTTTCAAGCGCAAAGCCGTTGTCAAAAATAACCAGACGCCTCTGCCGCCGCAGTTGGTCTCCCTGCTGCGCGAGGCGTGGTGGCTGCTGATGGCGGTGGCCGCCGTCTATCTGGTGCTGGTGCTTGCCAGCTATTCTCCGCTGGATCCGTCATGGTCCCACAGTTCGTCCGACCCCACCGTCCGCAATTTCGGCGGCGCCTTCGGCGCGTGGATGTCCGACCTGCTGCTGTACATCTTCGGCTTCTCCGCCTGGTGGCTGGTGGTGTTCTGCTTGGTCGCCATAGGCTGGGGCTACCGCCGCATCGAAAGCCTGGGCTTCAAGTTCAACCCCATCACCGCCGCCGCCGTCGGCGGCTTCTTCCTGCTGCTGCTGTCCAGCGCCAGCTTCGAGGCCATCATCCTGGAGGGCAAGGCGGTGAAGCTGCCGCTCTACCCGGGCGGCATGCTGGGGCGCTTCCTCGGCAAACATTTCTCGCATGGCCTGGGCCTGTCCGGCGGCTATCTGCTGCTGGGCGTGATGTCGGCCATCGGCTTCTCCCTGTTCACCGGCCTGTCCTGGCTGGATTTGATGGAGAAGATAGGCGGCGCGATAGAGGATGGCGCCATCCGCCTGTGGCAAAGCTGGCAAGCCAAGAAAGACCGGGAAATCGGCAAGGAAACCGCGCAAAAGCGCGATGAGAAGGTTTCCGTGGCCAAGAAGAAGATAGAAGACGCCGCGCCGGTGCGCATAGAGCCGCCGGTATTGGAAGTGCCGGTGTCGGTCAAGGCGCAGAAGCCGGTGCAGCAGTCGCTGTTTTCCGACCCGACAGACGCCGCCCTGCCCGGCCTGAGCCTGCTGGACGCGCCCAAGGAGATGCTGGAACCCGTTTCCCAGGAAACGGTGGAATATACCTCGCGCCTGATCGAGCGCAAGCTGGCGGATTTCGGCGTGGACGTCAAAGTGATCGCCGCCTACCCCGGCCCGGTGATCACGCGCTATGAAATCGAGCCCGCCGTCGGCGTCAAGGGCGCGCAGATCGTCAACCTGATGAAGGACCTGGCGCGCGCGCTGTCGCTGGTTTCCATCCGCGTGGTGGAAACCATCCCCGGCAAAACCTATATGGGCCTGGAGCTGCCCAACCCCAAGCGCCAGATCGTCAAGCTGACCGAGATCATAGGCTCGGACGGCTACCAGAACATGGCGTCCAAGCTGACCATGGCGCTGGGCAAGGACATCGCCGGCCAGCCGGTGTCGGCCGACCTGGCCAAGATGCCGCATGTGCTGGTGGCGGGCACCACCGGCTCCGGCAAGTCCGTGGCCATCAACGCCATGATATTGTCGCTGCTGTACAAGGCTACGCCCAAGGAAGTGCGGCTGATCATGGTGGACCCGAAAATGCTGGAATTGTCAGTCTACGAAGGCATTCCGCACTTGCTGGCCCCGGTGGTCACCGATATGAAACAGGCCGCCAACGCGCTGAACTGGTGCGTGGGTGAAATGGAGCGCCGCTACAAGCTGATGTCCAAGCTCGGCGTGCGCAATCTAGCCGGCTTCAACCAGAAGATCAAGGACGCCGACAAGGCCGGTCAGAAGATTCCCAATCCGTTCAGCCTGACGCCGGAAACGCCGGAGCCGCTGGACACCCTGCCGCTGGTGGTGGTGGTGATAGACGAACTGGCCGACCTGATGATGGTGGCCGGCAAGAAGATCGAGGAGCTGATCGCCCGCCTGGCGCAAAAGGCCCGCGCCGCCGGCATCCACCTGATTCTGGCTACCCAGCGGCCGTCGGTGGACGTAATCACAGGCCTGATCAAGGCGAACATCCCCACCCGGATCGCCTTCCAGGTTTCCAGCAAGATAGACAGCCGCACCATTCTGGACCAGATGGGTGCGGAAGCGCTGCTGGGCCAGGGCGATATGCTCTACCTGCCGCCGGGCACCGGCTACCCCAATCGCGTCCACGGCGCCTTCGTATCCGACGATGAAGTGCATCACGTGGTGGAGTTCCTCAAAACCACCGGCGAGCCCAACTATATCGAAGGCATCCTCACCGGCCAGACGGACGGCGACGACAGCGCGGCAGGCGGCGCCCTGGACGGCGAAACCGACGGCGAGTCCGACCCGCTATACGACGAGGCAGTGGCCATCGTGGTGAAAACCCGCAAGGCCTCCATCTCCTCGGTTCAGCGCCATCTGCGCATAGGCTACAACCGCGCCGCGCGGCTGATCGAGCAGATGGAATCCGCCGGTTTGGTTTCCGCCATGGAAAGCAACGGCAACCGCACCGTGCTGGCGCCGGCACGCGAAGACTGACCCTGGGGCGCCGCGGCGCCCCCTTTTCCATTCACAAGGATGGCCATGCTCCGCTATCTGTCCGAACCGGCGTTTCGCCACGACTACGCGCCCAAAACTGGCGTGCTGCTGATCAACTTGGGCACGCCGGACGCGCCCACTCCGCAAGCGTTGCGGCCGTATCTGAAACAATTCCTGTCCGATCCGCGCGTGGTGGAGATTCCGCGCCTGCCCTGGTGGCTGATCCTGAACGGCATCGTTCTGAACACCCGTCCCAAGCAATCGGCCCGAAAATACGCCAGCATCTGGACCAAGGACGGTTCGCCGCTGCTGACCCATACCCGCAGCCAAACCAAGCTGCTGAAAGGCCGGCTGGGCGAGATGGGCATCTCGAACCTGCTGGTGGACTACGCCATGCGCTACGGCAATCCATCCATCGAAACCGTGATTAGCAAGATGCGCGAGCACGGCGTGGAAAAGCTGCTGCTGCTGCCTCTCTATCCGCAGTACGCCGCGTCCTCCAGCGCCACCGCTCTGGACGAGGCCTTCCGCGTGCTGAGCCGGCTGCGCAATATGCCCGAGGTGCGAACGGTGCGGCATTTTCACGACGATCCAGGCTATATCGCGGCGCTGGCCGCGCAAATCGGCCGGCACTGGCAGTACGGCCAGCAGCCTGACAAGCTGGTCATGAGTTTCCACGGCGTGCCGCGCTTCACCCGCGACAAAGGCGACCCCTACCACTGCGAATGCCAGAAAACCGGACGTCTGCTGGCCGAAGCGCTGCGGCTGCGTCCGGATCAATATGTCATCAGTTTCCAAAGCCGTTTCGGCCGCACCGAATGGCTGAAACCGTATACCAGCGAAGTGCTGGCGGAATTGGGCAAAACCAAAACCGCGAAGGTGGATGTCGTCTGTCCCGGCTTTGTCGGCGATTGCCTGGAAACGCTGGAGGAAATCGCCATGGAGGGCAAGGAAACCTTCCTCAGCCATGGCGGTGGGGAATTCCGCTACATCCCCTGCCTGAATGAAGACCCGCAATGGATAGGCGCGCTCGCCGCAATTGTAAAAAACAATCTTGCCGGCTGGCTTGAAAAACCGGCAGAAGATAGCCGCTCCCGTAGCGCCCGAGCCCATGACATGGGGGCAAGCAACTGACATCAAGCGACATTGCGCCAATCAATGACATTCAAATAACACATTCACAATCAAGCCGCTAAACCGCCAGCCGGGCATATTGCAATTTTTGCGATATGCCCGTTTTCAATTCAATTTGCGCAAAATGTGAATAGGAATCCTATATTCATGGGGTCTGCGGCATTCTGCATTGACACCCCGACAAACTGGTCACCATAATCAGTTGCAACTAACCACCGCAACAAAGGTGTAGTTGGTTTACCAAAGAGATCATCAAAGTCTACACAGATAAGATTCAGGGGAAATCTCTATGAACAAATATGCTCGCCTCAGCCTGATCGCCACCGCCGCGCTCGCCATGGTTGCCTGCAGCAAACAGGAACAAGCGGCCTCGGGACAGGCCTCCGCTCCGGCCCAAGCCGCCTCCGGCGGCGACAGCGCCACCATCAAGATCGGCCAGGTTTCGCCGATGTCGGGTCCGATCTCCCACCTGGGCAAGGACAACGAATACGGCGCCAAGCTCGCCATCGAAGACCTGAACGCTCAGGGCGTCGAGATCGGCGGCAAGAAGCTCAAGTTCGAACTGGTGTCGGAAGACGACCAGGGCGACCCGAAAATCGGCACCCAGGTCGCGCAGCGCCTGGTTGACGCCGGCGTGGTGGGCGTAGTCGGCCATCTGAACTCCGGCACCACCATCCCGGCCTCCAAGATCTACTCCGACGCCGGCCTGCCGCAGATTTCTCCGTCCGCCACCAACCCGGACTACACCAAGCAAGGCTTCAAGACCACCTTCCGCGTGATCGCCAACGACGTTCAGCAAGGCAAGGCGCTGGGCGAGTTCGCCGCCAAGGAGCTGCACGCCAAGAAGATCGCCATCATCGACGACCGCACCGCCTATGGCCAGGGCCTGGCCGACCAGTTCGAAGGCGCGATCAAGGCCAATGGCTCGGAAGTGGTCAAGCGCGAGTTCACCAACAACACCGCCACCGACTTCAACGCCATCCTGACCTCGATCAAGGCCACCAAGCCGGACCTGGTGTTCTACGGTGGCATGGACGCGCAGGCTGGCCCGCTGGCCAAACAGATGCAGCGCCTGGGGATCAAGGCCAAGCTGATGGGCGGCGACGGCTGGCAGACTCCGGAATTCGTCAAGCTGGCCGGCGACGCCTCCGAAGGCCAATACGCTTCCAGCTGCGGCATTTCGCGCGACAAGATGCCGGGCTTCAAGGCCTTCGACGATAAGTTCAAGAAGGAATTCAACACCGACGTGCAGATCTACGCGCCGTTTGAATACGACGCCGTAATGGTGCTGGTGGACGCGATGAAGCGCGCCAAATCCACCGACCCGAAAGCGTATCTGCCGGAAGTGGGCAAGACCGACTACAACGGCGTGACCGGCCACATCGCCTTTGACGACAAGGGCGACATCAAGAACGGCGCGGTTACCGTGTACCAGGTGAAGAACGGCAAGTGGGAAGTCGTCTCCACCGTAGGCGGCGACGCCAAGTAAGCTCCGGCAACGGATAGGAAAAGAGGCGCTTCGGCGCCTCTTTTCATTGCGGCGCGCCCGGACGGCGGCGCCAACATCGCGAATCAATCCCGGAAGCTGGCCTGCTGCTTCATCATGGCCGCCATCGCGGCCTTCTGGATGTCTTCCGATATCAGCATGGCCGCGTTCCAGCCGGCCACGAACTGCAGGCCATCCGCCACGCTGTGGTCGCGGCTGTAGTTCATCACCTCCTTGCTGCCCCGCACCGCCAGCGGCGACTTGGCAGCGATCAGCCAGGCGCTTTGCAGCGCGGCGGCCAGAACGGCCTCGCCATCTTCTTGAACCCGGTTGACCAGGCCCACGTCCAGCGCTTCACCCGCCGTCATGTCGCGGCCGGTCAGGGCCAGCTCGCGGGCCACGCCCTCGCCCACCACGCGCGGCAAGCGCTGCAGCGAGCCGACATCAGCCACCATGCCGATATCCACCTCGCGCACGCCGAATACCGCGTCCTGCGAGGCGAAGCGGAAATCGGCGGCCAGCGCGATGTCCAGGCCGCCGCCCAGACAGGCGCCGTGGATGGCGGCGATTACCGGCTTGCGGCAGCGTTCCAAGCTGCTGACGCAATCCTGCAGATCCAGGATCAGCTTGCGCAGCTTTTCACGCTTGCGCGCCTCGCAAGCATCCTCGATCTGCGCCTGCAAGCCCACCAGCATGGCCAGGTCTATGCCGGCGCAAAAATGCTTGCCGTGGCCGGCCAGCACCACGGCGCGAACGCCGGGCTCGCCATCGACCCAGTCCATGGCGCTGCGCAAGTCCTGCCACATCTGCATGTTCAGCGAATTGGCCTTGTCTCCGCGATTGAATCGGATCAAGGCCGCCTTGTCATTCACCTCGACAGTCAGGGTTTCCAGGGAAATCATGCCGCTTTCGCCTCCGGACGTTTCTTGGGTATCCAAGCCCATAGCATCTCGCACACGATGGGCGATTCGCCCGATTCGTCGGTGACCTCCACCTCCACCAGCACCTCGCCCTTGTCCTGCTCGTACATGGACTGGATCTGCTGCGGCGTCAGCTTGGCCACCGCCCGCATATCGCCCTGCGAGCGCTTGGTGTAGTTGACCTTCATCGACTTGAGCAGCATCAGCTTGTCGTCCGGCATGTTCATGCCCACTACGAAGCCGGTGGACGTCTCTGCCAGCAGCGCCATCGCCGCGGCATGCACGCCGCGGATGTGGTTCTGCACCTTCTTGCGGTTGCGGATGGAGACGGTCAGGCGGTCATGGCCAACCTCCTCGAAACGCAGCCCCGCCGTAGACAGGAAGGGAACGATCTTGCCGAACATCATAGACAATACCGGGCGGCGCCAGCCTACCGGCAGCTTGCCCACTTTGTCGGCGATGCGGCTCATGCTGTTCTTGCGATATTCCATGTTAACCCCTCTATTGCGGCTCTCGCCTTGTTATATTCGCGGGTCCGCGCCAGATAAGCCTAACGTGACCCTGACTTGTTGCTTGAGCAGCGGCAGCGCGCCCTCGTCTATGCGCGCCAGTTGCAAACCGCCCTGCAGGGCGGCGAACAGCATCATGCCCACCGCCTCCGGCGTGCCGGCGTAGCGCATCGAGCCAGCTTCGCGCCCCTTGCGCACGATGGAGACCGCCCATTGCCGCATTTCGTCGATGAAAGCCGCAGCCTCGGACTGCATGTCCTCGGGCAGGGTCTGGAACTCGGTGCTGAAAATGCCGCTGGGACAGATTTGCTTGTGTTGCTGGTAATACTGGTCCGACAAGCCGAAATAGCTTTCCAGCTGCTCCTGGGCGCTCCACTCCGCCTGCTGCTCGATGAAGCGCTGGAAACGGCGGCGGTAGCGCTGGATCAGCTCCACGCCCAGATCGTTTTTTTTCGGGAAATGATAATGGATGGCCGCGTTGCGCACGCCCAGCTCGCTGCTGATGTGCTGATAGCTGAAGCCATTGAAGCCGCGCGTCAGCAGCAACTCCTCGGCCAGGTCGAGAATGCGCTTGCGGGTGTCGTTCTTGCTGTCGGAACCATTTTGCATCGAAACACTCTACTTACTGGTTAGTAAGGTGTCAATCGCGAACCACCCGCATACCCCATGCCGCCTTTCATCCATTAAAATGCAAGCTATTCCGCTCTCCCACCCTGCGCCCGCGCGCGCTCACCTTGGCAGAACATGACCGAACACACCGTCCCCGATCTGGAGTCCGCGCTGCAGCGGCTGTGCCGCGAAACAGGCCAGACCGACGCTCTGGCCGCGCTGGTCTCCGCGCTGCGCCCCGACAAGCGCCAGCCGCCGCAACAAGCCACCGTCAGCCTGCAAGCCCTGTCCTTTCTGCTGGAACACCACCCCGAGTACCGTCAGGCCTTGCGGCAATCCTTATGCACGCTGCTGGCGGAAAGCCGGCAGATTCCGCTGTACACCGAGGCCGGCATCCTGGCCAACGACGGCTTCGGCTCCACGCTGATGCACCGGCTGGGCGAGCGCGTGCTGCCCATGCCCTACAACCCGGACTCGTTGCGCGACCGCTTCGGCCGCCTGTTCAACCATCCGGACGACCACCTCTGGCTAGCCGCTGTGCCTGACGCGGCCTGGCATGCGCTGTGGCGAGCCTTGGCCTGGAGCGAAGCGACGCAGCAAGACAGCGAACGCCAGACCCGACTGCAATTGCTCGAATCCGTCCAGGTCTTGTCGGCGCGCATCACCGCCATCGGCCTGGAACCCGAACTGGTTCGGGTCTGCCCGGAGGTCGAGCGCTTCGCCTCGCCTTTCATGCACCTGAACGCCGAGGTGCAACACTACGTAGACGGCTACCGCCAATCTCTGGTCGACGGGGCCTCGCCGCCGGAAGACGAGAAGCAGGTGCTGGTGCTGCTGGAGCAATGCGACGCCATCCTGGCCAAGGTGCGCAAGAACGCGGCGCGTTACGGCATCTCGGTCAGCCTCACCTATCACGGCCTGCGCCTGGCGCAGAGCATGGCCCGCCTGCGCGCGCTGCTGGAGCTGCTGTCTCCCGAGCACGATCCCGCGCGCCGGCCTGAGTTGTTCCGCTTGCTGGTGGACTTCGCCCGCGCGGAAAACCGCAAATACAGCGTGCGCGATCTGCTCAAATCGAATACCGAGCTGCTGGCGCTGCAAGTGACCGAACACGCCGGACGCCACGGCGAGCACTACATCGCGGAGGACAGGCGCGACTGGTCTCGCATGGGCAAAGCCGCGATGGGCGCCGGCTTCATCGTCGGCTTCATGGCGCTGATCAAGCTGATGCTGGCGCGCGGCCACCTGCCGCTGCTATGGGAAGGCATCGCCTTTGGCCTGAACTACGCCATCGGCTTCATCATCGTGCAATTGCTGCATTTCACCATCGCCACCAAGCAGCCCGCCATGACCGCCGCGCGGCTGGCCGCGGTGCTGCAAGCGCAGTACGGCCGCAAGAAACAGCTGGAAGAGCTGGCCGAACTGATCGTCAAGGTGGTCCGCACCCAGTTCGTCGCCATCATGGGCAATGTGATGCTGGCGATACCGACGGCGGCGCTGATCGCCCTGGGCTGGAGCGCGTTGTTCGGCGCCCCGGTGGTCAACGCCGCCAAGGCGCAGACGCTGCTGCACGACATCGATCCGCTGCACAGCCTGGCGCTGCCGCACGCCGCGATCGCCGGCGTGTTTCTGTTCCTGTCCGGCCTGATCGCCGGCTACTACGACAACAAGGCCATCTACCGCCGCATTCCGGAACGCATCGCCGGCCATACGCTGCTGCGCAAGGTTCTGGGAGAAAGCCGCGCCTGGCGGCTGGGCCATTATGTCGAACACAATCTGGGCGCCCTGGCCGGCAACTTCTACTTCGGCATGTTCCTGGGGCTGACCGGCACCGTGGGCACCATACTGGGCCTGCCGCTGGATATCCGCCACATCACCTTCTCCTCCGCCAACCTGGCCTTCGCCACGGTGGCGCTGGACTTCCAGGTGCCGCTGTCGGCCGTGCTGCTGGGCTGCGCCGGCGTGGCCTTGATAGGCGCGATCAACCTCGCCGTCAGCTTTTTCCTGGCGCTGTGGGTGGCGCTGCGCTCGCGCAAGCTGTCCGGCTCCTTGCTGCTGCCGCTGATCCCCATGCTGGCCAAGCGCTTCCTGCGCCAGCCCCTGCGCTTCTTCCTGCCCCCGGCGCCGGCAATCGAGGCTCCCGCCGCGGTCGAACCGGAGCAAACGCAGCAGGACGCGCCCAAAAACTGACGCTTGGCGCAGCCTTCGGCTCAAAGTCGTCGCGCTCGCTCCCTCGAAATGTACTAGTTATAAATACGTAGCCCGCGCGTGAATGAGATGGCAGACCCCGCTCATTCTCGCGTCATGGGCCGGTCGAGGGAGCCATGGATCTGGAACAAGAAATTGTTCGCCACAACGCATGGAAAGACAGCTTGCGGGAGGCGATTTTCCGACAGGAGGCGCTGGACGCGGCACTCTTCGCTCGCGACGACTGCTGCGAACTGGGCCAGTGGCTGCATGGCCACGGCGCCAGTTTGTACGGCGGCCTGGGCATCTTCCACGCCTGCCTCAGCCGCCACACCATGTTGCATCGCGAAATCGGCCGCATCGCCCGGCTGATCAATCAGCGCTGCTTTCAGGAGGCGGAAAGCGCATTGAACGACGCGGCCTTCGATGTCGCCGTCAGCGCGGCCGTCTCATCCATGCGTCAGCTGAGCCAAGCGATAAGCCGCGGCGCTTAGGACACGGATGGACTTGAGCGCGGCGCCAGCGCCTGCGCCAGGTGCGCCGCCGCCCGCCAGGCGAAGGCGTAGATGGAAAGCTGCGGATTGGCGCCTATGCTGGTGGGGAAAACCGAGCCATCCACCACCGTAAGATTGCGCCAGGACCAGTGCCGCCCCAGATCATCCACCACGCCGCGCGCGGGATCGTCGCTCATGGCCATGCCGCCCATCACATGGGCGCTGACCAGCTTGGCCCGCAGCGGCTCCAGCGGCAAGCCGCCTATTATCTCCCTGGCCTGTTTCCAGCTCGTCGCCGGCCGCGCCCGCTCATGCAGGGGAAAGACCATTTTCGCGCCCGCGGCGAACTGCAGCTCAGCCATCGCCAGCCAGCTTCTGCGCACACCCTCCCACAATACATCGTTGAGCGGATAAGCCAGCGCCGGCGAACCGTCCGCGCGCAACTGCACCGCGCCGCCGCGGCTTTCTTTGTGAAAACCATCGCGCAGCAGCGCCAACGTGGCGTGCAGATTGGGAAAACGCCGCAGCAGACCAGCCTGCGCCTCGCCCATGCCCGGAAACGTGACGCCGGCGAGCAAGGGGTGGATCGGCGGCACCTCCAGCTTGAAGCCCAGCGGGCCGTCCAAGGGCTGAGTGTGCATGTAATGGTCGGAATAAACCGTCTGCGGCGCGCCGTTGAACGGTTCCACCCGCTCCGGCATCAAGGCGGCCGACAAAGCCACCGGGTGCAGAAAGGTGCGCTTGCCGGTCAACCCGGCATGATCGGCGAGGCCGCTGCGCAGCATGACGGCAGGCGTGCCTATGGCGCCGGCGGCCAGCACCACATGCGCGGCCGCTACCGTCGCCTTTCGCCCGGTGGGCGTCAGGCCATCGGCGGACAACAAGCTGATCCGCGCCTCGCTTATGCGTTGCCGCCCCGCGTCTACGCTCAGGCTGTCCACCCGCGCCCGCGTCAGCAAGCGCGCGCCCTTCTCCAACGCGCCTGGAATGCTGGTAACCAACATGGACTGTTTGGCGTTGGTCGGACAGCCCATGCCGCAATAGCCCAGATTCCAGCAGCCGCGCACATTGCGGCTGATCCGCGCATGGCGCAGCCCCAACGCCAGACAGCCCCGCTCCAGCACCAGATTGTTGGCATTGGGCTCGCCCTGCCACGGTGCGATGCCCAGTCGCCGCTCGGCCTTCTCGAACCAGGGCCGCATCGCCTCTTCAGATAAGGCCGCCAGTCCATGCTCCGTCCGCCACCAATTCAGCGTATCGGCCGGCGTGCGAAAGGAGCTGGTCCAGTTGACCACGGTCCCGCCGCCCACCGTGCGGCCCTGCAGAATGGAAATACCCTTGTCTACGGTCTGCCGCGCGGCGGATTCCTGATACAGCTCAGGATAGGCCTTGGCCTCGCTCAAGCGAAAATCCGACGAGCTGCGCAGGCCGCCCTCCTCCAGAATCAGCACATCCAGCCCCGCCTGGCTCAGCACTTCGGCGGCGATGCCGCCGCCCGCGCCGCTGCCGACGATCACCACGTCCGCGCTCAGCCGCAAATCCTCGCGCTGCGCCGCGCCGTCCATCACTTTCCAACCTGACGCGATGCCTTGGCGCCATGGATCGATGATTTTCTCGCTCAAGGCAGCCTCTCCATCACATAAGCCGGCTGCTGATAGCCTATGGCAGCCCAGCTGGCCGGATTGCCGTACCAGGCGGCATTGATCAATTGATGCAGCCCCTGGTAGGCGCTGCGCAGCAGCAGGAAGCGGCTATCCCGCCAATTCTGCAGAAACAACTCCAGCTCCGCCTCCGACACGCGCGCCCACGGGGCACCCACGCCGGCCAGCCAGCGACGGGCCCAACGATTGCCCAGCAGATCGAACAATTGGCGGATTTCCGCCCGGGTGGCCGGAGGCAAACCCGCCACAGCCCGGTCCACGCCTGCGACGATGTCACGTACTGGCAGGCCGCGCAGCCCCAGCATGACGGGAGCCAGCGCAGACACGATTTGCGCGTCCCGCCCATTCAGCCAGCGCAATGCCACTCCCGCGTCTGCGACGGGCACATCGCCGGCTGGCGCGGCCACATAGCCCGCCAGCGCCAACGCGGCCACGCCCAGCGCGCCGGCTTGCAGAAATCGGCGGCGGCTCGCCATGTCAGCGCCGCAACATCAGCTTCAGCATGGCCTCCACCAGCTTGCCGTAAGGCGGCCTGGTCAGCCAGGTGCCGGCCAGCCGGCTTTGCCGGAATACCGGCTTGAGCTTGGAGAAGGTCAGAAAGCCCTCATGGCCATGGTAATGCCCCATGCCGGATGGCCCCACTCCGCCGAAGGGCAGGTTTTCCTGCACTACGTGCAGCAAGGTGTCGTTGACGCTGACGCCGCCGGACACGGTTTCCTTCAACACCCGCTCGATGCGCAGCGCATCGTCGTCAAACAAGTACAAGGCCAGCGGCCGCGGCCTGGCATTGATGTAGTCCAGCGCTTCCTCGAACTTGCCGTAACGCACCACGGGCAGCACCGGCCCGAAAATTTCCTCGCGCATCAGCTCGCAGTCGTCGGGACAATCCAGCGCCAGGGTCAAGGGCAGTTTGCGCGCAGCCTCCAGCGCCTCCCCTGCCGGATTCACCGCTTCCACGCTTGCCCCAGCCTGGCGCGCAGCCTCCAGCCAGCTCTGCAGGCGCTGGTAATGGCGCTCGTTGGCGATGGCGCTGTAATCCAGATTGGACGCGAGCGTAGGATAAAGCCGCGCGGCGGCCGCCCGCAGTTCCGCCAGCAACGCCTCGCAATCCTTGTCGTTGACCAGCACGTAGTCCGGCGCCACGCAGGTCTGCCCGGCATTGAGCATCTTGCCGGCCACGATGGCCTCGGCCGCGCGCCGCAGATTGCCGCCGCGCGCCACCAGCGCCGGCGACTTGCCGCCCAGTTCCAGCGTGACCGGCGTCAGATTTTCCGCAGCCGCGTGCATCACGTGGCGGCCCACAGCGGTGGAGCCGGTGAACAGCAAGTGGTCGAAAGGCAGGCGCGTGAAAGCCTGCGCCAGCTCCGCGCCGCCGTTGACCACCATCAGCAGCTCATCGCCAAAGTACTGTCTGGCGAGCTTTTGCAGCAGTTCCCCGGTGGCTGGAGTGTATTCGGACATTTTCACCATGACCCGGTTGCCGGCGGCCAGCGCCGCGGCTATCGGGCCAAAGGACAAGAAGAGCGGATAATTCCACGGCACCACCACGCCCACTACGCCCAGCGGCTGCGGCAACACGCTGGCCGAAGCGGGTTGAAACCAGATGGACACGCCGCGCCGGCGCGGCTTCATCCAGGCCTTCACATGCCGGCGGGCATGGCGCGCGCCCTCCAGCGACGGAAACAGCTCGGCCAGACGCGTCTCCACATCGCTGCGGTGGCCGAAGTCCCGGCTGACCGCGTCGATCAAGGCCTGGCGGTTTTCCTGCATCAACCGCTCCAGCGCTGCCAGCCAGGCGCGGCGCGTATCGGCGGATGGATAAGGCGCGGTGCGCGCCGTGGTTTTCAGCCGGGCAAACGATTCGAGCAGAGCGCCTTCTTCGACGGTAGGCACTTTGATGGCATCCATAGTATTATCCTTATCGCCAATAAACGAACAACCGTTTAGAGTTCGCACTCTAGCAAGAGTAGCATCGCGCCGCCCCGCTGTCACTATGCCAGGCGATTGCCGCACCCACTCCGCCAGCCACTCATCCGTAGTATGATTTCTCCAAACCTGCGACTCTCCCCACTCCCATGCTGATCGACTTCTTCTACGCTCTGCGCGGCGCCGGTTTGCCGGTCTCGCTGAAAGAATTCCTGCTCTTGCTGGAAGCCCTGCAACGCAACCTCGCCTTCGGCAGCCTGGACGAATTCTACTATCTGTCCCGCGCCGTCCTGGTCAAGGATGAAAAGCATTTCGACCGCTTCGACCAGGTGTTCGGCCACCACTTCAAGGGGCTGGACCTGGCGCTGGACGATCTGCAACGCGCCATCCCGGAAGAGTGGCTGCGCAAGCAAGTCGAAAAATACCTGAGCGAGGAAGAAAGGCAAAAGCTGCAAGGCATGGGCTGGGACAAGCTGATGGAGACCTTGCGCCAGCGGCTGGAGGAGCAGAAAGAGCGCCATCAGGGCGGCAACAAGTGGATAGGCAGCGGCGGCACCAGCCCCTTCGGCGCCTGGGGATATAACCCGGAAGGCGTCCGCATAGGCCAGGACCAATCGCGCCACCGCCGCGCGGTCAAAGTCTGGGACCAGCGGGAATTCCGCAATTTCGACGACAAGGTCGAGCTGGGCACCCGCAACATCAAGCTGGCGCTGCGCCGGTTGCGCGAGTTCGCGCGCGACGGCGCGGAAGAAATCCTGGACTTGGACGCCACCATCGCCGCCACCGCGCGCAAGGCCGGCATGCTGGACCTGAAAATGCAGCGCGAGCAGCATAACAGCGTCAAGGTCTTGGTGCTGTTCGACGTCGGCGGCTCGATGGACGACCACATCCGCGCCTGCGAGGAGCTGTTTTCCGCCGTGAAATCCGAGTTCAAGCACCTTGAATACTTCTACTTCCATAATTGCGTGTATGAATCGGTATGGAAGGACAACCATCGCCGGCAGAGCCAGCGTTTCCCCGCCTGGGACTTGATCCACACTTTCGGCCGCGACTACAAGCTGATCATCGTCGGCGACGCCAGCATGAGCCCGTATGAGATCACCTTCCCCGGCGGCAGCGTGGAGCATATGAACGAGGAGTCCGGCGAAGTCTGGCTGCGCCGGCTGCTGGAGCATTTCAAGCACGCTGCCTGGCTCAATCCGCTGGCTGAAGAGGCCTGGGCCTATACACAGTCCGTGGGCATGCTGAAGCAGTTGATGGGCGGGCGCATGTACCCGATGACGCTGGCTGGATTGGACGAAGCGATGCGCGGATTGAAAAAAACCGCAGCGGCCGCTTGAAAAATTAACGGCGGCACACAACTTTTCACTTGAGTCGCAAGCAGTTTGTAGCCCAGAATGAAGCCAGAGGCCGCAACACATCTTCTAATCGCGCCTCAGATTCAGCTACGGGGAGTCATACCATGCAAATCCTTCTTTTCTCCGCCCTCGTCATTGCGGTCGTCGCTGTCGCCAAAATGCTGGCCGCCCCGATGCAACAGGAAGGCAAGCTGGTGCCCATCCGCATCCGAACCGACGATCAGCGCCGCCGTCGCTGACCCCACACAGAACCGTACCGACTGAGATCGCGTAAACAAGCGCGGATTCAGCGGTCAGAATCACAAAAACGCCACGGGAATTACTCGTGGCGTTTTTTCGTCCAACGTCCCTGCGCGCTGCTGAACAAGCGCGCCTCGGCCGGCGAGCTTACTTCTGGATTTCCAGCAGCTCGACTTCGAAATAGAGATCGGTATTCGGCGGAATGGCGCCGGGCGCGCCGCGGCTGCCGTAAGCCGTCGCAGCCGGGCAGAACAACTTGGCCTTGCTGCCCACGGCCAGTTCGCTGACGCCCTGCGTCCAGCACGGAATCACCCGGTTCAGGGGGAAGCTGATCGGCCCACCGTTCTTGTACGAACTGTCGAACTCCTTGCCATCCTTGAACGTGCCGCGGTAATTGACCTTGACCGTGTCGGTCTGCTTGGGCTTGGCGCCCTTTCCTTCCTTCAAGATTTCGATCTTGACGCCCGAGGGCAGCGCTTGCGCGGCGGGGGCGGCATGCGCGGCCGCGCCAAGCATCAGCAGGGCCACAGCCGTGGCGAAACGATTCAGCGACATAAACTCTTTCATGGGTTTAAAGGGTAGGAAGCAACGCATCAACGGTATTGTACGCTGCCGCTTTCGGCCAACTCCTCCAGCAAGCGCTCCGCGCTGGCGCCGGGCATGGTGAACGGCTCCAGCGACGGCAAGGAAGAATGGCGCAGAATGATGGAAGCATTCAACTGGTCCAGCGGCACCTCCGCCATGCTCCAATTGGCGAACTTGCGCTGCTCTATCTCGGAAAACGACAGCAGGGTCAGCGAGTGGTGGCGCGCGTCGCGGGCCAGTTTCAAATACAGGCGATTGACGTGGGCCCTGCTGCCCTCCAGAACCTGCACGAAAACATCCCGGCTGTAGCACAGCATGCCGGTAATGCCCAGCGGGGGATTGTATTGGCGCGCCGCCAGCAGGATTTCATCCACCAGCGCTTGCTCTATCGGTTGTTGCGCCCGGCTGCAATAAATCAGGCGAACCAGCATGGCCATGCTCCTCGTCATTTATGCATCAGCGACAGAAACTCCCGACGCAGGTTGGCGTCCGTCAGGAACGATCCGCGCATCACGCTGTTGGTCATCTTGCTATTGCTGTCCTTCACGCCTCGCCAGTGCATGCAGAAATGATCCGCTTCCATTACGATGGCCAGGCCATCCGGCTGCAGCTTGCGCATCAGCAGATCGGCGATCTGCGATACCGCCTCCTCCTGGATCTGCGGCCGCGACATGATCCAATCGATCAGCCGTGCGTACTTGGACAAGCCTATCAGGTTCGAATTCTCATTAGGCATGACGCCCACCCACACCCGGCCGATGATGGGGCACAGATGGTGGGAGCAGGCGCTGCGCACCGTGATCGGACCCACGATCATCAATTCGTTCAGGCGTTCGACATTGGGAAACTCAGTGCTGGGCGGCATTTGAACGTAACGGCCGCGAAACACCTCGCGCACGAACATCTTGGCCACCCGCTTGGCGGTATCATGCGTATTGTGGTCATTCTCGGTGTCTATCACCAAGCTTTCCAGCACTGTTCTCAGTTTAGCCTGCACTTCTTCCTGCAAGGCGTCGAGTTCGCCCTCTTCGATAAAATCAGCGATATTGTCGTTTGCATGAAAACGCGCGCCAGCCTGCTGCAAGCGGTAGCGAATCTTCTGTGAAACGGCTTCCTGCTGGTTCTGCTTGTCGGTTTTGCTCATTGTTGATTACGTATTCGCAAGAAAATGGAAATCATTCCGAATATACATCAATCACCCAGTGCGGAAGACAACATCCGGCAGTGATTCTCCACATATCCGAAGCCTGACATCGTGTGCCGATGGTAGAACAGCCTCCGTTCCGATGCAAACCCGGCCGCCGCGGGAGCCTGGGGCCGCCGCGCCATCCATTCAACAGGCACAATGCCCAATGCTATATAATTAGATCATTGTTATCAATAGAATCATTTGACATTTAACTTGCGCAGCCATTCCAATGAAAAACGGCGCCGGTTCCAAATGGAACAGGCGCCGCGCGTCGCGAGATGGCGAAATCAACCCGCCATCAGGCATTCCACCCGCTTAGGCAAGGCGATCTGCTGATCTTTGCTGTACTGATAATCATGGAACACATGTTCCGCGCTCAACAACTGATAGCTGCCATCAGCCGACCGGTGCGTCGTGTCCTTCAGCCGATAAGTGTAATGGCCGCAGGTCCAGCAATCGAAGTTGCGCATATGCGTGCACAGGCAGGTCTTTTCCCATACCGGCACCCGGCGCTCGCCCGGATGCTCGGCATGCGCCTTGTGGTAGGCATCTATGTAAGAGCAGCCGCCTTTGGCGTCCAGCAGATAGCCATAGGCTTCGCAATTGGGACGAATGCTGTCGCCTATCGCCGGACAGCTCTTGATCATCCGCATCGGATAGCCGGTCGGCGACAGTTGGTTGACTTCAATGTCGTCCTCGCTGGCCTTGAAATACTCCTGCTGCACTTTTTCAGGCAGACCGCATTCACGCGTCACGGTGAAGCGGGTAGCCACCTGCACTGCGCCGGCGCCGGCCTCCAGATAGCCCGCGGCGTCGCTGCCGGTGAAGATGCCGCCGGCCGGGATCAACGGAATGTCCAGTTGCTCGGCCCGCAGCCAATCGCGTATCTCGGCGAAGATGCTCGCCAAGTCGTATTGGGCCCAATCCATGCCGAAACCAAGGTGACCGCCGGCCAACGGCCCCTCCACCACCACGTAGTCAGGCATCCGGCCGCTGCGGCCATTCTTTTTCAGGAACAGCTGCAAGGCGCGCAGAGACGAAACGATAATGCCGAGCTTGGCGTCGCGGAAGCGCGGATGATCCTCGATCAGCGCGAAGGAGCCCAAATGCAGGCCGGCCGCCAGCGTGATGCCGTCGATGCCGGCATCGAGCGCCGCCCGCATGCGCACCCGCAGCGTATCCTTGGGCGCGTTCATCGTCAGCTTTTCCATGCAGTTGATGAACACCAGGCCATCGCCCTGCTTCTGCTGCATGGCGCTGTCCACGTGCAGACGCGTGGCCTCCTCCAGCACGCCGAGGTCGAACTGCACCACGGATTTGTCCGGATTGTCCACATTGAACTTGTACTGCGCCAGCTTGTTTTTGACGAACTTGGTATTGAAACGGCGATCAGTCACCGTCGGCACCATCGCGTCGGATATATGGCCTACGCCGCCCAGCCTGGCCGCTTCCAGCGCCAGCCTGGCGGTGGAAATATCCACGCCCATGCCGCCTATCATGATAGGCACCAGTTCCTTGTTGCCCAGCTGCAGGCGAAAATCATCAACACACTTCATCTTGACGGCTCTCTCCTTTAGTGCTGGGCGCGATTATCGCGCGCCGGACCGTGGAAATCCACATTTTTAGAGTTTTTGCTCATAGACCCCGTACTCCGCTGCCTCCTAATCCTCCAAAATCGTCTTCACCAGCAAGCGCAATTCCGGCAGCAGCTCGCGCTCGAACCACGGATTTCGCCGCAGCCACAGCTGGTTGCGCGGGCTGGGGTGCGGCAATGGCGCCGCTCCAGGCAAATACTCCCGCCACGCCGCCACCGTCTCGGTCAGGCTCTTCTTTCGCCGCGGCAAGTGATAGGCCTGGGCGTACTCGCCCACCGCCAATATCAGCCTGACCTCGCCCAGCAGGGGCAGCAAGCGCGGATGCCACAAGGCTCGGCATTCCGCCCGCGGCGGCAAATCGCCGCTGCTGCCCCTGCCCGGATAGCAAAAGCCCATGGGCACGATGGCGAAGCGGCTGGCATCGTAAAACGTGGCGGCGTCCACCTCCAGCCACTCGCGCAGCCGCTCGCCGCTGGCGTCAAGCCACGGCACGCCGCTCTCATGCACTTTACGCCCCGGCGCCTGGCCCGCCAGCAGGATGCGAGCGCCCGCCGCCCCGCGCAGCACCGGCCTCGGTTCATGCGGCAGATGGCCGGCGCAGGCCCGACAGGCCTCGATTTCGCCCAGCAGGCGGTCCAGCGTCTCAGCCATGCTTCGCGCCGGCAAGCAGCGCCGACGGCGCCAAGGCGGCATCGCCATCCAGCTCCAGCAGCAGGCCGCTAGCGCCAACCGCCAGCGCCGCGGCGGCCAGCGCAGGCGCCAGCGCCGCGCCGCCGGCCGCTACCGGCGCGACCAGCAACGGTAGATGGGTTTCGCGGTGCAGCCAAGCCAACTCGCCCGCGTCCAGCCCTGCCCCATCCCCCTCTCGCCCGCAATCGCACAGCACAATGCGGTGATTGCCGCCAGCCGCGACATGCTCCGCCGCCAGCAGCCACTCTTCCGGCGTGCTGCGATTATTCCTTTGCAATATGACGGGCTTATTGACGCGCCCTACTTCCCGCAGCAACTCGACATTGCACAGACAAGCCGGCGGCAGCAGCAGGCCGGCGAAATCAAGCTCCAGACAGACGTCTAGCAAGCGCGGATCGCTCAGTTCCGCCACCGCCGCCAAACCTCGCGCCGCGGCGGCCTCGGCCAATGCCTCCATCTCCGCCACGCCGAATAAACGGTAACGGTAAGGATTATCGTGCCGGGCGCCGCCGGCGAACAACAGCCGTCCGCCTGCCGCCCAGACTTTCTCCGCCGCGCCCGCCAGCGCCTGCCGGCTCCAGTCATGGCTGCAGCCGCCCAGCCAGGCAGGCGCGCCGCCGCCGAACATCGCGTCGCCGATGCGTACCGCGCTATCCTCAGGCTGCGCTTCGCGCGACACGATGCGGTAGTCGCTGACCACGCGCAACGCTCGCTCCACGCCTGGCATGGACTCGAATATGGCCGGCTCCAGCCCTCGCTCCTGCCCCACCGCGCCTATCACAGTGCGCTCGCTGCCGCGCGAGACATGGGCTGCCAGTCCCTGCGCCTCTATGCGCGCCGCCACCGCGTCGATCTCAGCCTGCCTGGCCGCGCCGCTCATTACGATTATCATTGCGTTTCTCCATGATCGCGCCCCGTCTGTTCGGCTTCATCGCGCCGCCAGCGCCGCGCCGCGCGCCTCGCCAGCCTGGACAAGGCGGATGGCTGAGCCATCCGCCAGCGGATCCGCCGGATAAAGCGGCTGGCCCAGCGCCACGGCAGCGAGGCGTGCAAACGCTGGAACACCCACGCCCGGCAACGATGAAAACGCTCGTACCAGCGCACGAACCAAGGCACCTGCATCAGCGCGGGCTTGGTCAACATGAATAGCCGCGCCGCCAAAGCCGTGCCGCCGAGCTTGGCCAGCACGATCACGCCCAGCCCCAGCAAGGCATGGCCTTGTTCTATCAGATACAGCGCCGCCAGTTTGACTGGCAGCAAGCCCAACGCCGGCAGCAGGAACAGCGCCAGCGCCACTCGGGGCGGACACCTCTCGATGCGAAGCTCCAGCCAGGCCAGTGGCGGCCACTTGGCCAGCCGCGCCAGCGCGGCCGCCAGCTCATCCCAGGCATATTCCTCAAACACGATGACCGCCGCCAGCGCGAGCGCCAGCGGCCAGGTCAGCGTCCGCCGCAACAGCGGCCAAAAACCGTTTTTAGACGGCATGCTTCGCATCGCCTCACGTCTTGCTGATGTCCAGCCACTTGGGCACGGTTTGCGGACGATAGCCTTCCATCCACGCCAGCAGCGCCGGCAAATCTTCGCCGCGATGGAACAGGTCCAGATTGCCCGCCGGCACGAAGCCTTCCGCCACCGCATGATCCACCATGGCCTGCAAGGGGCGGAAGAAGCCGCCCACATCCAGCATGCCCACCGGCTTGCCATGCACCGATAACTGCGCCCAGGTCAGAATCTCGAACACCTCGTCGAAAGTGCCGAAGCCGCCAGGCAGCGCGATGAAGCCATCGGACAATTCCGCCATCAAGGCCTTGCGCTGATGCATGGTTTCCGTAACGTGCAGCTCGCTCAAGCCAAGATGCGCCACCTCCTTGGCCTTCAGGAATTCCGGGATCACGCCGATCACGCGGCCGCCGGCTGCCAACGCGGCATCCGCCGCCACGCCCATCAGGCCGACATTGCCGGCGCCATACACCAAGGTGATGCCGCGCTCGGCCAGTTCGCGCCCGAAGGCGCGCGCCGCCGCTTCATATTCAGGCTTCATGCCCTTGTTGGAACCGCAAAACAGACAAATCGCCTTCATGTTCACTTTCTTTTCACTGCGTCAAAAGCAAGAAGGGCCGGATCACCGGCCCTCAATCAAACTCGCGCCATCACAGCACCGCCATGGGGTAAGAGCCCAAAACCTTGACATAGGAGGTTCGCTCCCGCAGCCCATTCAAGGCCGCCTGCACGCTCTCGTCCTGCGAATGCCCCTCCAGATCGATGAAGAACACATAGTCCCACAGCCCCGCGCGCGAAGGCCTGGACTCGAACTTGCTCATCGACACGCCATTGGAGGCGATGGGCTCCAGCAGATAATGCACCGCGCCCGGCCGGTTAGGCGCGGACACCACGATGGAGGTTTTGTCCTGGCCGGAAGGGCCGACATCCTGCGGGCCGAGCACCAGGAAACGAGTGGTGTTGTTCGGCTCGTCCTCCACGTTTTCCGCCAATTTCAGCAAACCGAAGCGCTCGGCCGCCGCCTGGCCGGCTATGGCCGCCGCGGAAGCGTCCTCCGCCGCCATCCGCGCGGCTTCCGCATTGCTGGACACGGAAACGCGCTCGACATGCGCCGGCAAGTTCTTGTTCAACCATTCATGGCATTGCGCCAGCGCCTGGGCATGAGCATAGACGCGCCGTATGCCCTCCATGCCTTCCGCTGCGCGCAGCAAATGATGGTGGATGCGCAGCACCACTTCGCCGCAAATCTTCAGCGGCGAGCTGACCATCAGGTCCAGCGTGCGTCCCACCGCGCCCTCCGTGGAGTTTTCCACCGGGGCCACTACGTAATCGAGCGCGCGCGACTCCACCTGGCGGAAGGCCTCGTCTATCGAGCTACAGGCCACTGCCCGCGCCGCATGGCCGAAATGCTTGACCGCGGCCAGCTGGCTGAACGTGCCCTCCGGTCCCAGGTAGGCGATGGATAGCGGCTTCTCCAGCGCCAGGCACTCGGACATCACCTCGCGGAACAGCCGGGCGATGGACTCGCTGGGCAGCGGACCGGGGTTCAGGTCTTTCAGCCGACGCAGCACCTGGGCTTCGCGCTCCGGGCGGTAAATGATGCCGCCGCCCTTGATCTCGCCGATTTCCCGGGCATGGCTGGCGCGCTGATTGAGCAGTTGGAGGATTTCGACATCGATGGCGTCGATGGCGTCGCGGTGTTGCTTGAGCAGGTGTTCCATGGTCACGAGAGCGGATCTTTCTTGCAGGCTAAGGCGGGACTCTCCCTAGTTTCCGCGAGAACCCGCCCCGTCGCAAGCCTTGCCGCCGTCTCAGCGGCTCGCTTGGTCTCCGCGCAGCCGCTCGACCAAGGCCAGGATATGCTCGGCCGTTTCCAGCGGCCGCTCCAGCGGAAACAGATGGCCGCCGGGATGCGCCTCCACCATCATGCCGAAATGCCTGCGCATGAACCGTATGTCCGAGCCTCTCAGCACATCCGACTCTTCGCCGGCGATGAAGCCGGCCGGCACCTTCAGCCTCCCCTTGTGGCAGGGAAAGTCATGCGGCAGCGTGCCGTAGATGTCGTGCTCCACCTGGGGCCTGAACTTAAGCTTGCGGCCGCCTGCGTCGTCGTCCCGCGTGCCGTGCTCGGCATAGTCTGCCAGGCAGTCCGGATCGAAACGGGCGAACATGGGCTTGCGCGCGAAATAGTCATGGACCATTTCCACCGAGGCCCAGTTGTCCCGCCGCTTCAGCGTGTTGCCGCCCGGCGTCACTTTCTGGATGAAGCCCAGCCGCTTGGCCAGCCAGATGCCGAAGGAGCGGCGCGGCCCCATCAACGGCGAATCCAGAATGATGATGGCGCGAAACAGGTCCGGCCGCTGCAAGGCGGCGTAAAACATCAGAAAGCCGCCCAGGGAATGGCCCACGCCTATCACCGGCCCGGCATAGCTGCGCTCGATATGGCTGATGCTCTCCGCCACCAGATGCGGCCAGCAATCGGTGATCGGATACGCCGGATCGTGGCCTATGGTGTCCAGATAACCCACCTCGTGCCGCTCCCCCAGCCTGGTCAGCAGCTTGCGGTAGACCGATGCCGGAAAGCTGTTGGCGTGGGCGAAATGTATGGTTTCTCGCATAATCCCTCTGAATAACCTCATGCCTATTTTTCATTTTCATCTGGCTGTCGGCCGGCCCCCGCTCCAGATATACTGGCCTCCAGTCGCCGCCTGCCTCGCCCGGAGGCGGCGCATCCGGCCAGGACAATTGCCGAGCCGCGCAGTTTGATGCATATTGCATCACGCCGGGACAAAACGGAACCGCCTCCACGCCGTCGCGTCTCACTCCCATAGCAACCACAAGCAGAGTCAGCACGTGCAAGCATACCTCAACTCACTGTACCGCCAGGCATGGCGATGGCTGATGGCGCTGGTCGCCTGCCTGGCCGTCGCGCTGCCGGCCCACGCAGTCAATCAAGACGACTTGCTGCCGGCGGAGAAAGCCTTCGCCGCTCAGGTCAGCCGCAGCGGCGACAAGCTGCAGCTTACCCTGGATGTGGCGCCGGGCTATTATCTGTACCGTGACCGCATCGCCATCAGCACGACCCCGGCCGATCTGGCCGGCAAGCCCGTGCTGCCCGCCGCCCAGGAAAAAGCCGACCCTTATTTCGGCAAGCAATTCATTTACCACGGCAAGCAGAGCATCGTCATTCCGCTGGCCGCCGGCGCCCCAGCCGACTTCCAGCTCAATGTGCGGCTGCAGGGCTGCGCCGAGGCCGGCGTCTGCTACCCGCCGTATACGCACAAGCTGAAAGTCAGCGCGGCCGGCGGCAAGACGGAAAGCAAGCTGGACAACTGGCTGGGAGGCGCCGCCACCGCGGGAAAATCGCCGGCCGGTAACAGCGAGTTGGCGGCCAAGGGTTGGCTGACCACACTGGGCACTTTTCTGCTGGCGGGCCTGGGCATGGCGTTCACCGCCTGCATGTACCCGCTGCTGCCCATCGTTTCATCGCTGATTGCCGGCCAGGGCGCAACCCTCACCCGCGGCCGCGGATTCCTGTTGTCCCTGCTGTACGTGCAAGGCCTGGCGCTGACCTACACCGCCGTCGGCGTCGTGGCCGGCCTGACCGGTTCGCTGCTGACCGTGTGGCTGCAGCAGCCCGCCGTCGTTCTCACCGCCAGCGCGCTGATGGTGGTGTTCGCGCTGTCCATGTTCGATCTGTTCACCATTCAGTTGCCCAATGCCCTGCAATCCAGGCTGGCGGAATCGTCCAACCAGCTGTCCGGCGGCAAAGCCCTCACCGTGTTCCTGATGGGCGCGATGTCGGCGCTGATCGTCGGCCCTTGCGTCGCGCCGCCGCTGGCTCTGGCGCTAGGCTATATCGGCAGCACCGGCGACGCCCTGCTGGGCGGCGCAGCCCTGTACGCGATGGCGTTGGGCCTGGGCCTGCCGCTGATCCTCATCGGCACTTTCGGCGGCCATGTGCTGCCGCGCGCCGGCAATTGGATGAAAGTGGTGAAATCCGGCTTCGGCGTGGTCATGCTGGGCCTGGCCATCTGGATGGCGACGCCCTTCCTGCCTGCCTCGCTGGTGATGCTGCTCTGGGCCGCGTTGTTGATAGGCGCCGCCGTGTTTCTGGGCGCTTTCGACACCCTGTCCACCGCATCCAAGCCAGGCGCCCGGCTGGGCAAGGCCCTGGGCCTGCTGCTGTTCCTGCTGGGCGGCGCACAACTGGTGGGCCTGCTGTCCGGCGCGGACAACCCGCGCTATCCCTTGAAGCTGATCGCCGCCAGCAGCGCGGAGGGCGCGGCCAGCCATCCATTCCAGCCCATCTCATCCATCGCCGAGCTGGACGCCAAGCTGGCCGAGGCCAAGTCAGCCGGCAAACCGCTGCTGCTGGACTTTTATGCCGACTGGTGCGTAGCCTGCAAGGAAATGGAGTCCGAGGTGTTCCCGCAGCCGCTGGTCGCCGCCAAGATGGGACAGTTCGTCCTGCTGCGCGCCGACGTCACGGCGAACAGCGACGCGCACCAGGCGCTGCTGAAGCGCTTCGGTCTGTTCGGCCCGCCCGGCATCATCCTGTTCGGCGCGGACGGCAAGGAAGCGCAGCGCGTCGTCGGCTTCACGCCCGCCGCAGCGTTTGCCAGTCAACTGGGTCAAGTGGCACACTAGCGCACGTTTCAGGCCGGCATGACGCCGGCCTGCCCAGTTTCATCTTGCGGATACCACCATGCTGCCCATTCCCGGCCGATCCAGCCTCAGCATTCTCAATGTTTTCCAGGTCGCCATCCTGGCTATGCTGGTGCTGGCCTGCATCAAGATATTGCAACCGTTTCTCGGCGCCCTGACCTGGGCCGCCATCATCGCCATTTCCGCCTGGCCGCTGTACAGCCGGCTCAAAACACGGCTGCGCGGCCGCCACAAGCTGGCCGCACTGCTGATCGTACTTGGACTGTCGGCCGCATTGGCCATTCCCATCGGCCTGATGGCGCTGACGCTGGCCGACACCTTGCCGCATCTGGCCAACCTGACACACGATCTCAGCGACTTCCGCCTGCCCGACGCGCCGGCCTGGCTCACCAGCCTGCCCGTGATAGGCGACGGTCTGAACAAGCTGTGGCTGAGCACCCAGGCCGACCTGCCCGGCTTCTTCGACAAGATCCGCCCCGTCATCAATAAGACCGTGCTGTGGCTGCTGTCCGGCGGCGCCAATCTGGGGCTGAGCCTGCTGGAAATCGTGTTGGCCATCGTGGTGGCCGGCCTGCTGCTGATTAATGGCGACAAGCTGTGGGAGCTGGTGGAGCGCATCGTGCTGAAGCTGGGCGGCGAAACCGCCGGCGATCTGCCGGAAGTGATAGCCCGCACCATACGCAGCGTCACCACCGGCGTGGTGGGCACGGCGCTCGCGCAAACCGTGCTGTGCGTGATCGGCCTGCTGATCGCGGGCGTGCCGGGCTCGCTGGTGCTGGGTTTTCTGTGCTTCATCGTGGCGGTGGCGCAAATGCCGACGCTGGTGGTCTGGCTGCCGGCCGCGGCCTGGGTGTTCTACACCGGCCACACCGGTCTGGCCATCTTCCTCACCGTGTGGGGCTTTCTGCTGATCAACACCATAGACAACATCCTGAAGCCGCTGCTGATCAGCCAGGGCGCGCAAATGCCCTTGTCGGTGATTTTCCTCGGCGTCATCGGCGGCCTGATCGCCTGGGGCGTGATCGGCCTATTCATCGGCCCAACCTTGCTGGCGGTGGGCCTGACCCTGCTGCGGCACTGGCTGGAACGGGACGAGGTGGAAGAAATGGCCTGCGAAGGCGAGCAAGGCTGACCGGTCGGAAGCCCCAACGGGGCGTTCCGCCATCTTTCCTTCGCTGAGATTTGTCCAAATGATTAGGACCAAACCAACTCGCCGACTCCCCCATCAGTGCAAGCCGGCTTCGAAGCCATTCCCAAGGTTTTAAGACGCCCTTTGTTTGAGCGGGGCGACGCTAGCGCCCCACGAGTTGGGCGGCGCCTTGGGAATGGCTTTGGAGACGGGGTTTCGCGGCGCTGTCGGGGCAGCCTGGGATCGCCAAGGGGCTGGCCGCACAGCCCCTGGCCCGTCCGCCGGGCGGAACCGGCCTCAAACATCATCCGCGAAGCGGATTCCATAGATCGATTAGGAATGTCAGCGCAGACAAGGCCTGCTAGCTTTCGCTCTCCGAATAACCCGGAATCGAACCGGCGCCCCTCTCCCCAACCCCTCTCCCACAAGGGGAGAGGGGCTTTCCGGCCCATCGACTAAGCCGAGCAACAGAAATGGCCCGTCCACCTGGCGCGATGTCGGGTTTCCGCCGGTCTCAGTAGCCAGGGCAGGACACAATCCAGTCCCGCCCTTCCTCCACCGCCAGGTGGCAGGCCAGCCGCCAGGACGCGGACTCGTTCCACTCTTCGCTCGCGGCCTGCGCCGCGTCTATCGCGCCCGCGCGCAGCAGGACATTGCGTTCCTTGCGACCGGGCCGCTGCGGAGCCGCCATGCCGGACACCCGCACCTTGCAGGTTCCGCAGGTGCCCTGGCCGCAACGCCAGTGCAGCGGCACGTCGGCCAAGCGGGCGATGTCCAGCAGATTGTCGCCCGGCTCCGCCTCGCTCTCGCCTAGCAGCGAGCCATCTTCCCGCAGGAATCGAATCCGGCTCACGCCATCTCCAGATACGCCAGCGCATCGCCGGGCTTGACCACCTGCCCCGGCTGCAGCCAAACCAGGCCGTCGGCCCAGGCGCAGGACATCAACACGCCGGAGCCCTGCTGCGGATACAGCTGCAATTCGCCCGCCACCTTGCGCACGCGCAGGAACTCGCTGCGTTTCGCATCCGGCCTATCCCAGGCGAAAGCCGCCGGCAGGCATTGCGCTTCCGGCGGCGGTACATCCAGCCCCATGCGCCGCTGCAGGAAAGGCTTGACCAGGGTTTGCAGCGTGACGAAGCCGGACACCGGGTTGCCCGGCAGACCGATGAAATCCGCGTCGCCCACCTTGCCGTAGGCCAGCGGCTTGCCGGGCTTGATCGCCACCTTCCATAAGGTCAGCTCGCCCTCAGCCTCCACCGCGGCCTTGACATGATCCTCCTCGCCGACAGAGACGCCGCCGCAGGTGACGATGACATCCGCCACTGCGGCCGCGTCGCGCAGCAATTGCCGCGTCGGCTCCAGCGCGTCGCCCACATGCCCCAGGTCAATGACCTCGCAGCCAAGCTTATGCAGCGCCGGAACCAGCCAATAACGGTTGGAGTTGTAGATTTGCCCCGCGCCCAAGGGTTGGCCGGGCTCCACCAGCTCATCCCCAGTGAAGAACACCGCCACGCGCAGCGTCGGCAGTGCCGGAAGACTGGCCAGGCCTATGGAAGCAGCCAGCCCCAGGTCCGCCGGCGTCAACATCTTGCCCGCCTCCAGAATGACTTGCCCGTTGGCGATATCCTCGCCGCGGCGGCGAATGTTCTGCCCCGGCTGCGGGACAACAGTGAAACTCACCTTTCCATCCTCGCCCGCCGTCGCCTGCTCCTGCATGATGACGGCGTCCGCGCCCGGTGGAATCGGCGCCCCGGTGAAGATGCGGGCGATAGTGCCGGCCTGCAGCGCCAGCGGCACGCTGCCGGCCGGCACGCGTTGCGAAACCGGCAGCGCCGCCGCCAGATCGGCGCAACGCACGGCGTAGCCATCCATCGCGCTATTGTCATGCGGCGGCACATCTACGCCAGCCTGGACCGGCAACGCCAGCACGCGGCCGCAAGCCTGCGACAGGGAAACGTTCTGGTGGGTGCGCAAGGGCCGGGCCCGTTCCAGCAGCCAGGCGCGCGCCTCTTGATAGCTCAGCATGATTCCTATCCTATCCAACGGCGGGCCACGCCCCGCCTATGCTCTATCCGCATCATATCACGCGCCCATATGCGAAAAGCCCGCCGGACACGCCGGCGGGCTTTTTCTGTTCCAGGCTGGCCCGGATCAGCGAGACTTGACGAAGGGGATGCCGATGGCCTTGGGCGCCACGGCGCGGCCGACGAAGCCTGCCAGCAGCAGCACGGTCAGCACATACGGAATCACCGCGATGGCTTGGGACGGAATCTGGCCGACCACCGGCAGCGCCACGCCTTCCAGACGGATCTGGACCGCGTCGGCGAAGGCGAACAGCAGGCAGCCCATCACCGCCGGCACCGGACGCCATTTGCCGAAGATCAGCGCCGCCAGCGCCAGGAAGCCTTTGCCCGCGGTCATTTCCTTGATGAAGCTGCCGGTCTGGTACACAGACAGATACGTGCCGGCCATGCCGCACAGCACGCCGTTCCAGAACAAGGCGGTGTAACGCACCTTAGCCACGGAAATGCCGGCGGTGTCCGCTGCGTGCGGATTTTCGCCCACGGCGCGCAGTCGCAGGCCGAAGCGGGTCTTGTACAGCACCCAGCTCACCAGCGGGATGACGATCAGCGCGGTGATGTACACCAGGATGCTGTGGCCGGAGATCAGCTTGCTGTACACCAAGCCCACCACCGGAACCTCGCGCAGCGCGTCGGCAAACGGCAATACGATCTCGTGGAAGCGGCCGTCGTCCGGCAGCTGCGGCGAGTTGCCGCCCTGCTGGAACCAGGCCAAGGCCAGCACCGGCGTGATGCCGGAGGCCACAGTATTGATCGCCATGCCCGAAATCAGCTGGTTGCCGTTATAGGTCACCGACACGAAAGCGTGGATCATGGAGAAGGACACCGCCGCCATGATGCCGGCCAGCAGGCCTATCCACGGGCTATGTGTGACGTAGGCTGCCGCGGCGGAAGCGAAAGCCGCCACCAGCATCTTGCCTTCCAGGCTGATGTCCACCACGCCGGAGCGTTCGGAGAACATGCCGGCCAGCGCGGCCAGCACCAGCGGCGTGGCCACGCGCAGGGTGGAGTCGAGAAGACTGAAGAACATTTCCATATTACTTGTCCTTGCGCTTGAACAGGCTGGCGATGAAGGGCTCGAATAGGTTCTCCAGCGCGCCGCAGAACAGAATGATCAGACCCTGGATGAACAGGATCATCTCGCGGGTGATCAACGGCTTCTCGAACGACAGGTCCGAGCCGCCCTGGGTCAGCGCGCCGAACAGCAACGCCGACAGCACGATGCCTACCGGATGGTTGCGGCCCATCAGCGCCACGGCGATGCCGACGAAGCCCACGCCGTTGGTGAACAGCACGTTCATGCGGTGCGAGGAACCCAGTAGATCATTGACCGAGGACAGGCCGGACAGCGCGCCGGACATGCACATGGCCACGATAATGGCGGCGCTGACGCTGATGCCGGCGTAACGCGCGGCGTGGTCGTTGGTGCCCACGGTGCGCAGCGTGAAGCCCCAGCGGCTGTGCCACACGATCAGGTAGAACAGGCCGGCGGCCAGCAAGGCGAACACGAAGCACAGATTCAGCGGCGAGCTCGGCATGCCGGGAATCAGCTCATGCATCTGCGGAATCCAGCCCACCTGCCCGAACAGACGGGTGGTCGGGTTCTGCGAACCCGCCTCGATCAACTGGTGGCTGATCAGGTACAACATCAGCGAATAAGCGATGAAGTTGAACATGATCGTGGTCACCACGATGTGGCTGCCGCGCTTGGCCTGCAGATAGGCCGGGATATAGGCCCAGGCCGCGCCGAAGCCCATCGCGGCCAGCACGGCCAGCGGAATCAGCACATAGGACGGCAGCGTGTGGTCGAAGCCCAACATCACCAGAGTGACGCCCAGGCCGGCCAGATAAGCCTGGCCTTCGCCGCCGATATTGAACAGCCCGGCATGGAAGGCTGTGGCCACCGCCAGACCGGCGAAGATGAAGCTGGTGGTGTAGAACAGCGTGTAGCCTATGCCCTCGCCATAGCCGAAGGCGCCGTTAATCAGCAGCTTCAGGCATTCCCAGGGATTCTCCCCGATCATCCAGGTGACGAAGCCCGTCACCAACAGCGCCGCCATCAGGTTCAGCGCCGGCAGCACCGTCAGCTGCGCCCAGCGCGGCAGGGTGGAAGGTTGTCCGAATTTCAATGCTTGTGCCCCCCCATCATCAGGCCGAGGGAAATGGTATCGGCTTCCTTGGCCGCCACTTCACCGGTGATCTGGCCGCCGGCCATCACCAGGATGCGATCCGCCAAAGCCAGAATTTCTTCGAGTTCCACCGACACCAGCAAGATGGCCTTGCCTTCGTCGCGCAGCTCGATCAGCCGCTTGTGGATGAATTCGATCGCGCCGATGTCGACGCCGCGCGTCGGCTGGCCGATCAAGAGCAGGTCCGGGTTGGCGTGGATTTCCCGCGCCAGCACCACTTTCTGCTGATTGCCGCCGGACAAGAGGCCCACGCGCAGCAGCGGGTTGCCCGGACGGATGTCGAACTGCTGGATGAAAGCGCGGGTGCGCTCCACCAGCCTCTTGCGCGAGTACAGGAAACCGCAGCGCAGGGTCTTGTCGTTCTGATACCCCAGGATGGCGTTTTCATAGGTGGAGAACGCCTTGACCAAGCCTTCGCGCGAACGGTCTTCCGGAATATGGCCGATGCCTATCGTGCGGTAAACGGCGGCGCGGGGCTTGCCCTTGCAAGACTTCTTCAGCAGGTCTTCGCCCTTGTAGACGATGCTGCCCGCGGTCGGGCTGCGCATGCCGGCCAGCACTTCCAGCAGCTCGGACTGGCCGTTGCCGGACACACCGGCCACGCCGACGATCTCGCCCGCCTTGACCTGGAAATTCAGGCCGTCCAGCAGCTTGACCTGGCGCTCGTCTATCAGGCTCAAACCTTTGACATCCAGCACCACCGCGCCGGCCTGGCATTCCGCCTTGTCCACCTTCAGCGAAACCTTGCGGCCCACCATCAGGTCGGCCAGCTTTTCTTTGTCCACGTCGCAGGTGCGGACGTTGTCCACCACGGTGCCCGCGCGCATCACGCTGACGTTGTCGGTGATGTCCATCACTTCGCGCAGCTTGTGGGTGATCAGAATCACCGTCTTGCCTTGCGCCTTCAGCGAACGCAGGATGTGGAACAGGTGGTCGGCTTCCTGCGGCGTCAGCACCGCGGTCGGCTCGTCCAGGATCAGTACATCGGCGCCGCGGTACAGCGCCTTCAGGATTTCAACCCGCTGCTGCAGACCGACGCCCAGTTCCCCAACCAGCGCGTCCGGATCCACTTCCAGCGAGTAGTTCTTGTTCAGTTCTTTCAGGTGTTCGCGGGCCTCGTCCATGCCGCCCTTCAGCAGCCGGCCGCCCTCGGCGCCCAAAACGATGTTTTCCAGCACGGTGAAGGTATCCACCAGCATGAAGTGCTGATGCACCATGCCGATTCCCAGGCGGATAGCTTCCTGGCTGTTGCGGATGCGGACATCCTGGCCGTTCACGCGGATGGAACCGCTGTCGGCTTGATAGTAGCCGTACAGGATGCTCATCAAGGTGGACTTGCCGGCGCCGTTCTCGCCGATGATGCCGTGAATGCTGCCCTTGGGCACGCTCATGGTCACATCGCGGTTGGCCTGCACGGCGCCGAAGCTCTTGTTGATGCCTGTCAGCTCAATGGCAAACTCGGTCATGCTTTGTCTGTTCCCGATCTTCGTTTGTCCCCAGCGCCGGCATCAACAGCAAACAGCCGCGATGAACGAATCATCGCGGCTGCGCCCCCGACCGGTCGGGGAATAAAGCCGCCGGCTTATTGCACCGGGCAGCTGTTGTTGGCGCGGTAATCCACGACCTTGATCTTGCCGCTGATGATTTCAGCCTTGGCGTCGGCGATCTTCTTCTCCATGTCCGGAGTGATCAGCGGGCGGTTGTTCTTGTCCAGCGCCCAATCCACGCCCTGCTCCTTCAGGCCCAGCACTTTCACGCCGGACTTCCAGGAGCCGTCCTTGGCTTCCTTGAAGGTGTTGTAGACGGCTACGTCCACTTTTTTAACCATGGAAGTCAGCACGGAACCCGGGTACAGGTAGTTCTGGTTGCTGTCCACGCCGATGGAGTACTTGCCGGATGCCTTGGCGGCCTGCAGCACGCCCATGCCGGTGCCGCCGGCGGCGACGAAGATCACGTCCGCGCCGCGATCAAACTGGCTCTTGGCCAGTTCGGTGCCGCGAGCCGGGTCATTGAATGCCTGCGGGGTGGTGCCGGTCATGTTCTGCAGCACGGCGATGTTCTTGTTGGCGTACTTGGCGCCCTGGGCGTAGCCGCAACCGAAGGCGCGGATCATCGGAATGTCCATGCCGCCGATGTAGCCTACCTTGCCGGTCTTCGATTTCAGCGCGGCGGCCATGCCCACCAGGAAGGAGCCTTCCTGTTCCTTGAACACGATGCTCTGCACGTTCGGGCCCTTGGCCACGGCGTCGATCAGGGTGAACTTGACCTTGGGGTATTCCTTGGCCACGGTTTCCACGGCCTGGGCGAAGTTGAAGCCCACGGCGACCACGATGTCGGTGTCGCGGCCGGCCATCTTGCGCAGCAGCTGTTCTTTCTGCGCGTCGGACGAGATCTGGCCGTCGCGGTAGCTGACCTTGAAGTCCTTTTTGAAACGCTCGGCGCCGTTGTAGGCCGCTTCGCTGAAGCTCTTGTCAAACTTGCCGGCCTGATCGTAGATCACGGCGGGAGTGAATTCCTTGGCGCAGGCTGCGGCGGACAGAACCGCGGCGGCGACTGCGAAGCTGATTCGTTTCAGTTGGATGGTCATCTCTATAACTCTTGGCTTGAGTTGATCAACGCGCGCATGGCCCCATGCAGGCGCGACGAGTGCAACAGTGCGTGGACTTGAATGGTGACAGCTGAAATTGCAGTCGGCATGTAACCTGCCAACTACAGTCTCAGCTGTGCCGAAGCGGCCTGAACCGCCCCCTGCGCAATGCAAAAACCGGCTGCAGACACCACTTTGTCGTTCTTCTGAGCGCCGCGAATTGTAATGAGCGTTAACCTGGCTGTAAACATTTTCCTCTCGACTTTGAAATACCGTGTTGCAAACATTTCTCCACGTAAAGAATCTACATTCAGCACAATCCGCGCCACGTCTGAGTCGATGCCGAAAGCATCACATCGAATATTGACTTTTCATGCTCAAATTGACTTAACACAAAGCAATGCTGCTATATCCAAAGCAGCGTGCAAGCCCTAAAATCGCCGCCTGAACCCAAGCGCCACACCCATGCTGCCCATACTGTATCGGGACGATCTGCTGATCGCCATCCACAAGCCATCCAATCTGCTGGTGCATCGCACCGAGCTGGACCGCCACGAAACCCGCTTCGCCGTGCAAATGCTGCGCGACCAGATAGGCCAGCGCGTCTATCCTGCCCACCGGCTGGACAAGGGGACCTCCGGCGCGCTGCTGTTCGCGCTGGACAAGGACGCCGCCCGAGAATTGTCCTGGCAGTTCGAGCGCCAGCAGGTGGCCAAACGCTACCTCGCGGTGGTGCGCGGCCATCCGCCCGCCGAAGGCCTGATCGACCACCCGCTCAGCCGCCGCCCCGACGATCTGGAATGGATAGGCGAAAAGGTGGAAACCGCGCCGCAGGCGGCGCAAACCCGCTATCGCACGCTGGCCGAGATCGAGTTGCCCATCCTGGTGGAACGCTACCCGACCAGTCGTTACGCGCTGCTGGAACTGGAACCGCTGACCGGCCGCCGCCACCAGTTGCGCCGCCACCTGAAGCACATCGCCCACCCCATCATAGGCGACTCCACCTATGGCAAGGGCCGCCACAACCGGATGTTCGCCGACGAACTGGACAGCCATCGCATGTTGCTGGCTTGCCTGGAAATGACGCTCAGCCACCCGGCCAGCGGCGAGCCGCTGCGCATCGCCTGCCCGCTGGAAGCCGGCTTCTCCACGCTCATCGAACGCCTGGGCTGGACTGCGGCCGCGCGCGCCGCCGGAATCGAACTCACCATCTGAAAGAAAAAGACTAATGCTCAGCTACCGCCACGCCTTCCACGCCGGCAACCACGCCGATGTGCTCAAGCACCTGATTGAAATCGAATTGCTGAATTACCTGGGCCAGAAAGACAAGCCCTACTGGTATATCGACACCCATGCCGGCGCCGGCGCGTATTCCTTGATCGAAGGCTACGCCACCAAGAACGCCGAGTTCGAAAGCGGCATCGCCCGCCTGTGGAACCGTGATGACTTGCCCGAGGCCGTGCGCAACTATGTGGACGTGGTCAAGCGCATGAATCCGGACGGCGAGCTGAAGTTCTACCCCGGCTCGCCGTGGTGCGCCGCCGACGTGATGCCGGAGCGCGACAAGCTGCGGCTATTCGAGCTGCACCCCAGCGACGCGCAAATCCTGCAGGAAAACTTCGCCGGCGCCGGCCGCCGCGTGCAAATCCAGCAGGCCAACGGCTTCGACGGCATCAAGGCCATACTGCCGCCGCCGCCGCGCCGCGCGCTGGTGCTGATCGACCCGCCGTACGAGGACAAGCGCGATTACCAGAACGTGGTCACCGCGCTGAAGGAAGGCTTGAAGCGCTTCGCCACCGGCGTTTACGCCGTGTGGTACCCCTGCCTGCAGCGCGTGGAAATGAAGGAAATGATCCCTGAGCTGAAAAAGCTGCCGGTCAAAAACTGGCTGCGCGCGGAACTGCATGTGCAAGGTCCGTCAACCGACGGTTTCGGCATGCACGGCAGCGGCATGTTCATACTCAACGCGCCCTGGACCCTGCCCAAGATGCTGAATGAGACCCTGCCCTATCTAAAGACGCAGTTGGGCCAGGACGCCAAGGCCAACTTTGTGCTGGAAACCGGCGGCGATCTTTAAGCCGGCAGCCTCCTCCAATCAAGCGCGCCCCTGGCGCGCTTTTCATTGCGGAATAATTTCATATAAAATATCTTTACATGAAATAAAACTACAGGACAAATGAATTGGCATTTGCATAATGCCTATTGCATGAATGCGGCGTCAATGCCATTCTGCCATGCAAGGCAGGAAATAAAGATCCGAATCCATGCCTATTAAATAGCATGATCCGCCTATCGCCCTGCCTTCTTGAACATTCGTCCGATCACGCCGCTACTTCCACCCAAGGAAAGCCAGCATGAGCACACTGCCGTTCAACCAAGGCCAGCCTCCGTTCATTCCCCTACCCGCCTTTGTCCGCCGTCCAGAAAACGAAATGATAGAACGCTCGCGCGACTTTCTCGCAGAAATGCGCAGGCGCCGCACCATACGCGAGTTTTCGGATGAGGCCATTCCGGATGAGGTGATTGAAAACTGCCTGCGCGTAGCCGGCACCGCGCCGTCCGGCGCCAACCATCAGCCATGGCACTTCGCCGTTGTGCGGGATCCGGCGCTGAAACACAAGATACGCGAGGGTGCCGAGGCGGAAGAGCGCGAGTTCTACGCGCACCGCGCGCCTCAGGAATGGAAAGATGCGCTGGCGCCGCTGGGCACCGACGCCGACAAACCTTTTCTGGAAACCGCCCCTTGCCTGATCGCCATCTTTGGCCAGAAGAAAACCGTGCTGGACGATGGCTGCGAGCTGAAAAACTACTATGTGCCGGAGTCCGTCTCCATCGCCGCCGGCTTTCTGATCGCGGCGCTGCACCACGCAGGCCTCGCCACGCTCACCCACACCCCCAGCCCGATGAATTTTCTGAATTCGCTGCTGGGCCGGCCGCAGCACGAAAAGCCCTACATCCTGCTGGTGGTCGGCTATCCGTCAGAGCATTGCCAAGTGCCCAATATCGGCAAAAAAACCCTGGATCAGATCGCCAGTTTCCACTGAGGCCGCACAAGCCGGGCGCGTCATGCTATGCTGCGCGCCCCGGCAACGTTTCTTCGCGCCCAGCACTATGGCCAAACTGTTTTTCCGATACGCCGCGATGAACAGCGGCAAAAGCACCCAGCTGCTGCAGATCGCCAACAATTACGAATCGATGGACAAAAAAGTGGCCTTGTACACCAGCGCCATCGACGACCGTTACGGCGTGGGCATGATCACGTCGCGGCTGAACATTCAGCGCGAATCCAACACTTTTGATTCAGGCTTTGACTTCCTGACGCAGGACTACGGCGACACCGCCTGCATCCTGGTGGACGAAGCCCAATTCATGACGCCGGAACAGGCGCAGCAACTGCACCGGCTGGCGCACCAGCGCAACATCCCGGTGATCTGCTTCGGCCTGCGCACCGACTTCCAGGGCCATCCCTTCCCTGGATCGGCCTGGCTGCTGTCGCTGGCCGACGACGTAGAAGAAATCAAAACCATTTGCCACTGCGGCCGCAAGGCGACGATGCACATCCGCATCGACGCCGCCGGCCGGCGCGTCAAGGAAGGCCCGCAGGTGGAGATAGGCGGCGAGGCGCGCTACCGCGCCGTGTGCGGCCGCTGCTTCCACCAAGGCTGAGCGCGCCTTGCATTGCCCGGGCCGGCCAGGCCGGCCCGTATCTCATTCCTCCGCAGGCACATAAGCCCGCAGCCTATGTCCATCCGGATCCAGCGCCACGAAAGTGCGGCCGAAATCCAAATCGGTCATAGGCTGCAGAATGGGCAAACCCTGCGCTTGCCAACCGGCATAGCAAGCCTCCAGCACCGCGAAATCCTCGCATTGCACGATCAACTCCCCTCCCCCGCCCAGCGCCTCGGCTCCCGGCTCAACCGTATAGCGCGACCATAGGCCCAGCCTCATGCCGGATGAAAACTTAAACATGGCGAAAGTAGGCGACTGCTCTATCGGCTGCAGATCAAACAGCTTGGAATAGAACGCCGCGCTGCGCGCCGGCTGGTCCACGTACAGAATCACAAAGTTAGGGTGTTGCATGGTGGCTCTCCTTGGTTGAGCGCCGATTTCGCCTCGGCATGCTGTCATGCTAAGCCCATCCGCTGTCAGTTTTTGTCAGTAGCATTCAGATCGACAACATGACAATATGCCAATAGCAAAACAATAGACCTTATAAAAGGCTATGTCCCAATTCCGTGTTGGGAGCTATGCTGAATACGGTAGCAGACCGGGAGCAACGCCATGGATGCCCAAAGTTTTCAGCGTTTTCTT
>NZ_PQWB01000122.1 GCF_002924365.1 Chromobacterium alticapitis | reverse complement strand
TCGCATTCTTGCGGGTCGGGATGCACCCGATCGCACCCCGCGCGGCAATCGCCTCATGGCACGTCTTGGTATCGAAAGCGCCATCCCCGCTCACACAGGCTATCGGCTCGTCGGCCGGAATTTGGGTCAATAGCGAAGGCAACATTTGGGCATCGCCCTGGCGGTTGTCCGTCACCTCAATGGCGCGGATTTGCAGGGTTTCCGCATCGATGCCCAGATGCACTTTGCGCCATTGCCGGCGATATTCTGCGCCATGTTTCTTGGTTTTCCACTCACCTTCGCCCAGCATCTTGATGCCTGTGCTATCCACCAGTAGATGCAGCGCGCCTGAGCTTTTCTTGTAGGGAATTTTGACCTGCAGCGTCTGCTGCCGCCTGGATAGCGTGCTGTAGTCGGGGACGCCCCAGTCCAGACCCGCCAACTTGATCAGGCTTTGGATGAAGCCGATGGTCTGCCTCAACGCCAGTCCAAACAGGCTCTTAATGGTCAGGCAGAATTGAATAGCGGCATCGCTATAGGTCTGCGTCCGTCCGCGCGTGCCCCGTGGAGTGGCCTGCCATGACATGCTCGTGTCCAGCCAGACGGACAGCGAGCCGCGCTGGATCAGGGCTTTGTTGTAGGCGTTCCAGTTGGTCGTTCGATAGCGTTTTGGAGCGGGCTTGGTCATGCCACTATCTTACCAAGC
>NZ_PQWB01000121.1:65670-71221 GCF_002924365.1 Chromobacterium alticapitis | reverse complement strand
CCACAATCTCATCCCCACGGCAGACGCTACCCGGCGGAACGCCCGGCCAAGCCGGGCTTCCGCCCTACCGGCGGGCCAGCCAAATGTCCAGCTGCCGGGCGAAGGCCTGCCGGTCGGCCTGGCTCAAGGGCGGCGGGCCTTCAGTCTGGATGCCGCTGGCGCGCAGATTGTCCATGAAGTCCCGCATCGTCAGCTGGGCGGCGATGGTTTCCTTGGAAAACGCCTCGCCGCGCCAGTTCAGCGCCTGCGCGCCCTTGGCCAGCACCTCGGAAGCGAGCGGAATGTCGCCGGTGATCAGCAAGTCTGTCGGCTCGATGCGGCGGGCGATTTCGTTGTCGGCCACGTCGAAGCCCTTGGGCACTTGCAGCGCGCGGATATTCGGCGCCTTCGGCACCGTCAGCAGTTGGTTGGCGACGAACACCAGCTCCACGCCGGTGCGCTGCGCCGCGCGGCACAACACTTCCCGTATCACCTTGGGACAGGCGTCAGCGTCTACCCAGATCGTCATGGTGGTTTCTTTCTCTATCAATAGCCGGCCATGATACCCGCCCTTGTCCATGACGGGAGAAAGCGCTATGCTGCGCGCCCGCCCAAAATGCCAAGGAGATATCGCATGATCAGCGTCGACATAGCCGGCACCCGCTTCAATCTGCGCGCCGGCGCCATCATCGAGCATGAAGGCAAGGTGCTGCTGCACCGCCTGATCTGCGACGACTTCTGGACCTTGCCCGGCGGCCGCGTTGAACCTGATGAGGAAGCGCCCAAAACGGTGGAACGGGAAATGCTGGAGGAGCTTGGCGAAACCATACATTGCGGCGAGATGGTCATGCTGATAGAAAACTTCTTCACCACGGGCGGCAAGCGCAACCATGAACTGGGCCTGTATTTCCAAGCGCATCTAGCCACCGACTCCGCTTTGCTTGGCCGCGCAACGCCGTTCGTGATCGAAGACGGCGGCTCGCGCCTGGAGTTTGACTGGTTCAGCCGCGAGCAGCTCAGCGAGCTGCGCATCCTGCCGCAGCCCATGAAAAACATGCTGATCAGCGAAGACCGCAGCCTGCGCCACGTAATCAACCGCGAATAAACGCCGGCCGCCCGCACCCCGCGCCATCATATCGACATATTGACGCTTACGTAAACGTAAGCGATGATGTGCTCATCAGGCGCCGCCAGCCGCGCCGCACGTTCAACGAGGAGAAACCCCATGTACAGCAGCCTGCGCTTCGCCTTCGGCGAGACTTACGACCTCCTGCGCGAATCGGTGCGCGACTTCGCCGATCGCGAAATCGCCCCGCGCGCCGCCGCCATCGACCAGGACAACCTGTTCCCGGCCGATCTGTGGTGCAAGTTCGGCGAGCTGGGCTTGCTCGGCATCACCGTCAGCGAGCAGTACGGCGGCGTGGACATGGGCTACCTCGCCCACATGATCGCGATGGAGGAAATCAGCCGCGCCAGCGCCTCGGTGGGCCTGTCTTACGGCGCGCACTCCAATCTGTGCGTCAACCAAATCTACAAGAACGGCAACGACGCCCAGCGCAGCCGTTACCTGCCCAAGCTGATCTCCGGCGAGCACGTCGGCGCCTTGGCGATGTCCGAGCCCAACGCCGGTTCCGACGTGGTCAGCATGAAGCTGAAGGCCGACAAAACCGACGGCGGCTACCTGCTCAACGGCAGCAAGATGTGGATCACCAACGGCGGCGACGCCGACACGCTGGTGGTGTACGCCAAAACCGACGTCAACGCCGGCCCCAAGGGCATCACCGCCTTCATCGTCGAGAAGAACTTTGCCGGCTTCAGCCACGGCAGCAAGCTGGACAAGCTGGGCATGCGCGGCTCCAACACCTACCCCATCTTCTTCGACAACTGTTTCGTGCCGGAAGAAAACGTGCTGGGCGGCGAAGGCAATGGCGTGAAAGTGCTGATGAGCGGTCTGGATTACGAGCGCTCGGTGCTGGCCGCCGGCCCCTTGGGCATCATGCAGGCCAGCCTGGACATCGTGGTGCCCTACCTGAACGACCGCACCCAATTCGGCCAGCCGATAGGTGATTTCCAGCTGATGCAGGGCAAGCTGGCCGATATGTACGTCAAGCTGTCCGCCAGCCGCGCCTACGTCTACGCCGTGGGCCAAGCGCTGGACCGCGGCGAAACCGGCCGCCAGACCCGCAAGGATGCCGCCGGCGCCATCCTGTACGCGGCCGAGAACGCCACCCAGCTGGCGCTGGACGCCATCCAGTGCCTGGGCGGCAACGGCTACATCAACGAATACGCCACCGGCCGCCTGCTGCGCGACGCCAAGCTGTACGAGATCGGCGCGGGCACCAGTGAGATCCGCCGCTGGCTCATCGGCCGCGAACTGATGGCCGAAACCCGATAAGCATGGTGGCTAAATCGTCCGATACGGCGTTGCGCCGCCTGGCCGTACTATTTGTACTGTCTGCGGCGGCGCGCCTTGTCTCGGACGATTTTTCCAACCATCCCCGGCCATACCGAGGAAAACCAAAACATGACCGCCGCCGAACGCATCGTCCAGGCCCAGCTGGACGCCTACAACGCCCGCAATCTTGAGGCCTTCGCCGCCTGCTACGCCGAGGACGTCAAGGTCTACCGCCTGCCGTCCATGGCGCAAACCCTCTCCGGCCACGCGGCGCTGGCCGACCATTACGCCAGCAAGCGCTTTAACCTGCCCAAGCTGCACGCCGCACTGCTGCATCGCATCGTGCAGGGCAGCCGCGTCATCGACCACGAGGACGTGACGCTGGACGGCGAAACCCGCTTTCGCGCCGTCGCCATTTACGACGTCAACGCCGATGGTCTGATCGCCGCGGTATGGTTCGTCGACGCCGAATGACAAGGTAAAAGAACATGCCCATTCTCGAATCCAAGCTGTCGCCGCGAGCCGCGGACTTCGTCGCCAACGCCGACAAGATGCGCGCGCTGGTAGATGATCTGAAACAGAAAGTCACCCAGGCGGCGCTGGGCGGCGGCGAGAAAGCCCGCGCCAAACACACCGCGCGCGGCAAACTGCTGCCGCGCGAGCGCATCGACATGCTGCTCGATCCCGGCGCGCCCTTCCTGGAATTGTCCCAGCTCGCCGCCTACGGCATGTACGGCGACGACGCCCCCGGCGCGGGCATGATAGCCGGCATCGGCCGCATTTCCGGCGTCGACTGCCTGATCATCGCCAACGACGCCACGGTCAAGGGCGGCACCTATTATCCGATGACGGTGAAGAAGCATTTGCGCGCGCAGGAAATCGCCCGCGACAACCGCTTGCCCTGCGTCTACCTGGTGGACTCCGGCGGCGCCTTCCTGCCGCTGCAGGACGAGGTGTTTCCGGACAAGGAGCACTTCGGCCGCATCTTCTACAACCAGGCCAATCTGTCCGCGGCCGGCATTCCGCAAATCGCCGTGGTGATGGGCAGCTGCACCGCCGGCGGCGCCTACGTGCCGGCGATGAGCGACGAAACCGTCATCGTCAAGGAACAAGGCACCATCTTCCTGGGCGGCCCGCCGCTGGTTAAGGCCGCCACCGGCGAGGTGGTGAGCGCCGAGGAACTGGGCGGCGGCGATGTGCACGCGAAAATCTCAGGCGTCGCCGACCACCTGGCCCAGAACGATGCCCACGCGCTGTCCATCGCCCGCCGCATCGTGTCGGACCTGAACTGGAAAAAACAGGGCGAGCTGGACCGCGCCGAACCCAAGCCGCCGCGCTACGCGGCGGAGGAAATCTACGGCGTGATCCCGGCCGATCCAAAAAAGCCGTTCGACGTGCGCGAGATCATCGCCCGGCTGGTGGACGATTCGGATTTCGACGAATTCAAGCAAACCTACGGGACGACTTTAGTCACAGGCTTCGCTCGCCTCAACGGTTACCGCGTCGGCATCCTGGCCAATAACGGCATCCTGTTCTCCGAATCCGCGCTGAAAGGCGCGCACTTCGTCGAATTGTGCTGCCAGCGCGGCATCCCGCTGATCTTCCTGCAGAACATCACCGGCTTCATGGTGGGCAAGAAGTATGAGAACGGCGGCATCGCCAAGGACGGGGCCAAGCTGGTGACGGCGGTGGCCTGCGCCAAAGTGCCCAAGTTCACCGTGCTGATAGGCGGCAGCTTCGGCGCCGGCAACTACGGCATGTGCGGCCGCGCCTACTCGCCCCGCTTCCTGTGGATGTGGCCGAACAGCCGCATCTCGGTGATGGGCGGCGAACAGGCCGCCGGCGTGCTGGCCCAGGTGAAGAAGGAACAGCTGGGCGACGCCTTCACGCCTGAGCAGGAAGAGGCTCTGAAAGCCCCGGTGCGCCAGCAGTACGAGGAACAGGGCCACCCCTACTACGCCAGCGCCCGCTTGTGGGACGATGGCGTGATCGACCCGGCCCAGACCCGCGACGCGCTGGCGCTGGCGCTGGAGGCCTCGCTGTCGGCCCCGGTCGAAGCCACGCGCTTCGGCGTGTTCCGGATGTAAGGAGCGGATGATGAGCTACACCACGCTGCAAATCGAGCAACAGGGCAAGGTGGCCACCGTCTGGCTGAACCGGCCGGATCTGCACAACGCGCTGAACGAGACGTTGATCGCCGAAATGACCGAGGCCATGGGCCAGTTGAACCGCGACGAAACCGTGCGCGTCATCATGCTGGCCGGCCGCGGCAAGAGCTTCTGCGCCGGCGCGGACCTGGACTGGATGCGCCGCGCCGCCGGCTACAGCGAACAGGAAAACCTGGCCGACGCCCAAAAGCTGGCCGCCATGCTGAAAAGCATTTACCGCAGCGCCAAGCCGGTGATCGCCCGCATCCACGGCGCGGCGATGGCCGGCGGCACCGGCCTGGCCGCCGTCTGCGACATCGCCATCGCCACCGACGCCGCCAAGTTCGCGCTGACCGAGGTGAGGCTGGGCCTGGTCCCCGCCACCATCGGCCCCTATGTCGCCGACGCGATAGGCTGGCGGCAGGCGCGGCGCTACTTCCTGTCCGCCGAACGCATCTCCGCCGCCATGGCTCGGGAAATCGGCCTGGTGCATGAGGTGGTGGCGGAAGACATGCTGGACGCGCGGGTGGCGGAAGTCGCCGAAGAACTGGCCAAGGGCGCGCCCGGCGCGCTGAGCGATGCCAAGCAGTTGCTGGCCGAACTGCGCGAAGGCTCGCCCTGGGACGACGCGCTGCTGGAACACACCGCCGGCCGCATCGCGTCCATCCGCGCCGGCGACGAAGCGCGCGAGGGCCTGGCTGCGTTCTTCGAAAAACGCGCGCCGAAGTGGCAGGCATGAGCATGGGCAGGCGGCAGCTTCGCCCCCTCTCCCCCAGCCCCTCTCCCGCAGGGGGAGAGGGGAGCCATCGAACGTCGACCACGCATTGGCAACTGCACGCATTTGGGGATGAAGGCCAGTCGAACAATGCCGCCCATAGCCCCTCTCCCTTCCAGAGGGAGGAGCGCAGTCAAGCTCCAGCTTGGCAAGCACACGCGCTTGCGGATGAACGCCAGCCCAACAGCGCCGCCCATAGCCCCTCTTCCTTCCAGAGAGAAGAGCGCAGTCAAGCTTCAGCTTGGCAAGCAAACA
>NZ_PQWB01000121.1:0-65660 GCF_002924365.1 Chromobacterium alticapitis | reverse complement strand
AGCTTGGCAAGCACACGCGCTTGCGGATGAACACCAGCCCAACAGCGCCACCCATAGCCCCACTCCCTTCCTGAGGGAAGAGCGCAGTCAAGCTCCGGCTTGGCAAGCACACGCGCTTGCGGATGAACGCCAGCCCAACAGCGCCGCCCATAGCCCCTCTCCCCTCGCGGGAGAGGGGTTGGGGAGAGGGGGCCGATGCCGCTCTCTCATCCACAACCAGACAACGCCCAACTGGCAGACCATGAAAGATTGCCATGTTCAATAAAATACTGATCGCCAACCGCGGTGAAATCGCCTGCCGCGTCATCCAAACCGCCAAGGCCCTGGGCATCGCCACCGTCGCCGTCTATTCCGACGCCGACGCGAACGCCCGCTTCGTCAAGCTGGCCGACGAGGCCTACCGTCTCGGCCCGGCGCCGGCCGCCGAATCCTATCTGCGCGCCGACCGGATCCTGGCCATCGCCCAACAGAGCGGCGCCCAGGCGGTGCATCCCGGCTACGGCTTCCTGTCCGAGAACGAGGACTTCGCCGCCGCCTGCGAAGCCGCCGGCATCGCCTTCATCGGCCCGCCGGCCTCGGCCATCGCCGCGATGGGCAGCAAATCCGCCGCCAAGGCGCTAATGGAGAAGGCCGCCGTGCCGCTGGTGCCCGGCTACCATGGCGATGATCAAGATCCCGCGCTGCTGCAAAAACAGGCCGACGCCATCGGCTACCCCGTGCTGATCAAGGCCAGCGCCGGCGGCGGCGGCAAGGGCATGCGCATCGTGGAAAAGAGCGAAGATTTTTCCCCCGCCCTCGCCTCCTGCCAGCGCGAGGCGCGCGCCAGCTTCGGCGACGACAAGGTGCTGGTAGAGAAATACCTGACCAAGCCCCGCCACGTTGAAATCCAGGTGTTCGCCGACAAGCTGGGCGGCTGCGTCTACCTGTTCGAGCGCGACTGCTCGGTGCAGCGCCGCCACCAGAAAGTGCTGGAAGAAGCCCCGGCCCCGCATCTGCCCCAGGCCACCCGCGAAGCGATGGGCCAGGCCGCCGTGGCCGCCGCGCGCGCGGTGGGTTATGTCGGCGCCGGCACGGTCGAGTTCATCATGGACGTAGCCTCCGGCCAGTTCTACTTCATGGAGATGAACACCCGGCTGCAGGTGGAGCACCCGGTGACCGAGATGATCACGGGTCAGGACCTGGTAGCCTGGCAATTGGCCGTCGCCGCCGGCGGCGCGCTGCCGCTCAAGCAAGACCAACTAGCGATCCGCGGCCACGCCATCGAGGCGCGCATTTACGCCGAAGATCCGGACAAGGGCTTCCTGCCGTCCACCGGCGCCTTGGTCCACTTGGCGACGCCTGTAGAGTCGGCCAATGTGCGCATAGACACCGGGGTGGAGCAAGGCGACGCCATTTCGCCGTTCTACGACCCGATGATCGCCAAGCTGATCGTCTGGGGCGAAACCCGCGAGGCGGCGCTCAGGCAGATGGACGCCGCGCTGGCGCAGTATCAGATAGTCGGCCTGTCCAGCAATGTGTCTTTCCTGCGCCGCATCGTGAACCATCCCAGCTTCGCCAGCGGCCATGTCGATACCGGCCTGATCGCCCGCCATCACGACGACCTGTTGCCGCCGCCAGCCGCGCCGAGCGCCAAGCAATTGGCCCTGCTGGCCTTGGCCGAGGCGCTGGCCCAGCAAGCACCCTACCCGGCCGCCGCCGGCTGGCGCTTGAACGGCGGGCAGACGCGCCGTTTCGCCTTCCGTCTGGATGAAGAAGAGTACAGCGCGACGCTGCGCCACCAGGCGGATGGCTTCGTCGTTTTCGTGGACGGGCAATCGCTCCCCGCTCGCGCGCAATTGCAAGGCTCGCAGCTCTTGGCCGTATTGGACGGTTCCACGATCAAGGCCACCGTGGCGCGCCACGGCGCGCTGCGCGTCCTGTTCGAAAACAGCGAACGGCTGGCGCTGGAATGGGTAGATCCTTATGCCTACACCGAGCTGGGCGTGCATGGCGAAACCCACCTCAAGGCCCCGATGCCTGGCCGCGTAGTGGCATTGCTGGCCGAAATAGGCAAGAAAGTGGCCAAAGGTTCGCCGCTATTGATTCTGGAAGCGATGAAGATGGAACACACCATCACCGCGCCGGGCGACGGCGTGGTGCAGGACTTCTACTTCGCCGCCGGCGAGCAAGTAAACGATGGTGACGAATTGGTAGACTTTGCCGCAGAATGACCGAGTCATAAAACAAGCCACAAGGATTCGCCATGCACATCGCTCTGGAAAACATCCGCAAACTGCAGCACAGCGGCCAAACGGAACAAGCCTTGCGCGAGGCGCAATCGCTGCTGCGCCAACAACCGCAGCATGCGGACCTGCACTATCTGGCCGCCTGCCTGCATGACGGCCGCGGCGAAGAAACCGAGGCGATTCCTCACTATCTGCAGGCGCTGGAAATGGGCATCAGCGGCCACGATGCCGCCAGCGCCTGGCTAGGCCTGGGCAGCAGCTATCGCGCCCTGGGCCAATATCGCGAGGCCGAGATGGCGCTGCGCGAAGGCCTGCACCACTTCCCGGAAGACAAAGCCTTGCAAACCTTCCTGGCGATGGCCCTGTACAACCGCGGCCGCCACAAGGAGGCCGCCGAGCGGCTGCTGACCCTGCTGGCGCAAACCAGCGCCGACGAGAACATCCGCCGCTACCAGCAAGCCATGCGCTTCTACGCCCAGGACCTGGATAAAACCTGGTAAGCCCGATCAGCACGCGGAGGATGCAAGAATGGACCCCATCATCATCGACCACCCCGGCCTGGCGCTGGCCGGCTACAGCATCGCCACCGGCAAGCGGGATGACGACAACCTGCGCCAGATTCCCGCCTTTTGGAACGATTATTCAGTCAAGCTGCGCCAGCCTTTGCTGGATGCGCTGCAACGTCCCCATGCGCCGGAATACGGCGTGGTCTGCGACTTCGAACCATCCAGCGAGCGCTTCCGCTACTTGATAGGCATGGAATGCCCGGACGAGCGCGCGCTGCCGGACGGCTGCGAACGCCGCCGAATCGCGCCGGCCAAATACGCCGTGTTCTCCACGCAGCCGGCCGCGCCAGCCGATTTCGGCCAAGCCATCGTCCAAACCTGGCAGCACATCTACCAACACTGGCTGCCCGCCTCCGCCAAATGGGAGCACGCCGCCGGCGAAACCTTCGAGCGTTATGACGGCCGCTGCGCGCCTGGCCAGGAGATGTTGCAAATGGACATCTACATCCCTGTGCGGGCCAAGGCACTCTAAGTTGAAATTCCCATGAATGAATCCACAGTCGCAATGATCAACTGGCCGCGAGGCTTGTTCTTTCTAGGCCTGTTCCTGCTTCAGCTTGGCTTGCTAACTGACCGCATCCACAGCGAACAGGACAGATGGCTGGTCAGCCACACCGCAATGATTACCATTAATCTTATGTTCGCCATTCACTACATAGTCCCTAGGCGCTGGCAAAAATAGCCTGCCCGATAGCAAATTTTCGAATCCACTCATGAATCGAAATGTCGTGAACGCCATGAAACACGTGAAGATAGTCGAAGTCGGCCCGCGCGACGGGCTGCAAAATGAAAAACAGACAGTGGATGCCGCCGTCAAGCTGGAGCTGATCCGCCGCCTGGCCGACAGCGGCCTGAGCGCGATAGAGGCAGGCGCCTTCGTGTCGCCCAAATGGGTGCCGCAAATGGCCGGCAGCGCCGAGGTGCTGGCCGGCTTGGACCTGGCAGGCCCCATCGCCTATCCGGTGCTGGTGCCCAACGACAAGGGGCTGGACGCGGCGCTGGAGGCCGGCGCGCGGGAAATCGCCGTATTCGGCGCCGCCAGCGAGAGCTTCAGCCAGAAAAACATCAACGCCAGCATCGCCGAAAGCCTGCAGCGCTTTGAAAGCGTGACGCGGCGCGCGCTGGACGCCGGCCTCAAGGTGCGCGGCTACGTATCCTGCGTGGTGGGCTGTCCTTACGAGGGCAAGATCGCGCCGCAAAAAGTGGCCGAGGTGGCCAAGGCGCTGTCCGATCTGGGCTGCTACGAGATTTCACTGGGCGACACCATAGGCGTGGGCACGCCGGCTTCGGTGCGCGAGATGCTGGACGCCGTGCTGCGCGCGCTGCCGGCGGAACGCCTGGCCGGCCACTTCCACGACACTTACGGCATGGCCATCGCCAATATCCGCGCCTCGCTGGATGCCGGACTGCGCGTGTTCGACGCCTCGGTGGCGGGCCTGGGCGGCTGCCCTTACGCCAAGGGCGCGTCCGGCAATGTGGCGACCGAGGATGTGGCCTATCTGCTCGCTGGCGAGGGCTACCACAGCGGCATCGATCTGACTAAACTGGTGGCCGCCGCCTGGCACATCGCCGACGCGCTGGGCAAAGCCCCCGCCTCCAAGCTGGCGCACGCGCTCGGCCGCCAGGGCTAAACCATATCGGCCGGCCCGTCCCCATCAAGAGAGCAACAAAGCGGGCCGCCACAGGAGAAATCATGCAAGCAAGCAACACCCCGATCTGGACGCCTTCGGCCGAACGGCTGGCAGGCTGCCATCTCACCGCCTTCACCCGACTGGCCGAAACCGTGTGGGGCCGCCCGCTGCCGGACTACCGCAGCCTGTGGCACGCCAGCGTGGAGGACCCGGCTCGCTTCTGGTCCCTGCTCTGGGACTATTGCGGCGTGATAGGCGACAAGGGCGAGGTGGCGCTGGAGAACGGCGACGACATGCTGTCCGCCCGATTCTTCCCGCAAGCGCGGCTCAATTACGCGGAAAACCTGCTGCGCCGAAACGACGACAGCCTGGCCGTGGTATTCCGCGGCGAGGACAAGATCGAGCAGAAACTGAGCTGGCGCGAGCTGAACCAGCTGGTTTCCCGCCTGCAGCAGGCCATGCGCGCAAGCGGCATCCAGCCGGGCGACCGCGTGGCCGGCTTCATGCCCAATATGCCGGCCGCGCTGGCCGCCATGCTGGCCGCCAGCAGCCTGGGCGCGGTATGGACCAGCGGCTCGCCGGACTTCGGCCTGGACGGCGCGCTGGACCGCTTCGGCCAGACCGAGCCCAAGCTGCTGTTCTGCCCGGACGGCTACTGGTACAACGGCAAGGCCGTAGACATCCGCAACAAGATGGTCCAACTGGCCGAATCCCTGGACAGCGTCGCCCGCGTGGTGGTGGTGCCCTATATCGGCGACGGCGCGGACTTCGCCGCCGCCGTGCCCAAGGCCCAGACGCTGGACCGCTACCTGGCCGCCTACGATGCCCGCCCAGTGGAGTATGTCCGCCTGCCGTTCAACCATCCGCTGTTCATCCTGTATTCCAGCGGTACCACCGGCAAGCCCAAGTGCATCGTGCATGGCGCCGGCGGCACCTTGCTGCAGCACCTGAAAGAACATCAGCTGCATGCCGACATCCACCCCGGCGACCACTTCTTCTATTTCACCACCTGCGGCTGGATGATGTGGAACTGGCTGGCCTCGGGCCTGGCCTCCAGCGCGGCGCTGATGCTGTACGATGGCTCGCCGTTCGCCGACGAGGGCCGCGTGCAGTGGGACTACGCCGCGGAACACGGCTTCACCCACTTCGGCACCTCGGCCAAATACATAGACAGCCTGCGCAAAACGACCATCGTGCCGGCGCGCGACTGGAAATTGCCGCGACTGCGCAGCCTGTTCTCCACCGGTTCGCCGCTGGTCGCGGAAAGCTATGACTGGGTCTACGCCAACATCAAGCCGGACCTGAACCTGGCCTCCATCTCCGGCGGCACCGACATCGTGTCCTGCTTCGCCCTGGGCGCCCCCACCCTGCCGGTCTACCGCGGCGAGCTGCAATGCCGCGGCCTGGGCATGGCGGTGGACATCTACGACGAGCTGGGCCGCTCCGTATGGCAAGAGAAGGGCGAGCTGGTCTGCGCCAAGCCCTTCCCATCCATGCCGATAGGCTTCTGGAACGACCCGGACGGCGCCAAATACCGGCAAGCCTATTTCAGCCGCTTCCCCAATATCTGGTGCCATGGCGACTACGCCGAAATCACCGCCCACGACGGCGTGATCATCTATGGCCGCTCCGACGCGGTGCTGAACCCCGGCGGCGTGCGCATAGGCACCGCCGAGATCTACCGCCAGGTGGAAGCTTTCCCCGAAATCCTGGAAAGCCTGGCAGTCGGTCAGCTCTGGCAAGACGACGAGCGCGTGGTCCTGTTCGTCAAGTTGCGGGAAGGCGCGCAGCTGGACGAAGACTTGGCCAATCGCGTCAAGACCCAGATCAAGAACGGCGCCAGCCCACGCCATATCCCCGCCCGCATCATCGCCGTGGCCGACATCCCCAAGACCGTCAGCGGCAAGATCGTCGAGCTAGCCGTGAAGAACATCATCCACGGCCGTCCGGTCAGCAATGTCAGCGCGCTGGCCAATCCAGAGGCGCTGAAGCTGTTCGAGAACCTGAAGGAACTGGGAGAGTAAACCCCGCATGCGAAGACGAGGGCCATGGCCCTCGTTTTTCATTGCCGAATGGGCGCTGCCCATCCGCCTTCTATCGCATTCGGGTCAACCCGGATATTCGCGCCGCGCGGCTCAATATTTCGAACCCACCGCTTATTTACAAATATTCATCATCCGATTCGCCACGGCATTCGGTTTTTCGGCCGAATTGATTTGATAAATGCGCGAAATCGGTTTATAGTCGCATTGTTATCAATTTTGCAAAGGCTTACCGTGGACAACGACGGTTCTAGTCGATCTTCGATCGCAGTATAGCCTTGCAGGATAGCCCGCAGAAGAAGCACCCCTCCTCTGCCGCATCCTGCAAGACAGGATGTGGTGTCTTAACCGGCCCCTAGCCGGCTCCGTATGGCAAACCCAGAATTCGCAAAACTGACAAAACGCGCCTTCCCGGCCCCTTGTCTTCATGCGCCTCCGCGGAATGCCGACACCCCGCTCGACAGATCCAGCACCCGATGTTTGCGCCAGCTTTCGTCTCGTAGGAGGTTCCCATGCCAGAAGAACCAGAACCGCGAGCGGCTGCGACGCAATGCCGCATGACAGGCTGATTCCCCATCGGGAATAGCCGGATTGCGGTTGCGCCAAATACGCTCGTTTCAATATTGGACAATCATTCCCTATTTCGGTTTATTTAAACCGAAAGGGACGGCTATTACCTGTTGAAATAAAATGGGGGATTCAAAATGCGCGCCCTGAAATTATTACACCTGCTCAAATTCTTTAATCGCAATCACGCGGCGGACTACGCTGAATTCCGCCTGAATATCGTTTGCGACAATACTGTGATCACCACGCTGCGTAAGCGTCTGTTCTGGGAAATGCATGATCTGGGCCTGCGCGCCTCGCAAGTCACCATAGGCCCGGATAGCCAGGCCAGCCAGAGCAAGCTATCGGTCGTGCTGAGCTGCCCGCTGGCCCGCCGCCAAGATCTGAACGATATGGCGCTGCGCCTGAGCCAGCTGCCGGAAATCCGCCGCGTGCACTGGGGCCGCCGCCTGTCCGCCGCCTCCTCGCAGCCACGCGCCCTGCTCCACCCCAACCGCGCCAAGGCGGCCTAAGCCGCTTGCGCTGAAACCAGGCAGCTGCCGGCACGCGCCGGCCAGCCCAAGACCAACGAGAAACCCATCATGCCAGAAGAGCCCGGACCGCAAGCCTTCACGATCCGCCGCCGCTGAGGCCTCCCCCGCTCGTAAGCATCGGGGCATGCCGCGCCGCGGCATGCCAACCCGACCCCGCCCGCCGCCCGACAAGCGGCGAATACCGGCTGTCGCCGCGCGCCCTGAAGCGCGCGGCCGGCCTGTTTCCGACCAGGAGCTTACGATGCAAAATCTGTTCATCAGCCCGCGCCAACAGAGCGTCTACCAGCTGTCCATCATCTGCCCGTCCATGTCGCTAGGCATCGCCCGCCACGAAATCCGCAGCCAGGCGCAGAAGCACGGCCTGCGCATCCAGCAATGGCGGGAACAGCCGCAGCCGATCGCCAAGGACACCAGCCACACGCTGGCGCCCTGGCTGATCAGCGCCGACTTCCGCTGCGGATCGGAAACCTGCATGCATTTCCTGCAAGGCATCGCGCAACGCCTGGCCACGCTGCCGCTGACTCGCGTCAAGGTCGACTGCCTGTCCACCCCCGCTCCGGCAGCAAGAAGCCGCGTCAGCGCGCTCTAGCCCTCTAACCACCCTTGGGCCGGCAGCCAGCCGGCCCCTCCGCAACACAGGAGCAGGCATGACATAAGCCCAACGCACCTTGAATGAGATGCCATCCGCTGGGGCGTTCGCACAGAGCGCCTCAACGGGCGGCAATGTTCTCTCGATCTACGAGCTGACACATTGTCGGCGCCGATGCCTCACGGCAGGGATGGTCACGCCCGCGGCGCCTGGAGATTTGCCATGACCAAACAGACTCACCACCACAAAAGCCGCGGCTTCATCGCCACGCCCGGCAAAACCCGCGACAAGCAAACCCACCGGCTGGCCAACGAAGCGCAATGGTCCGCGGATGAAACCCTCAAGCGCCTGCGCAGCCATCCGGAAGGACTGACCGCGACCGAAGCCGCCCAGCGCCTGCACCAGTTCGGCCCCAATGAAGTCGCCCACGACAAACCGCCGCACGCGCTGATCCAGCTGCTGGCCGCCTTCAAAAATCCGTTCGTGATGGTGCTGATCATCCTGGCCGCCATCAGCTACGTGATGGACATCGCCATGGCGGCGCCGGACGATCAGGACTGGACCAAGGTCATCATCCTGGGGAGCATGATAGGCGTCAGCGGTCTGCTGCGCTTCTGGCAGGAGTTCCGCTCCGCCAAGGCCGCTGAAAAACTGAAGTCGCTGGTGCGCAACACCGCCACCGTGCAGCGCCGCCCTACTTCGCAAACCTCCCCCATCCGCATGGAAGCGCCGATGAGCGAACTGGTGGTCGGCGACATCATCCACCTGCAGGCCGGCGACATGGTTCCGGCCGATATCCGTCTTTTGGAGTCGCGCGATCTATTCATCAGCCAGGCCGTATTGACCGGCGAGGCGCTGCCAGTCGAGAAATACGACACTTTGGGCGCGGTGTCCGCCAAGTCCGCCGACGATCAGGCATCCGGCGACGCCGGCCTGCTCGATCTGCCCAATGGCTGCTTCATGGGCACCAATGTGGTGTCCGGCACGGCGCGCGCAGTCGTGGTGGCCACCGGCTCCGACACCTATTTCGGCTCGCTGGCGCGCAATGTGGTCAACCACAAGCGCATCGAAACCAGCTTCGACAAAGGCGTCAACAGCGTATCCTGGCTGCTGATCCGCTTCATGCTGGTGATGGTCCCCATTGTGTTCATGATCAATGGCGTCACCAAGGGCGACTGGATGTCCGCCTTCACTTTCGCGCTGGCGGTGGCAGTGGGCCTGACGCCGGAAATGCTGCCGATGATAGTCTCCGCCAATCTGGCCAAGGGCGCTGTGGCGATGGCGCGGCGCAAGGTAGTGGTGAAGCGGCTGAACTCGGTGCAGAACTTCGGCGCGATGGATGTGCTGTGCACCGACAAAACCGGCACGCTGACCCAGGACAAAATCATCCTGGAGCAGCATTACGACGTGCATGGGCGCAAGGATGAATCCACGCTGCAACTGGCCTGGCTCAACAGCTTCCACCAGAGCGGCATGAAAAACCTGATGGACATCGCCGTCGTCGCGCGCGCCGACGAGCTGGGCGAACGCGTCAAGCTGCGCCACTATGCCAAGGTGGACGAGCTGCCTTTCGATTTCGAGCGCCGCCGGCTGTCGGTCATCGTGCAGGATCAGAATTGCCAGCACCTGATGGTGTCCAAGGGCGCGGTGGAGGAAATGCTGGCGGTATGCAGCCATCTGCAGGACGGCGACGACGTGCGTACGCTCAATGCGGAAGAACGCGCCCGTCTGCTGAGCCTGAGCCAGGAATTCAACGCCGAAGGCTACCGCGTGCTGGTGGTCGCCACGCGCCATATTCCAGCCGACGCGCGCAAGGCCGCCTACCAGACCGCCGATGAGAAAGGCCTGGTGGTGCGCGGCTTCCTGACCTTCCTCGACCCGCCGAAAGACTCCGCCGCGCCGGCCATCCAGGCGCTCAAGGAATACGGCGTGACAGTCAAGGTGCTGACCGGCGACAACCCCATCGTCACCGCCAAAGTGTGCCGCGACGTCGGCCTCAATCCAGGCAAGCCGCTGCTGGGCCAGGACATCGAGGCGATGGACGATGTGGCGCTGTGCGCCGCGGTCAAGCACGCCACCATCTTCGCCAAGCTGACGCCGCTGCAGAAATCGCGCGTAGTCAAGGCGCTGCAGGCCAATGGCCACACCGTGGGTTTCCTCGGCGACGGCATCAACGACGCGCCGGCGCTGCGCGACGCCGACGTCGGCATCTCGGTGGACAGCGGAGCAGACATCGCCAAGGAAACCGCCGACATCATTCTCTTGGAAAAGAGCCTGATGGTGCTGGAGGAAGGCGTGATCAAGGGCCGCGAGACCTTCGGCAACATCCTGAAATACCTGAACATGACCGCCAGCTCCAACTTCGGCAATGTGTTCTCGGTGCTGGTGGCTTCGGCCTGGCTGCCATGGGAGCCGATGCTGGCGATGCAGCTCTTGCTGCAAAACCTGATTTACGACCTGTCGCAGATGTTCCTGCCCTGGGACAAGATGGATCCGGAATTCCTGAAAAAGCCGCGCAAGTGGGAAGCCGGCAATATCAAGCGTTTCATGCTGTGGCTGGGACCCACTTCCTCGGTATTCGACATCACCACCTACATCCTGCTGTGGACGGTGTTCGGCGCCGGCGCGGCCTACCACCTGCATGGCGGCGACGGCGGCCAACTGATCATGAACTCCGGCTGGTTCATGGAGGGCCTGATCTCGCAAACCCTGGTGGTGCACATGCTGCGCACGCGCAAGATTCCCTTCCTGCAAAGCACGGCGTCCCTGCCGGTGCTGCTGTCGACCTCGATCGCCATCGCCATCGCCTGCTATCTGCCGTACTCGCCGCTCGCGGCCTCGCTGGGCTTCATCCAACTGGACCCCAGCTACTTCTGGTGGCTGCTGCTGACCATGGCCGGCTATCTCGCGCTGACTCAAACGGTGAAAACCATTTACATCAAGCGCTACGGACAGTGGTTCTAAGCCCTAACCGCGCCAGAGGCCGCTCCAGAGCCGGCCTCCTTCCATGAGCCTCACAAGCCCGGCCTCGCCGGGCTTTTCCATTCCCTCGCCCTCTCCCTGCGCCCTTCCCGCCTACCTCGTATTCATACTTAGCACATTGAGCCTGCCAAAAAATTCCCTTTTTAATCATCAAATTAAAATCAATCATCATGAATGATAGACCTATGGCGCGCCAATAGGTCAAGTGTTCTTTTATTTCCATCGCCCCGCGCCTGCATTACCACTCAAATGGTATCGGCATGTATTCCAAACCGGAGGAGGCAGGGCATGAGCATTGAACAGCCAGGACAAACCAAGCGCTGGGCGCGCGATTACGTGTTCGACATCCTGAGCCAACTGGGCATACACCGGATTTTCGGCGTGCCCGGCACCAACGAGATTCCCATCATAGACGGCACCTCCTACCCGGAAAACGGCGTGGAGTACATCGAGTGCCTGCATGAGAACATCGCCATCGGCGCCGCCATGGGCTCCGCGCGCATGACCGGCAAGCCCGGCGTGCTGGTGGTCCATGTCACTCCCGGCATCGCCCACGCCATCGGCAATCTGTTCAACGCCTGGCGCTCGCAGGCGCCGCTGGTCATCCTGTGCTGTCAGCAGCAGAACGAACTGGTCACCCAGGAACCGCTTCTGGCGTCCAATCTGGTAGACCTGGCTCGCCAATACACCAAGTGGGCGCACGAGGTGCGCACCGAGCAGGAATTCCCCATGGTGCTGCAGCGCGCCTTCAAGGAGGCGATGGCGCCGCCCAACGGGCCGGTGTTCGTCGCCATTCCGTGGGAATTCACCATGCGCCGCATCGGCGACGATAACCGCATCAAAGGCGTCACGCAAATCTCGCCGCACTTCACCGCCGACCGCCAGGCCATAGAACAAGCCGCCCGGCTGCTGCGAGAAGCCAAGAGTCCCATCATCGTGACCGGCGACGCGGCCGGCTACGCCCAAGCCTGGCCGGAGCTGCAAGAAATGGCCGAACTGCTGGGCGCGCCCGTGCTGCAGCAAACCTTCAGCAGCCTGGCCAACTTCCCCAACAACGACTACCACTGGCAAGGCGAGCTGCCCGGCAGCCAGGCCGGCGTGCAGCAGGTCTTCGCCGGCCACGACGTCGCCTTCCTGTGCGGCTTCAGCAATCAGGCCCAGATCACGGTCTACAAATACAGCGATGGCCCGCTGATCCCGCCTAACGTCACCCAGGTCTATCTGAGCAACAACACCTGGGACATAGGCAAGAACTACTACGGCGAGTCGGCGCTGTTCGGCGACCTGAAAACCACGCTGCCGCTGATCAACCAGCTGATTGGCCAACAGCCATCGTCCGCCGCCGCGGCGCGCAACGCCAAGCTGAAAGAACTGGCCGCGCAGCGCAAGGCGGACTGGGATGTCTATTTGCGCGAAGCCATGCACCAGAACGAGATCTGGGCCGTGGTGATCGCCGACGCGCTGCGCAAGGAGATCGCCGAGCGTGATCTGGAAAAGCAGTTCGTCTACGTGCACGAGGCAGTGTCCGATCCGGCGCCGTTCCAGTACCTGCTGCCCTTCACCAACGACGCGGCGCAACCGATCAGCTACTACTGTGTCGGCGGCGGTTCGCTGGGCTGGTCCATGCCTGCCACGCTGGGCATCAAGCTTGAAGAAAGCGGCAGCCAGGGCATAGACACCCGCTTTGTCGTCGCCGCCACCGGCGACGGCTCCTCGCTGTTCTATCCGCAAACCTGGTGGACTGCGCAGCATCGCCAATTGGGCGTGCTCTACATCATCACCAACAACCACGAATACCACACGCTGCAAATGGGCCTGACCCAGGTGGAGGCGATGTACGGCGACGCGCCCGGCTACGAATGGACGGCGCGCACCCAGGATCCGGAATACCTGCGCATCCATCGGCCCAAGCCGGACTTCGTCACCCTGGCCAAGGCCTTCGGCGGCATGGAGGGCGAAATCGTCCGTCATCCGGAAGACGTGCGCGCCGCGGTGCGCCGCGGCATGGACCATGTATTGAAGGGCCATGCTTACGTACTGGACATGCACACAGTGGGCCTGGACCAGCCGCCGCCCACGCCGGAGGAGGCCAATGTCCGCTACGAAAAACAGCCGCGGCTGGATTGCTATCACTTCGGCGGCGAGCAAAACCGCAGCGCGGACAGGCCAGACATGCCGGGCAATGTGCCGGTGATCTTCTAACGTTCCCCCAGAAGGAGAAAACAGCATCATGGCTGAAGAACAATTCGACATCGCCATCATCGGCGGCGGCGTCTCCGGCGTGTACTGCGCCTGGCGTCTGAAGCAAACCCATCCCGGCAAAAAGATCGCCGTTTTCGAGGCCAGCAATCACATCGGCGGCCGCCTGCTGTCGGTGCGCCCGCCGGACATCCCGGACATGGTGGCGGAACTGGGCGGCATGCGCATCCTGCCAGCCGTGCAGCCCTTGGTCACCCACCTGATCCATGAGCTGAACAAGGAACTGCCGGACGATGAACAGATCACGCTGTACGACTTCCCGGTGGACGAACCGCAAAACATCGCCTTCCTGCGCGGCGTTTATCTGCGGCTGGCCGACTTCACCAGCAACCCGGACAGCGTGCCCTACCAACTGAACTTCCTCGACCACGGTCAGAGCGCCGGCGCGGTGATCGTCAACGCGATCGAGCAGATCGTGCCCGGCATCACCAATCCCAGCCTGAACGAGGAGCAGCGTCGCGAAATGGCGCAAAGCGCCGAGTTCGGCGGCGTGCCGCTGTACAAGCAGGGCTTCTGGAATGTGTTGCTGCGCGTGATCACTGGCGAAGCCTACCAATATGCCGAAGACGTCGGCGGCTACGACTCCACGCTATGCAATTGGAACGCCGCCGATGCCATTCCCTGGTATCTGTCCGATTTCGGCGTCAATCCGGAATACAAGGGCTTCAGCAACGGCTTCCAGCAAGTGCCGCTGTCCTTGGCTCAGCTGTTTGAAGAAATGGGCGGGGAGATCCGGCTGGAATCCAATGTTTCCCATATCGCGCTAAAGGGCGACGGCTTCTCGTTCCAGGTCAACGGACAAGCGCACGCAAGCCAATCGCTGATCCTGGCCATGCCGCGCCGCTCGCTGGAACTGCTGACCGCCAACAGCCCAGCGCTGCAGGATGCCAAGACCCAGGCGCTGATTTCCACCGTCACGCCGCGGCCGCTGTTCAAGCTGTTCACCACCTATGACAGCCCCTGGTGGCGCAACACCGGCTGCAACGCCATTGCCGCCGACGGCCAGTCTACCTATGTGCCGGTGCAGTCTGGCCGCTCGGTTACGGACCTGCCGGTGCGCCAGACCTATTACTGGCCGAAAAGCAATGGGCAGCCGGCCACCTCGGGCCACGCCATGCTGCTAGCCAGCTATGACGACGGCGACAACACCGGTTTCTGGGACGGTTTGCGCGCCAAGCGGCGCCAGCCGAGAGCACGCGGCCTCGATGTCGCCCCGTTGGCGGACCCCTTCATCGGCGCAGACGACAATGTGCAGCGCAACGAACTGGCCTGGCACCAGTACAAGGCGCCGCGGATGATGACGGAGGAAGTCACCCGCCAGCTCACCGTGATGCACAGCCTGTCCTTCACGCCGAAAGTGCGCAACGCCGCCTACCGCGACTGGGGCGATGATCCGTTCGGCGGCGGCTGGAACAGCTGGAACATAGGCGTGAAGAGCTGGGAAGTGAAACACGCCGTGGTGCAGCCGACCGATCTGCCGCTGTATATCTGCGGCGAAGCCTACTCCGACGCCCAGGGCTGGGTAGAAGGCGCGCTGCAGACCGCCGGCTATCTGCTGGAAAAACTGGGCGTAACGCCCTTCCCCAACTAAGCCTCCAAACCAGCCACCAGCCCGCCGCGCCTCCCGCGCGGCGGCGCATCCCATCCTTCATAGGCGGAACATTCGTCCGCAGCCGCGTGCCGCCAACCCTCGCCACCATTGCCCACCAAATTGACTCATCTGGCCGAACTGCCTCGAACCCATGCCCAGCACCCAAGCACTAGATCGCCGGCGCATCCGCCTCGACCGCCAGATCTTGTCCCTCCTGGCCTATGACGAACTTCACTATTGAAGACAACGCTTAGACGACGACAAGCAGCAGCGTGCCAAACAAAAAACTGCCGCCCCTTCTCAGGAGCGGCAGTTTTTCTTCCATGCGCCAATGTCAGCCCATCAGCGCCTTGCCCGGCATTAGAAGCTATGGATCATGTTCAGACCAAGGCCGCGCAGCTTGTTGTCGCTGCCGACAGCGCCAGTGTTGGAGAAGATGTTCTGATCAGCCTTGATTTCACCGTATTGCAGGCCGAAAGTCGTGCGCTTGGACATGTGGTAATCCACGCCAACCAGGAACTGCTTATAGCCGGTGTTGTCCTGACGTACGCCGTCCTTATCGAAATCCTTAGCTTGCACATAGGAGAACTTCGGCGTGAAAGCGCCCAGGGAGTAGGCCGCGGTCAGCGCGTATTCCTGCGACTTGTACTTGCCGCCATCCAGATCCGGCGCGTTATCGCCTTGCAGGAAGTTCAGCGGCGTGATGGAGCGATCGCCGCGATCATTGCGGTAGCCGAAGGACAGCAGCAGGTTGTTGGCATTGTAGCCAGCTTCCAGGCGATGGCTGTCGTTGGCGCGCGTCTCGCCGGCAACGCCCAGGTTCACCGGGGTGGCGTGAATGAACTGGTACTTGCCGAAGAAGCCGCTGTTCTCGTAGGACAGACCCAGGTTGTAGGTTTCGCGCTGGGTAGTCGCCGCATCTGCGTTGAACGCGCCGTTCTTGTCTTCCTTGGTGCCGTACAGGAAGGCAGCCTGGAAGCCGTTGTAGTTGGCGGTGTCGAAGCGGATGGCGTTCTTCACGCGCACATCGTCGCGGCCGTAAGCATCCAGCTGCAGAGCGGAGCTGGCGCTCTCCCAAGTGTTCACCATGCCCATGCTGTCATCGCTGAAGGTGGACAGGTTGCCCAGGCGTACCTTGCCGAAGCCGGTATCCAGGCCAACGAAGGATTCACGGCTGGCGAAACTGCCATAACCCTGACGGTTGGTGCCGTCGATGTCGAAGCCGCTTTCAACCTGCCAAATCGCCTTCAGGCCGCTGCCCAGATCTTCGCTGCCCTTGAAACCGATGCGGGAGCCAAGGTCATCGACGTTGGTCTTGTTCATGCCGTCGCTGTGAACATTTTCCACGCCGGCCTTGAGCGTGCCATAGATGGTGACATCAGCGAATGCCGCTGCCGGCAGGGTGGCCACAGCCAGGGCGATCAGAGTTTTTTTCATCGTGCACATCCTATTGGATAGTCTTAGAAAGCGATCACATACTAATTTCCAATAGCACAATGTGCAAGCAATCACTCTCGAATTGGTTGTATAAATACAACAAAAACCATAAATACAACACAGCTAGTAAAGTTCAAAAAACAACTAATTATTAACAATATTGATCATAAATGAACATTAATATCTATTAATAATTCGTTTGCGTTTTTTGCATAAAAAAAGGCCCGCTGCAGCGGGCCTTATGAAGGATAGACTTGACCTGAATCCTCATGAACCAGAAATTAACCCTGTTCCAGCGAACTCAATTTAGATTGTATTTGCTACCAATAAAAACATCAAGCTCGCCTATGTAGGCAATTGTCAATCAGTGTTAAGCCGCTCGCTGAGCCGGGAAATTCAACTCGGCGCACAAACCGCCCTGAGGATGGTTGAACAGCAGGATGTCGCCGTCGTGCTCGCGCGCGATGGCGCGGGCGATGGCCAATCCGAGTCCGCTGCCGCCGGTATGCTTGGCCCGGGAATGCTCCAGCCTCACATAAGGTTCGAACACCCTTTCCAGGTCGGCATCGGCAATGCCGGGACCGTGGTCGCGCACCAGCACCTCCACTCTCCCATCCCGCTCCAGCAAGCGCACTTCGATGACGCCGTCGCCGCCGTAACGCCGCGCGTTCTCCAGCAAATTGGCGATGCAGCGGCGCAGCGCCTGCGGCCTGGCCAACAAAGGCTTGACCGGCTCAGACGCGTAGCGCACCTGCGCGCCCAGCGCTTCGATATCCTCGATCGCGCCCTCCAGCAAGGCATCCAGATTCAGCAGCACGCGGCTTTCATTACCCTGGCCCAGCCGCAGATAAGCCAAGGTATCGCCGATCAGCTGGTCCATCTCGACCAGATCGCGCTCTATCGCCTGCCGCTGCGGCGATTCCTGCAACTGTTCCAGCCTCAGCCGTATGCGGGTGATCGGCAGCCGCAAATCATGCGACACGCCGGCAAGCATCTGACTGCGCGTCTGCAGAAACCGCTGCAGCTCTTTCTGCATTCGGTTGAAGGCGCGCGTGGCGTTGACCACCTCCTGCGTGCCGGTTTCCGGTAAAGCCGGCTGATCCAGATTCGCGGCCAAGCCGGAGGCGGCTTTGGAAAACAAGGCCAGCGGCCGGGTCAATCGGCGAACCGCCCAGGCTGAAACCGCAGCCACCACCAGGGCGACCAGCAACAGCCAGGCCGTCACCCGCCATGGCGTTTCCTTGGGCGACACCACCTGGCCGATGCGAAAGGTCGCCACCGTACCGTCGCGCAAGGTCACCTGCACCGTCGCCATCTGGATTTTCAACTCCTGCTCGCCCGCCTCCATATCGCTGGGCACCGCTTTGACCCCGAACTGCTTGTCCGCGGGCGAGAAGACATGCATGCCCGGCTCCATGAACGGCGTCAGCAACCCCTCGGGCGCATTCGGCTCGTCCTCGCGAAAGGACAGCACCTGCATGCGATACGGGAAATTCAGGTCGTCGCGTATCAATTGGCACAACATGCTGGCTTCCGGCCAATCGGCCTTGCGGCTGTCCAGCCAGGGATGGCCCAACACCACCTGCACCAGCGGCGAAGACATCGCGCCGGCCAGCTTGCCGCGGTTGGCCGGCGGCGTTTCATCCAGCAGATTGATCATGTCGGCCAAATGCTGCGCGACGTATTCGGCGCGCAAGGTGCGCGTCAGCTGCTCGCGATCGGTCAGCACCAGGGCAATGCCAATCACATTGGCCAGCAGCACGCTGGTCAGCAAAGTCAGCAGCAACTGGCCGTACAGCGTGCGCGGCAGACGCCTCATCGAACCGGCACCACCTCGCAGGCCAGCATATAGCCGCCGCTGCGTATGGTTTTGATCAGCAGCGGCTCGCGCGCGTCGTCGCCCAGCCGCTTGCGCAGGCGTCCTATCATCACATCGACGGTGCGGTCGAACGGCCCGGCTTCCTTGCCGTTCATCGCCTCCATCAATTGGTCGCGCGACATGACGCGCTGCGGATTCTCGGCCAGCGCCTGCATCAGCTTGAACTCGCCGCCGGACAGCGGCGTCACCACGCCTTCGCCATCCACCAGGTGCTGGGCGCCCAGTTCCAGCCGCCAATCAGAGAACTGCAGGGCGCGCAAGGAGCTGCTGTTGCGCTTTTCATCCATTCTGCGCAGGATGCTGCGCACGCGGGCCAACAGCTCGCGCGGGTTGAAAGGCTTGGGCAGGTAATCGTCCGCGCCCATTTCCAGGCCGATGATGCGGTCCAGTTCATCGCCGCGGGCGGTCAACATCAAAATGGGGATGCTGGAGCGCGAGCGCAGATCGCGACACAAGGTCAGGCCGTCGGTGCCGGGCAGCATCAGATCCAGAATCAGAATATCGAACGACTGCTCGGCCAGGGTGCGATTCATCGCGTCGCCGTCGCCCACTGCGGCCACCGTCATGCCTTGAGAGCTCAGATATTCGCTCAGCAGGTCGCGCAGATCCGGATCATCATCAACGATAAGCAAACGAGGGGCTTGTGACATCAAGACTATTCCTAAGGTTTTATGATTATGAAGACCAGTTGGCCCGCGACGCATGGCCATCGGACAAACGGGCGCCTGCCGAGATGCGGCAGACGCCCGTTCAGTTTGAACCATGCAAACGGCAATTGGTTCCTCGCCTCGCGCTCAAGCCGGGTCGAAATCCGCCGCCAAAGCCCGACACGCAGCGCGGCATATAAGCCGGAGCTAGCCTGCCGCCCCCCTCGTTCGGTACAGCGAATAGCCGACTCCGCCGCCCAGCAGCGACACAGTCAGCAGCAGCGACAATGCCGTCGGCAGCTTGAAGGCCACCAGGCCGATATCATGCAGATACACCAGCCCCACCTTGACGCCTATCAGCACCAGCACCAGCGCCAGCGCGTACTTCAGGTAATGGAAGCGATGCACCATGGCCGCCAGCGCGAAATACAGCGCGCGCAGGCCCAAAATCGCGAAAATATTGGAGGTATAGACCAGGAACGGATCCTGCGTCACCGCGAAGATCGCCGGAATGCTGTCCACCGCGAACACCAAGTCGGCCGCTTCCACCAGGATCAAGGTCAGCAGCAGAGGCGTCGCCCACCAGCCAGCCGCCAGTCCATGGTTTTCGCCCCGCACCAGAAACGCGTTGCCGACCAGGCCCGGCGTCAGGCGCATGCGGCGACGCAGCCACTTGTACAAGCCCTGCTGCTCGAGCGGCATCGGTTCATCGTCGGCGGCGAACAGCATCTTCAGGCCGGCGAACAGCAGGAAGGCGCCGAACAGCAACAGCACCCACTGGAATTGCGCCACCAGCGCCGCGCCGGCGCCTATCATCAGCGCCCGCATCACGATGGCGCCCAGAATGCCCCAGAACAACACCCGGTGCTGGTAAGCACGCGGCACCGCCATGCTGCCGAAGACCAAAGAAATCACGAACACATTATCCAGCGACAGCGACTTCTCCAACAGATAGCCGGTCAGATACTGCACGCCGGCGTCCGCGCCGCGATACCACCATACCCAAGCGCCGAAGGCTAGGCCGACGCCGATATACATCGCCGACAGCTTCAGGCTTTCCTTCACGCCGATTTCACGGCCATCCTTCTGCAGCACGCCCAGGTCGAAGGCCAACAAGGCCAGCACGCCCGTCATGAACATGATCCACACCCACAGCGGATAACCCAGCGCCGGGGACATCAGTAACTCGATCAATTGCTTGCTCCGTCAATTCGTTGCGGGCGGCTCTCGCCGCCCCTAGTCTCAGCCGCGGCCTTCCAGCGCGACAATGCGCTCTTCCATGCTCGGGTGGGTGGCGAACAGGCCCAGCAGGCCGCGGCCGCCGGCGATGCCCGACGCGGCCATGCTCTTGGGCAGGCCGTCGGCCTCGATGCCGCCCAGGCGGCGCAGCGCGTTGGCCATGGGCCGCGGCGAACCCAGCAGCTCGGCGGCGCCTGCGTCGGCGCGAAATTCGCGCTGGCGCGAGAAGTACATCACAACCAAAGAGGCCAGGATGCCGAACACGATTTCGCAGACAATCACCGTGACGAAATAGCCGATGCCGGTGCCGGCGGCGCTGTTTTCCTCGTCGCGCTTAAGCCAGCTGTCCACCAGATAACCCACCACGCGGGCCAGGAAGTAAACGAAGGTGTTGACCACGCCCTGGATCAACGTCAGCGTCACCATGTCGCCATTACGGATGTGGGCGATTTCGTGCGCCAGCACCGCCTCCACTTCCTCCTCATTCATATTGGCCAGCAGGCCGGTGGACACCGCCACCAGCGAGTTGGAGCGGCTGGGGCCGGTGGCAAAGGCATTGGGCTCGCCCTCGTACACTGCGACTTCCGGCATGGGCAGGCCGGCGCGGTCGGCCAGCTTGCGCACGGTATTCAGCAGCCAGGCCTCCGTCTGGCCTGCCGGCTGCGTGATCACGCGCGCGCCGGTGCTCCACTTGGCCATAGTCTTGGACAAGGCCAAGGAAATGAAGGCGCCGCCGAAACCCACCACCGCCGAGAACATCAGCAGCATGCCCAGATTCAGGCCGCCCGCGGTGACGAAGCGGTCCAGCCCCAAGAGGCGCACGCTCACGCTCAACACCAGCATCACGGCGATGTTGGTGGCGATCAGCAAAATCACCCGTTTCATGTTTCGATCTCCAAAATTGACTTCGTATATATGGCCCAATGCAAAACCTAGGCCTCGTTGCAGTGTAGGTTATGCAAACCATCGAAAAAAGCAGCTAAAATCTGATTATTAATTCCATTTTTTCGAACTGTCAGATGGAAAAACTCAACTACAAACACCTGCAATACTTCTGGGCAGTCGCCCGCACCGGCAGCGTGACCCGCGCCGCCGAGCAGTTGGGCGTCAGCATGCAAACCATCAGCGGCCAAATCGCCAAGCTGGAGCGGCAACTGGGACGCGCGCTGTTCCGCCAGCAGGGCCGCGGACTGGAACTGACCGAAGCCGGCCGGCAGGCCCAGGGTTACGCCGATCGCATCTTTCTGCTGGGCGAGGAGTTGGCGGAGGCCATGGCCGACGCGCGGCTGGACCATATGCAGAGACTGGCGGCGGGCATATCGGACGTGCTGCCCAAGAGCATCGCCAGCCGCCTGCTGCGGCCGGCCATGCCGACAGAGCCGGGCCAATTGCGTCTGAGCTGCAGCGAAGGCGACTTCGAGGAATTGATGGGCGAACTGGGCCGCCACAAACTGGACCTGGTGCTGGCCGACCGTCCCGTCGCCAGCGGCGAGCAGCAACAGTACCAGTCCTGGCCGCTGTTGCGCTGTCCCGTCCTGCTGCTGGCCAGCCCCGAACTGAGGGCGCGTTACCAGCCCGGCTTTCCCGCCAGCCTGCGGCAAGCGCCCCTGCTGCTGCCCAGCCGCGACTATGTGCTGCGCCGCCAGCTCGAGCATTGGTTCGAGTCGCAGGACATCCGCCCCACGGTGGTAGGCGAATGCGATGACTACGCGCTGATGGAAACCTTCGCCAGGCAAAGCCTGGGCCTATGCCCCACGCCGGCCTTGGCCGACGACAGCGACGCGCACCCGGGATTGGAGGCCATAGGCATGCTGGAAGGCGTTTGGGAGCACTACTATGTCACGGCCAGCCGCCGCAAATTGCAGCACCCTGCGCTGCTGGCCATTCTCAACGCCTGGAGCTGAAGCGACAAACGGCCGCGCCCGCGGGACCGATGGATGTTCCAGCCATTCTATCCATATGGAAATTGACGGATAATAGGCCGCATACCGCGCTTCCCTACAATAAAGACAAGGCCGCCTACGAGTCACCATGCGTCAACACAACGGTTTCACCCTGTTAGAGTTAATGATGGTCATCGCGATCCTGGCGATCATTCTGGCCTTCGCCGTGCCGGCTTACCAGAACACCGTGGCCATGGAGAGCATACAAGCGGAGAGCAGCAATCTGTACAGCGACATCCTCTATGCGCGAAGCGAGGCGATCAAACAGGGGCAGTATGTCCTGGTCTGCCAATCCAGCAATAGCGGCACCGTCAGTCCAACCTGCGACGCCGCCGGCGGCAACAGCGCAGACTGGAAAGTGGGCTGGATAGTGACAACAGGCAGCAGCTGCGTCGATGGCACCAACGGCAGCGTGCTGCGCAAGCAAAAGGCCTTCTCCAGCAAGGATTCGGCCGCCTACACCAATCTGGCCAACCCGCCGGCCTCGGGCACCACGCCGTTCTGCTTCAACCGCATGGGTTACTCCGCTTCCGCCAATACCGGCAAAGTCGCGGTCAGCAGCGCTGCCAGCGCCAGCGCCACCAAATATTGCGTGGTCGTGGAGGCCTATGGCCATCCGGCCATCCTGCGGCAAGGCCAAACCACGCCCACAGGGACGACATGCCCATGAACGCGCGCCCACCCTTACGCCAGGCGGGCATCAGCATGCTGGAAGTGCTGGTGGCGCTAATCGTCATTTCGCTGGGGCTGCTCGGCGTCGCCGCCATGCAGGCGGCCGCCATCAACAACACCGGCATCGCCCGCAGCCGCAGCCTGGGCGCGATTGCCGCGGACAGCATGGCCGCCTCCATGCATGCCAACAACGCTTACTGGGCCGCCTTGACCAGCGCCAACAGCAACAGCTGGACCGTCACATCCAGCAGCATCACCGGCGCTCCCATCATGACACTGCCGCCGAAGGATTGCGCCGCCTCCAGCACCACCTGCAACAGCGCCGACATGGCTGTCTATGACACATCCCAGTGGGGCCAGCTGCTGGGCACGCTGCCAGGAGGCAGCGGCCAGATAGCCTGCGCCCCGTCCACGACCAACTCTCCCGCCTCGTGTCTCATCACGGTTTCCTGGCAGGAAAAGCTATCCAAGGTCAACGCCGCCTCCATGACGGCGGCCGCGACATCCAACGCCCAATATCAGATGGTGGTGGTGCCATGACGCGGCTTAGGCAACAAGGCAGCGGCCTGATCGAAGTCATGGTCGCCCTCGCCATCGGCCTGCTGCTGCTCAGCGTGCTGGTGATGATCTTCACGTCGACCAAGCTGGCCCAGAGCAACCAGAGCGGCCTGGCTCGGCTGCAGGACAACCAGCGCACGGCCATGACGCTGATCAACACCATCGTGCAATCAGCCGGTTATTACCCGAACCCGCAAGCCCAAGCGGTCACCGATGCCTTGCCCGCTTCCGGCGCCTTCGCGGCCGGCCAGTCCATAACCGGCACCAGCGGCGTCTCGGGCGCGTCGGACACGCTGAGCATACGCTTCGCCACCGCGCCGAACGACGGCGTACTGAACTGCAACGGCACCTCCAATACCGGAGCCGGCAATACCATTTACATCAACCAATTCGCCGTCAACGGCAATAATCAGCTGACCTGCGCCCTGAACGGCGGCACAGCCCAGCCGCTGGTGGACGGCGTCGCCAGCATGAGCGTGCTATACGGCGTAGACGGCGCCGGCAATGGCTCGGTCAACCACTACTATCCGGCCAGCACCCTGCCCAGCGGCGCCGTGGTACGTTCAGTCAAAGTCATACTGACCATGCTCAACCCCCTATCCAGCCAGGTGACCGTCCAAAACCCTGCGACCAGCTCGCTGACGGTATCCTGGGTAATCGGGGTGATGAACCAGCTATGAAATCGCCTCAACGCCCCCCCTCTCCGCAAAGCGGCTTCACGCTGATCGCCGCATTGATGATCCTGATCGTGATCACCATCATCGGTCTGGCGCTGATGCGCGGCGTCGGCCTGCAAGGCCGGATGGCCGGCAACATCCGTGAAAAGGGACGCGCCTTCGAGGCCGCCCAGGCCGCGGTCGATTACGCTGAGTGGTGGCTGATCCAGCCCGGCAATGCCAGCTCGGCCACGGCCAGCTGCTCGGCGGCGCAAACGTCACTGACGCTATGCAGTGGCGCGCTGACCAGTCCAACCGACCCGAGCACCTGGAACGGCTACACCTACGCCCTGCCCAACGCCGGCCTGGCCAGCAATGCCGCCTTCTACCAGTCGCCGCAACTCTACATCCAGTATTTGGGCCTGAACAATGCCGGCAACGGCGCGCTGTATCAGATCACCGCCCTGGGCTACGGCGGCAACTCCAGCTCGATAGTCGTATTGCAAAGCACCTACACGCTGTATTCCGGCGTCAAAAACCTGGGGAAATGACGATGAAACACGCCACTCGCTTTCCTTGCGCCCGCACCGCGCTGAGCCTGCTGCTCGCCGCGCTGTGGCCCGCCTGCGCCCACGCCATCGTGGTTGGCGACAACTTCACCGGCGGCAGCGCCCAACTCAACTGGAAAGTATTCGGCGGCGCCTGCCTCACCGCCGGCAGCGGCAGCGGTTCGATTCCAGCCTGCGGCAGCACCGACCCCAGCGGCAACGCGCAAGTGGGCGGCAACAATGGCACCATGCCGGACAGCAGCGGCAACGGCGCCCTGCGGCTAACCAACAGCGCCAACAAACAGTCAGGCGCCATCGTCTACAATAGTCTGTTTCCGTCCACCAGCGGCCTGCAAGCAACCTTCACCACCTATAGCTACGGCGGGGACTCCGGCGGCCCTGCGCGCGACGGCGCCGATGGCATGAGCTTCTTCCTCCTCACCGCCATTCCGAATGCGGTGGGATCGTTCGGCGGCAGTCTGGGCTACAGCTGTTCCAACAACAGCGGCAACGCCCCGTTCAACGGCATACTCAATGGCTTTCTCGGCCTGGGCATGGACGAGTACGGCAACTTCCCCAACGCCTCCGACAACACCGCCACCGGCACCGTCCAAACGCCGCAGAACATCTCGCTGCGCGGCTCCGGCTCCATTGCCGCCAATGCGCCGGGCACGGTCTTCAGCAACGAATCGAATCCGTACAATATCCAGTCCGCTTGTCAAAATGCCTGGTACAACGGCCATAGCGTTCAGGACTACCCGTTCATCAGAATCAGCAATCCAACCAATAATCCCAATATCGTCAACGGCGTCTATCGCCTGCCCAGCAGCCGGCCCATGGCTAACGAAGCCTCCACCAAACGCAGCCAGGCGGTCCCCATCAGCTACAAGCTGAACATCACGCCGGACAATCTGCTGAGTTTGTCCTACAGCTACAACAACGGCGCCTACGTCAGCGTCATTTCCAATTTCGACATCAATACTTCCGGCACCAGCGGCACGCTGCCCACCAATCTGACCTTCGGTTTCGCCGGCTCCACCGGCGGCAGCCGCAACGTGCACGAGATCGCCTGCTTCCAGGTGCAGCCCTTCACCCAATCCTCCAGCTCCAGCGGCCTGAACAGCCAGCCCACCAGCCTGGTCAAGACCGGCACCCAACAATACGTCGCCAGCTACCACCCTGACAATTGGTGGGGGGAAGTCGCCTCTTATGCGCTGCTAGGCAATCCCAATACCGGCATTGTCACGGTCTCCAGCACGGCGACCTGGGATGCCTCCTGCGTATTGACCGGCGGCAACTGCAGCGCCACCAGCGTCAACAACATGACCGCGCAGGCCAGCCGATCCATCCTGACCTGGAACGGCAGCCAGGGCGTGCCGTTCCTGTGGACCAGTCTAAGCGCCGCGCAACAAAGCACGCTGAACAGCGACAGCAACGGCCAGGCCCGCCTGTCCTACTTGCGCGGCAGCCGAAGCAATGAGGTCAATTCGCAGGGCGTCGGACTATTCCGCGCCCGCAACAGCGTACTGGGCGACATCATCAACAGCAGCCCGGTATGGGTAGGCGCGCCGCAGAACAAATACCCAAACGCCTGGACCGACAAGCTGTACCCGAGCGCGACCATGCAGGAAAACACCAGCAACGCCCAGACCTACGGCGCCTACCAAAGCACCAACGCCACGCGCGCCAACATCATCTACAACGGCAGCAACGACGGCATGCTGCACGGCTATCGCAGCGGCGCCTTTGACTCGAACGGCAACTACACCACGACGCCCACGCTCAACGACGGCGGCGAGGTCATCGCCTACATGCCCTCAGCGGCGCTGGCCAACACCATCGAATACAGCGGCTCAACTTACGAGCACCAGTATTTCGTGGATGCGACTCCAGCCGCGGACGACCTTTACTACAGCAACAGCTGGCACACCTGGCTGATGGGCGGCATGGGCGCCGGCGGCCAGGCACTATACATGCTGGACGTCAGCAATCCGTCCAACTTCTCGGAAAGCAACGCCTCCAGCCTGGTGATCAGCGAAGTCAGCAACAGCACCATCAGTTGCGTGGGCAACAACAATTGCGGCAACGATCTGGGCTATACCTTCGGCACTCCGGTCATCACCCGCTTCCACAACGGCAGCTGGGGCGCGATCTTCGGCAATGGCTACAACAGCAGCAATGGCCACGCGGCGCTGTTCATCATGCTGGTGGCCAGCGACGGCACGCGCAGCTTCTACGAGCTTGACACCGGCAGCGGTCCCAGCAACGATCCGTCCGGCGGCGGAAACTACAATGGCATTTACTACGCCACCGCAGTGGATCTGGATGGCGACAACATCACCGACTACATCTATGCAGGCGACCTATTCGGCAATGTCTGGCGCTTCGACGTCACCAGCAGCAGCCCCTCGAACTGGTCAGTCTCCAAGTTCGGCAAGAACTCGGCCACGCCGTTGTTGACCACGCAATACACTTATTGCACCAACGCCCAGGTCAGCGCCGGCACCTGTACCCGCGCCTTGCAACCCATCACCAGCAAATTGCTGGTTTCGTCGATTCCCACCGGCAACGCCAGCCCGCGCGTAACGGTCAGCTTCGGCACCGGACAGAAAATTCCATTTACCGCCGCTGCGGCCGACACTTACGCCAGCGGCACCCAAAGCCTCTATGGCGTATGGGACTGGGATATGAGCGGCTGGAATACCCTGACCGGGCAAAGCGCCTACTACGCCATGGCGGCCCCCTCCGGCGGCCTGACGCTGGGCCCGAGCAATCTCACCACCCAAACCGTCACCGGCTCGTACAGCTCCACGCTAGGCAGCGTGCAAGGCTATCGCTCGCTGTCCAGCAACACAGTGTGTTGGCAGGGCAACAGCGCTTGCAGCCCCAGCACCGCCAACAGCAGCTACGGCTGGAAATTGAACCTGCCGGGCAGCGGCGAACAAGTGATCTATAACCCGGTCAATATATTTGGCACATTCACGGTCAATACGACCATCCCGCCCAACAACAACCCCGCGTCCTGCACCGTGGGTTCCGCCACCGGTTTCTCCATGTCGCCGGACCTCAGAACCGGCGGCGCCACCGCCACCTCGTTTTACGCCAATGACTCCGGCACCTTCGCCGGGATCAACGGCGCCGTCATCAACGCCGTGGCCGTCAATATGGCGGGCAGCGCCAACGTCGTCAGCTATCAGAACAACTACTTCGCCATCGGCAGCAGCATCGGCGGCGGCCCTATCACCAATCCCAGCATGATCAACCGGGCACCCTTCAACCTGCACACGCGCCTGAACTGGATAGAATTGCGCTAACCCCGAAACAGGAAACACCCCGCATGCCGCAAACCAACCCGCAAAAAGGCTTTTCGCTGATAGAACTGATGATCACGATGGCCATACTCGCCATCGTCGTCGCCATCGCCGTGCCTTCTTACAACAGCTATATCCTGCAGTCCAACCGCAGCGTGGCCAAAACCGCGTTGCAGGACCTAGCCACGCGCCAGGAAAGCTATTACACGCTGAACAATACCTACGCCTCCCAGCTCTCCACGCTGAACTACGCCAGCGGCACCGTCTACGTGCCCGGCGGCGGCAACAATCTGTACGCGCTGGCCATCACCAACGCCACCGCGTCCACCTTCACGCTAACCGCTTCGCCTCAGGGCAATCAGACCAAGGACACCAGTTGCTATACCTACCAGCTGGACAATCAAGGCAACCAGAGCAATGTCGACGCCAGCAACCATGCGCTCAGCACGAGCGGCTGCTGGTAAACCCTGAAGCCCCATGAAAAACGGCGTCCATTGGACGCCGTTTTGACAGGTGTTCGCGCGGGCTTAGTCGGCCAGCAGCTTGTTCACCACGTCCACGTATTCCTGCATCGCTTCGTCCGCGCTCTTGCCCTTCAGCTTTTCCCAGGCGTCGAACTTGGCGCGGTTGATGAAGTCCATCATGCCCGGACGCTCGCCGTGCGCATCGCCTTCGCTCGCCTGTTTGAACAGCGCGTACAGTTGCAGCAGAGTCTGGTTGTCCGGACGCTCGGACAGGGTTTTCACATCGGCCTGGGCCTGGGTAAACAAGGTCTGCAGATCAGACATGGAATTTCCTTTGTCGATGAATCCGGGGCGGTTGTCCGCCCCTGTGGTGTTAGCCCCCCGGCATGCGCCGGGACGGGGGACAATGTAGCACGAAGCTTTTCAGCGCGACAGTGCCGGCTGCGGCGCCTCTTCCGCTTGCGGCTCAATCCGTATTCGCTTGTAGCTCTTGACCGGCCGTCCATCCTTGATCGCCGGCTGATACCAGGCGGCGCGGAAAGTCGGCTCGATGGCGTCCGCCAGGGCCTTGGACGGGGAACCTTCGAAACGCACCGCGTCCACCTGGCCGGACTCGCTGATGAAAACCAGCAGCGTCAGCGGCTGCGGCGACGCGCTCAATGCCATCTCGGGCAACACGATGCTGCTGCGCTCCATCGCCAACTGATCCAGCTCACTCGCCGGATAATAGATGTCGGCGCCGAGGCGCATGCGGTCGCCGCTTGGCGATGCGGCAGACTCCGTTGCTGACGTCAATCCCGCCGCCGCCGGCTCGGACCCCGCGGCCGCCCTCGCCGCGCCATCCGGCGCGGCCGTCGCCCCCGTCCTGGCCGCAGCGGCAGCCGAGTCGCGCATCCTGACCGTCAGCGTTTCGGTCGCGCCGCCATCGAGGCTGCCCGGCCGCAGCGGCAGCCACAGCAGCGCGCCATGCGCCAGGATGGACAGCCACAAGGCCAGCAAGACGCGCTCGGCCGCGCGCCAGGGCCGCCGCCTTGATTTCACGCCTATCCTTCCAAACATGCAAACGGAGCCGGCAAAGCCGGCTCCGTCATCGAGTGATTTACTTGGCGCTCAGCAGCTGTTCGATATCGCTGCCGTCTATCGCGCCAGGCACCAGCCGGCCGTTCGGGAAGATCAGCGCCGGCGTGCCGGTGACGCCCAGCTTCTCGCCCAGGGCCTGAATCTTGTCCAGCACCGCGGTGTCGCAATTATCCGGACCGGTCAGCGGCTTGCCGTCGCGCATGAAGGCAGTCCAGGCGGCGGCCTTGTCGGACGCGCACCAGATCTGCTTGGACTTGCGCATCGCATCCGGGTGCAGCTGGGTCAGCGGGTACAAGAAGGTGTAAATGGTGACGTTGTCTATGTCCTTCAGGCTTTCGCGCTCCAGCTTCTTGCAGAACGGGCAATCCGGGTCGGTGAACACCGCCATCTTGCGTTCGCCCTTGCCGCGCACATCCTTGAAAGCATATTCGAGCGGCAGAGAATTGAAGTCCACCTTGGACAGCTCGGCCATTTTCTTCTCAGTCAGGCTTTCCTTGTTCTTGGTGTCGATCAGATCGCCGACGAACAGGTAGCTGGCGTCGCTATTGGTGTACACCACCTGCTTGCCGTCCACCACCAGCTCATAAATGCCCTTGACCGGCGTGGCCCCGACACTCTTCACCTGCTTGCCCGGGAAGTGGGTCAGAAAAGCCTTCTTCACATCGTCCAGATTGCCGCCGGCGGCCTGCGAGCAGGCGGCCAGAGACATCAGCAGGGAGCTGGCCAAGGCCAGCGACTTCAATTTGGTTTTCATCTGTTCATTGTCCTTGTGGGAATTCAGTATCCTATGGCCTGTCTGGCCAATTGGCGCTTCAGCGGCTTCAGGCAGCCGGTCAGCGACAGCCCTGCGTTGCGCAGCCAGGGCAGTCCGGGCAGCCTGGCCTGAAACAGCTGATATAAGCCGTCGCAGCCCAGCTGCATCGCCGCCACGGCCTCGCGCCGCCGCCGCTGATGGCTGCGCAGCAGCATCCAGTCGCCGCAATCCGGCGCCGCGCCCAGGCTTTCTGCCAGCTGCGCCGCGTCCTGGAAGCCCAGATTGACGCCCTGCCCCGCCAGAGGGTGCACGGTATGGGCGGCATCGCCCACCAGCGCCACCCGCTCGGCCACTACCGCTTCCGGGCGGATCAGCCGCAAGGGAAATGCCGCGGCCGGCGTAATGGTCTCGAAGGCGCCCAGCAATCCGCCGCCCACCTCCGCCACCCGCCGGGCCAATTCCTCCGGCGACAAGCTCAACAGCGCCTGCGAATCAGAGGTGGACCACACCATGGAAATTCGGTTCCCGGCCATCGGCAGCCAAGCGAGAATATCGCCGCCCAGGAACCACTGCCGCGCCACGCCGCCATGCGCTGTCTCGCAAGCGAAATTGGCGACGACGCCGCTCTGGCCATATGATTTGACCGCGGCCTCCAGCCCGGCCTGGCCGCGCACCCAGGAGTTGGCGCCATCCGCGCCCACCACCAGCTCCGCGCGCAGCGTCCGTCCGTCGTCCAGGCTTAACCTGGCCTCCAACGGCGTGGTTTGCAGCGACTGCGCGCCGCCACTCAACAACTCGACCTCGCTATCCCGCAGGCGCCGCCACAAGGCGGCCAACAGCCAGCGGTTTTCCGCTATCCAGGCCAGCGCCTCGGCGCCGGCGTCGCGCGCGGCGAAATCGATGCGGCCGCCCGCGTCGCCGCGCACGTCCATCGCCGCGATCGTGCCGACCCGCCGCATGTCCGGCCATGCGCCCAGGCTCTCCAGAAACCTCCGATTGGCCGGGCTCACCGCGTAGACGCGGGCATCCCAGTCCTGTTCCAGGCCTTCAAGAGCCGGCGCTTGCCGCTCCAGCAGCGCCACGCGCTTGCCTTGCTTCGCCAGCGCCAGCGCCAGGCTGGCGCCGACCAAGCCGCCGCCTATGATGATGGCCTGATATTTGTCGTAACGCATTCCTATCCTCGCACGCCGAACACCAGATGGCCGGCGAACTTGCGCCTCAGCGCGGGCAGCGCGTCCAGCGCCGTCATGCCCGCGCCGCGCAGCGCGTTCTGCAATGGGTGATGGCCGTCGAACAGCTTGACCAGCCCGTGGGTGAAGCCCACCACGGCATGGCTGTCCAGCTTGCGCGCGGCGGCGTAGCGCCTCAGCGCGCGCGCCTCGCCCGGATCGGCCTCGCCCTCCAGCGCCTGGCTCAGCCCCACGGCGTCGCGCAGCCCCAGGTTCAGGCCCTGCGCCGCCACCGGGTGCATGGTCTGCGCCGCATTGCCTATCAGCGCCACCCGGCCGCTCGCCACCTGGTTGACCTGGCGCAGCGCCAAGGGGAAGCTGGCGCGCGGCCCTATGGACAGGATACGTCCCTGCCGCTCGCCGAAAGCCTGCTTCAGTTGCTCGCGCAACTCGCCCTCGTCGGCAACCAGCCGTTCGGCATCGTCCCGGCTGCGCGTCCACACCAGCATATAGCGCTCGCCATGCGGCAACAGCGCGAACGGGCCCTCATGCGCGAAGCGTTCATAGGCCACGCCTTGAGGCGGCCGCTCGGTCTCCACCTCGGCCAATACCGCGCATTGCTGATAGTCATGCACCAGCCGACGAATGCCAGGCAGCGTTTCCGCCAGCGCGCCGCCTTCCGCCAATACCACTAGGCGGGCGGTCAACAGGCGCTTGCCGTCCGGCGTCTCCACCTCGGCGCAAGCGTACTGGCTCAGACTCTTGACCTGAACCACCCTGGCCTGCCACATCACCCGCACGCCGGCGCGCTCCAGCGCGGCGCCAAGGCCGGCCACCAGGGCGGGGTAATCGACCACCGCGCCCAGATGCGGCAGGTCCAGATCCGACTTGTCCAGCCGCGCGCGGCCGCAACTGCCCTGCTGCGACACATGCACAGTATCGATGACGGTGGCCGGCAAGCCATCCGGCCAGGCGCCCGCTTCCGCCAACAGCTCCCGGCTATGCCAGGACAGGGCCAAGGCGCGCGCATCGCGCACTTCGGCATCGCGCGCCCGAGCCTCGATCAGCAGCACGCGGCGGCCCTGCCGGGCCAGCCGCAGGGCCGCCAGCGCGCCCACCGGGCCGCCGCCCGCCACGAGAACGTCGGCGTGTTCGCTGTTCATCGCATTCATGCTCACGCTCCGCGCATCAGCGCTTCTATCTCGTCGATTTGCTTCGGCGCCGCCGCGGTATACACTTCGCAGCCATCCGCGGTGACCAACACGTCATCCTCGATGCGCACGCCGATATTGTGGAAGACCGCCGGCACATCGTCGGCAGGCCGAATATACAGGCCGGGCTCTATGGTGGTGCACATGCCCGGCTGATAGCTGCGCCACTGGCCTTGCAGCTTGCTCCGCCCGACGTCATGCACGTCCAGGCCTATCATATGGCCCACGCCGTGCATGTAGAACTTGCGATAGGCGCCGGACTCTATCACCCCATCCACCGTGCCGGCCAGCAGGCCCAGATCCAACATGCCTTGCGCCATGACTCTCAACGCCGCTTCGGCCGGCGCCGGCCAGGCAGCGCCAGGCTTGACCGCGGCGATGCCGGCCAGCTCGGCGGCCAGCACGATTTCGTATGCGTCACGCTGCGGGCCGCTGAAGCGGCCGTTGGCCGGGAAGGTGCGCGTGATGTCGCCGGCGTAGCCTTGCAGCTCGCAGCCTGCATCGATCAGCACCAGATCGCCATCGCGAATCAAGGCGTCGTTGGCCACATAATGCAGCGTGCAGGCGTTGCCGCCGGCGGCGACGATGGACTCGTAAGCCTGGTGGCGCGCGCCGCTGCCGACAAAGACTCGCAGCAGTTCCGCTTCCAATTGATATTCATGCATGCCCGGCCGCGCGGCGCGCATGGCCGCGACGTGGCCGGCGGCGGAAATTTCGCCGGCGCGGCGCAGCAGCGCGATCTCGGCCTCATCCTTGACCATGCGCATCTCGTCCAGCAGCGCGCGCAGATCGCCATAATGCGCCGGCGGCCGCACGCCGCTGCGAACCTGGCTCCGCACCGCGTCCAGCCAGCCATTGACGCGACGGTCGAAAGCCTCGTCATGACCCAGCGGCCACCACAACTGGCCACAGTCCGCCAATAGCGCCGGAATCCGCTCCGCCATCTCGCTCAGGGGATAGGCCTCGTCGAAGCCGAACGTCGCGCGCGCGCCGTCCGGACCATGGCGAAAACCATCCCAGATCTCTCTTTCCGGATTGCGCTCGCGGCAAAACAGGATGGATTTTCCGCTGCGGCCATCCAGCAACAGAACGGCTTCCGGCTCGGCGAAACCGCTCAGGTGCAGAAAATAGCTGTCGGGACGGAAGGGATAGTGGCAATCGGCGTTGCGAACCGCTTCCTGCGCGGTTGGCAGCAAGGCGATGCCATCGCCGATCTGCTTCAGCAGACGGCTGCGGCGGGCGGCATGCGGCTGGTACATGTATGGCGGTTTCCTGCGCGAGATCTCTAGGGACAATGAGGGGCCAGTTTACACCGGCTGCGCTCCCGCCCCAAGCCCGCGGACGCGCCAGGCAGGACAGGGGCATGAAAAAACCCGGCGGGGCCGGGTTGTTCGCCTGAACGAGCTGAGTTTATTCGCCGATCACGACCGAGGTGTAGACTTCCTGCACGTCGTCCAGGTCTTCCAGCGCGTCCAGCAGCTTCTGCATGCGGGCGGCTTCGTCGCCGGTCAGCTCAGTCTCGTTTTCCGCGCGCATCGTCACTTCGCCCATCTCGGACTTGAAACCCTTGGCTTCCAGCGCATCTTTGATGTCGGTGAATTCGTAAGGGCCGGTGATGACTTCGATCGAGCCGTCGTCATTGCTCACCACATCCTCGGCGCCGGCTTCCAGCGCGGCTTCCATCAGCGCGTCCTCGTCCACGCCCGGCGCGAACACCAGATAGCCGCAATGTTTGAACTGGAAGGACACGCAGCCATCGGTGCCCATATTGCCGCCGTACTTGGAGAAGGCGTGGCGCACATCGGCCACGGTGCGGGTCTTGTTGTCGGTCAGACAGTCCACCATCACCGCCGCGCCGGCGATGCCGTAGCCTTCATAGCGGCATTCGACATAATCGACGCCATCCAGCTGGCCGGTGCCGCGCTTGATCGCGTTTTCGATATTGTCCTTGGGCATGGACTCGGCCTTGGCCTTGTCCACCGCCAGGCGCAGGCGCGGGTTCATGTTGACGTCGCCCCCGCCCATTTTGGCGGCTACGGTGATTTCCTTGATCAGGCGGGTGAAGATCTTGCCACGTTTGGCATCCTGGCGACCCTTGCGGTGCTGGATGTTAGCCCATTTACTGTGACCTGCCATATTTGCCTCTGTCTGTTGGTTTGGTTCTCTGGCGAACCCAAGCGTCAATCAAAAATCGCGCCATTTTAACAGAAGCGGCCGTCGTCTACGAGATGCCGCCCTATTTGGCCTGCAGCATCTTCAACATCATCACGAAACCCTCGCGATACATCTGTTCAATCACCGGGATCATCAGGGGCAGCGTCAAATACAGGGTACCGAAGCCTATCATGATGGTCAGCGGAAAGCCGAAAGTCAGGATATTGAACTGCGGCGCGGCGCGGGTCATCACGCCGATGGCCAGATTGGTGATCAAGAGCGCGCCTATCACCGGCATCGCCAGCCGCACGCCCCACTCCAGCATATGGCCTCCCCACAACACCAAGGCCTTGATGCCCACGGCCGGCATCGCCATGCCTATCGGCAAGACCTGAAAGCTCTCCACCAGCGTGCGCAACACCACATGATGGCCGTTAAAGGCCAGAAACAGAAAGAAAGTGAACAGGGACAGCATCTGCGACAACACCGGCACCTGCGCCGCATGGATGGGATCGAAAAACATGGCGAAGCCTAGACCGGTCTGGGCGCTAATCAGAAAACCCGCGACTTCCACCGCGCTGACGACGATGCGCATGACGAAGCCCATCGCCAGGCCGATCAGCAATTGCTGCACCAAAATAGCTATCCCTTCCGCAGACACCAGCGGCACTGCGGGCAATGGCGGCAGCAAGGGCGCCACCATGATGGTCAGCAGCAGCGCGAAGCCCGCTTTGAAGCGACGCGGCACGCCGCGATAGGCGAAGATCGGCTCGGTCAGAAACAGTCCTATCATGCGCGCGAAGGGCCAGGCGAAAATGCCGACCCAGGCGTTGATCTGGACATCGCTTATCGCCAGCATCAGCCGATCACATTCGGAATGCTTTGGAACAAGCGGATGATGTAATCCATCAGCGTGCTCAGCATCCACGGCCCCGCCAGCACCAGCACCAGAAACATCGCCAGCAGTTTGGGGATGAAGGTCAGCGTCATCTCATTGATCTGCGTGGCTGCTTGCAAAATGCTGACCAAGAGGCCGACCAGCAGGGACGTCAGCAAGACCGGCGCCGATACGATGATCAGGATGTACAACGCGTTCTGCATGATGCTGATGACCAACTCAGGACTCATGCTCCCCCTCCTTCCAGCCGCCTTTGGCCAGCAGCCAGTTGTCTATTGACACGCCCCCTCGCGCTATCTGGTTGGCGCGCAGCAGCCGATATCCCGCCCGTTCAAACACCGGACGCGAGGCATGGCTGGCCCAGGCATGCAGCGCGCGCACGCCCTCTTTCGCGGCGCGCGCCTCCAACTCCATGACCATCCGGCCCGCCAAGCCTTGCCGCCCGGCCCAAGGCGCGACGAACAACATATCGAACTCGCCGTCTCGCGCAAGCCAGGCGAAGCCGGCCAGGCGGCCGTCACCAGCCACCGCCTTGCACGCCCATGCGCCGCCCAGACGCTCGCGCCAGCCTTGCTCGAGCTCGCCATCCCAGGGCCGCGCCGGCGCCCAGGCCTCGCACTGCTCCCTGGAGTACGCCCCCCCGGCCAGGGCCAGCACGCTTTCGCGAAACAGCGCGTGACAGGCAGGCCAGTCCGCTTCCGACAATGCTTCCAGCAGCATGCTCATCCCGTGTAAAAACTCTGCACCAGCGAGCCCATCAGCAGCGTCCAGCCGTCCACCAGCACGAATAGCATCATCTTGAACGGTAGCGAGATGGTCACCGGCGACACCATCATCATGCCCATCGCCATCAGAATGCTGGCGACGACAAGGTCTATGATCATGAAGGGAATAAAGATCATGAAGCCGATCTGGAACGCCGTCTTCAACTCGCTGATGGCGAAAGCCGGCACCAGCGTCTTCATCGAAACGTCTTCCTTGCTTTGCGGCTTGGGAGATTGCGAAATTTCGATGAAAAACGCCAAGTCCTTCTCGCGCGTCTGGCGCAGCATGAAGGCCTTCATCGGCTTGCTGCCCTCGTCCAGCGCCTGGTTGAAGCTGATCTTGTCGTCCGAGAACGGCACCCAGGCCTTGCTGTAGACCTGATCGAAAGTCGGCCCCATCACGAACAGCGTCAGGAACAGCGCCAAGCCCACCATCACCTGGTTGGGAGGAGACTGGGACGTGCCCAGCGCCTGCCGCAGCAAGGACAGCACGATGATGATGCGGGTAAACGCCGTCATCATCAGCATCATCGCGGGGATGAAGGTCAGCGCTGTCATGAACAGCAGCATTTGCAGGCTCAGCGAGTAATTCTGTCCGCCGCCAGCCGCCGGCGTGCTGGTCATCATGGGCAAGCCGGCCGCGGCGTCCGCCAGCAGCGGGGCCAGCAACGCCCCGCCGGAAAGCAGGGCGACCACCATCTTTTTATTCATCATTTATCCCGCCGCCCCTGCCCGGCGCGGCTTTTGTCCAGCGCGGCCTTCATCCAGCGCGCGAACGGCTCTGCCGGTTCGGCCGGCGCGGCGTCCGCGCCCTCTGGCTTGGCCATTTTATTCAACAGATTGACCTGGTTCGGCGTCACGCCCAGCACCAGCCACTCGCCCTCCAGCTCGACGATCACCACCCGCTCCTTTTGGCCGACCATGGTGCCGCCCACCACCCGCACCCGGCCCGCGCCGCCCAGCATGCCGCCGGACATGCGCTTGAACAGCCAGGCCACGCCGACGATGGCGCCCAGCACTACGACCAGGCCGAAGATGACTTGCAGCAGGCTGGAGAAAGGCGATGGAGAGGCGACCGGCGCCGTGGCGGCCGCAATGGCGCCGGATGCCGAGAACAGCGCGCAGGCGCCCGCCAGCGCGCGAGAAAACTGTGCCATGGCGCTCACTTCTGCAGACGGCGGATGCGCTCGGCCGGAGTGATGATGTCAGTGAGGCGAATGCCGAACTTGTCGTTGACCACCACGACTTCGCCTTGGGCGATCAGGCAGCCATTGACCAGCACATCCATAGGTTCGCCTGCCATGCCGTCCAGCTCAACCACCGAGCCCTGCGCCAGTTGCAACAGGTTGCGGATGGCGATCTTGGTGCGTCCCAGCTCCACCGTCAGTTGAACCGGGATGTCCAGGATCATGTCCAGATTCTGTTGCGAGCCGCCGCCCGCTCCGGCCATGCCGCCCGCCCCTATCTCTTGAAACAAGCCCTGGGCCGGCATCGCCTCCTCATGGGGCTGGCTATCCGCCACCTCCTGCTCCGCCATCGCGGCGGCCCAATCATCCATCGAAATTTCCTGCTCGGCGCCCGCCGCGCCGGCCTGCAGATCTTCTTCGCTCATTGTTCCCTGTCTCCCGGCGACTCCATGAACTCATGGGCCCCCGCCAAAATCTTTTCCACCTTCAGGGCATAGCGTCCCTGCACCGTGCCGTAGCTGGCCTCGAACACCGGTATGCCCGAGACATCGGCCTCCACGCGCTCCGGAATTTCCACCATCACGACATCGCCTGACTTCAGATTCAGGATTTGTCCCAGCGTCACCTTGGTCTGCGCCAGCGTCGCCACCAGTTCGACCTCAGCCGCCTGCACCTGATGCGTCATCAGATTGACCCAGCGATTGTCCACCTCGGTACGGTCCGCCTGCATGGTGCTGGACAGCAAATCGCGAATCGGCTCCACCATCGAGTACGGCAGACAGATGTGAAAATCGCCGCCGCCCGCCCCCAGTTCGATATGAAAGGTCATCGCCACCACCACTTCCGTCGGTGTGGCGATATTGGCGAACTGGGTGTTCATTTCCGAGCGCAGATAAACGAACTCGATAGGATAGACCGGCTCCCAGGCCTTTTGGCACTCGCTGAACACCACCTCCAGCAGGCGATGGATGATGCGCTGCTCGGTCGGCGTGAAATCCCGGCCCTCGACCCGCACATGGTAGCGTCCATCGCTGCCGAACAGATTATCCACGATCAAAAACACCAGATCCGGATCGAAGATCAGGAGACCGGTTCCGCGCATGGGCTTGACATGCACCAGGTTCAGGTTGGTCGGCACCACCAGGTTGCGTATGAATTCGCTGTACTTCTGCACCCGGACCGGTCCAACCGAGATTTCAGCGTTGCGGCGCAGAAAGTTGAAGAGGCCGATGCGCAGATTGCGGGCGAAGCGCTCGTTGATGATTTCAAGCGTAGGCATCCGGCCGCGCACAATGCGCTCTTGCCGGCCGATGTCGTAACTTCTGACCCCCTGCGCGTCCTGCGCGCCCTCGTCATCTTCGTCCTCGCCGGAGACGCCCCGTAATAGCGCGTCTACCTCTTCCTGGGACAGGATATCGTCGCCCATGGCGCTTATTGCTTCTGAATGATGAAGGACGTGAACAGGATGCTGTCGACTACTGGATCGTCGCCCGCCTCCATGGCCTCATTGATGATTTGCTTGACCTGGGATTTCAGCTTGACCTTGCCATCAGCCGTGCTGAGCTCAGTCGCGGTCTTGGAAGACAGCAGCAAAATCACCGCGCTACGGATTTTCGGGGCATAGTCAGTGAATTTCTTCTTGGCCTCCTCATCGCCCAGCTCCGCCTGCATGTCCACTTGCAGCAGATTGCCGTCGCTGCCGGCCAGATTCACCACAAAAGTGTCCATCTTTTCGAAAATAGGCGGACCATCGTGTTTTTTCTTCGGTTTTTCCTTGACCTGCTCGGTCTGCGCCCCCGGCGCCTTGCCCATGCTGGTGAACATATAAGCGGCCAAACCGCCCACTGCGGCCAAAACAAGAAGCAGCAGCACAATGACGATCATCATCAACTTGTTGCCGCCGCCCGCCTTTTTTTCAACCTTGTCCGCCGCCTTTTTATCATCAGACATATTTTATGACCTGTTCCTTATGGAGTACCTAGTGAAATCTTAAACGATTTCCCCCCCATATTTTCCAGTTTTCTTGTCCGGATGAACAGAGTCGAAAGCAAATCGGTTCAGGCAAAAATGCTGAGGATGCCGCGAGCCGCCTTGATGGCAGCCAACGCATCCACGCCGTCCGCCTCCGGCGAGCCCTGTTGTTGACGCTCACGTTTCTGCTGGAACGCCTGTTGCTGCTGACCGGAGTTGCCACTGGACACTTGGGAATCGGTCAATTGAATGCCGCTGGACGAGAGCATGGCGCTCAGCCTATGCATATTGTTTTCCAGCGCTTCGCGCGTAGCCGGCACCGCTGCAGTGAACAAAACCTGAGCCTGGTCGTTGCCGTTCATTTTCAAAGTGATTTCGATCGGCCCCATTTGCGGCGGGTTCAATTGGATTTGCGCCTTGTCCATCTTCAGATTGACCATGGACAGCACCTGCTCCCCCAAAGCCTTGCCCCAGCTGGGATCGTTTAAAGTTTGCGGCAAGGCCAGTTGCGGCACGGCTGAGGCCGCATGCGTCTGCTGGGTTTGCGGCTGTTGCGCGGCCTGCAGCGGCAAGAATTGCGGGGCCGACGCATCCTGCTCCGGCAATTTTTGCTGGTCAGACTGCCAATTGAAACCCTGCTTGCCGACCTGTAACAAAGCGGATGGGTCTATCTTGGCCGCGCCCTGCTGCGCCAGCAGATCCTGCTCGGGCCCTTTGACGTTCGCCTGCTGCAACTGCTGGCCTTGCAAGGCCGCCAGCAACGGCATCGCCAGCGCCGCCTGCGCGGCGCCGTCATCGTCCGATGATTTAGCCGCAGGCTTGTCATCGGACGCCTTGCCATCCCCGCCCTCGCCCATTCCCGGCAACAAGCCGCCCACCATGCTCATCTGAACGCCCAGCAAGCTGGCGAACAGATCGCCGCTCGCGCCCGCGTTCGCCGCGGAGCCTGCCGCGCCGGCGGAGCTGGCAGCGTTGCCGGAACTAGCCGGGGGAGTATTCACAATAATGGTCATGATCGAGCCTCGACGGGGTGTGACGCGGCTAATGAAAGCAAGGAGCGTGCCAAATCAGACATCGTCTCCATGACTGCGGTCCCAGAACTGCCGAGTGGAGAATTCGTCAGTGCGCTTCTGTTCGCGCTTGGACTCCAGCAAGGCTTCTCGCTCCAGCTCGCGCTGCAGCAGCTTTTCATAAGCCTTGAGCTTCTTGTACTCATGCTGCCAGGCCTGTCGCTCCAGCACGAAGCGCTGCATGCAGCGCTCGACGTCTTGCTTTTGCTGCGCCATGGCTTCATCCAGCCGCAGCAGGAAACGGCGAAAATCCTGGTACTGGATGACGGAAATGCCCTTGCCGCCGCTCACCACCAAGCGCTGCCGATATTCCTCGCGAAAGCCGTCCAGTTGCTCCAGCCGCATCCTCGCCTGATTAAGGGCATTCTGCGCCAGACTCATCCGCTCGGCCGCCGCCTGCTGCCTCTCGTCCGCCAGCTTGATCAACAGCTGATACTTGCTTTCCGCCATCGTTCAACCTTAGGCCAGCACGCTCGCCAATTGCTCGCAACAGGAGGAATAGTCGTGGGATTCATGCATGGGCTGAGTCAGGAAGCCCACCATGGGCAGTTGGCGCCGCAAGGCATCGTCCAGCACGGGATCGGAGCCTGCGACATAAGCCCCGACGCTGATCAGATCTCGATTGCGGCGATAACGCGAGTACAGTTGCTTGAAGTGGCGCGCCATGTCCATCTGCTGCTGCGGCACCACGTCCACCATGACCCGGCTGATGGACTGCTCGATGTCTATCGCCGGATAGTGGCCGGCCTCGGCCAAGTCGCGCGACAGCACGAAGTGGCCGTCCAGAATGGCCCGGGCCGAGTCGGCGATGGGGTCCTGCTGGTCATCCCCCTCAGACAGCACGGTATAAAAACCGGTAATGGAACCGCCGCCCTCTTCGCCATTGCCGGCGCGCTCAATCAACTGCGGCAGGCGCGCGAAAACGGAAGGCGGATAGCCTTTGGTCACCGGAGGCTCGCCTATCGCCAGCGCGATCTCGCGCTGCGCCATCGCATAGCGGGTGACCGAATCCATCAACAACAGCACGTCCAGCCCCTGGGCGCGGAAATACTCGGCCAGCGCCGTGGCGTAAGCCGCACCATGCAGCCGCATCAAGGGCGGCATGTCGGCCGGGGCCGCCACCACGACGGAGCGCGCGCGGCCCTCTTCGCCCAGTATGTTCTCGATGAAATCCTTCACTTCACGACCCCGCTCGCCTATCAGGCCCACCACTACCACATCGGCCTTGGTGAAGCGGGCCATCATGCCCAGCAGCACAGACTTGCCCACGCCGGAGCCGGCGAACAGGCCCAAACGTTGGCCGCGGCCCACGGTCAGCAAGCCATTGATGGCGCGCACCCCCACATCCAGCACATCATGTACCGGCGTGCGGTCCAGCGGATTCATGGGCTGGCTGTGCAACGGAAACCAGGCATCGGGATGAATGGGGCCCAAGCCGTCAAGCGGACGGCCCAAGGAATCCAGCACGCGGCCGAGCAGGCTAAGCCCCACCGGGACCTGCCGACCGATGAAACCCTCCGCCCGAACCGCTCCGGCCGAGCGCCCGTACAGCGGCGGCGCATGCGAGGACAAGGGCAGCACCGGCGTGCCCGGCAACAGGCCGTGCACATTGGTCAAAGGCATCAGGTAAACCTTGTCGCCGGAGAAGCCCACCACCTCGGCCTCCACCGACTGATGATCGGCCAGCATCACCCGGCAGGCGCTGCCCACCGGCAGCTTGATGCCCACGGCTTCCATCACCATGCCCGTCACCCGCACCAGCCGGCCGCAAGGCTGCCAAAGCGAGGCGGACGCCGCAGCGTCCGAGCAAGCCTCCAGCCAGGCGCGCTGCCGCTCAATCAGCCCGCTCATCCCCAGCCTCCAAGCCCAGCGCCAGACTCAAGGCGGCGAGCCGCGTTTCCATGGTCATGTCCAGACGCACCGACGTAGTGTCGATCACGCAGCCGCCGCGGGCAATCGCCGGATCTTCGATCCATTGCCAAACCGTCTCCGGCGTTTCCAGCCGCAGAAATTCGCGCGCGGCATCTAGATCCGCCGGATTGACCCGCAGCCTGGCGCTGGACAGCGTCGATGGCAATTCCGACAAGGCGGACTGCAGCAAGGGCAGCAAGGCCTCGCCATCGCGACGCAGCTGCTGTTGCGTCAGCTTCTGCGCCAACTGCCAGGCCAGCCTCAGTACATCCTGGGCCAGTTCCTGCTCCAGTCTCGACAGCTCGGCGGAAAACCCGCCAGCCATGGACTGCAAGGACTGCCAAGCCTCTTCCAGCCGCGGCTGCAACTCGGCTCGCGCCTCGGCCGCACCCTGCTCCCGTCCCGCCTGCTCGCCCTGCTCGAACCCTTCCGCCCGCCCGGCCGCCACCCCTGCGTCATGGCCAGCCTGCCAGGCCTCCTGATGAATGGCTTCCAGTTCAGCCGCGGTGGGATAGCCCAGGCCGGCGTCGACCTCCTCCAGCTCCTGCCCCGCCTCGGCCTGCTCAGCCAGCGCCTCGGCTTCCGCCAAGGGCACCGGCGCGGCAGCCTCGGTCTCGCTCGCGGCGATGCGTTCGGCCAGGCTGGCTCCGGGCTTGCGCATCTGCGCCATCGCCACCAGCTGCGATGGTGTCAGCGCCTGGGCGAAGCCGTCCAGCGAGCCTGGACTCCAGCTGCTCCAGCTCTCCAGCTGCTCGCCGGGGATGATGGGATTGTTACTCGACGAGGCCTTCATCGCCGCCCTTGCTGCCTAGCACGATCTGGCCGTCGTCGGCGAGTTTGCGCACGATCTTGAGGATTTCCTTTTGCTCCGCCTCGACTTCGGACAATTTGACCGGCCCCTTGGATTCGAGGTCGTCGCGCAGCATTTCCGCCGCCCGCTGCGACATATTGCGGAAGATTTTTTCCTTCAATTCGTTGCTGGTGCCCTTCAGCGCGATGACCAGCGAATCGGACTGCACCTCGCGCAAAATGGTCTGGATCGAGCGATCGTCGATGTCCAGCATGTTTTCGAAAACAAACATCTTGTCTTGGATGCGTTGCGCCAGCTCCGGGTCGTATTCGCGGATGAAGCCCAGCGCCGAGGTTTCCACATTGCCGCCCATGAAGTTGAGGATTTCCGCGGTGAGCGCCACCCCGCCGGAAGCGCTTTTCTTGATGCGGTCGGAACCAGACAGCAGCTGCGTCAGCACGTCGTTGAGTTCGCGCAGCGCTTGCGGCTGCACGCCCTCCAGCGTGGCAGTCCGGATCAGCACCTCGTTGCGCATCCGTTCAGGAAAAAACGACAGGATGGAGCTGGACAAGTCCGGCTCCAAGTGCACCAGGATGGTGGCGATGATCTGCGGGTGCTCGTGGCGAATCAGATCCGCGGCTGAGGACGGATCCATCCACTTCAGGCTTTCGATGCCGCTGTGGTCGTTGCCCTGCATGATCTTGTCCAGCAGGTTGGCGGCCTTGTCCGGCCCCAGCGCCTCCACCAGCACATTGCGCAGATATTCGTCGGACGCGCCTATGCTGGCGCGCGCCTGGCACTCCTGGCGGAACTGGTCGACCACATCGTCGATCTGCTCGTAGCTGAGGTTGTTGATCGCAGCCATCGCCAGCGAGATCTTCTGCACCTCTTTCGGCCCCAGATACTTGAACACCTCGACCGCCTCGGCCTGTCCCAGGCTGAACAGCAGAATGGCGCTCTTGCGAATACCGTTCTCACTCATCGGAACTGATCCATTCCTTGATGATCTGGGCCGCCATGCGCGGATCGGACTTCACAATTTCGCGCACCGCCTCCAGATTGCTGGTGTACTGACGACGCCGAGCCTCGCGCGGATCCTCGCGCCCGGCCTTGCCGCCAGCGGCGGCGGCCTCGCCCTCCTCGCCCTCTTCCCCGGCCACGCTCAGCAGACGCCCGCCGCGAACCGCCGCCGCAGCCGCGCCCTCGGCTTCGCCCGCCGGCGGCGCAGGCCGGATGAGATCGCGCATGATGGGCCGCACCACGCCGAATAGCAGGTAAAGCACGGCGATGGCCAACAGGCCGTACTTGATCAGGCTGGTGCCATTGTCCGTGACGTAATCGACCACGCGCTCCTGCATGGTGACAGGCTGGGCATTATCGGCGAAGGCGGCATTGGCCACGTTCAAGGTATCGCCGCGCGCGGTGCTGTAGCCCATGGCCTCCTTGACCAGATTATTGATCTGCTGCACCTCCTGGGCGGTCAGCGGCGTGGGCTTCATCTCGCCGCTCTTGTCCGGCATGCGGCGATAGTTCACCACCACGGCCGCGGATAAGCGCTTGACCACGCCAGTAGGCACCTTGGTGTGCTGTATGGTCTTGTCCACCTCGTAATTGGTGGTGATATCGCGCTGCAGCGTGCCGCTGGCGCTGATGCTCTGGCCCGACAGATTGGCGGTGCCCGGCGCCGCGCCCGGCGGCAGCGTGATCGGCGCGGACGCCGCCGACGGCGGCTGATTGGACAGCGCGCCCGGCACCCCGGTGGGATTGGCTGAACCGTTGGCCAGTTTCTCGCTGATCTGCTGGCTGCGCGTAGCCGAGGGGTTCGGGCTTGAATTAGGGCGATACGTTTCGGAAGTCTGCTCGATTTCGGAAAAATCGACGTTGGCGGTTACCTGGGCGCGGGCATTGCCCTTGCCGAAGATGGGCTCCAGGATATCCTCGATCCGTTTGACGTAGCCTTCCTCGATTTGCCGCACGAAGCCGAGCTGGCGCTGATCCAGGCCCGAATTGTCGTCCGGCCCGGACTGTTTGGACAGCAGATTGCCGTCCTGATCGACGATGGTGACGTTCTTGATCGGCAGATTGGGCACCGAGCTGGACACCAAGTGCAGGATGCCGGCCACTTGGCCGCCATCCAGCTGCCGCCCCGGGTAGAGCTGCAGCATCACCGACGCGGTGGGCGCCTGCTGCTCGCGCACGAACACGCTTTGCTTCGGCGAGGCGATATGCACCCGCGCGCCCTGCACCGACGAAACCGCTTCAATCGTGCGCGCAAGCTCGCCCTCGATCGAACGCTGATAATTGACCTGTTCCGCAAACTGGCTGATGCCGAACTTCTGGTTGTCCATCAGCTCGAAGCCGACCCCGCTGGCCTTGGGCAGCCCCTGAGCCGCCAAGCGCAGACGCGCGTCATAGACTTTGTCGGCCGGCACGGAGATCACGCCGCCCTCGCCCAGTTGGTAGGGCACGTTCATCTGCTGCAGGGCTGCCGTCACCTGGCCGCCATCCCTATCCGCCAAATTGGAGAACAGGACTTTATAGGAGGGGGTGCGATTGAGGACGACGGCGCCGACGATCACGGCGAAAATGGCCGCGAGCGCCGTCAGAAACAGGATTTTCTTGTTGTTGGGCAGCGCCTTGAAGCGGTCTCCCGCTTCATTCATGCGCGCTCGCCAAACCGGAACTGCGTTGTCTTCTGCCAGATCAGCCATACGGTGGTATTTGATTTAGGTCCACCGCCGCCCAATCTGTGGATCCGACAGCGCTAGACTTGGGTATTCATGATTTCCTGATAGGCGCTGACGAGCTTGTTGCGCGCCTGAACCATGGTCTGGAACGACAGGCTGGCTTTTTGCAGCGACATCATCACGTCCTGCAGATTGACTTCCTTGTTGTCGCCCAGCTGAAACTGCTTCTGCATTTCCTCCGAAGTCTGCTGCGCCGAATTCACTTGCTCTATCGTCGATTTGAGCACGTCGGAAAAGTCGACCTGCGGCGCCTGTTGCGCCGTCGGCGACGACTGTTTTCCGCCCGCCAGCGCCGCCGCGCTTCTCAGCTCGCCCAGCAACTGGTCGATATTATTGACTGACATGGCTACTCCGTGCCACTTCCCTCCGGAACATCCTGGCCAGCCGCCGCGTCTTCATCACGGTAACGCTGCAATTTATAGCGCAGAGTGCGCTCGCTGATGCCCAGTTTTTCCGCGGCCAGCTTCTTTACGCCGCCAACCGCTGCCAATGTTTCCAGAATATGGCGTTTCTCAAGGGTTTTCATGTCGGTTTCATCCGACACCGAACCGTCCGACTCGGACACCGTCCGGGTAATCTGCCCCACGCCTGGCATATCGCCCAGCAACAGATCGGCGGCAAGAATTTCCGCTCCCGCGGCAAGTATGACCGCCCGCTGCACGACATTATCCAGTTCGCGGATGTTACCCTCCCAACTATAGGCCGTCAAATGACGCTCCGCATCCCTGGAAAACACCAGGAACGCCCGCCCCGCGGCCTCTGCATGTTTTTTAAGCAGGAATCGTGCCAAGGGCAATATGTCGTCGGGCCGCTCGGCCAGCGCCGGTATCCGCAGCGGGAAAACATTGAGCCGGAAATACAAATCCTCGCGGAAGCGCCCGGCCTCCACCTCGGCCTGCAGATCGCGGTTGGACGTGGCCAGCACGCGGATATCCAGTTTGACGGTACGGGTGCTGCCTATGCGCTCCACCTCGCGCTCCTGCAGCACGCGCAGCAGCTTGGCCTGCAAGGGCAGCGGCATTTCCGTGACCTCGTCCAGCAGAATGGTGCCGCCCTGGGCCTGCTCGAACTTGCCGGGCAAAGCCTGGGCCGCGCCGGTAAAGGCGCCGCGTTCGTGGCCGAACAAGGTGGACTCCAGCAAATTATCCGGAATCGCCGCGCAATTGACCGCGATGAAGGGCCCGCCGCAGCGGCGGGAATGGCGGTGGATATAACGCGCCAGCACTTCCTTGCCGGTGCCGCTGGGACCACAGATCATCACGCTGGCGTCGCTCTGCGCCACGCGCCCGGCCAGGGCGAACAATTGACGCATCGCCGCGGATTCCGCCACCACCTCGCCGCCATCGTCACCCGGCATCGCCAACAGATGCTTCTCGACTTCGACCAACAGGCTTTGCGGCTCGAACGGCTTCAGCAGGTAGTGGCTGGCGCCGGCGCGCAATAACTCAATGGCCCGTTCGATCACGCCATAGGCGGTCATCAGGATGAAGGGCACGCCCGGATAATGCTTTTTCACCTCCTCGAACAAGGCATAGCCGTCCATCGGCGCCATCTGCGCGTCGGAAATGATCAGGCCCACCGGCTCCTGCCGCAAACGCTGCAAGGCCTGGCCGCCGTCAGCGGCTTCCAGCGTGGGATAGCCAGACAGCGCCAATGTATCGATGATGGCTTCGCGCAAGTCGGCGTCGTCCTCGACCACCAAAATCGGTAAATACTTCATGGAATCCAATACATTCTATATGGTTGGCTGGCGCTGATGCGCCAGCACCGTCAGGCGCTGGGCGATGGAGGTCAGCGGCAACACCTCATGGGCGGCGCCGATGGCGATCGCTTCCTTAGGCATGCCGAACACCACGCAACTGGCCTCGTCCTGCGCGATGTTCCAGGCGCCGGCCTGCCTCATCTCCAGCATGCCGTTGGCGCCGTCTCGCCCCATGCCGGTCAGAATGATGCCGATCGCGTTCTTGCCCGCCAGATTGGCTGCGGAACGGAACAGCACATCGACGGAGGGCCGGTGGCGATTCACTGCCGGCCCGTTGTTCAGACTGGTGCTATAGCCTATGGTCGGCGCGCTCTTGATCAGCAGATGGGAATGGCCCGGCGCGATGTAGACGGTTCCCGTCTGCAGCCGCTCGTTGTCCTCGGCTTCCTTGACCCGCAGCCGGCACAAGGAGTCCAGCCGCTGCGCAAACGACTGGGTGAACATCTCGGGCATATGCTGTGCCACCAGTATCGGCGGCATATTGGCCGGCAGCGCGGTCAACAATGTGCGCAGCGCCTCCGTCCCCCCGGTGGACGAGCCGATGACGATGATGGTCTGGCTCGCCAGCGGCATTTTTCCTGTTTGACGCGGCAGAATCACATCCGCGCTATGGCTGGGAACGATCTCCAGCGGCGTTTTATTCGCCCGCTCTCGCGAAGTCAGGGCCATGGATTTACCTTGCAGCATGGTCCGCCCGGCGCGGCGGCGCCGCCCAGGCTTGAAGAGTGTCGATTCCGTCAGCTTAGCAGCACTTGCCCCTGTCAGTCAGCTCGCCATCCAGTCATGCCGGCTTCTCAACTGCTCCAACCAGCCCTCGCACGCCGCCTCCAACAGATCCAACACCTCCTCGAAACCCCGGCAGCCGCCGTAATACGGGTCAGGCACTTCACGCCCTTCGCCCAAGGGCTCCAGCATCAAATGCAGCCTGTCCTGCAAATGGGCCGGGCAGCGCCGACGCAAATCGGCCAGATTGCGGCTGTCCGCCGCCAGTATCAGGTCGAAAGCCGCAAAGTCCTCATCCGCCACCTGGCGGGCGCGCTGGGAAGCCAAATCGTAGCCTCTGCTCGCCGCAGCCTTTACGCTGCGCGCATCCGGCGCTTCGCCGACGTGATAGCCGTGAGTGCCGGCGGAATCCACCACCACACGGCTCAGCAAACCCGCCTGCGCCAGCCTGGCGCGCATCACGCCTTCCGCGGTCGGGGAGCGGCAGATATTGCCATGACAGACGAACAATATTGAAAATATTTTCATAGAATCAATTTCTTACGAAAATAAAAAATAGACGCGCCATGAAAAATCAACATTTCCGTCCCCGCCAAGCATATAGCTTGCGCGTGGGCGCGCATGACATGCGGAATATTGACATGAAAAAGTGTTCAAGACCATTCGTGCCCGCGACATGCCGCCAACCCTTATCGCATTCTCCAACAGCAGGAATAGACTCAAGAAAACAATAGCATGGACAATCTGAAATATGCATCATTCAAATAATTCTTCCATTTCTGCTTTTCCGAATGCCAAAATAACCTGCTCCATGCGGCCGCAACCGCGAATCCTGCTAAAATCTCGCTTTATTGACTCTGGTCGCGCGCATCACGTCTCTCTGACTCAATCCCAAGCACAAATGGTAGAAACGTGACTCTTTGCTAATGAATGCGGACCATTGAAAACATGAAACTCACCTTACTCATATCCGACATGCATGGGAAAGCGGGGAATATCGAATATCTCTCGCTATGGGGAAAATGGCTTGCTCAACATGGGCGGGCAAGCAAAATTATCTGGGTAGATCAACTACTTCCAGAAATTTACGCCCCGCTCCAGCAAGAAGCCATCGACAATCTGCATGGCAACATCACCAGCGAGGCCGCAATTTCGACCGCCCGCTCAAGGCTGGCGGATCATATCCGGCTAGAAAATCCGGATGCGGTGATAGGTTGCAGTTATGGCGGCTATTTGGCCGCGCTGGCAAGAGACGCCATGGCGGCTCAGGCGAAACTGATCTGCCTCAGCTCCACGCGCTTGCGCTACCTGTTGCCGATTGCCACGCCCTGCAAAGTGCATGCCATATTTGGCGAAAAGGATCCCTTTCGACCCAAGGACGACATTCCGCAATCCGATCTCTACTATTCCATTGCCTGCATAGCGGGAGCGGACCATGAGTTCTACCGCCAGCCCTCATCTTGCGGAGAAATATTGAAGGACATCCTGGAGAGCTGATCGTCTTGCCGGCCGCTACCCTCAAGCATCCTGGCTGACCGCGACGAGCAGGCGCCAATCCCCTGCCGCCGCCCCATCTACCCAACCGACCCGCACGTCTCCCGCGCCAGCCGCTGCAAATCTCCGCGCATGTCCAGCACCAGCCGCCACAGGCTTTCCGCCGCCGGCGACAAGGTGCGGTTGCGGCGGCGGATCAACACGATGCGGCGGCTGGCGCGCGGCCGCAAGGGCAGCGCGCGCAGGCCGCTTCCAGCCGGAAAGGGCATGGCCAGTCCAGGGCTGATGCTGACGCCTATCCCGGCCGCCACCATGCGGAACACCGATTGGGAATGGCCTAGCTGCTGCGCCACCGGGCAGTTGAGGCCATAGCGGCGCAATAGCTGGTCTATCAGCGGCCGGCTGCCGGAGCTGCCGTCCAGCAGCGCCAGCGCCTCTCCATCCAGTTGGCGCCAGTCGGCCTCCTCCTGCGAGGCAAGCGGATGATCCGCGCGGCACACCAGCCAGAAATCATCGACCAACACCGTCTCCTGCTCCAGATCGTCGCAGTCCGCCGACTCCACCACCAAGCCGAAATCGGCCGCGCCGCCGCGCACCGCCTCCACATTGATGCGCTGCACCTGGTCTTGCAGATGCAGGCTCAGCTGCGGGAAACGCTCGCGGCTGGCGGCGATGATGGCCGGCATCAGGCTGGCCGACAGCGTGGGACTGCTGGCCACATGCACCGAGCCCATGGCCTGCCCGCCTTCCTTGCGCGCCGTTTCCAACACCTCGTCCAGCGCATCCAACGCGCGCGCCAGCTTGGGCAATAGACGGGCGCCGGACTCAGTCAGCGCCACTTCGCGCGTGGTGCGGTCCAGTAGACGCAGGGCCAATGTCTCTTCCAGCTCCCTCACCGCGCGGCTGACAGCGGGCTGGGTCAGCCCCAGTTCATCTCCGGCGCGGCTGAAACCGCCCTGCTCGGCGACGCGCCGGAAGACTCGCAATTGGCGCAAGGTCACATTCATATCAATAACTCATTAATTGATCATATAAATGAATTTGTATTCTTAATTACGCCGCGTTTCAATAGCGATATCACGCATAGCCCATGATGGATGTCGATATGCCCAAACTACTGGACTCCTTTACTCTCGCGCTGATCTGCACTGTCGTCCTGGCCAGCCTGCTGCCCTGCTCGGGCGAGGCCGCGCAAATTTTCAACATCGTCACCAATCTGGCGATAGGCCTGCTGTTCTTCCTGCATGGCGCCAAACTGTCGCGCGAAGCCGTGCTGGCCGGCATGGGCCACTGGCGCTTGCACCTGACGGTGCTGGCCTGCACCTTCGCGCTATTTCCGCTATTGGGCCTGCTGCTCAAACCGGTATTGACGCCGCTGGTCACGCCCGAGCTGTATCTGGGCGTGCTGTATCTGTGCATGCTGCCGTCCACCGTCCAGTCCTCCATCGCCTTCACCTCGATGGCGCAAGGCAATGTGCCGGCCGCCATTTGCAGCGCCACCGCCTCCAACCTGCTGGGGATTTTCATCACTCCGCTGCTGGTGGGCTGGCTGGTGGTCAGCCACGGCGGCATGGCGCAGGGCATGGGATCGGCGCTGGACATCGTCTATCAATTGCTGCTGCCCTTCATCGCCGGCCAGATCGCGCGGCGCTGGCTAGGGCATTGGGTGGACAAGCACAAGGCGCTGCTGAAATACGTGGATCAGGGTTCGATCCTGATGGTGGTCTACACCGCCTTCAGCGCCGCGGTGATCAGCGGACTGTGGCGGCAAACGCCGCCCGCCGCGCTGGGCGGGCTGTTGCTGGTCAACGCCATCTTGCTGGGTCTACTGCTGGGCCTCACCACGCTGGCGGGCCGCAAGCTGGGCTTCAATCGCGAGGATCAGATCACCATTCTGTTCTGCGGCTCCAAGAAAAGCCTGGCCAGCGGCGTGCCCATGGCCAAGGTGCTGTTCGCCGGCCACGCCATCGGCGCCATCGTGCTGCCGCTGATGCTGTTCCACCAGATCCAGCTGATGGTGTGCGCGGTGCTGGCGCAGCGTTTCCGCCAGCAGGCGCTGCGCGGCCAACAAGAAAAATCCCCGCTGATTTCGCGGGGATAGTGGAGGAAACGGGGCCGGCTCTATAGCTCGCTGAGCCAGGCCTTTTCCTTCAATTGCTTCAACTCGTCGCGGATGCGGGCGGCTTTCTCGAACTCCAGATTGCGCGCCGCCTCCAGCATGTCTTTCTCCAGGCGCTTGATCTCCTTGGCCAGCGTCTTCTCGTCCATCATCGCCACCGCAGCCTCGTCCACCAGCTTCTTGCGCTCGGCTTCCACGCTGTAGACGCCGTCTATGATGTCCTTGACCTTCTTCTCCACGCCGCGCGGCACGATGCCATGCTCGGCGTTGAACGCCATCTGTTTGGCGCGGCGGCGCTCGGTCTCGTCCATCGCCTTGCGCATGGAATCGGTGATGCGGTCGGCGTAGAGCAGCGCCTTGCCGTTCAGGTTCCGCGCGGCGCGGCCTATGGTCTGGATCAGGCTGCGCTCGGAACGCAGGAAACCTTCCTTGTCCGCGTCCAGGATCGCCACCAGGCTCACTTCCGGGATGTCCAGGCCTTCGCGCAGCAGGTTGATGCCTATCAGCACATCGAACATGCCCAGGCGTAGGTCGCGGATGATCTCCACCCGCTCGACAGTGTCGATATCGCTGTGCAGATAACGCACCTTGATGCCGTGCTCGGTGTAGTAGTCGGCCAGTTGCTCAGACATGCGCTTGGTCAGCGTGGTGACCAGCACCCGCTCGCCGCGCGCCATGCGGTCGCGTATCTCGGACAGCAGATCGTCCACCTGGGTGGCCACCGGGCGGATCTCGATCTGCGGGTCCACCAGGCCGGTCGGCCGCACCACCTGCTCCACCACCTGGCCGGCGTGGTCCTTCTCGTACACTGCCGGCGTCGCCGACACGAACACAGTCTGCGGCATCAGTTGCTCGAACTCGTGGAACTTCAGCGGCCGGTTGTCGGCGGCGGACGGCAAGCGGAAGCCGTACTCCACCAGGTTGGCCTTGCGCGCGGCGTCGCCTTTGTACATCGCGCCCACCTGCGGCACGGTGACGTGGCTCTCGTCGATGAACATCAGCGCGTTCTTGGGCAGGTAGTCGATCAAGGTCGGCGGCGGATCGCCGGGACCGCGGCCGGAGAAATGGCGCGAATAGTTTTCGATGCCCTTGCAGAAGCCCATTTCATACAGCATTTCCAGGTCGAAACGGGTGCGCTGCTCGATGCGCTGCGCCTCCACCAGCTTGCCTTCCTTCTGGTACCACTCGATGCGGCGGCGCAGCTCGTCCTTGATCTGCTCGCAGGCGCGCAGCACGGTGTCGCGCGGCGTCACGTAGTGGCTGGACGGAAACACGGTGAAGCGGCCGACGCGCTGCTTGGTGGTGCCGGTCAGCGGGTCGAACAGGGTCAGCGTTTCCACCTCGTCGTCGAACAGGCTGACGCGCAAGGCGGTGTCGCTGCTTTCCGCCGGGTAGATGTCGATCACGTCGCCGCGCACGCGGAAAGTGCCGCGGCCGAAGTCCATGTCATTGCGGCTGTACTGCATCGTGGTGAGGCGGCTGATGATGTCGCGCTGCGGCGTGGTCTCGCCCTCCTTCAGATGCAGGATCATCTGGTGGTAGTCGGATGGGTCGCCGATGCCGTAGATCGCCGACACCGTCGCCACGATGATGCAGTCGGGACGTTCCAATATCGACTTGGTCGCCGACAAGCGCATCTGCTCGATGTGCTCGTTGATGCTGGAATCTTTCTCGATGAACAGATCGCGGCTGGGAACGTAGGCTTCCGGCTGGTAGTAGTCGTAGTAGGAGACGAAGTATTCCACCGCGTTGTGCGGGAAGAATTCGCGCATCTCGCTGTACAGCTGCGCCGCCAGCGTTTTGTTGTGCGCCATGATGATGGCCGGCCGCCCGGTTTGGGCGATGACGTTGGCCATGGTGTAGGTCTTGCCGGAACCGGTCACCCCCAGCAGGGTCTGGTAGGACAGGCCGTCGGACAACCCCTCCACCAGTTTCTCGATGGCGGACGGCTGATCGCCGGCCGGGGCGAAAGGCTGGTTCAGCTGAAATGGACTGTCGGGAAAAGTCAGCAGCATGGCTTGGGGCGGCAAAGTGGCGAAACCGATGATTTTACGCTTGTCTCTCTCCAATCACACCCCCTTGCGCGCCTCGTCCGCCCATCCCGGCTTTCCGCGCCGCCGGCGCTTTCAGCCGTTCGACGAATATAGCGCGGAAAAATCCTCTGCCAAGCCTTCACAGCCGTGCAACATTGTTTAAAATGCAAACAGGACTCCAATAGCGCGCGCCGGGAAATGACAGATATCTGCTGTCATTTACTTTTAAATGCCGCAAAAATAAAGTCCGTCCTTCATCCCAACACATGCGCGCACACGGAGTGAAGCATGATCAAGAAAATCGCAAGCCTGCTGGTATCGGCGGCCCTGGCCATGCCGGTAATGGCGGCTCCGCCGCAAGGCGTGATGGTAGCCAGCGAAATGGCCGGCTACAGCGCCCCGCGGCTGAATTCCCGCTCGGTGCTGGTCATCAACGGCAGCACCGGCGAAACGCTGTATGAGAAGAATACCCACCAGCGCATGCCCATCGCGTCCATCAGCAAGCTGATGACCGCCATGGTGCTGCTGGATTCCGGCGCGGCGCTGGACGAACAGGTGACGGTCAGCAACGCGGAGATAGACCGCGTCAAACACACCACCTCGCGGCTGGCCGTCGGCACCACGCTCACCCGCAAGGAAATGCTGCTGCTGGCGCTGATGTCGTCGGAAAACCGCGCCGCCGCCACGCTCGCGCGCACCACCCTGCCCGGCGGCACCGCCGCCTTCGTCGAGCGCATGAATCGCAAGGCGCGCAGCCTGGGCATGACTGAAACCATTTTCCATGATCCGACCGGCCTGGACGTGCGCAACACCTCCACCGCCGCCGATCTGGCCAAGATGGTCAAGGCCGCCGACGACTATCCGCTGATCCGCGAATTCACCACCACCGAGCAGCACCAGATCCTCTCGGTGCGCAACCATGTGCTGCAGTACCGCAACAGCAACGCGCTGGTGCGCGAGGGCGATTGGGACATCGCGGTGCAGAAAACCGGCTACATCCAGGAAGCGGGCCGCTGCATGGTGCTGCAGGCCGTGGTCGGCTCGCAGCCCTTGATCATCGTGCTGTTGGACGCCGGCGCCAGCTCGGCCCGCGTGCACGACGCCAAGAACATCAAGACCTGGCTGGAGGCCCATCCGGGGAGCTGGCTGGCGGGTTGAGCCATAGCGTTCACTTTACAACAACGCCGGCTTGCCCGGCTTTTTGCATGTTCCTCCGCCCGGTCGACAAGCCAGCAGCTGCCGCGTCACCCACTGATGCGCGGCATCGTCCGCATGACGAAGGTGGCGGTAGATTTTCAATCGATAAGGCGGAATAGCGAAGGGCGGCGCCAATAGCCGGACGCCTGCTGTTTTCGCCAATAGCCGCGCGGCCCGGCCAGGCAAAGTCATGATCAGCTCGCTGCGGCCTATGATGAAAGGCGCGGCCAGCACCGAGGGCAGCAGCAGGCCTATCTCTCGCGCCAAACCCAGCCGTTCCAACACATGATCCACCACCCCGCGCGGCTCATTCCACGGCGCCACCACTACGTGCCGCTCAGCCAGATAGGCCTCCAGCGACAGCGTGTCGCCTATGCGCGGATGCTGCAAGGACGCCGCAGCGACATATTCATCCTCCAACCAATCGAATTCGTCCACGCCCTCCGGCGTAGAACCGCCCTCCTCCGAATAACCCAGAGCAAAATCTATGCTGCCCGCCAGCAACTCTTCCAATGGCACTTTCTGACCAGTCTGCACCACACGAAACCGCAAGCGCGGCGCTTGAAGGCTCATCCGTTCCAATAATGCGGGCAGCACCGCGAAGGCGGTGTAATCGGTGGCGGCCAACGTAAACAGCCTGTCGCTGCTGCCCGGGTCAAAGTCCAAGCCCTGCCGCAAGCCATCGGCCAACAGCGAAAGCGCCTGCTCCACCACGACAGACAGCCGCCGCGCTCGCTCAGTCGGCCGCATTTCCCGGCCGGTGCGCAGAAACAGTTCATCGCCCACCGATTCGCGCAGCCGCGACAGCGCATGGCTGCAGGCCGATGGGCTGATGGCAAGCGCATCGGCCGCCGACTGGACCGAACGGCTGCGGTACAAGGCATCGAACACGCGCAGCAGGTTGAGATCCAGGCCGCGTAAATTGTCGTGAATTTTATTCATTTCATGCTGAAAATAATGCACTGTATTCATTCTAGCAATCCGCATTAAGATGAGGCCATCACTCGCATACGGAGCTTCTCATGACCGACATCGCCATCACCCCCGCCCGGCCGCAGGACGCGGTCGAAATCCATCGTTTCATTACCGAACTGGCCATTTACGAGCGCGCCGAACATGAGGTGGTGGCCGGCATCGCCGACATCGAAGCCACGCTGTTCAGCCCGCAGGCCAAGGCCCAGGCGCTGATGTGCCATGTCGACGGCCAACTGGCCGGCTTCGCCGTGTATTTCTTCAGCTACTCCACATGGCTGGGCAAGAACGGCCTGTATCTGGAAGATCTGTACGTCACGCCGGAAATGCGCCTTGCCGGCGCCGGCAAGGCCTTATTGAAACACCTGGCGCAACTGGCGCTGGAACACGATTGCGGCCGTTTCGAATGGAGCGTGCTGGACTGGAACCAGCCGGCCATTGATTTCTACCAGTCCCTGGGCGCCAAACCGCAGGCAGAATGGGTGCGCTACCGCCTGGCCGGCGACGACCTGCGCCGCTTTGCCCTAGGCGAAGAAACCGCAAGCGCCTGAGTTCGGCTAGGCGCCGCGGCAGCCATCGCCGTAATCGCTCGCGAAAGAGCGCTCCAGCGCCGCGGGCGAGCGTTTCGGCACAGCGGCGAGCCCCACCGCGGACTATCATCTGTCATGTCATTCACCCACAGGAAAACTGATATGCGCACCGCCTTGATGATCGCCAGCCTGCTCGCCCTGCCGCTGGCTGCCCACGCCGATGGTTTCAAACTGAACAGCGACAGCATGGCCGACGGCAAGCCGCTGAGCCTGCGCCAGGTCTATAAAGGCTTTGGCTGCGAAGGCGGCAACGTCTCGCCGCAGCTGTCCTGGAGCGGCGCTCCGGCCGGCGCCAAGAGCTTCGCCATCACCGCTTACGATCCGGACGCGCCGACCGGCAGCGGCTGGTGGCACTGGACCGTGGTCAATCTGCCGGCCAGCGTCCATTCGCTGTCGGAAGGCGCAGGCAGCGCTGGCGGCCAATTGCCCGCAGGCGCGGTACAAGGCCGCACCGACTTCGGCGAATCGCGCTTCGGCGGCGCCTGCCCGCCGGTGGGCGACAAGCCGCACCGCTACCAATTCACCGTCTGGGCGCTGAAGACGGACAAGCTGCCGCTGGACGCCGACGCCAGCGGCGCGCTGGTGGGTTATATGCTCAACGCCAACGCGCTGGGCAAGGCCAGCCTCACCGCCACTTACGGCCGCTGAGGCATCGATGCCCGCCCCCCGCCATCGCGTCAGCCGCATCGAGGCCGGGGAAATCCGCGCCCGCCTGCCGCAAAGCATCAAGCGGGTGCCCGTGTTCTCGCCGGCGCTGTGCCGCGTCCGCCAGGGCATCAAACGCCTCTGGCTGGGCGAACGGGAAATGTCGGCCGGCCGGCAGCAACTGGTGCTGCTGCCGGCCGGCATCGAGGCGGACATCCTCAACCTTCCCGGACCGGACGGCTATCACGCCGACATCGTTACGCTGCCGCCCGGCTTGCTCGATGACTTCCGCCAGCGCCACGGCCCGCTGCTGCTGTCGCAGCGGCCGGGATTCGAACTATGCCCGCGGTTGGACCCACGCGCGGAAACCGCCTGGAACGCCCTGCTCGGCAGCCTGCTCGACGACAACGCGCCGGAAATGTCAGCTCACCACGCTTTCGGCGTGCTGCTGGCGCTGGCGCTGGCGGGACGGATCGAACCGCTGCTCCGCCCCGCCGCCGGCACCATAACCGAGCGGGTGAGGCACTTGCTGCTGCTCGACCCCGCCGCCAGCTGGAGCGTGGAGATGGCGGCCAAGCGCCTCAATCAGGGCGCGTCCACCCTGCGCCGCCATCTGGCCCAAGAAGACAGCAGCTTTCGCGGCATACTGGAAAACGTGCGCATGGGGCTGGCCTTGCAACAGGTGCAAAACGGCGAACGCGCCATCGCTGACATCGCGGCCAGCAGCGGCTACGCCTCCGCCTCCCGTTTCAGCGCCCGCTTCCGCCAACGCTATGGCCTGACCCCGATGGCGCTGAGGCGCACGCTCTGAACGAGGCCGGCTAGCCTGCTGCGCGTCGCCGCGCTTTGCGGCCAGCTTGGCATCAAGTAGCATGCCTGCATGTCCTCCCGCCCGCTGCCCTCCCTGCTTTCCCTGCGCGCCTTCGAAGCCGCCGCCCGCCGCCTCAGCTTCAGCCTGGCGGCGGACGAGCTGTGCGTGACGCAAAGCGCCGTCAGCCACCACATCCGCAAGCTGGAGCAGGATCTGGGCGCGCCGCTGTTCGAACGCCGGGTGCGAGAGGTGGCGCTGACGCCACGCGGCCAAGATTATTACCGCGGCGTCGCCGCCGCGTTCGCCTTGCTGCAGGAAAGCACCGCCCGCGCCCGGGTCGAGGCCGCCAGCGAGCCGGTGACGCTCAGCCTGCTGCCCGCCTTCGCCGCGCATTGGCTGGCGCCTATGCTGGGCGCGTTCTCCCAGGCGCACCCTGACATCGCGCTGCGGCTGCAGGCGGACACTGCGCTGGCCGATGTCGCCAACGGCGCGGCGGACCTGGCCATACGCTATGGCCGCGGAGGCTGGACCGGCCTCTCCGTCCAGCTGCTGATGAGCGAACAGCTGGCTCCGGTCTGCTCGCCTTCGCTGCGCGCCAGCCTGCCGGCCCACCCACAAGCCAGCGACTTGCTGAAGCTGCCGCTGCTGGCCTCCACCTGGCCCTCGTTCGAATGGGAAGCCTGGGCCAGGCGGCATGGCGCCAACCTGCAAACAGCCCGTCCACAGGCCTTCAGCGACTACAACATCGCGCTGGAAGCCGCGCAATCCAACCAGGGCGTGCTGCTAGGCCGCCGCCATCTGCTTGCCCGCCACCTGTCCTGCGGCGCGCTGGTGATGGCGATGGATTCGCCCTGGCTGGAAACGGACGATATCGGCTGGTGGCTGGTTTCGTCCAAACAGCCGTCCCGCCCCTCGGTGCCGGCATTGCGCGACTGGCTGCGGGAGGCCGCGGCCTCATGGATGAATTCAACTCATCCATAAAGCCAAACAATTGATTGGTCGCCGCCGGACTCTCCCGCTTAGCATCGGGTCTTCTCCATCCCAGATGAAAGCCCCCCATGTCCGCCACCTTGTCCGCGCGCGTTTCCGAACTGAACCTGCTCCTCCCTCCCGCCTCGCCTCCCGCCGCCAACTACGCGCCCAGCCTGGTTCAGGACGGCTTGCTGTATATCTCGGGCCAGATAGGCCGGATTGAGGGCCAGCCGCTGCAAACCGGCCGGCTGGGCGACGAGGTTTCCACCACGCAGGGCATAGAAGCCGCCCGCCAGGCCGCGCTGGGCGTGCTGGCGCAAATCGCCTCCGCCACCGGCGACCGCCTGGACCGCGTGGCTCGCGTCGTCAAACTCACCGTGTTCGTCGCCGCCGCCCCCGGCTTCGATCAGCAAAGCCAGGTCGCCAATGGCGCTTCGGACCTGATGACGGCGGTGTTCGGCGAAGCCGGCCGCCATGTCCGCAGCGCCGTCGGCGTCGCTTCGCTGCCGGCCGGCGCCGCAGTGGAAGTCGAAGCCATCGTCGCCCTGGCGCAAGGCTGACCAGAATGGAGACCGGCATGCAGCCCTTTTCCCCCTCCGTCCTTCATGCCTTGCGCGCCGCCACGCCGGGGCTGGAAAACAGCGCCTATTTCAATTACGCGGCGCAAGCGCCGGTTTCAGCTAAAACGTTGGCCGTCGCGCAACGATTGCAAAACGAGGAAAGCGCGCGCTGGCCTCACCTCGGCGCCCCCATGCGGGAGCAGACCGAAATCGCCAGAACGGCGCTGGCGGCATTATTAAGCGCCGACCGCGATGAAATCGCGCTGACCGGAGGCAACTCGCATGGCTGGGGTCTGGCCTTCGCCGCGATGGGGCCTTGGCGCGCCGGCGACCGCATCCTGGTCGGCCGCCATGAGTGGGGCGGCAATCTGGCCGCGATGGCGCTTTGCGCCGGCCAAGCCGGCGCCCGCATAGAAACCATTCCTTGCGACGCCCAGGGCGCGGTCGACGCCGCCGCGCTGGAAGCCATGCTGGATGCGCGCGTGAAAATGATCGCCTTGACTTGGCTGCCCGCCAACGGCGGCCTGATCAATCCGGCCGCCGCCATCGGCCGCATCGCGCGCCGCCATGGCATTCCCTACTTCATCGATGCGGCCCAGGCCGTTGGCCAGCTGCCGATCGATGTAGAGAAACTAGGCTGCGATGTCCTGAGCGGCGCAGGCCGCAAGGCGCTGCGCGGCCCCAAGGGCACAGGTTTCCTGTATGTCCGCCGCGACTTTCTGCCTCGGCTGTCGCCGGTTTTCGCCGACCGATTGTCGGCCTTGACCGACCAGGACGGCGCTGCCAGCTGGCGCGCCGGCGCGGCGCGCTTCGAAAACGCGGAAGCCTCGCAAGCCTTGCACGGCGGACTGGCCAATGCGGTGGAAGAAGCGCTGGCGCTAGGCCTTGAGAACATCCGCGCGGCAACCGATGCCGCCGCGCAATCGCTGCGCGCTCGACTAGCCGCCATTCCTGGGGTGGCCATGGCGGACCTTGGGCGAGACCATTCCGGCCTCGTGTCTTTCCAGATGGACGGCATCGCCGCCGATGCCGCCGCGCGCCGGCTGGCCGAACGCGGCGTGACCGTCGCCGCCAGCCCTGCCTTCTATACCCCGCTTGACATGCAATCGCGCCGCCTCGACCAACTAATCCGCGCCTCGGTCAGCTACCTGACGCTGGACGAGGAAATCGAACGCCTGGCGAACGCGGTGGAAACCCTGCGCCGCTGAATCAGCCAAAGCGCAGCAAGCAAGACTCGTCCAGGCCCACGCCTATCTCGCCGCCGACGAACAGCGAGTCTTGCCAACGCGCGGCCTCGCGCGCGGACAGGCTCAGCGCCAGTTCGCCGGCCTGGGCCGCCACCTTGAGCCGCGCGCCGTCCGGCAGCCAGGTCAGCTCCACGATGCGCGCCGGCGGTTGGTCGTCGCCCAGCAACAGCGCCTGCGGCGGCGCCACCGCATGCTCCAGCACGTTTTCATAGCCGATGAAGCGCGCCAGCCAGGCATCGGCCGGGGCGGCCAGCAAACGCTGCGGCGTATCGCACTGCAGCAGCCTGCCATCCTTCAGCACCGCCACCCGATCCGCCAGGGCGAAGGCTTCCTCTCGGTCATGGGTGACGATGATGACCGGCGCGCCAGCCTCTCGCAGCAGGCCGCGGAAGACGCGCTGCAGTTGCCGGCGCAGGTCCGCGTCCAGGCTGGAAAACGGCTCGTCCAGCAACAATAGCCGCGGCTGCGTCGCCAGCGCCCGCGCCAGCGCCACCCGTTGCTGCTCGCCGCCGGACAGCGTCCAGACTTTACGCCCGACATGGTCGGCCAGACCCACCCGCGCCAGCATGGCCCGCGCCTGCGCCGCTGCGTCGCGCTTGGGCAAGCCCTGCTCGATCAGGCCGAACATCGCATTGCCCAACACATCCAGATGCGGAAACAAGGCGAAATCCTGGAACATCAGCGCGAAGCCGCGCCGCTCCGGCGGCAGTTTCGCCAGATCCGCGCCGTCAAAGCGCAGCTCGCCGCCATCCGGCCGCTCCAGCCCCGCAATCATCTTCAGCAAGGTGCTCTTGCCGCAGCCGGATGGTCCCAAAAGAGCCAGGGTTTCGCCGGCGGCGACGCTCAAGGAGACGTCGTCCGCCACCACGCGCGCGCCGAAGCGCTTATTCAGGTTTCGCAGCGTCAGCACGACTGTCCTCCCATGAGCCGGCGCCGCCGGCGGTTTCTATGATCCAGAACGCGACGCAGGCCAGCAGCATCAGCAGGCAGGACAGCTGCATCGCCGCGTCGGCATTGACCGCGCCGGGCTTGCCCAGCTTCTGGTAGATCAGCGTGGTCAGCGTCAGCCATTCCGGACGAGACAAAAACAAGGTGACGGCGAACTCGCCCACCGCGGTGGCGGCGGCGAAGGCCAGGCCGCGACGCAAGGCCGGCTGCAACAGTGGCCATTGCACGCGGCAAAACACCCGCCATGGGCTGGCGCCCAGGCTGCGCGCGGCTGCGTGCCAATGCGGCGGCTGACCGTCCAACGCCGTCAGCAGCGCCTTGGCGACGAACGGGTAGGCCAGCAAGGCATAAGCGCCCAGCAACAAGGCCAGCGCGGCACTCCACTGCGGATACAACAGCAAGAGGCCGAAGGCCACGCACACCGGCGAGGCGACGAAAGGCAGGAAAATCAGCGCGCGCATGGCCAGGCTGCGGCCGCAGGCAAAAGCATGGGCCAGGCCCAGCGCGCCGGCCGCCAGCACGGTCAGCCCGGTGAAGCGCGCGCTGTTCCACAAGGCCAGCCGGACGTCGTCATCCCACAAGGCGGACCAGCCGGACGCGGCGGCGAGGCCGCGCCACATGACGGCCAGCAAAGGCAGGCCTGCAAACAGCAGCAACACGGCCAGCGCGGCGGCCAAAGCCATCTTTTCCCTCAGGCTGGCCGCCGGCCTCAAGGGCAGCGGCTCAACCCTGGCAGCCGTCGCCAGCCGCCGCGCCAACCAGGCGTACAGCGCGGCCATGCCGCCGCACACGGCCAACACCACGAGCGCCAGCGCGCCGGCATCGGCCAGGTTCAGCTCGTAAGCCACCAGAGTATAAATTTCCACCTCCAGCGTGGCGTAGCGCTGGCCGCCCAGAATCAGCGCCAAGCCGAAGCCGGAGAAACAATACAGGAAGACCAGGCACAGGCTGGACAAGAGCCAGGGCAGCGCCGCCGGCCACTCCACGCGCCAGAAGGCCCGCCACGGCGTGGCGCCCAGCGTGCGCGCGGCGGCCAGGCGGCTGGCCGGCGTCTGGGCGAAACCGTCGCAGCCGGCGCGCACCACCAGCGGCAGATTGAAGAACAGATTGCCGTACAGCAGCAGCCATGGCGTGTCCTGCAGATTGACGCCAAACAGGCCCTGCGGGCCGAACAATGCCAGCACGCCCATCGCCGCCACCAGGGTGGGCATGACGAAAGGCAGCATCAGCAGGCGCAACAATAGGGAGCGGCCGGGAAAACGGTAGCGCGCCAGCAGCCAGGCCAGCGGCGCGCCCAGCAGCAGGCATAACAAGGCGCTGGCCGCGGCTTGGCCCAGCGACCACAACAAGCGCCAACGCAGATAGGCATCGCTCAACAAGCCAGGGCTGAACTGCAGGCCGCCCTCGGCCAGCAAACGGACCAAGGGCAAGACGGCCAACAGGAATAGAAACAACAGAGGCAAGCCGGCGAGCGCCGGCCTGGATGAAACAAACTGCTTCAAACACATGCTCCAGACAACGGCCAGTCAGCCGTCAATACATCCTCGCAACCGTCTTCGTCGCGGATTTGCCCTACTTTGGCAAAGCCCAGCTGCGCGGCCAGCGCCTGCGACGGCGCATTGTCCGGCGCGATGGACAACACCAGCCGCGACACGCCGCCCTGCTCCGCCGCCCAGCCGGCCATGGCCAGCAGCGCCTCGCGCGCATAGCCCTGGCGGCGGAAGGCCGGGTACACCGCATAGCCCAGCTCCACGTCGCCGTAGCCGTTCAGATACGGATGGCCCGGCACGGTGTGGAAATTGATGTGGCCCACCATGGCCAGGTCGTCGCGGCGCAGCAGCGCGCGCACCGACCATGGCGCATAGGCGGGGTCCTCCGCCATGTCGGCCAGCCGCATCGCCATTAAATCCGTCTCCCGCAGCCAGTCGTCGGCCAGGCGACTGCCCAGGCTTAGCGCGGCGGCGACCACGTCGCCGCGCAGGCAGGCCTGCAAGCACGCCGGCTCCAGATGGCGCAGAATCAGGCGGGGGCTCATTACATCTTCAATCATCACGCAGCTTCCAATCAACAATGCCCGCATCATGACAGAAAACGCTTGAAAACGTCACGCCGCGTCACTGACCGGACTTCAGCACCACCCGCGTCCAGCGGCTGACCCAGCCGCGCTGCTTGGCGGCCAAGGCGGCGTTGTCCGGCGTGTCGTGCGCGGCCGGTTGCTCGGCGTACTTGTACACCGGGTTCAGCTCGATCTTGTCCATGGCCGGATACATCCACATCTGGGTCGGGATGTCCTTCTGCACCGCGTCCGAACGCAGGAAGGCGATGAACTGCTGGGCCAGCTTGGGCTCCTTGCCGCCCTTGACCAGGGCCGCGCCCTCCACCTGGCGGAACACCGCGCCTGGCAGCGGCAGGTTGCCGGTCGGCGCGTCGGCCAGTTTTTCCTTGCTGTAGAACACCTCGGCCGCCGGGCTGGTGGCGTAGCTCACCACGATGGGCCGGCCGCCGCCGTTCTTGGAGAAGTCTGTGTAATAGGCTTCAGTCCAGCCCTTGCTCACCTTGAGGCCGTTGTCGCGCAGCTTGCCCCACAGGGCGAAAGCCTTTTCCTCGCCCAGGGCATGGATGGTGGAGGCTAGGAAAGCCAGGCCCGGGCTGGAAGTGGCCGGGTTTTCCACCACCAGCAGGTTCTTGTAGGCCGGCAGCGTCAAATCATTCAGCGTCTTGGGCAGCGGCAGCTTGTTCTTGGCGAACCAGGCCTTGTCATAGTTCAGCGTCACATAGCCATAGTCGATGGCCGCCATGCCCGGCAGGCTGACCTTGCCGCCCTTGGCCAACTCCGCCGGCAGCGGCGCCAGCGCGCCGGCCTGCTCGGCCTTGCCTATCAGGCTGTTGTCTATGCCGAACACCACGTCGGCGATGGGATTGGATTTGGTCAGTATCAGCTTGTTGACCATCTCGCCGGCGTCGCCGGCCTTGATGATGGATACCTTGGCGCCGGTCTGCTTCTCGAAAGCGGCCAGCAGCGGCTTGTCGATGGCGAAGGAGCTGTGCGCGAGCACGCGCAGCTCGGCGGCGTGAACGGACAGGCCGGACAGGCCCAGGACGGCGACGACAAGCTTGGGGAACAACTTCATGGAATTCTCCGTGCGAAAAAACGACGGAGCAAGCGGGCATGCGGGACGGTTCCCGCGCATCACGCTCCCTCCGCTGGCATGATCCAGATCAGGTTCTCAGGGTGTCTCTCAGCCCGCATGGCGGGCACCCCCGGTGACAGGCGCACAGTATAGCGGAGATTGCGGCAAACAACTTAACACTATGGCCAAACCGCTTAACACCGGCGCGAAAAGCGGCCGCTATGCTGCAAACGCTCGCTGAAAAATCCACCCGGAATGGGGGACCGCATGATCAAGACACTCTTGCTGGCCGCCGCCCTATGCGCCCAGCCTGTCGCCGCCCTGGCCGACATCGGCGTCGATGGCGCGCGCCATCTGCTATTGCGCGCGGGCTTCGGCGCCAATCCGGCGCAGATCGCCGCCTTCGCGCCG
>NZ_PQWB01000120.1 GCF_002924365.1 Chromobacterium alticapitis | reverse complement strand
GTCCTGCAGCAGGTTCAGCACCTGCGCCTGCACCGACACGTCCAGCGCCGACACCGACTCGTCGCAGATCAGCACTTCCGGCTTCAGCGTCAGGCAGCGCGCGATGGCGATGCGCTGGCGCTGGCCGCCGGAGAACTCGTGCGGGTACTTGGCCAAGGCTCCGGCCGGCAGGCCCACCTTGTCCAGCAGGTCTTGCGCCAGGCGCCGCCGCTGGCCGGCGTCCTGGCCGATGCCGTGCAGCTGCATCGGCTCGGTCAAAATCTGCTCCACCGTGAAGCGCGGATTCAAGGACGCGTACGGGTTCTGGAAGATGATCTGGATGCGCTTCTTGTAGGCGTGGAAGGCCTTGGCGCTCATGCCTATCAGGTCCTGGCCGTGGAACAGGGCGCGGCCAGCCGTGGCCTGGTGCAGCCGCACCAGGGTCAGGCCCACGGTGGTCTTGCCGGAGCCCGATTCGCCGACGATGCCCAAGGTCTTGCCCTTGGCCAGTTGGAAGGACACATCCTTCACCGCGTGGAACTGCCGCTTGCCGAACAGGCCTTCGCGGATGTCGAAACTCTTGCACAAGCCTTGCACGTCCAGCACGATCTCGTCGCCCGCCGCGTAGCCGCGCTCGCGGTGCGGCGGCTCCACGTAAGGCTCCGGCTTCAGGAAGTCGTCGATCACCGCCAGCCTGGCCGGGCGGCGGTCCAGGTGCGGGCGGCACGACAGCAGCGCCTTGGTGTAGGCATCCTGCGGGTTCTCGAAGATCTGCTTCACCGTGCCTTGCTCGCGGATCACGCCGTGGCGCATCACCACCACTTCGTCGGCGAATTCGCCCACCACGCCCAGGTCGTGGGTGATGAACAGCACCGACATGCCATGCTTCTTCTGCAGATCCGCGATCAACTGCAGGATCTGCTTCTGAATCGTGACATCGAGCGCCGTGGTCGGTTCGTCGGCGATCAACAGCTTGGGCTCGCAGGCGATGGCGATGGCGATCATCACCCGTTGCTGCTGGCCGCCGGACAGCTCATGCGGATAGCTCTTGATCCGCTTCTCCGGTTCCGGCAGGCCCACCTCGCGCAGCAGCTCCACCGCGCGCTTCCACGCCGC
>NZ_PQWB01000119.1 GCF_002924365.1 Chromobacterium alticapitis | reverse complement strand
GGCGAAGGCGAGTGGAAACGCAAAAAACATGGCGCCGAATATCGTCGGCAATGGCGCAAGGTACACCTCGGCATCGATGCCGAAACGCTGGAAATCCGGGCCATCGAGGTGACTGGCAATGGTGCGGGAGACGCGCCGATACTGCCGGAGTGGTTGATGCCGCTGCCGGCGGATGAACCCGTTGCCACGGCGACGCTGGATGGCGCGTATGACACCCAGGG
>NZ_PQWB01000118.1 GCF_002924365.1 Chromobacterium alticapitis | reverse complement strand
CGTAGCCTGCTGGATGCGGTTAGGCAGACGCGCCCGGACGACCCGGACGTGCTATTGGCGGAGGCTGACTGGCAGGCCAGGCGCGGCAATGCCCCGGCCGCGCGCGATGCGTACTGGCTGGTGCTGCGGCGGCGGCCGGACAGCGGGCCGGCCTTGGCCGGCCTGATGGGCATTTATCTGGATCAGGAGCGTTTCAACGAAGCCGGCCAGCTGCTCGCCGCCATGCCGGCCGCGCAGCGGACCAAGCTGGGAACGAGCTACGTCACCGCGCAGGCGCAGCTGGCGCGCGCGCGCGGCGACGCCTGGCTGGACAAGGGCCAGGCAGAGCCGGCGCTGCCGTATTTGCGACAGGCGGTGGCCTTGCAGCCGCAGAATGTCTGGAACCGCTATGCCCTGGCCAGCGCGCTGCTGGCCGTGGGCAAGGGGGCCGAGGGCAGCGCGCTGTTGAACGAGCTGGCCGCCGCGCCCAAGGCCGATCCGGCCAATCTGTATGCCTACGCGCTGTTCGAATCCAAGCGCGACGCCAATATCGCGGCGCTGGCCGCGCTGGAGAAAGTGGCGCCGGCTGAGCGCACGGCGGGCATGGCCGCGCTGCAGCGCCGGGTCTGGCTGAACCAGACAGTGGCGCTGGCCGAGGCGGAGGCGGCGCTGGGCCGGCCTGAGCAGGCGCGGCTGCGGCTGTTGGATGCGGAGCGGGCGCTGGGGAGTGACGTCGCCCGCATGGGAGAGCTGGCCGCGGCCTGGCAACGGCTGGGCGATGCCGTCCAGGCGCGGCAAGTGCTGCAGGCCTTGTATGTGCGGCAACCCACGCTGGACAGCCAGCTCGCCTACGCTGATTTGGCGCTGGGCCAGGGCGACATGGCGACGGCGCAGCCGCTGCTGGACAGCGCGGAACGCGAGCGGACGCGGCTGAGCAAGGAGCAGCGGCAGACGCTGGACGGGCTGCAGGCCAGCCTGGCCGTGGCCAGGGCAGATCAGGCGCGCACCGCGGGCAAGATGGAGGAGGCGGACGCCATCCTGAGCCAGGCGGCGGCGCTCGCGCCGGATAGTCCTCGGCTGCAGCGCGGCTTGCTGGCCTCGGCGCTGCGGCGGAAAAACTGGAGCGACGCCATCGCCCGCGCCGGCAAGCTGCTGGACGCGCAGCCCAGCGACGACGAGACCAGGCTGGACTTGCTGGATGCCGAGATCGGCGCCGGCCGCCCGGCCGATGCCCGCGCCGTGGCCGACAGCCTGCTGCAGCCGACGACGCCGCCGCGCGATCCGGATTTCATGCTGCGCGTGCTGGACCGAGTGCGGACGCAGGGCGACGCGGCGCGGGCGGACCGCGAGCTGGAACGGCTGCTGGCCGGCGGCGCGGCCACGCCGGGCGTGTACCTGCAGGCGGCGGAACTGGCGAGGGCGCAGGAGCGGCCGGACATGGCGCTGAGCCTGTATCGGCAGGGCTTGGCCGCGTCCGCAACTGACGCGCCTTCGGAAGCTGAAGCGGGCGGCCCGCTGCAGCCCTTGCCGGCTGACGCCCCGCGGCAGGAGAGCCTGAGCAAGGGTTATGCCGAGCTGCGCGACCAACGCAGCGTCAAGGTATGGCAGGGGGCGGACCTGCTGTATCGCCGGCCCGGCGACGGCACGCCCGGCACCTCGCAGATGGCCATGTGGCAGGCGCCTTTGCTGGCGGAAATGCCGGGGCCGGACAATGGCCATTACTTTCTGCGCGCCGACGCCGTCGACATGCGCGCCGGCACGCTGGACCTGGATCCGAGCAATAACTACACCTTGAACCATTTCGGCAGCGTGGCCGCTTGCGCGGCCAACTCCACGCCGCAGGCCTGCGCCGCCGTCTACGGCAGCCAGCATGCCAGCGGCGCGGCGCTGGGCGTGGGCTACGAGAACGAGCGCTGGCGGCTGGACATCGGCCATACGCCCATAGGCTTTCCCGTGTCCAATCTGGTGGGCGGCGCGCGCTATTCCGGCAGCCTGTCCGCGCTGAACTACAAGCTGGAACTGTCGCGGCGGCCGCTGACCAGCACGCTGCTGACTTACGCCAGCGTGCGCGACCCCTATACCGGCCAGACCTGGGGCGGCGTGGTGGCGGACAGCGTGGGCGGCAGCCTGGGCTACGACCAGGGCGGACGTTTCGGCGCCTGGTCCAATTTCGCCTATCAGCAACTGAGCGGCGAGAACGTGGAAAGCAACAGCGATCTGACGGCGATGGCGGGCGTTTACTGGCGGCTGCTCGACGAACCTGCGCGGCTGGTGACCGTGGGGCTGAACTCCATCAATTTCTGGTACCGCAAGAACCTGGGCGGCTTCACTTTCGGCCAGGGCGGCTATTTCAGTCCGCAGCGCTACAACTCCTTGTCGCTGCCGCTGCGCTATGCGGCGCGCAATGAGCGCTGGAGCTATTTCGTGCGCGGCTCGGTATCGGTGTCCAGCTCGCGCGAGGACGGCGCGCCGTTCTACCCCACGCGGCCGGATTTGCAGGCGGCGGCCGGCAATCCGTTCTTTTCTCCAAGCTCCGGGCCGGGCTGGGGCTATGAGCTGAGCGGGGCGTTCGAATATCAGGCCAGCCCGACGCTGGCTTTCGGCGGCATGCTCGACATGCAGCATTCCCAATTCTTCCAGCCCAGCCGGCTGGTGCTCTACCTGCGCTATCAGCCGGACGGCGTTTCGCAGACGCTGCCGTTCCCGGTCGAACCGCTGCAGCCGTATTCGGGGTTTTGATCATGAGGGCGACACAGGCGGCATGGCTGGCATGTTGGCTTGCGCTGGCGCAGCCGGCTTGGGCCGCGCCGGACGCAGAATTGGCGGCGGCGCGCGCCGAATACTGGCTGCATCCCTACCAGCCGCAAGCCATCAACCGGTTGGCCCTGCTGCTGGCCGTCCGCGGCGACGTTTCCTCCGCCGAGCTGCTGCTGGAGCGGGCGCTGCGCATCGCGCCCGGACGCGGGGATGTCCGCGCCAATCTGGCCAGGCTGCGCGCGGGCGAGCGCCGCGTCGCGTCGGCCCCGCTGCCCGCGCCGGCTCCTGTTGCCGCGCCCGTTCCGGCCAGGTCTCCCGTTGCGTCGGCGCCTGTCGCGGCGGTCCAAGCCGGGCCACTGCCTGGGCCCTGGCCGCTGCCGGCGGAGCCGCCCGCCGCCTGGTAACTCAGGGCTGGTATTCGTTCCATGACCCGTCGCTCTGCCGCAGCAGGTAGCGCGTGCCGCTCTGCATCATCACATAGCCCGAGCTTTCCGCCACATAGCTCGTGCCGGGCAGGTCCTGCGCATAGGCGTCCGGCTGGTAGTCTGGGCCGAACGGGCTTTTGCTCAGCATGCGCGACAATATGGTGGTGACAGCGTAGTAGCTGATCGGCTGGTCTATGCGCACCTGATGGGCATGGTTGTCGCCGCCTATCACCTTGATGGCCGCCGGCAGCAGGGTGATGCGCGGCGTAGGGATTTCGCGCAAGCCGCCAAACTGTTGCTTGTCGCCGCGCAGCGCGGCGCCGTGCTCTGGGACCACCAGCAGGATCAGCTTGCGGTGGCTCTGTTCCAACTGGTCTATGAAGCGATCTATGTCGTTGAACAGGCGGTTGGCGCGGTATTGGTAGCTGTCGTTGGTGGACAGGCCCGGTTTTGCCGGGATGCGGTTGCCGTCGTGCAGGCTGATGGTGTTGTAGTAGGTAGCGACATGCGGACTGTCGTCCCGCTGACGCAGCTGCAGCCAGCGGTCCAGCGTGGCGTAGTCGCTGTAGATGGGGCTGCTGTCGAAGGCGCGCAGATTGACCGGCAGGCCTTGCTGATCGATCAAGGGTTTGTCCAGATGGCCGTAGCTGCGCACTTGCTTCAGGAAACCATCGAAGCTGCCGTCATGATTGAAGGTGGCCTCCACTTTGAAGCCTAGCTGCGCCAGATTGGAGAACAGATAGCAGTTATCCGGCGCAGGGTCGTACAGCGCGGCGTGAGTGGGCTGGCCGCAGCTGGCGCGCAGCACGCGCAACGCGGCTGGGCCGCTATAGGTGGCGGCGCTGTTGAAATGCGTGAACAGCATGTCGAAGCGCGAGAACAACGGATGATGCTCCAGCCCCACCGCCTCCAGATCATCCCAGGATAGCGAGCAGATGTGCAGCAGCAGCACGTCGAAGCCGGGGCCGGCCGGCAGCGGCTGAAACTGCACGCGCCGCTGCTTCTCGCCGCGGTAGAACGCCGCCAACTGCTCTTCCGGCGTTTGCGCGGCGGTTTGACCGCTGCCGGCGACGGCGGCGACCGGGACGGGAACCGCTCTTTCCTGCCACAGCTGGCGTCCGCCCAGCGCCAGCAGTGCCGCCATGACTAAGGTGCCCAGGCGCAGATGGCGGGACAGCAAGAGATAGCCGCAGACCAAGATGACGGCGCTGGTGAGCAGCGACGGCGTCAGCACGCGGCCAGCCAGCTCCATCCAATAGCTCAGCGTGAAGCCGCGCAGCGCGGCCAGTTGCGGCAGCAGCTTGTCTGGCGGCGGCAGCCAGCTGTCGCGATACAGCAGGGCGATGGCGGCCGGCCAGGCCAGCGCCGCCCTCATGAAGCGGGGCCAGCCGCGCGGTACGGGCAGCAGCAACAGCAGGGCAAAGGCCAGATTGGGCAGCGGATGCAGATTCAGCGCGCCCTGCCAGTCCATGGCCAGCTTGACGATGAAATAGAAGCTCCAGCCGCCCATGCCGACGGGAGCGGGGGGGCGGCGCGCGGAGGGCGAGGATGTCGCGCTCATGCGCGCTCAGCCGGTTTGCGCGGCGAGGCCTGGCCGGCTTCAGGCTGGTAAGCGTGCGGCTGAAAGTAGCGCAGCTGGCGCTGGCGCATGCGGACGATCCAGGGCAACAGCAGGGCGCGTGCCAGGTAGCCTATCGCGATGGCCATGGCTGCGGTCAGCAGCATCAGGAACTGCGATTCGCTGAGCAGCATGTTCAGCATGGAGTCTCCCTTTCATTCAGCCTGCGCCGCGCGGCAAGGCTGAAAACTGGTCTAGGCGCCGCGCCGCCGCAAGGCCATTCTTTGCAGCGGGACGCGTTGCGGCTCCCGCGCCTGGGCCGGCATGGCGCCGCCGCTGGCCGGCAGGATTTCCAGTTCCGCCAGCTCGGGTTCGGCCTCCAGCCGCGTCAGCGCCTGTAAAATGCTTTCGCTGTCCGGGCAGTGGATTTCACTCTCAACAATGTCCTCCACCGGCAAGCGGAACAGATTGGCCAGGGCCGTCGGCACGTCGGTCTCGGCGCAGGCGAACAGGAACAGGTAGGCATAGCGCCGATCCGCCGTGCACAGGTCTCCCGCGCGCTGGAAGCGGCCCTGGGCCAGCAGCTCGCGCGGGGTGACGCCTATGGCTGGCTGCAGCAGGACCAGCATATTGCGTATGCTGATGGCGCTGCTGCGCTGCACGGTCTTGCGCACGGTTTCGATGAACTCGGCCGGCGCCAGCCAGCCGCGGTCCTGGGCCGGCTGGCTGGCGTCCTGCAGCTGTTGCTGCTCCATTTTGACGTAAGGCTGGAACACCGCGGGCTGCAGCGCGTTGATCAGGTTGACGGTGCTGGCGAAGTGCAGCTCGGCCGGCAGCACGGTGTTGGCGCCCAGCCGCAGCAACAGCTGCTCCTCGTTCTGACGCAGCCGGCGGCCGCCCACCTCGCGCACCACGATTTTCAGCCGGCGGCCGCACTGCTTGCGCAACTGGGCGATGGCTTCTGTCAGGGTGTTGCGCTGCTGGCTGGCGGTGTCCAGCAGCACGCTGGCCGCCACAGCGCCCTTGGCCGCCACCAGCAGTTCCTCCAGGTCTTCATAAAGCTGCCATAGCGGCGAGGGCGGCTCGTTGCCGGTCAGGCTGGTGCGGGTGGCGTAGACCTGCAGCGTGTCATGGGCGGGGCGGGCGGCAAGCTCGTCCTCTTCCTTCAATAGACACAATGCGCCGTCCTCGTCGCGCGTTAGCACTTGGGCCTGGGCCAGGCTGACGGTTTCCGCGCCCAGCCAGTGGCTGATCTGCCAGCTGAAGGTTTCCACCCCCACCGCCTGGGCCAGCGCCAGCCCGGCGCAACGATGGGCGGCTTGCTCCAGTTGGGCGATGGCGGCGAGGTCCATATAGCCCAGGTTCAGGATCAGCAGCACGCAGTGGTCGCGCGCGCGCGCCCAGCTCATGGCCGCCTTCAGCTCGCGCTTCAGCTCATTGGGGCGGTGCAGGCGCAGGAAGTCTTCGGCATGGGCCAGCACCAGGAGCAGCGGACCGCCGGCATCGGGCTGGCGGTCCCGGCCGTGGCTCAGGTCTTCCAAGCAGTCCGTCAGCATCGGGCGGGACCACCAGCGCTTGCGCGGCGACAGCAACACCAGGTTGCCGGTGAGCAGACGGCGGTCCAGCCAGGCGGTGTCCTGGCGCGGCCCCGGCGCCAGCCGGGCGCTGCAGATCGTGGGCAGCGCGGCGGAGGCGGGCAGGTTGGCGAACAGCAGGGACTGCGTCAGCGCCTCGCTGCCGCTGGCTACGAGGTAGACGCCGCCGCGCATCAGCGAGGTGGCCGCCAGCGGCAGCTCGTGTATGCCCAGACTGGTGTAGGAGTCCATCGCAGCCGTTCGAGTGAGGATTAATCCATACTAGCAGCCGCCGGCGCGGCTTCCCAAACTGGCGGGTTCAGCGCCGGGACGGCAGCCAGATGGCTAGATAGGCCTTGCGGTAAATATCGTCGTCTTCAATGTCGCCGTTGCGGCCATGGGCCAGCAGCCGGGCCTGGGTCACCAGGATGGGCTGGCTGACGAAGCCGCGATTGAGTTCGTCCGCCATCTGCCAGCCTTGCTGGTTGCAGGGTTCCGCCACGGTGGCCTTTTGCTGCGAGATGCCTTCGCGGATGCGGTTCAACGCGGAGTTGGAGCCGTCTCCGGCAGAGATATTGACGATGTCCGGCCTGTCCGCCTGGTGCAGCGGGAAGTTGATGTTGTCGAAGTACAAATCGTTGATTGCCAGGGTGTGGGTCCAGTCGCGGCCGTACTTGCTGGCGAGCTGCGGCACTAGGGTGGGAATGATTTGCACCGTCTTGCTGAGGTCCACATCCTCCATGCGCAGCACCTTGCAGCGCTTGCAATGCAGCAGCGCCTCCTTCATCGCGTTGGCCTTGCGCATGGCGATGGAGAAGTGGGAATCCGTGAAAATCACCGCGCCCAGCGGCCCCGAGCTGCTGCCTATGGCATAGTCCACCGCCGTCCGCGCCACGGCCAGCGGGTCGGTGGTGATGTTGGCGAACAGCTCGGCATTGGGGCCGGGCGCGCTGCCGGCATGCCAGCCCACCGTTACCTTGCCCATTTGCTTCAGCATGGCCATTTCCAGATGGAAGTCTGCGCTGTCGGTGCTCACCAGCGCCACGCCGGCGATGTCTTGCGCGGAGGCGTGCAGCAGCAGTTGCTCGCGCACCGCGGCGCGGTCGCTGTGTGCGTCCGCCACTTTGACCTGCCAGCGCAGGAAGCCGGCGGCGCTGAGAAAGCTGCGCGTGGTTTTGGAAATGCCGCCATTGCGCAGATCGTAGGCGATCAGCAGCACATGGTGGCCCGGCTGGGCGGGCGGACCCGCAGATGGGGAGACCGCGTTCGCCGCGGGTTCCGCCGGCCGCGCGGCGAGAGGGAGCAAAAGGAGGGCCTGCGCCAGCAGCCGCGGCAGGGTGCGGCGGAACAGGGTGGCAAGACTAGGCCGGCGAGCCGCGCGCAATCTGTGGGCCTGCTTGGCTTGGGCGGTTTCCATGCTCAAATATAGCAAGCGGCCTGCCCGTTGCCGGACAGGCCGCTTGGCGGTGCGCTTATTGCGTGTCGGTGTTTCTATACACTCGCGCGCCGCCGCGCCAGGTTTCCAGTACCGGAATGTCGCGCAGGTTTTTCACGCTTGTATCGAGCGGGTCTTGCTTCAATACCACCAGATCGGCCAGCTTGCCGACCTCCAGCGAACCGACCAAGTGATCCATATGGCACTGCCACGCTGCGTCCAAGGTCACCGCGCGCAGCGCCTGCTTGCGATCGAGGCATTCTGCGGCATTCAGCACGGGTTTGTCTTCGCCCGGCGCGCCTTCCATCTTGCGGTAGTTGGCCTGCTCCGCCATGCGCAGCGGCCCCAGCGGCGAAACGAAATGGTCCGAGTGCAGGCTGATTTTCATGCCGGCGTCCAGCGCGGATTTGCAGCGGTCCAGCAACTGCGTGCGCGTCTCTCCGAAGATGTTTTTCTGGAAGGTGTAGCCCCAGTAGCCGACATGGCCGATCAGGAAACTCGGCGAAATGCCCAGTTTGGCCATGCGGTACAGCGCGGCGTCGGTCAGCAGCGAGGCATGCTCAATGCGCGGACGCAGCGCGGCGGCGTCTGCCTCGGTGAAGGTCAGCGCTTGCTGGTAGCTGTCCAGCACTAGCTCCATCCCGTGGTCGCCGTTGGCGTGCACCAGCACCGGCCAGCCGCGGCCCAGCGCCAGCTGTAGATAGGTGTCCAGCCTATCCGCGGACTGCCCTTGGCCGGCGCAGCACGCTGCGGGCGGCAGCTTGAAGTTGTACAGGCCGGTGTCAGGCACGCCGGGTACGGAGTGATCGGGCTCTGTCTTGTCGTCTTTATGGCATGGATGGCCCTGGCCAGGATTATGCGTGTATAGGTAGGGTTGATACTGGAAGCCAGTCAGCCCCTGGTTGGAGCCGTCGGCCACCAGCTTCAGCGCCTTGATCATGAAGTTGCTGTCTTCCTGCTTGCCGAGATCGGGCTTGAACGCTTTCATCCAGCGCGCCATTTGCTCCAGGTCGTTGGAGTAAAGCGCTGCGCAGATCCGCACCGGCGACAGGTTGAGGTTGGCCAGCGTTTCCAGCAGCAACACCTCCACTTCCTTGAGCGAGGAACCCACGCCCGCATCCATCACGGTGGTGATGCCGGCTTTGGATGCGTTTTGCAGCAGCGGCAGCAGTTGTTTGACCAGATTTTCCAGCAGCATCGTTTTGGGAATGGCGTTGAGGATCGCGCCGATGCGTTCCTCGGTGAACACGCCTTGACTCTGATCGATTTGAGATTCGCTCAAACCGGCCGCGCGCATGGCGACGGTGTTGGCATAGCCGATATGGCCGGAGGAGTTGAGCAGGAAGAGGGCGATATTGCTGTCGGGCCCTGCCAGTTTGTCTAGCATGGCCGCATCGATATTGGTCCATACGTCCATCAGCGAAGGGTCGACCCCGAAGCCGGTTATCCATTGCGTGGCGTTGGCGCCGGCCTCTTTCTTCCCATCTATCTCAGCGGTCAGCCTTGTTTCGATGTGCTTATAGCTATAGCCAGGCACCAGGTACTGGGATTCCGGCGGATTAGGGTCTTGTTCAGTCGGCTGGGGCGAGAACGGCCCCAGTTGCACCCAGCCCTGGAAAATGGCGCTGGGCAGGATGTGCAGGTGAGGATCGATCAGGCCGGGCAGCAGCGCGCGTCCGTGCAGATTGATTTCGCGGTACGGAAAATGGCTGGCCATTTCGATGCGCACGTCTTGCAGCGCGCCGATGGCGACGATGCGGCCGCCGGCCATGCCCAGCGCTTCTGCTTGATCCGGGCCGGAGGCCGCCAGCGGGCGGATGATGCCGCCGTGGAAAATCGCGTTTTCCTTTTGCGGCAGCGGCGGGAAGCGCTTGATGTCTTCCGCCAGGGCCGCTAGTTGCTTCCGCCAGTCGTCCTGGCCCTGCGGCGTATGCGCCAGTTGGCCGAGCAGGGGCAGGGTGCAACATGCGCAGCCCAGGTGATGGTCGTGGCTCATGCAATTCTCCTTATCCGGTGTGTTTGCGCGCGGATGATCATGTCATCGCCGCTACATGTTATGTTGACTGAAAACAATTTCAATCAGATTTCGATTGATCCAGGCTGTTGGGACAGGCTGGGCTGGCATTGGCACGCTGGATGCTTGGAGAGCGGATCGCGCCATGGCTGGGAGAGGGGGTCGGAGCGCGGGTCAAAACCGGTTATAATCGAACCATTTTTCCATTCAGAAAACCAAGACCATGGAACAACTTGCCAAGAGCTATGAACCGGGCGACCTCGAGCGTCGTTGGTACCAACACTGGGAACAGTCCGGCTACTTCAAGCCGAGCATGGACACGTCCAAGCCGTCCTTCGCCATCCAGCTGCCGCCGCCCAATGTGACCGGCACGCTGCACATGGGCCATGCCTTCAATCAGACCATCATGGACGGTCTGACCCGCTTCTACCGGATGAAGGGCCACAACACCGTATGGGTGCCGGGCACCGACCACGCCGGCATCGCCACCCAGATCGTGGTGGAGCGCCAGCTGGCCGACCAGGGCCTGAACCGCCACGACATGGGCCGCGAAGCGTTCACCAGCAAGATCTGGGAATGGAAGGAAAAATCCGGCGGCACCATCACCAGCCAGATGCGCCGCGTCGGCTGCTCGGTGGATTGGGACCGCGAGTACTTCACCATGGACGACGTCCGCGCCGAAGTGGTGACGGAAGTTTTCGTCCGCCTGTACGAACAAGGCCTGATCTACCGCGGCAAGCGCCTGTCCAACTGGGACGCCAAACTGGGCACCGCCATCTCCGACCTCGAAGTGGTATCCGAGGAAGAAGACGGCCATATGTGGCACATCAAATACCCGGTCGTAGGTAGCGACGAGTTCGTCACCGTCGCCACCACCCGCCCGGAAACCCTGCTGGGCGACGTGGCCGTGGCCATCGCCCCGGACGACGAGCGCTACCAGCACCTGCTGGGCAAGCAGCTTGAGCTGCCGCTCACAGGCCGCACCATCCCGGTGATCGCCGACGAGTACGTGGATAAAGAGTTTGGCACCGGCTTCGTCAAGATCACTCCGGCGCACGACTTCAACGACTACGAAGTGGGCAAGCGCCACCAAACCCAGCTGATCAATGTGATGAGCCTGGAAGCCAAGATCCTGGCCAGGGCGCAAATCTTCGGCTTCGACGGCGCCGCCCAAGGCACCATCGAGCTGCCGGCCGCCTACGCCGGCCTTACCGCCTCTGACGCGCGCAAGGCCATGCTGGCCGATCTGCAAGCCCAGGGCCTGCTGCTGGAAACCAAGCCGCATAAGCTGATGGTGCCGCGCGGCGACCGCACCGGCACCGTGATCGAGCCGCTGTTGACCGACCAATGGTTCGTGGCCATGAACAAAGTCGCCGAAGGCGACGCCACCGGACTATCCATCGCCGCCAAGGCGATCGAGGCCGTGGAATCCGGCGAAGTGCGCTTCGTGCCGGAAAATTGGGTCAACACCTACAACCAGTGGATGAAGAACATTCAGGACTGGTGCATCTCCCGCCAGCTGTGGTGGGGCCACCAGATCCCGGCCTGGTACGACGAAGACGGCAACATCTACGTCGGCCGCACCGAGGCGGAAGCCCAGGCCAAAGCCCCGGGCAAGACGCTGCGCCGCGAGCAAGATGTGCTGGACACCTGGTTCAGCTCGGCCCTGGTGCCTTTCTCCACCCTGGGCTGGCCGGAAGAAACGCCGGACCTGAAAGCCTTCCTCACCTCCAACGTGCTGGTGACCGGCTACGAAATCATCTTCTTCTGGGTGGCCCGGATGATCATGATGACCAAGCACTTCACCGGCAAGGTGCCGTTCAAGGATGTCTACATCCACGGCATGGTGCGCGATCACGAAGGCAAGAAGATGTCCAAGTCCGAGGGCAACGTGATCGACCCGGTGGACCTGATCGACGGCATCGCGTTGGCGCCGCTGGTGGAAAAACGCACCACCGGCCTGCGCCGCCCGGAAAAGGCCCCGGCCATCGCCAAGGCCACGGAAAAGCTGTTCCCGGAAGGCATCCCGGCTTACGGTACTGATGCTCTCAGATTCACCATGGCCAGCTACGCCACGCTGGGCCGCAGCGTCAACTTCGACTTCAAGCGCGCCGAAGGCTACCGCAACTTCTGCAACAAGCTGTGGAACGCCACCCGCTTCGTGATGATGAATGTGGAAGGCAAGGACTGCGGCCAGGATGAAAGCCTGCCGCTGGAATACAGCTTTGTCGACCAGTGGATCATCGGCCGCCTGCAACAGGCCGAGATCGATGTCACCAACGCGCTGGAAACCTACCGCTTCGACATCGCCGCCCAGGTGATCTACGAATTCATCTGGAACGAGTACTGCGACTGGTACGTGGAACTGGCCAAGGTGCAGCTGCAAACCGGCAACGAAGCCCAGCAGCGCGCCACCCGCCGCACCATCGTCCGCGTGCTGGAAGTGGCGCTGCGCCTGACTCACCCGCTGATGCCCTTCATCACCGAAGAGCTGTGGCAGACGGTGGCTCCGCTGGCCAACGCCAAGAAGGCGGAATCGCTGATGCTGGCCCCGTGGCCGGTGGCGGACGAATCCAAGATCAGCGCGGCAGCCAACGCCCGCATGGACGCGTTCAAGGACATGGTCAACGCGGTGCGCAATCTGCGCGGCGAAATGGGCATCGGCCCGGCCGTCAAGGCCCCGCTGTTCATCGAAACCGCCGACGCGTCCATCGCCAACTTCGTGCCTTACCTGAAGCTGCTGGCCCGCCTGACCGAAGGCACGCTGGTGGCCAAGCTGCCGGAGGATGATTCCCCGGTGGCCATCTCCGGCGAAGCGCGCCTGATGCTGAAGGTGGAAGTGGACAAGGCCGCCGAAACCGCGCGCCTGAGCAAGGAGCAGGGCAAGGTGGAAGCCGAGCTGGCCAAGCTGACGGCGAAGCTGGAGAAGCCGGGCTACGTGGACAAGGCGCCGGCGCATTTGGTTGAGCGCGACAAGGCGCAGGTGGCGGAGCTGAATGATAAGTTGGAGAAGGTTAGGGCGCAGCTTGTGAAGCTGGCTTGATAGGCAAGTGTCATTCATGATAAAACCTCGCCATCAAACGATGGCGGGGTTTTTATGGGCGAAATAAAGGATTTACTTGCTTTTTTTCAATATCTTATCAATGGTTTTGTTGCGGCGTGGATTTTTTTTGGTTTAACGTCTTTCTCTCGGGCATCTCCTTTTGAGAGGGTTGCGCATGCATTGGTTTTGACTGCTGTTGTATCGTTTTTTTCGTGGTTTTTTGAAATATCTTTTCTTTGGTTTGGGCGAAACATTTTCTCTGTTGGTGAGTGGGGGCCGGATAGGAAGATTGCTCTTAGCTTTGTCATCGCTGTGTGCGTGGGGCTTTTTCTTGCGTATTCGGCAAATAATGATCTAATTCATCAATTTTTGCGGAAATTAAAAATTAAGTAATCACGAAAAATTGATTTGAAACTTGTCGCCATAACCACCAAGCAGCGCCGAGATCTCTGCATCCAGCGTTTCGCGGGTCCA
>NZ_PQWB01000117.1 GCF_002924365.1 Chromobacterium alticapitis | reverse complement strand
GCGCTGGGCGGCGAAGTGGAAATCCCGACGCTGGACGGCATGGCCAAGGTCAAGATCTCCTCGGAAACGCAGAGCGGCCGCGTCTACCGGCTGCGGGGCAAGGGCGTCAAGGCCGTGCGCGGCACGGACTTTGGCGATCTGCACTGCCATGTGGTGGTGGAGACCCCGGTCAAGCTGACCGATCGCCAGAAGGAATTGCTGCGCGAGTTCGAGGCGATCAGCCAGGGCGACGTGGCTACGCACAATCCGCGATCCAAGTCCTTCATGGACAAGCTGCGAGATTTCTTCGAATAAGCGAGGCGCTCTCCAAGCTAAAGCCAGTCCGTGTCGGGCTGGCTTTTTCTTTTCGGCTGACGAGCGTGCCGCTTGTCGCGGCCCGCTGTCGAGCGGCCAAGCAAAACAGCCGCCCACGCGGGCGGCTGTCTGCACATTCCAAACCAGGATAACTTCGCTTAGAAGTTGTGCTTCATCATGGCCCAGGCCAGGGTGGACTTTTCTTGAGCGAAATTGTTGATGGTTCGCGCGTCCTTGTTGTCCTTGCGCTCGCCATAGCCCACTTCCACCATGGTGTTCTTGCTCATGGTGTAGTCCAGGGCGGCCGCCCATTGGTTGCCGCCCAGGCTGTAGCGTACGCCGTCGACTTTGGCATCGCCGCGCTTGGAGTAGACCACGGAAGGCTTGAAGTTGCCGATGGTGTAGGCCGCGTTCAGGGCCCAGGTGGTGTTCTCCACCTTGTTGCCGCCGGTGCCGACGGTCGGACTCAGTTGATTGATGCCGGGAAGGGCATAAATCGGTTGCTTGTTGGCGTCGAATTTGAGCGAGCCATCGGCATTCTTCGCTTGCGCCCAGGCATCGCCATAGGTGGTCAGCCACTGGTAGCTGGCGGCCAGGTACAGATTGTTGGCGCTGTAGCCGCCTTCCAGGCGATTGGTCGAGCTGTTGCTGCTGCCCTTGGTATTGAGCTGGGTGGCGTTGGCGAAGGCGCCGAAGAAGCCGGCGTTCTGGTAGGCCAGACGTACGCCGTACTGTTCGCCTTGTTTCTTTTGGCCGGCCGGCTGGTTTTCGCCCGCGCCGTATTGCAGCGTCAGGTTGAAGCCGTACAAGGTCGGGGAGTCGTAGCGCACGCTGTTCTTGAAGCGCAGGTCGCCGTAGGAGAACAGATCACCTTGTTCATACAGCGGGAAGTTGGTGCCCATGCCGTCGCGGCGCGGGCCGTACAGGTTGTCGGTCGCTTCCGAGTCGGCCAGCACGTCGGTCAGATAGCCTACGCGCAGCTTGCCGAAGCCGCTGTCGACGCCGACATAGCTTTCGCGGTTGGCGAAGGTGCCGGAGGCGGAGCCGCCGCCAGCCACGCCGTCTATGGCGAAACCGGTTTCCACTTGCCAGATGGTCTTCAGGCCGTTGCCCAGATCTTCGCTGCCCTTGAAGCCTATGCGGCTGCCGAAGTCGTCGACGCCGAAAGTGGAGCTGTAGTTGTTGGCGCTGTTCTTGGTCATGGACACGCCGGCGCGCAGCGAGCCGTAGATGTTGACGTCAGCTTGAGCGAGTGCGGGGACTGCCGCGGCAACGGCTGCGGCGATAATGATTTTCTTCATGTTTCTCTAATGCCCTTTGTTTGAAAACGGCCGAAAGGCCATCATCAGCGGTGAGTTTTTGTATTCCGCTGTTCTTGGGGATCCAGTGTCGTCTGGTGGCTTGGAAGCTGTCAATAAACACAAATTAACAGCTGAAGATTATTTGCTTGAAATTCAATTTGAATTTTTTTTGTCAAAATTGAAATTAATTGGCAATGCTATCAAAATCATTGCGTTAAAAAGCGCAATTTTCATAATGGTTGGGAAAGTTAGATCTTTATGACTTTTTAATTTTTTTGATTGCCAGTATTTCTTGTAAAAAAGTGTAACTTTTTTGCCAGTGCGAAAAATGAATGCCTCTTCATGGCAAGACATGAACGGTGGTGAAGATTGCTTTTGGCGTACTCATTAGGAAAAATCATGTTAGGCGCATGAGTGGCTTGGGCGGCGCGCTGTCTGCCCGCGTGGAAAGGGCGTACAATTGACGATGTCTTTTTTAGGGGATGTTCGTCATGATTTTCGCCAATCGCTATTTTCCCGCCACCCGCATGCGCCGCATGCGCAAGGACGCTTTCAGCCGCCGCCTGATGCGCGAAAACGTGCTGACCGCCAATGACCTGATCTATCCGGTGTTTGTGATGGAGGGCAGCAATCAGGTGGTGGAGGTGCCGTCCATGCCGGGCGCGCCGCGCTTGACGCTGGACAAGCTGTTGCCCGTGGCCGAGGAAGCGCTGGAACTGGGCATCCCCATGCTGTCGCTGTTCCCTGTGATTACGGAAGGCAAGGACAACGAGGCGCGAGAGGCTTATAACCCGGATGGTTTGGTGCCGCGCGTGGTGCGGGAGCTGAAGAAGCGCTTCCCGGAGCTGGGCGTGATGACGGACGGCGCGCTGGATCCTTATACCGTTCACGGCCAGGACGGCGTGATAGACGCCAGCGGCTATGTGCTGAACGACGAAACCACCGCCATCCTGATCAAGCAAGCGCTTTGCCACGCCGAGGCCGGGGTCGACGTGTTCGGCCCGTCCGACATGATGGACGGCCGCATCGGGGCCATCCGCGAAGCGCTGGAGGAGGAAGGCTATATCCATACCAAGATTCTGGCTTACTCCGCCAAGTACTCGTCCGGTTTCTATGGCCCCTTCCGCGACGCGTTGGGTTCGTCCGGCAACCTCGGCAAGGCCAACAAGGATAATTACCAGATGGATCCGGCCAATATCGACGAGGCGATCCAGGAGGTGGCGCAGGATCTGGAAGAGGGCGCCGACATGGTGATGATCAAGCCCGGCATGCCGTATCTGGACGTGATTCGCCGCGTCAAGGATACCTTCCGCGTGCCCACTTTCGCCTACCAGGTGTCCGGCGAATACGCCATGCTGAAAGCGGCGTTCCAGAATGGCTGGCTCAACGAAGAGAAGTGCATGATGGAAAGCCTGCTCGCGTTCAAGCGCGCCGGCGCCGATGGCATCCTCACTTATTTTGCGATGGACGCCGCTCGTTTGCTGCGCCAGCGCTGATAATATGAAGCATTGAGCCGCGCCCCTTGTCCGCTTGCGGCAAGGGGCGTTTGCATTGGGAGAGACGCATGGATGTATTGCACTCCACCTGGTTCTGGGTGGCAGTGATCGCCGCGCCGGTGGCCACCGTTGTCGGCATCCTGTCCCGGCTGTCGCGGCGGGAGCCGCCCATCGAGCTGCCGCCTGGCGTCAGGCCGCTGCGTTGGGACGAAGAGGAAGACGCGCCGAACGCCGAGTTGCCGATATTGCGGGACGGTGACAGAGCGCAGCCAAAACACTGACAACTGTCACTGCTGTCAAGATAGGCGCTGCGCTAGAATGGCTACAGTTTTCGTGGCGCGCCGCCATAGGCGGGGCGCGGTGCCTGCGGGCGCGGCTGGGATTTCCGCGTCCGTCCTATCCAAAGGACTGTCATGAACCACACTTACCTGGCCCATCTGCAGGCCACGCTGGCCCAAATCAAGGCCGATGGTTTCGAAAAGCCGGAGCGCGTGATCGCCACGCCGCAAAGCGCCGACATCGCGCTGGCCGGCGGCGAGCATGTGCTGAACTTCTGTGCCAACAACTACCTGGGCCTGGCCGACGACAAGCGCCTGGTGCAGGCCGCCAAGGACGGCATGGACCAGTACGGCTACGGCTGCGCCTCGGTGCGTTTCATCTGCGGCACCCAGTCCATTCACAAGCAGCTGGAAAAGTCGATTTCCAGCTTCCTGGGCACCGACGACACCATTCTGTATTCCAGCTGCTTCGACGCCAACGGCGGCGTGTTCGAAACCCTGCTGACCGAAGAGGACGCGGTGATTTCGGACGAGCTGAACCACGCCTCCATCATCGACGGCGTGCGCTTGTGCAAGGCCAAGCGCTTCCGCTACAAGAACAACGACATGGCCGACCTGGAGGCGCAGCTGATCGCCGCCGAGCAGGCTGGCGCGCGCTTCAAGCTGATCGTCACCGATGGCGTGTTCTCGATGGACGGCATCATCGCCGATTTGAACGGCATCTGCGATCTGGCCGAGCGCCACGACGCGCTGGTGATGGTGGACGATTCGCACGCGGTGGGCTTCATCGGCGAAACCGGCGCCGGCACGCCGGAATACTGCGGGGTGTCCGACCGCGTGGACATCTACACCGGCACGCTGGGCAAGGCGCTGGGCGGCGCGTCCGGCGGCTACGTCGCCGCGCACCAGCCCATCGTCGACCTGTTGCGCCAACGCTCGCGCCCCTATTTGTTCTCCAACACGCTGGCCCCGGCCATCGCCGCCGCCAGCGTGGAAGTGCTGAACATCCTGAAGAGCGGCGAAGGCGCCGAGCTGCGCGCCAAGGTGCGCCGCAACGCCGAGCTGTTCCGCCAGGAAATGTCCGCCGCCGGCTTTACCCTGGTGCCGGGCGAGCACCCCATTGTCCCGGTGATGCTGGGCGATGCCCGCCTGGCCGGCGAAATGGCCTCCAAGCTGCTGGCCGAAGGCGTGTACGTGATCGGCTTCTCCTACCCGGTAGTGCCCAAGGGCAAGGCGCGCATCCGCACCCAGATGTCCGCCGCGCATAGCGAAGAGCAGGTGAAGAAGGCCGTGGCCGCCTTCATCAAGGTGGGCCGCGAGCTGGGCGTAATCTGATTTGACCGCATGACAGGCGGCGCGGGCGGCATGCCCGCGCGCCCAAGGATAGAGACATGAAGGCGCTTGCCAAACTGAAGGCCGCTCCCGGCCTGGAAATGACCGATGTTCCGCAGCCGGAAGTCGGCCACAACGATCTGCTGATCAAGATCGTCAAGACCGCGATCTGCGGCACCGACATCCACATCTGGAACTGGGACGAATGGTCGCAGAAGACCATCCCGGTGCCGATGCATGTCGGCCATGAATACGTCGGCGTCGTCGCCGGCATGGGTTCGGAAGTGCAGGGCTTCAAGATAGGCCAGCGCGTGTCCGGAGAAGGCCACATCACTTGCGGCCACTGCCGCAACTGCCGTGCCGGCCGCCGCCACCTGTGCCGCAACACCACCGGCGTGGGCGTGAACCGCGAGGGCGCGTTCGCTGAATACCTGGTGATCCCGGCCTTCAACGCCTTCCCGATTCCGGATGACATCTCCGACGATCTGGCGTCCATCTTCGATCCGTTCGGCAACGCCGTGCACACCGCGCTGAGCTTCAACCTGGTGGGCGAGGACGTGCTGATCACCGGCGCCGGCCCGATAGGCATCATGGCGGTGGCCATCGCCAAGCATGTCGGCGCGCGCCACGTGGTGATCACCGATGTCAACGACTACCGGCTGGATCTGGCGAAGAAGATGGGCGCCACGCGCGCCGTCAACGTTGCCAAGGAAGACCTGAAGGCGGTGATGCAGGAGCTGGGCATGACCGAGGGCTTCGACGTGGGCCTGGAAATGTCCGGCAACCCGCAGGCCTTCCGCCAGATGCTGGAAACGATGAACCATGGCGGCAAGGTGGCCTTGCTGGGCATCCCGCCGTCCAATACCGCCATCGACTGGAACCAAGTGATCTTCAAGGGTCTGGAAATCAAGGGCATCTACGGCCGCGAGATGTTCGAGACCTGGTACAAGATGGTGGCGCTGATCCAGTCCGGCCTGGATATCACGCCCATCATCACCCACCACTTCAAGGTGGATGAGTTCGAAGCCGGCTTCGCCGCCATGCTGTCCGGCCAGAGCGGCAAGGTGATCCTGGACTGGCGCTGAGCGCTACCGTCCGCTCGTCAGACGGCCTCCGCTAGCGGAGGCCGTTTTGCGTTTCAGCCCGGGCCAGGCGCGCGATGGGTTTGAAAAAAAGCCATCATGCTGCGCAGGCGCTCGGCCTGGGCGTTCAGCTGGTCCGAGGCGGCGGACAGCTGCTCCGAAGTGGAGGCGCTCAGCTGGGTGGTCATGGACAGCTGGCTGACCGCGGTATTGATCTGCTGCAGGCCTTCGCTCTGCTCGTGGGAGGCGAGGGCGATCTCTTGCACCAGCTCTGCGGTCTTGCGGATGGACGGCACCAATTGGGACAGGGCCGCGCCAGCCTGCTCAGCCATTTCCACGCTGTCCCCGGCCAAGCGGCCGATCTCGCGCGCCGCGCTTTGGCTGTCTTCCGCCAGCTTGCGCACTTGGGCGGCCACCACGGTGAAACCCAGGCCGTGCTTGCCCGCGTGGGCGGCCTCGATGGCCGCGTTCAGCGCCAGCAGATTGGTCTGGTAGGCGATGTCGTCTATCACGCCTATGCGGCCGGCGATGTCGCGTATGGCGCTCACGGTGCGGCTGACCGCCTGGCTGCCGTCGTCCGCGCAGTTGGCGGATTGGCCGGCCGTGGCGTCGGTGATGTGGGCGTTGTCGGAATTCTGCGCCACCGTGGCGGCGATTTGTTCCACCGAAGCGCTGGTCTGTTCCAGGCTGGCCGCCTGCTGCGAGGCGCTTTGACTCAAGATCTGCGCCGACGCGGCCACTTCGGAGGAGGTGGTGTTCAACTGCTCGGCGTTCTGCCGCAGTTCCTCTATCACGCGGGTCAGCCGCTCCACCATGCTTTGCATCGCCGCCAGCACGCTGTGCGCATCGCCGGCGCGCAGCCTGGCATGCACGGTCAGATCGCCAGCGGCCACGCGGCGGGCGATGTCGGCCACTACGGCCGGCTCGCCGCCCACTTGGCGGAAAATGCCGATGCCGATGAGCGCGATGGCGGCGGCCAGAGCCAGCGCGCCGATGACGGCGATGGCGGTGAACAGGCCCAGCGCCTGGCGGTAGCTGCCGTGGGTGGTTTCGATCTGTTGCTGCAGCAATTGCTCGAAGCTGGCGCGGATGGTTTCGCTGGTCCGCAGCAGTTGCTCGCTCATGGCGCGGTCCATGCCGCGCACCTGGCGGTCCACCTGTTGGCCGGACAGCTTGTCATCCTGGCGGAAGCCGGCCAGGGCGGCTTGGTAGCGCTCGTCCAGCCTGGCGTGCTCGGCGAGGATGGCGTCGATGTCGGCGCTGGGCTGGCCGGCTTCGGCCATGGCCGCGGCCGCCTGTCTGAGCATGTCGTCGACGGCGCGGTCCTCCTGATGGAAAGCGTCCAGATAGCCGGCGTAGTCGGCGCTGTCGTTGCCGCGCAGCAGGACGTCCTTCCAGTTCTGCACCTGGATTTTGAAGTGCAGATTGGCCAGCTGGACGGCGCGGTCGACGCGGTTTTGAGCGATGACCTGGCTCAGGCGGCGCTCGACGGCTTGATCCATGCCGGCCAGCTGGCCGGCGCCGGCCCCCGCGAGCAATAGCAGCGCGGCGAGGGCGGCCAGCGCGAGGAGCTGCAGCCGGGTCTTCAGCAAGAGAGGGCGGGGCATGGGCGGGCTTCCGGTTTCCGTCTTGCTCTTGGTATAGCCTGTCCCCATTGCCCCTGCGGGGCGCATGCTTGCCGCTCCGGCGGCTAGAGGCTGAAGCGCCGGGTCTGCTCGCGCAGCGCGTCCGCCATGGACGACAGCGCGCGCAGGCCGGCAATCAGCTGGCGCACCGCGCTGTCATTTTGCTCGCTCATCTGGGCGATGCTTTCCAGATTGCCGCCCAGCAGGCGGCTGGACTGGTTCTGCTCGTTCAGCGACAGCGAGATGTCGGCCATGGTGGCCACTACCTGGCCGGCGCCCTGTTCCAGCTCGACGATGGTGCGGCCGGTGGCGTCGGCCAGTTCGGCGCCGCGGCTGGCCTCGGCGCGGGCCTGGTCCATGCTGGCCACCGCGCGGCCGCCCACGCTCTGGATGGCGCTTATCATGGCGTCCACTTCGCCCAGCGACTGGTTGGTCCGCTCAGCCAGCTTGCGCACCTCGTCCGCCACCACGGCGAAGCCGCGCCCCTGCTCGCCGGCGCGGGCGGCCTCGATGGAGGCGTTCAACGCCAGCAGATTGGTCTGGTCCGCGATGTCCTTGATCACCTGCACGATGCTGCTGATGCGGCTGGCGTGCTGGTTCAGCTCGGCCAGTTCCTGGCTGCTTTGTTGCACGCTGTCGTACAGCTGAAGCATGTCCCGAGCCGAATCTTGAGCCTGGCGCGCGCCCTGTTGCGCCAGCTCGCCGGCGGCCAGGCAGCGGTCGTGGCCGCGGCGGGCGCCGTCCGCGATTTGGCCGATGGCGGTCAGCATTTCCTCTACCGCCGCCGCCATGGTGGCGGAGGATTCGTTTTGCTGTTGCACGGCCCCGCCTATCTGGCTGGCGCTGCTGCTCATCTGGCTGATCGCTTCGCTGGTGCGGGCGACGCCGTCCACCATATTGCCTATCAGCTGGTGCAAGGTGCGCTGCATGTCGCGCACGCTGGACAGCACGCTGCGGCTGTCGCCTTCCGGCGCGGCGAGGCGCTGGCTCAGATCGCCGGCGGCGATGGCGCGGCTGATGCGGTTAAGTTCAGCCGGCTCGCAACCCAACTGAGCCAACAGATTGCGGCGTATCGCCAGCGAGGCGCAGCCGCCCAGCAGCAGCGCGCCCGCGATCAGCGCCAGCGACAGCAGATGGGTCCATTGGTAATGATCCTGGGCGGCGGCGAACTCGCTGGCGGCCACCCGTTCCTGCAGGTCGCACAGTTGTTCGATCACCCGCATCACCTGCGCGCCCTCCGAGTTTTGCTCGTCGTAGAGGGCTTGCTGGATGTCCGCCGGCAGCGGCGCGCCGGCGGGGGCGTCCAACACCCGGTCGTAGACCTGTTGCCGGAACTGCGGCATGTGCTGCTCGTAGACGGCGATCAGGCGGTTTTCCTCGTCTGTCATCAAGGTGCTGCGATAGGCGCGCCACTGCTCGTCTATCAGGCCGCGGCCCTGGCGCAACATGGCCAGCTCGGCCTGGGCGCGGGAGACGCCGGCCGGGCCTTGCTTGTACAGCTCATTGACCAGCTTCAGCCGCTGCAGGCTGGCGCGGTGCCAACGGGCGATCTTGCCCAATTGCACCAGCGGCACGGTCCGGTCCTGGTAGACCGTCTGCAGCCGCGCGGTGGTATCTGACATGCCGGAGAGGCCTAGCAGGCCGACGGCGAGTATCAGCAGGGCCATCAGGCCTGTGAGCAGCAGAAGTTGAGAGCTGACTTTCCAATTTTTCATTTTCGCACCACGGTTGATTCGTTTTTGTTGGTTGGGCGGGCGTCGCGCGTGGCGGCGCGCCTGCCCGCTGCGCGCGGGTGGCCGGCGGCATGGTGGGACGGGGCGCGCTTACGGCGCGTGTTGGGCGGTTCGCCTGCTTCCTTGTTCGGCGCGGTTTGTGGGGTGGAAGTGTCGCTGTTGGATTGTCATGCTGTAGACGTGGGACATATCTGTATATGTTGTTCGGGGGCGAGTGTAACAGAGCTTTTGTAAATGTTTTGTAAATTGTTTGAATGGGAAATGGAGATGTTCGTTTCCTTGCGCTTGCCTCTTGATGGCTGTCAACTGACGCAGGTCAGGGGCACGGATAATTCATCGCTGACGAAACAGATTGGCGAGAGGTGCTTACATGATTGCGGTGATTGGAGCCGGCGTGTCCGGCCTGTCTTGCGCCTGGTGGTTGCGGCGGCAGGGGGCGGAAGTTGTGGTGTACGAGGCAGACGATAGGGTGGGCGGCAAAGTGTCGACCGAAGGCGGCGCCGTCTTGCGCGAGGAGGGGCCGCACACGCTGTTGGCGGATGAGGAGTTGCTGCAATGGCTGCAGTCGCTGGGCCTGTCTCCGGTATGGCCCAGCCAGGCCGGCGCTGTCCGCCACGTGCTGCTGGATGGCTGCTACCGGCGCTTGCCGGAGGGGCCGCTGCAATTGCTGGGAGGCAATTTGCTGAGCTGGGGCGGCAAGTGGAAAGTGATCCGCGGCATGCTGCGTCCCGGCGCGGGCAGCGCGGGCTTGGATAGCGTGGCGACGTTCTGCGATTCGCGCTTCGGCAGCGAGGTGCTGGCCAAGGTGCTGGACCCCATGGTGGGCGGCGTGTTCGCCGGCGATCCGCAGGAACTGCGGCTGCAGGAGGCGCTGCCGGAACTGGCCGAGGCTGCGCAATGCCGCGGCCCCTTCCTGAGCGGCCTGTTGAAAATGCGCAAGCGCATGGAGGGCCGGCGCGCCTGTACTCTGCAAGGCGGCTTGCAACAATTGCCGCTGCGGCTGGCGGCCGAACTGGATGTGCGCTTGAACTGCCCGGTGACGGCGCTGCGGCGCGAGGGCGCCGGCTGGCGGCTGCGCACCGCTGCCGGCTGGGAGCGCGCGCAGCAGGTGGTGCTGGCCTTGCCGGCGGCGCAGGCCGCGACCCTGCTGCATCCGCTGGCGCCGGCGTTGGCCGATGCCTGCCGCCGCATTCCGTACGCGCCGCTGGCCGTGGTCAGCACGCTGCTGGAGGCGGATGCGCTGGAGTGGCCGCTGGAGGGCGGCGGCGCGCTGCATCCCGAGGCGGAAGGCATGTTGACGCTAGGGCATTTGAGCGTCAGCAACAGTTATCCTCATGTGTGTCCGGACGGCACGCAGCTGTTGACCAGCTTCATCGGCGGCCGACGCCATCCGGAGCGGATGGAACTGAGCGACGCGGAAATGCTGCTCGGCTTGAACCGGGAAATGGCGGAGCGTTTCGGCTTGCGCGCCCGGCCGGTGTCGCAGCGGGTCACGCGCTGGCCGGCGGCGCTGCCGCAAGGCACTTCGCTGCAGGGGCGAGTGAGGCGGATGGCACAGCCGCTGGCGGGGCAGGGTTTGCATGTGTGCGCCAACTGGCTGGACGGCGTCTCGCTGGCCGATTGCCTGCGCAAGGGCAGGCGCTTGGCGGCCCGCCTGGGCGGCGTCGGTCGGCCCGGCTTTGCGTGAGCGGCCGCAGACGGTAGAATCGGCCTTTATTTGTCAAATTTCCATCGACACGTACCTATGCTTACCTTCCAGGAAATCATCCTCACGCTCCAGCACTACTGGAACCGCCAGGGCTGCGCGCTGCTGCAGCCCTACGACACCGAAGTGGGCGCCGGCACCTCGCACACCGCCACTTTCCTGCGCGCGCTGGGTCCTGAGCCCTGGAACGCCGCTTACGTGCAGCCCAGCCGCCGTCCCAAGGACGGCCGCTACGGCGAAAACCCGAACCGCCTGTTCCAGCATCACCAGTTCCAGGTGGTGCTGAAACCGGCCCCGGCCAATATCCAGGAGCTCTACCTGGGTTCGCTGAAGGAACTGGGTCTGGACCCCACCCAGCAGGACATCCGCTTCGTCGAGGACGACTGGGAAAACCCGACGCTGGGCGCCTGGGGCCTGGGTTGGGAGGTGTGGCTGAACGGCATGGAAGTGACGCAGTTCACCTACTTCCAGCAAGTGGGCGGCCTGGATTGCAAGCCGGTGCTGGGCGAGATCACCTACGGCCTGGAGCGCCTGGCCATGTATCTGCAGGGCGTGGAAAACGTCTATGACCTGATCTGGACCCACCTGCCGGACGGGCAGCCGGTCACTTATGGCAATGTGTTCTACCAGAACGAGGTGGAGCAATCCAAGTACGCCTTCGAGCACAGCAATGTCGAGCTGCTGTTCCGCCAGTTCAACGACTACGAGGCCGAAGCCAAGAAACTGTTGGAAGCCAGCCTGCCGCTGCCGGCGTATGAAATGATCCTGAAGGCCGGCCACGCTTTCAATCTGCTGGACGCGCGCGGCTCCATCTCGGTGACCGAGCGCGCCGCCTATATCGGCCGCATCCGCAATCTGTCGCGCGGCGTGGCGCAGGCGTACTACGACGCCCGCGAGGCGCTGGGCTTCCCGATGTGCCGCAAGGACTGATGGCGCGCGCGGCTTATCGCCTATGCTGTTAAGGCTGGCAAGTCCGGCCTGACCGATAGGAGAGGAAAATGAGAGCCTGCGCCGCGATATTGTTGCTGTTTAGCCTGGCTGCCAGGGCCGAGTCCGCCGCCGACTGGGTGGTGTACCAGGATGGCGGCCAGCTGCAGCTGGCGATAGACGGCAATTCGTTGTGGATGGGCAAGGACGGCCTGGTGCATTTCATCAACCAGGAGCGCTTCGCCAAGCAGCGCTACGAGAAATCGTATCGGCTGCACTTCTCTATCCGCCGCACCACCGGTTACGCCGATTGCAAGCAATACCAGTACGTGTTTGTCGGTTCCGAGTATTTCGACGAGAACAACAAGCACCTGTTTTCCACCATGTTTCCGGTGCCGCGCTATGCCTGGAAGTGGCAGCCGGTGGCCGAAAGCTCGGTCGCCCACGCCATGATGAAGGTGATCTGCGACGCGGCCGGAAACGCAGCCCAATAATTGAAACCGAACAGAATGAACGCCACCCTGCTGATCGAACTCCTGACCGAGGAGCTGCCGCCCAAGGCCCTGCCGCGTCTGGCCGCCAGTTTCGCCCAGACCATCACTGAAGAATTGAAGAAGGCGCAATTCGTCGCCGCCGACGCCGAGGCCGTGGTCTACGCCTCGCCGCGCCGCCTGGCGGTGCAGCTGCCCGGCGTGCTGGCCGTGCAGCCGGACCAGCGGATCACGCGCCAGGGCCCGGCCGCCGCAGCCGGCATGAAGGACGGCCAGCCCACGCCGGCTCTGGCCGGTTTCGCCCGCTCCTGCGGCGTGGAAGTGTCCGAACTGTCCATCGTCAATAACGGCAAGCAGGATGTGTACGCCTATTCCAGCACCAAGGTGGGCGAGGCGCTGTCCGCCGCGCTGGCGGACATCGTCGGCCTGGCGCTGAAGAAGCTGCCGGCGCCCAAGCTGATGCGCTGGGGCGATTCCGACTTGCAATTCGTGCGTCCGGTGCACGGTCTGATCATGCTGCATGGCGACCAGGTCGTCGCCGGCGAGGTGTTGGGCCTGCAAAGCCGCAACGCCACCCGCGGCCACCGCTTCCTGTCGCAGGGCGAAGTGAGCATCAGCCATGCGGACGCCTACGCCCGCGTTCTGCATGAAGAGGGCAAGGTCATCGCCAGCTTCGCGGCCCGCCGCGAGCTGATCGGCCACAAGCTGGCCGAGGCCGCCGCCAAGCTCGGCGCCACCATCGCCGCGCCGGATGCGCTGTTCGACGAAGTGACCGCGCTGGTGGAGTGGCCGGTGGTGCTGGAGGCCGGCTTCGAGGCCGAGTTCCTGAACGTGCCGCAGGAATGCCTGATCCTGACCATGCAGCAGAATCAGAAGTATTTCCCGCTGCTGGACGGTAACGGCAAGCTGATGAACCGCTTCCTGCTGGTGTCCAATATCGAGCCGCAGGACCCGTCCTTCGTCGTCGGCGGCAACGAGCGCGTGCTGCGCGCCCGCCTGTCCGACGCCAAGTTCTTCTTCGAACAAGACCAGAAGCACCGCCTGGACAGCCGCCTGCCGCGCCTGGCTAACGTGGTGTACCACAACAAGATAGGCAGCCAGTTGGAGCGCGTGGAGCGTCTGCAAATCATCGCTGGCGCCATCGCCCATGAGCTGGGCGCCGACACCGCGCTGGCCGCCCGCGCCGCCTACCTGGCCAAGGCCGACCTGGTCAGCGACATGGTGGGCGAATTCCCGGAGCTGCAGGGCATCATGGGCATGTACTACGCCCAGCACGACGGAGAGCATGACGAAGTGGCCACCGCCATCGAGGGCCACTACCACCCGCGCTTCGCCGGCGACACGCTGCCGCAAGGCAAGATCGCCACCGCGGTGGCGTTGGCCGACAAGCTGGAAACCATCGTCGGCATCTGGGGCATAGGCCTGATTCCGACCGGCGACAAGGATCCGTTCGCCTTGCGCCGCGCCGCGCTGGGCGTGGTGCGCATGGCGCTGGAAGCGGATCTGGACCTGAAGCAGCTGCTGACCATCGTGGCCGAGGCCTTCCCGGAGGGCAAGCTGTCCGCCAAGGTAGCCGACGAAGTGTTCGGCTTCATGATGGACCGCCTGAAGAACTACCTGGCCGCCGATTACAAGGGCGACGAAATCGACGCCGTGCTGGCGCTCGCGCCCAGCCGCATCCACGAAGTGCGCGCCGTGCTGGCCGCCGTGGCCGGCTTCAAGGCGCTGCCGGAAGCGGCATCGCTGGCCGCCGCCAACAAGCGCGTCAACAACATCCTGAAGAAGGCCGAGGGCGAAGTGGGCGTAGCGGACGCCGCGCTGCTGCAGGAGGCCGCCGAGCAGGCGCTGTACGCCGCGGTGCAGGCGCTGGCTCCGGCCGTGGAAGCCAAGTTCGCCGCCCATGACTTCGCCGGCGCGCTGACTCAGCTGGCTTCGCTGCGCGCCCCGGTTGACGCCTTCTTCGACGGCGTGATGGTGATGGCCGAGGACGCCAAGGTGCGCGCCAACCGCATCGCGCTGTTGGCCAGCCTGGCCGCGCTGTTCAACCGCGTGGCCGACATCTCGCTGCTGGCGGAGTGAGCGTAGGGCGGAAGCCCGGCCATGCCGGGCGTTCCGCCGTTTTCCTTTTGCAAGAACATGGCAGGCGGAACGCCCCGGCGGGGCTTCCGCCCTAGCATGCCAAGCCCCTCTCCTCTGGCGGGAGAAGGGTTGGGGAGAGGGGGCGGCTCCGCCTGGCTGGCGAGGGCGAGGTTCCCGGCAGTCTGGGAGTGAGTGGCGGAACGCCCCGGCGGGGCTTCCGCCCTAGCATGCCAAGCCCCTCTCCCCTGGCGGGAGAGGGGTTGGGGAGAGGGGGCGGCTCCGCCTGGCTGGCGAGGGCGAGGCTCCCGGCAGCCTGGGAGTGAATGGCGGAACGCCCCGGCGGGGCTTCCGCCCTACGACAATATCGGGGAAGATCTTGAAACTAGTCATTCTGGATCGCGACGGCGTGATCAACGAAGATCGCGACGATTACGTCAAGAACAGCGCGGAGTGGGTGCCGATCGAGCATAGCCTGGAGGCGATCGCCAATCTGACGCAGTCCGGCTGGCGCGTGGTGGTGGCCACCAATCAGTCCGGCATCGCCCGCGGCCTGTTCGACATGCACGCGCTGAACGCGATGCACGAGAAGATGCACCGGCTGGTCGGCCAGGCTGGCGGCCGCATCGAAGCCGTGGTGTTCTGTCCGCATGGGCCGGATCACGGCTGCGACTGTCGCAAGCCGCTGCCCGGCATGGTGCTGGAAATAGCGGAGCGCTTCAACGTCAAGCTGGAAGGCTTGCCGCTGATAGGCGACAGCCTGCGCGACCTGCAGGCCGTCGCGGCCGTCGGCGGCCAACCCATCCTGGTGAAGACCGGCAAGGGCGCCAAAACGCTGGCCAAGGGCGGCCTGCCGGAAAGCACGCTGGTGTTCAACGACTTGTACGATGCCGCCGAGCATCTGATCAATCATCACTGAGGTAGAAACTGCAAGCATGATCAGTCTGTGGATACGCAATCTGCTGTATTGGGTGGTGCTCATCGTCATCACGCCGCTTTTCTTTTGCTGCCTGCTGCTGGCGGCGCCGCTGCCGCGCCGGGCTCGCCATGTCTTCGGCGTCAGCTGGGCCCTGACGCTGCTGTGGATGCTGGAGCACGTGATTGGCCTGAAGTACAAGGTGCTGGGCGCGGAGAACATCCCGGCCGAGCCTTCGGTGATCACGTCCAAGCACCAGTCGGGCTGGGAGACCCTGTCGCTGCAGAAGATCTTCCCGTGGCAGGTCTATGTGGCCAAGCGCGAACTGGCCTGGATTCCGCTGTTCGGCTGGGGCCTGGTGCTGATGAACCCCATCATGATCAACCGTTCCGACCGCTCGCGCGCCAATCAGCGCCTGCTGGAACAGGGCCTGGAGCGCAAGCGCCACGGCTTCTGGATCACCGTGTTTCCCGAGGGCACCCGCACGCGGCCCGGCCGCGTCGGCAAGTACAAGCTGGGCGCCGCGCGCATGGCCAAGCAGTTTGACATGCCCATGGTGCCGGTGGCGCATAATGCCGGCGAGTTCTGGCCGCGCAACGCCTTCCTGAAGTATCCGGGCGAAGTCACCGTGGTGGTGGGCCCCGCCATCCGGCCGACGGACGATCTCGGGCCGGAGGCCATGATGGCCGAGGCCCAGGCCTGGATAGAAGCGCGCCAGCGCGAAATAGGCGGCGTAGGCCCGTTTGCCGATCCCGATGAAAAGCGCCAGCGTCTGGCATCGACTGCCGCTGCCTGACGGCGACGTGCCGGTGCTGCTGACGCGGCGCGCGCGGCAGAGCATAGGCATACGGGTGCGCGACGGCGTGGTCGAGCTGGTCGCCGCGCCCGGCGTCAGCCAGGAGCGCTTGCACCAGGTGCTGCGGCAGCGGCACGACTGGATCATCGGCCACGTGCTGCGCCAGCGCGGCCAGCTGGCAGCCGGCGAGGACTTGAGCCGGTTGACGCTGCTGGGAGAAAGCCTGGCGCTGCGCCTGGTGGGCGGCGCGCGCAAGACGGTCAAGCGCGAGGGCTCCGAACTCTTGGTGGCCGGCGTGGCGGAGGGCGACGCCGATGGCCTGAAGGACGCCTTGGCCAAATTCCTGAAACGCGAGGCGGCGATACTGTTCCCCGGTCGTCTCTCCCTGCTGGCGGCGCGCTGTCGCCGCAAACCCAGCCGGCTGCAATTGTCGTCGGCGCGCACGCGCTGGGGCAGCTGCAGCGCGGAGGGCGGCATCCGCCTGAACTGGCGGCTGGCGCAGGCGCCGCTGGCGGTGGTCGATTATGTGATCGCCCACGAACTGGCCCATCTGGAACACATGAACCACTCGCCGGCTTTCTGGACGGAGACCGAGCGTCTCTATCCGGGCTGGCGCGAAGCTCGCCGCTGGCTGCGCCTGCACGGCGGCGAATTGTTTGCTTTTGGCTGAATATCGAGGATATTGCAATGAGAATGCTGCATACCATGTTGCGCGTCGGGAACCTTGAACGCTCTTTATCGTTCTATCAGGAAGTACTCGGCATGAAATTGCTGCGCCGTTCGGACTTTCCGGAAGGCCGTTTCACGCTGGCCTTCGTCGGCTACGGCGACGAGGCCGATCACACCGTGCTGGAACTGACCCATAACTGGGACACTGAATCCTACGAGCTGGGCAGCGGCTACGGCCACATCGCCATCGAAGTGGACGATGCCTACGCCGCCTGCGACATGGCGCGCGCCAAGGGCGGCAAAGTCACCCGCGAAGCCGGTCCGATGAAGCACGGCACCACCGTGATCGCCTTCATTGAAGATCCCGACGGCTACAAGATCGAGTTTATCCAAAAGGGCAGCCGCTAAGCCTGAACGCGTCCCGCGGGACGCGCGACGCGAACAGGCCGGCACCCGGAAGCCCGGCCTGTGCCTAAGCACACAACCGGGAACGTTCTGGCAGCCTCGCGCTGCGTTTTTATCTACGGGCATTGCCCGCGGGAAGGATTGATGAAAAACAAACTGCTGATTCTGGCGGGCGCCATGCTGTTGCCTGCGGCAGCCCAGGCGGCGGATCTGGACGGCGCCGCGCTGAGCCTGGGCTGGGCGGCGCCATTCGCCGCCATCCTGCTGTCCATCGCGCTGTTTCCCATTCTGGCGCCGGGCGTCTGGCACCATCATTTCGGCAAGATCACCGCCGGCTGGACCGCGCTGTTCCTGCTGCCGTTCGCCGCGACCTTTGGACTGGGGCATGCCGGGGCGCTGATTCTGCATGCCTTGTTCACTGAGTACATACCGTTCATCGCGCTGCTGTTCGCGCTGTACACCGTGTCCGGCGGCATCCTGGTATGGGGCTCGCTGCACGGCTCGCCCAAACTGAACACCGCCATCCTGGCGATAGGCGCCGCGCTGGCGTCCGTCATGGGCACCACCGGCGCGGCCATGCTGCTGATCCGTCCCCTGCTGAAAGCCAACGAGGGCCGCAAGCGCAATGTGCACGTGGTGGTGTTCTTCATCTTCCTGGTGGCCAACGTCGGCGGCGGTCTGACCCCGCTGGGCGATCCGCCGCTATTCCTCGGCTTTCTGAAGGGCGTGACCTTCGGCTGGACCTTCCAGCACATGTTGGCGCCGGTGGCGGCGCTATCCGCCATGCTGCTCGCCATCTTCTATTTCCTGGACCGCCACCTGTACGCGAAGGAGGCGAGGGAGGGCACATTGAAGCCGGTGGACCGCAGCCACGACAAGCCGCTCAAGCTGTATGGCAAGCGCAATTTCTGGCTGTTGGCCGGCGTGGTGGGCGCGGTGCTGATGTCGGGTCTGTGGAAGCCGGGCATCGAGTTTCATTTGCCCGGCGCGCATATCGAGCTGCAAAATCTGCTGCGCGACCTGATCCTGATCCTGCTGGCCTTCGCCTCGCTGTGGATCACGCCCAAGCCAGTGCGCGCCGGCAATGAGTTCAACTGGCTGCCCATTCTGGAGGTGGGCAAGTTGTTTGCCGGCATCTTCATCACCATCGCGCCGGTGATCGCCATCCTGCGCGCAGGCGAACATGGCCAGTTGGCCGCCTTGGTGCGCGCGGTGTCCGGCCCGGAGAGCGAGCCGCTGGAAATCATGTATTTCTGGATGACCGGTGTGTTGTCCAGTTTCCTGGACAATGCCCCGACTTACCTGGTGTTCTTCAACCTGGCATCGGGCGACGCGGCAACCATGATGGGGCCGATGGCCGACACGCTGCTGGCCATTTCCATGGGCGCCGTGTTCATGGGCGCGATGACTTATATCGGTAATGCGCCCAACTTCATGGTCAAGGCCATCGCCGAGCACCGCCACGTCAAGATGCCGGGATTCTTCGGCTATATGCTGTGGTCCGGCGCGGTGCTGCTGCCTTGCTTCGCGTTGCTGACGCTGATCTTCTTCTGACCTAGGCGGTAGAAAAAACAAAAGCCCGTCGCGACGCGACGGGCTTTTTGCTGCGGGGCGGGGAATCAGGCTTCCGATGCCGCCGGCTTCAGGCGGGCTTGCGGATCGGGGCGGCTTAGCCGCGCCACCCCGCGGCGGCAGGCCGAAACCAGGATCATCAGGCCCAGGGCCAGCATCACGATGGCGATGCCGGTGTTGAAAAGGGAGGACCGGGCGTGCTCATTGCCCTCGCCGGCCACTTGGCGGGTGGATGCGCCCATGAGGGGCGCGTCCATACCGTCGGCAGCGAGATCTAGCGATGAACGGCCCTGCGATGCTTCAACGAGATGCTGCGAGTCAAGAAGTCAGCCACGATGGCATTGAATTGCTCACTGTTGTTAAGGAAGGGTAAATGGCCGCCATCCTGCATTTCGACAAAATCGGCGTGGGGGATGCCATCCTTGAGCAGGGCAACCTGATCGATCGGAAAGGCGATATCCCAGTGGCCGGCGACGATGAGTGTCGGCAGTTTGATTTTGCGCAGTTGCGCGCGCGTGTCGAAGCGGAACAAATTGCCGATGTAGGACAAAACCGCATGTGGGGGCAATTCCACATGGCTCTGCCGGATGATGGCCAAGTGGCGGCTTACCTCGGGCGATAGGAAAGCCTCGCGATAGATGTTCTGGAACTCCATTTCATAAGCGCCTAGCGGCGATGCCGAATAGCTTTCGACATCAAACCGCGTCACCCCGCGCATTCTGGCGTCGGTCGGCGTGGTGCAAACCAAGATCAGCGACGAGAGTCGCGAGGCATGGCGCAACGCGAATGTTTGGGCGATGTTGCCCGCCATGCACCATCCCGCGAGATGAGCTTGCCGGATCTCCAGCGCATTCATCAGTTCGGCCAGATCGTCCGCCAACTCATCGAAAGTGAAATCCAGGCAGGGGGCGCTGCCGGCGTGCCCGGGTAGATGCGGAAAGATCAAGCGGTGGCTTGCGCTGAAGGTCTGGATCTGGTTTTCCCAAATCGATTTGGTGAACGCCAGCGCGGTAAGGAATATCAGAGGTTGGCCCTCGCCGATTTCGAAGTATTCGATGCGTTGGCCGCGGGAACTGACGAACTCGCCGCGGCGTAACGTCTCGGAGGCGGACAAGGCGGCCTGGCCTCGTGTCAGTGCTTCCAGTCGTTGCGCGATCTGTCCGGCGATCGGCGCCATGGCAGCTCCTGGCATAGCCAGGGCGTCGCGGCCGTCTTCCAGGCGCGAGCGAATGCGTTGCGCCATGCAAGCGATGCTTAACGCATCCGGGTCGCGCGCCAAGGCGGAAACATGGGCCGCTTCGCCGAACTGCTGCTGCAAGCGCGCGCAGGCCAGGGCGAGGCCGAAGGAGCTCAAACCGTATTGAGCCAGATTCGCCTCGGGATCAAGCCGGACATCGGCCGGAAGCGCTTGCGCGATGGCGTGCCGCACCGCTTCCAAGATTGCCGTCTGCTGCTCATCGGCTTTGTCGCCGTCGTCGGGCGGCAGCAGGCTGCCATCGCGCAGGAAGATGCTTAGCCAGTTGGGGAACACATCCTCGCGTCGGCAGCCCGCATCGACGATGGTTTCGGCGATTTGTTCGAATGAGGGCGGTTGAACCGCCTCTTCTTGGGCCAGCAAGGCACGCAGCAAGCCGGTCCCTTGGCTTTCCGGCGCCTGACTCAGCAATACCACGCCGTCTTGGGAGCACCAGTCTCCCAGGCGGGCCAGCAGCGACAGCAAGCGACCGCAGCAGGGCGTGTGGGCGCGCACGATCGTCACGTCGATCTCGCCCGACTCGCGGGAGAGCGCCAAGGTCTCCGACGACGAATGCGTGAAGTCGACATGGGGGAAGTGCTCTTGCCCCTGTTGGACCAAGGCTGTCGCCAGCTCTGGAGAGTCGGATACCAGGCAGTAGCGGATGCGGATATCGCCCGGCACGCTGTGGGCTATCGCATGCAGGAAGTCGAAGCTGCCGGCGCCGATGTCCAGCACCGAGATGGTACGCCGCTCCAGGAGCCGTTGTTTCAGACTCGACTCCGCGCAAATCCGATTGATGAACGCGAATTTCGACGGCGCGACGATGGCTTGGGCCAGCAATGCCATAGGCGCGGGCGCGCTATCGGCCGGGTTCTGTTCCAGTCGCGCCAGGCCAAGCGGCAGAAGGGCGAAATATGGCTGATATTCCGGCATGGCGCGCAGAAGCAAGGACAACTGAGCGTCGCGCTGCTCCTCCAATGCCTCCGGCTGAACGCCGGCGGGGAGCGAGAGCCGGCCTTGCCGGTCCCGTTGCACAAAGCCCTGCTTTTCCATCAGGTCCAGCAGGCGCGCCGCCGGCGTTCCCGCCGATGCGGCGCTCAAGAAATGGGCTTGGGTGGACGCTTGGCTGGAAAGCGTAATGCCTTGGGTTTGCAGCCAGGCGAGCAATTGCGATAACGTTGCCAGGTAGAGCCGATCCGAGACGGATTGATAGCGGCTTCCGAACTCCGTCGACAAGTCCGGCATGGCGCTCTCCGAGCCGAGCCGAGCCGCTGGCGCGGCGGGCGCAGGGGAGAGGGCGCTTGGGGCGGGCCGCGTGTCCGGCCAGTATTCGCGCAACTCGAATGCATAGCCCGGCAAATGCACGCGGCGAGAGGATGAAGGCGTCCCGCGCCAGCAGGCGCGCCAATCTACCGTCATGCCGCTGACCCATAGTTGAGCGAGCGCGCTCAGATGGCCGCCTGCCGCCAACGCGGCGGCGGCGTCAGCGTCGGCGTCCAGTTTGCCGGCGCCGGTTTCGGGGGAGAGGATGACCCCGGCGCGATGTTCTCCCCTTGAATAGGCTTCCAGCCGAGCGCGGGCAGACGAGGGGCTATCCGCAAGGATGGCCAGGCGATGGGAGAAGGCGCTTCTACCGGTTTGCAGGGTATAGGCGATGTTGTCGAGGGGGGCGTCTTCAGCCAAGTGCGCGAGGTAGCCAGCCAGGCGGGCGGCGCCCCGCTTCAGCGCATCGCGGTTGTGCGCCGACAGTGTGAGCAAGCGGCCGAGGACGGTTGTCGTGCCATTGGGCGTGACCGGCAGGGCAGGAGACGGGGCCAGCACGATGTGCGCCGCCATGCCGCCCCCGCCAAAAGCATGAATGGCGCAGTATGGCGAGGCGGCGTCGAAGGTTTCGCGGCACAACTGCGGCCGCAGACGCGAGGCCTCGAAGCCCAGGGCGGGATGAGGCTCGCCGTGCACCAGGGTCGGTGCCCATTGCCGGTGCTTGAGCTGCAAAATGGTTTTGATCAATTGAGCCATGCCGGCTGCGGCTTCCGGGTGGCCGATATTGGGTTTGACCGATCCCACGCGCAGTGCTCGAGTTTGTCTGTGCTCGGTTTGGTAGCCTGCGCGGATCGCTTCGAACTCGATGCCGTCGGACACTTCGTCGCCATTTGCCTGCATTTCCACGTAGGCGACTTGGTCCGCCTGCAGTCCCGCCTGGGCCAGCGCGCGCTCGATGACTTTGCGCTGGCTGCGGGCGGAGGGCACGAAATAATTCAGGGTGTTGCCGCTATGCCCGATGGCGCCGCCCTTGATGACTGCATAGATGTCGTCCCCATCCCGCATTGCCTGGCTCAGCGGTTTGAGCACTACGGCGGCGACGCCTTCCGCAGGCAGGAAGCCGCGGCCGCCGGCCGCGAAACTACGGTCGATGCCGTCTTCGGCGGCCAACTGGGCTTGTGCGATCGTGTCCAGCCGGGAGGGGTGCAGATAGAGATTGACCCCGCCAGCGATGGCCATGGCGCAATTTCCCTGGCGGAGGCTATCGCAAGCGCTGTGCAGCGCCACCAGGGACGACGAGCACATGGTGTCTATCGCCAGGCTGGGGCCGCACAGATGCAAGGCGTGGGACACCCGGTTGGCGATGGACGCGAAGGACATGCCGGTAGGGACCGGATTCCCCGCCAGCGTTTGCTCGAACCCTACCAGATGGTAGGTTGGCGAAGTTACGCCGACGAAGACGCCTATCTCGTCTTCGCCCTTGTTATATTCGTCCAGCCATTTGTTGTCGCCGTAGCCGGCGTCTTCCAAGGCGTGCCAGCAGTTGAGCAGGAACAGTCTTTCCTGGGGGTCCATGGCTTGGGCCTGCAGAGCGGAAAGGCCGAAGAAGCCGGGGTCGAACTGCTTGACGCCGTCCAGGAAGCGCGCTTTCGCCGCGGTCTCGCGTTGCGGCCAGCGGGAGGCGGGGCCATTGTGGTCGGCTTGCCGGCCTTCCAGCAACATCTCCCAGTATTCGGCGAGATTGTTTGCGCCGGGGAACTGGCAGGCCAGACCGATGATCGCGATGTCCGTGCCGGCGGCTGGGGGCAGGGCGGCGTCGACAGGCTCGGCGTGAGAAGCGGGCTCGACCGGCATCGCATTGCTTCGCGGCGCCGGCGCGACAGTGATCTGCTGCGGGACATCGGCGACGCCTGCCCAGCGGGCGTACGCCTCGGGCTGAGTCGCGAGCAGATGGTCGGCCAGTTCGGCGATGGTGGGATAGTCGGCGAACAAGGCATTGCTTATCTGCTGAAAGCTTTGGCCGAGGGCGCTGCTCAACTGGGTGATGGAAATGGAGTCCACGCCATAGGCGGAGAGCGACTCCATGATGTCGATATCTTGCTCCCGGACATGCAATTGGGTGCCGATCAGTCGTTTGAGGGCGTCGATGCCTCGCTGTTTCAGTGCGGCCGGGTCATGCGGCCGCGCGCCGGGCTCGGCGGCCGGGGCCAGGGTTGGGATTGGGGCGCTGGGCTCGACGGCGGCCATGTCGGTCGTCTTCAGCAAGCCAAGCTGTCCGTGCGATCCGCCCATCAGCACGTCCAGCGCGGCCATGGCTTCGCCCGGTTCGATAGAGGCCAGTCCTGCCTTGGCCATGCGCGCGTGGTAGTCGGAGGCAGTGACGACGCCGACGCTGCCCCACCAGCCCCAGTTCATGGTCTTGACCGGGCAGGGCCAAGCGCGGCCCAACTGATGGGCGAAAGCATCCTTGAAGGTGCAACCTGCGGCGTAATTGCTTTGCCCCGGCGCGCGGCCGACGCTTTGCAGAGAAGAGAAAAACAACGCGAAATCGAGCGACTCCGGACCGAAGACCTGGGCCATCCTCACGCTGACGTCGACCTTGGCTGCCAGACTGGCGGCGAACCGGCTCTCCGTCATTCTGGTCAGGCTCTGATCCTGTAGCACGATGGCGGAATGCACGACGCCATGGATGCGGGGCTGTTCGCGGCGAATGGCGTCGCATGCGGCTTGCAAAGAGGCGCGGTCCGTGGCGTCGGCGACTAGATAGCGCGGCGCGGGGCCCAGTGCGGCCAGGCGCGCGATTTTGCCGCGGATGACGTCGTCCTCCGGACGGCGGCCTATCCAGAACAGCTTCGCGCCATAGCGGCGCACCATATGCTCGCTCCAGACCTCGCCAATGCCGCCGGCGCCGCCTATCACCACATATACGCCGCCCAGGCGATATGCCGTTTCGCCGACCGTGTCGCCGGGCAGTGGCAACCATTCCTGGCGGTGCCATTGTCCCTGCCGGAACAGCCAGCTCTGCCCCTGCCTATCGGCAGGCAGACGCAGAGCGTCGGCCAGCGGCGCATCGGCTCGGGCGGGCAAGTCGGCCAGCCGCGCGCTCCATGCCGGAAACTCCTTGATCATCGAACCGATCAGCCCATGCACGCTGGCGTGATCGGGAGCGATGTCCTCGTCGGGATGGGCGGCGAGCGCCTGAGCGGTCAGAACCGTCCATTGCAGCGGGCGGCTTTCGTAGCCGGCGGCCAGCAGCGCCTTGACCAGCCTGAAGCACGCCAGCACGCCTTCGCTCTGAGCCTGGATATGCGCATCGCTGTCTATGCTCTCGGCTTTGGCTGTCGGGGCGATCCATACGATGTGATCGATAGCGCCTACGGTCTGGATGGCGTGGTCGAGATCGTCCGATGCGAGGCGCGGCTCCAACGAGAGCGGAACGATGGCCGGATAGCGTTGGCGCAGCTCGCGCAGTTGATCGTCAGAAGCGCCGAACGCGAGCAGACGCTGCCCGGCCGGCGGCTCCGCCAGCGCCGGTTGATCCGCGCGCCACACCGGCCGCAGGAGACCGGCTGGCGGCATCGACGGGCGCGCCTGATCATCGCGGCCAGGCTCGGGCGCGGAGGGTTCGGCTAGGAGACGGCGTTCTGGCGCGACCCAGCAGTGCTCCCGAGCGAATGGATAGCCGGGCAGGCTCATGCGGCGCGGCGGGCGGGCGCCATGCCACGCCGACCAGTCCACGCTCGAGCCCTGTACCCAGTCGGCCAGCAAGGGCGCGCAAGCCTCTTGCCGACCGGCGCCGATGTCCGGCAGCGTCGCGGCTTGCGCCTGGTATCTCTCGCGCCGGGCGCTGCCGCGGTAGAGGCCGGCCGCATCGGCGCGGTCTGCGAGAAAGGCCTCCAGCTTGGCGGCGAGGTCGGCCATGGAGTCGGCCTGGAAGGCTAGCCGTTCATCCATCGCTTCGCGGCCGGTTTGCAGCGTGTAGGCCAGATTAGGCAGTTGCGCGTCGGTCCAGCCGCGCTCGCGCGTGGCGGCAAGCAGGCGCGCCGCGGTTTCGCGCAGGCGCTCGGGATGGCGGGCGGATAGCACGATCAGTGCCGGCCGGGTTGGCTGCGCCGGCTCATCCACGAGGGCGGGGGCTTCCTCGATGATGACGTGGGCGTTGGCGCCGCCGGCGCCGAATGAGGACAGACCCGCCCGGCGGGGATGTTCCGCGCCGCCGATGCGGGGCCGCGGCCATGGAGCGAGTCGCCGTTGCAGCGCGAAGGGCGTGGCCTCGAAATTGATGTTGGGGTTGCTGGCTTCGGCATGCAGGCTGGGCGCCAGTTGCCCGTGGCGCAATTGCAGCAGCACTTTGCTCAAGCCGGCGATGCCGGCCGCGCTCTCGCAATGGCCGATATTGGATTTCACCGAGCCGAGCGCGCAGAACTGCCTGTCTGGCGTGGCCTTGCGGAATGCCTTGCTCAAACCGGCGATTTCTATCGGGTCGCCCAAGGAGGTGCCGGTGCCGTGGGCCTCCAGATAGCCTATGGTGCGAGGGTCTACGCCGGCCTGCCGCATCGCCTCGGCGATCACCGCGGCCTGGGCATCCGGATTCGGCACGGGATACGCGCTAGTGCGTCCGCCGTGGTTGAGCGCGCAGGCCTTGATGACACCGTAGATGTGATCGCCATCGGCCAGGGCGCGGTTGAGCGGCTTGAGCACGACGACGCCGACCCCCTCGCCGTCGACGAAGCCGTCGGCATCCGCGCCGAAGGCCCGGCATTTGTCGCCGGCAGACAGCATTTTCATCGATGACAAACGCAGATATTGCACCGGATCGATGATCAGGTTGACGCCGCCGGCGATCGCCACATCGGAAGCGCCGCCGCGCAGGCTTTCCATCGCCAGATGCAAGGCAGTCAGCGAGCTGGAGCAAGCGGTGTCCACCGCCATGCTGGGACCGTGGAAGTCGAAAGTGAAGGACACGCGGTTGGCGATGGACCAGAAATTGGCGCCGTTGGCGTAGTTACCGTTCATGACGCCGACAAAGACGCCCACTTTCCCGGCGGCGCCGAGTCCGGCTGGCGTGTACCCGGCATCCTGGATGCCGACATACGCTTCCTGCAGGAACAGGCGTTCTTGAGGGTCGATTTGCTCGGCCTCGCGCGGCGAAATGCTGAAGAACAACGGATCGAATTGGCTCACGCCGGAAACAAAGCCGCCCCATTTGCTGTAGGCCTTGCCTGGGCGGTTTTTGTCCGGGTCGTAGAACAACTGGTGGTTCCAGCGCTCCGCCGGCACCTCGCTGATGCAGTGCCGCCCCTGGCTCAGGTTGCGCCAGAATTGGCCGATATCGTCGGCCATCGCGTAACGGCCGGCCAGCCCGATCACGGCGATGTCGCTGTCGCTCTCGGCGTCGCGATCGAGTGCTTTCGGCGGCTCGGCGGTGCGAGAAGCCGGCGAGCCGAAGGACGGCGCGGGCGGCGTCTGCTGCATGCCTAATATTTTGGCCAGCTCGGCGGGCTGAGTTTGGACGAAGTGTCGGGCTAGCCCGGCCAGCGTGCGGTGTTCGAAGAACAGCGTGCTGCTGACGTCATCGAAGGTTTGCCTCAGGGCGTTGTTGAGCTGGACGACCAGGATGGAGTCGATGCCGTACTGCTCGAAAGACGCGTCGGGATGGATGTCGTCGACGGGAAGCTGTACCGCCGAGGCGATCAGCTCCTGAAAATAGCGCAGGGCGCGCGGATACAGCTCGTCCGCGGCAGGCGGCGTAAAGACGGCGACGTCGGTGTCCGCCGCGGCAGGCGCCTGCCGCGGCGCGACCGTCCCCAACGCTTGGGCCAGCGCGTCCGCCTGGGTTTGGACGAAGTGCCGGGTCAGCCCGGCCAGCGTGCGGTGTTCGAAGAACAGCGTGCTGCTCACGTCGTCGAACGTTTGCCGCAAGGCATTGTTGAGCTGGACGACCAGGATGGAGTCGATGCCGTACTGCTCGAAGGGGGCGTCAGGGTGGATGTCGCCGACCGGTAGCTGGACCGCCGAGGCGATCAGCTCCTGGAAATAGCCTAAGGCGCGTGGGTATAGATCGCTCGATGCGTGCTGATCGGCCGGAGGCGTGGCGACGCGCGGCTGGACGTTCGAGGTACGCTCCACCTCGTCGGCGGCGCCGTTTTCCGCCACCACAATCTGCTGGCCCAGCTCGGCGTGGTCCTCCGTCGGGAACATGATGCCGCGGAATCCCTCCGCCTTCAGCACGGCGTGCCAAGAGGAGGCGGATAGACCGGGGCAGCCGGGAATGCGCAGCTCGGCGTCCTCGTAAAGCCACCATCCTTCCAGTAGCCCGAAGGTCAGATGGGCAAACGGCACATTGCGGCTCAACTCGTTGAGCAACAGCAAGCCGTTTTCGCGCAGCAGGGCGCGAGCGTGGCGCACGCTGTTGCGGATATCGCTGGTGGCGTGCAGTACATTGGTGGCGACGACGAGATCATAGCTGTGCGGTTCGATGCCTTGCTCCGATAGCGGGCGCGAAACATCGAAGATGCGGCCGCGCAAGTAGGGACTGTCGGGCGCATAGTGTTTGTCGGCATGCAGCAAAAACGCTTTGGAAAGGTCGGTGTAGCAGTATTCTTCAATCCGGTCGCGGTAAGCCTGCAGGCGCTTGAGCAAAGGCGCGCTGGTGCCGCCGGTGCCGGCGCCGATCTCCAGTATGCGGATGCGGGCGGCAGGGTCTTGCTTCAGCCGTGCATCGATGAACGTGACCGCCATCTCAATCAGTACGGCGTTGAAATAGTCCGACACGGGGTTGTGCTTGTAGATACCCTCGACCAGCGCCATCGACGAGTTGGGGAACATGACGCTGGTGGCTGGAACCTGGCCGCGCAGAATGTCGGGCAGTGCGCGCAACATGGCTTCCAGCAGGGTGGACTGTGCGCTGAAGGTAGGCGACGCCTGCCATGAGCGTTTGTGCTCGTCCCATTCCCGCCATGCCGCCTGGCTATCGAAAGCGGGGAGCGCGCCGCCGTCGAAGCTGCCGGCCAGCAAGCGCAGACTCTCCTCCAGCCAGCGGGTGTAGAACGGCAGAATTCGCAGTTCTTCGACTAGCTGTTGTGCCGGTTTGAAAGGCGCGCGCAGGCCCATGGTCTGCAACTGCGCGGCGAGTAAGCGCGGCAGCATGTGCTGCAGGGAGCGCAGCAGCGCGTCCTCATCGCGGGGAGGCTGATACAGCGGCGCGAGTCGGCTAGGCGTCAGATTGCGTTGCATTTCGCGCAGCATGGAGGGGTAGGGAGCCCCGTGGGAGAGTGGCAGATCTTGGGTCCGGATTTCTGGCATGTCAGTGTTTCGCGTGATGTGTAATGGCGCGGCGGATTTGCTCGATGCGCGCAGGTGTTCTGATTGAGGTTGTGTGATCGCTGCGCCTGCATGTGGCTTAGCGGCGGCGCGGCCCGAGCCGGGCGCGGTGGGGCCTGCCGTGCGGCTGGAGAAGCCTTGCAGCCGTACACAGACTTCGCCGTCGGCGCGGCACAAGTCGATGTCGTACTTGCGTATGCGGCCATGGCTGGCAAGACCGGCGGATGGCTCCACCACGGCCCACATATCCCGCTGGCAGCGGCTGAACAGATCCACGCGCTCGACAGAGAAGGGCAACGCCAGCGCGCCCGCCTCGTCGAGCGCGAGTCCTGCGACGGCTTGCAAGGCGGAATCCAGCAGGCTCGGGTGCAGCACGTAGCCGCGGGCATCCGCCTCCACCGCTTCAGGCAGACGCAGATGGGCGATGGCGCAGCCCTCGCCGACGGACAGGGCGGCAATGCCCTGATGCGCGGGTCCGTACTGCAGCCCCATCGCGGCGAAGCGCCGGTAGCACTCGTCCGCCTCCAGCCGCCGAGCCTGGCAGCGGTCTCTCCACTCGGGCAAGCGCCTGAGCGGCGCCGGAGCGGCGGGAAGCGGTTGCAGCGAGCCCTGGCAGTGCAGAATGCCGTCCCGGCTGATCGAAAACGCCGTGCCGCCGTTTGCCGCGGCGCGTAAGGCCAGTTCGGCCTCGCATCGGCTTTCCACGATCAAGGGCTGCGCCCATTCCACATGGCTCATGCGCAGCCGGAAATCGTCATCTAGCTTCTGGTCAGAGACATAAGCCGCCCTGGCCATCTCCAGGTATGCCACGCCGGGCAGCACGCGCCGTCCCTGGACGCGATGGTCGCGCAGGAACGACTCGGCGCCGTCCAGTCCGATCAGAAAGCGGCGGATGCCATCTGCGCCGGATGGCGCAGGCCGAACCAGCGGCGAACCCGCCGCGCGTGCGGCGGGGGAAGACGCGGGGGCGCCGAGGCTGGGCTCGATCCAGTGCGATTCACGGGCGAACGGATAGCCCGGCAGGCTGACCCGAAGTGGGCGGCGGCCGACGTGCAGCGCGGTCCAGTCGGGTGTCTTGCCCGCCAGCCACTGCGCCAGCGCTTCCGCGTGGGCGCAGTCTGGCGGCGCGGCGCAGGCGGCGTCCGGCGAACTGACGAAGACGGGTGCGCCGGCTGCTTGCTCGCCATTGACGAAGGCCCGCAGGGCGCGATCCAGCTCGGTGCTTGAGCTCGCCAGTACCGCCAGGCGGCAAGGCATCGCATCGCGGCCCACCTGCAGGGTGTAAGCCGTATCGGCCAAGTTGTCCTGACGCACCGCGCCGGCGCGGATGGCTCGCAGCAACTGGCCGGCACTTTCCCGCAGCCTGCGTTCATCGCGCGCGGACAGGACGATCAGGGCGGGCGATTCCGCCTCCGTCGGCGCATCGCTCTGCCTGCGGTCCACATACTCTTCCAGCACGACATGGGCGTTGACGCCGCCGAATCCAAACGAAGACACACCGGCCCGGCGTGGCAGTTCCCGGCCGTCGGCGTCTCGCGGCGCTGTCCATTCGGCATTTTCCCTGACGATATGGAAGGGGCTGTCCCGCAGGTCGATATAGGGGTTCAACGTCTCGCAATGCAGGCTTTTGACCAGCGTGCGGTGCCGCATCTGCAGCAGCACCTTGATGACGCCGGCGACGCCTGCTGCCAGCTCAAGATGGCCGATATTGCTTTTGACGGATCCGATGCCGCAGCGGCCGATCTCCTGCTGCGCCAGCCCGGCCTCGCCGACGGTCTCGCCGAAGGCCAGTTTCAGCCCGTCGATTTCCACCGGGTCGCCCAAGGCGGTGCCAGTGCCATGGGCCTCGATGTAGCCGATCGTGCGTGGGTCGACGCCGGCGTGGGTCCAGGCCGTGCGTATCAACTCGGCCTGGGCCTTGGGATTCGGCGCGGTGAGGGACGTGGCGCGACCGCCGTGGTTTTGCGCCGATCCCCGAATGAGGCCGTAGATGCGGTCGCCGTCGCGTTCGGCCGCGCTGAGGCGCTTGAGCACCAGCATGCCCACGCCTTCGCTGCGCACATAGCCGTTGGCGTCGGCCGAGAAGGTCTTGCAGCGGCCATCTTCGCAGAGCATGCCGGCCTTATTCAGGCTGATGGTGCCCTTGGGACTGAGCAAAGTGTTGACGCCGCCGGCGATGGCCATCTCCGATTCGCCGCCGAGAATGCCGCGCGCGGCGCGGTGTATCGCCACCAGGGAGCTGGAGCAAGCGGTCTCGACCGGCTCGCTCGGACCGTGCAGATCCAGCAGATAGCTCATCCGGTTGGGACCGATGGAGGGGACTAGCGAAGTCGAGGTATAGCCTTCTATCGTCGCCTGGGTCACGCGTTCGCTGTAACCCGAGGTGCAGGTGCCGACGAAAATGGCTGTTTTGCTGCCGGCAAGGCTGGACGGCGCCTGTCCGGCATCTTCCAGCGCCCACCAGACATGCTGCATCAGCAGGCGCTGCTGCGGATCCATCAACTTCGCCTCGCGCGGCGAGATGCCGAAGAACAGGGGGTCGAACTCGTCCACGCCTTCGATGAAACCGCCCCATTTGATATTGGTTTTATCCTGTTCACGGCCGGGGTCGCCGTAATATTCGCGCCAATCCCAGCGCTCTGGCGGGATCTCCGCGATGCAGTCCACGCCGTCGCGCAGGTTTCGCCAGAAGGCGTCGATGTCGCGGGCCTGCGGGAAGCGGCCGCTCATGCCGATGATGGCGATGGCGTCGGCACCCGCCGGCGCGCCGGGAGCGCGAGGCTTGTCTTCTGGGGCGGCGAGGGACGGCGTTTGCGCCGGGCGAGCCTCGCCGCCTGTCAGCAGCGAGGCGAATCGTTCCGCCTCCGTATCGCACAAATGCCGCGCTAACGCGTTGAGCGTAGGATGCGCGAAGAAAATGGTCGGCGCGAGGCGGGTGCCCCAGCGTTGATTGAGCTGGCTGCCGAAGGTGGTCAGCGATACCGAATCGAAACCGAATTGATGGTAGGGATCCTCCGGGTCGATATCCGTTTCGCGCAAGCTCAGCAATGCCGATACGTGGGCGATCAGTTGCCGGCAGATGGCTTCGCGCAAGTCGTCGCCGCCCGCCGCGCCGGACGCGGGCCGGGGCGGCGCGACATCAAGGAAGCCGGCGCGCAGTCTGGCCAATTCGCCCGAGAGAACCAGCACGCGCGGCAGACCGCTGGCCAAGGCGCGGTAAAGCGCGCGTACGCCTTCGGCGGCAGAGAGCGGCGTCAAGCCGGTGGCCTGCGTCATCATCTCCGCCATGTCGGCGTCGATGCGCATGCCGCCGTCGCGCCACAATGGCCAGTCGATGGACAAGATGCGCGCGCGCTGCTTATCCGCCTGCCGCGCGAAGCTTAGCTCGGCGAAAGCGTCGAGAAAGGCGTTGGCGGTCGCGTAGTCGGCCTGGCCCGCGTTGCCGCGCACCGCGGCCAGGGAAGAGAAGCAGATGAAGACGTCCAGCGGCAGATCGCGGGTGGCCGCCGCCAGATTGCGCAGGCCGGCCGCCTTGGGCGCGAGCACCTCGTGCAACTGCGCGGCCGTTTTATCTGCCAGGCGCGCGTCGCGGCCCAGCCCAGCGGCGTGTAGCACGCCGTTCAGGCCGCCGTACTCCCGCGTGAGTCGCTGGATCAGGCTGGAGACCTGATCCGCGTCGGCCAGATCCAGCGCATGATAGGCGACGCGGGCGCCGCGCGCGCGCAGCGCCGCCATGGCGGTTTGGTCCGCCTCGTCGGCTTGGCGTCTGCCAGCCAGCACGATGGCGGCGCCGCTGGCGTGCTCGGCGATTTGCCGGGCGAACAGCAGGCCCAGCCCACCCAGTCCCCCGGTAATGAGATAGACGCCGTCGGCGCGCCATGGCGGCGACGCCTCGAGCGGCTCGAGCGGTTGCCAGCCTAAGGTCTGGAGCCGGTTCCCAAGGAAACGGAACTGTTCGTCGGCGCTGGCCGCGCAGCGATCGAGTTTGCGCGCCAGCGCCTCGATCGTTTCGCCGGCGTCGAGCATGATCAGCTGGCAACGCTGGCCCGGCGTTTCGATTTGGCTGCCGCGCAGCAAGCCCAGCAGGGCTGCCGATGATTGTTCGCCGCCGTCGCCGGGTACGATCAGCTGCAGTAGAACGGGCGCGCTCGTCGAGGCGGACAGGCGCTGCAGATCCGTCAGCAGCGCAGCCGCTTGCGCTTCGAAATCGCCCGGCAGGGCGCGGCAGTCGATGGCGGGCAGCGCGGCTTGCAGCGCCTCGGCATCGTATGCTGGATGGGCCAGCCACAGCAGGCGCTTTTCGGTTTGCGCCGCGATGGCCTGCGCCGGCTCGACATCGCGCCAGCGGGGAGCGAAGAGCAATGTGCCGAGGCCGTCGGCATCCTGCCGATGCGCGGCGGCCAACTCCCGCCGTTGGCCCGGCGTGATTCCCATTTGCGGCAACCAGAGCGTTTCGCGAGCGAAGGGGTAAGCCGGCAGGCTGATGCGGCGCGGCGGGGTGTCGCCGTAAAGCAAGTGCCAGTCCACGTCCAGCCCTTTGGCCCATGCGGCGAGCAGGGCGTCGTCGTCGCGCGCGGCGATCCAGCTCGCGGCGGCGGCGTGGTCCAATCCCGCCAAGGTTTCCTTGGCGCGTTTGGCGTTGGCGAGGTGAAGGCGGCTGTCGGCAGCCGGGTCGGTCAGCGCCGAGCGCAGGCACTGGGCCATTTCCTCTACGGTGCGGCAGGAGAACGCCAGGCGAAGCTCCATCGCCTCGCGGCCGATTTGCAAGGTATAGGCGGCATCGGCCAGATTGCCGTCATGGATGCGGCCGTCGGCGATGGTTTGCAGCAGTTGTGCCATGCGCGCCTGCAAACGGTCGCGGTTTCTGGCCGACAGCGGGATCAGCACCGCGCCGTTTGACTGGCGGCTGGGGCGCTCGTCGACGAACTCCTCCAGCACGATGTGGGCGTTGGCGCCGCCGGCGCCGAAGGAGGAGATGCCGGCGATGCGAGGGAACTGCCGCATTTCGCCGTCGATCTCGATTTGCGGGCGCGGCCACTCGGCCAGCTCGTGTTGCAGGAGGAAGGGCGATGCGTCGAAGTCGATATTGGGATTGGGCGTCCTGGCGTTCAGGGTCGGCGCCAGTTGGCCATGGCGCATCTGCAGCAGCACTTTGGTCAGGCCGGCGATGCCCGCTGCGCTCTCGCTATGACCGATATGCGACTTGACAGAGCCGAGCGCGCAGAAGCGGCGCGCCGGCGCCGCCGCGCTGAAGGCTTTGTTCAAGCCGGCGACCTCGATAGGGTCGCCCAGCGCAGTGCCGGTGCCGTGAGCTTCCACATAGCTGACGGCACGCGGATGCACGCCGGCCCGCTTCAGCGCCAACGCGATGACTTCGCTTTGCGCCGCCGGATTGGGCACGGTGTAGCCATTCGTCTTGCCGCCGTGATTGATGGCGCTGCCGCGGATCAGGCCGTAGATGTGATCGCCGTCGGCCATGGCGCGCGACAGCGGCTTTAGCAGCACGGCGCCGACGCCCTCGCCCGGCACATAGCCGTCGCCGCCCGCGCCGAAGCTGCGGCAATGCTGATCGCTCGACAGCATGCGCATGCTGGACAACTGCAGATAACCCGAGGGATGCAGATAGAGATTGACGCCGCCGGCGATCGCCAATTCGCACTCGTCGCGCAGCAGGTGCTCGCAGGCTTCGTGAATGGCCGTGGCCGATGCCGAGCACATGGTGTCTATCGGCATGCTGGGACCGCGCAGATTGAGAAAATAGGACACGCGGTTGGCCAGGGAGCCAAAGGAGGTGCTCGGCCGGGCGGCGGATGGCTGCGCCAGGTCCGCGAGATAAAGCTCATAACCGGGCTTCGTGATGCCGGCGAAGACGCCGACACGGCCGCCATGCCGGCTGGCCAGCGATTCTCTGGTATAGCCTGCGTCCTCCAGCACCTCCCAGCTCGCTTGCAGGAACAGCCTCTCTTGCGGGTCGATATTCAACGCGTCCCGCGGCGAGATGCCGAAGAACAAGGGATCGAAGTCGGCGAACCCATTGATGAAGCCCCCCCATTTGCCGTAGCTACGCCCCTTGGCGCCGGCCTCGGGATCCGCCAGGAAAAAGTCGTCCAGCGGCCAGCGTTCGGGGGGAATCTCGCTGATGCAGCTTTGTTGGCCGCTGATACGGCGCCAGAACGCTTCTGCATCGTCGGCGCCGGGGTAGCGAGCGCTCAATCCGATGATGGCGATGGGCTCGCGCGCGCTGGTTTGTGGCGCCGGCGCCGGGCTGAGGGCGTTATCTGTACGACGAGCCGGTGCCGTGCTCGCAGCGGGTGCTTGGGCCGGCTCGGCCGTTCCCGTCAAACGCAGGCAGGAGTCGGCATGCTCCGCGACAAAGTAATCGGTCAGGGCCGACAGGGTGTGGAATTCGTAAAACAGGGTTTTTGGCATATCGCCGAATGTCTCGCTCAGCGCGGCATTCAGCTGGGTGATCATGATGGAGTCTATGCCGTAGGTTTCGAATGGCTCGGCGGGATCCAGCCTGGCCGGATCGCATTTGGCCACCTGAGCGAACAGGGCGGACAAGCGCGCGAGCACGTCGGCGCGCAGCGAACCGGCGTCGGCTTGCGGCGCCGGCGCGGCGGGCCGCGCGCGGGCGCTTTCGCCGTTCAAGGCCCGTCGCATGAGGTCAGGCTCGCCGGCCATCACCGCCACTTGGTCGTGACCGCTGGCCAGCGCGCGATAAAGCGCATCGAAGCCATCCTCGCTGCGCATCGGGATCATGCCGGTGGCGCGAGCCATGGCTTGTTCGGTGATGTCGTCCAATCGCATGCCGCCGTCCAGCCACATCGGCCAGTTCATCGACAACATTCTGCCGTGGCGCTTGCCGTGCGCGACGAGGCTGTTGCGATAGGCGGCATAGGCGTCCATGAAGGCATTGGCGGAGGCATAGTCGGCCTCGCCCTCGATGCCGACCACGGCGGAGATCGACGAGAAGCAGAGAAACACGTCTAGTTCGATATCGCCGCTAGCCTCGTCCAGATTGACCAGCCCAGCCACTTTGGCCGCCATGACTTCGTGCAGCTCCTCAGCGCTCTTGCGCAGCACGAAATTGGGACGCACCACGCCGGCGGCATGGAGAATCCCGTCCAGAGATTCGTATTCCTCTTGGATTTCCAGCAAGAGCCGGCGGATCGCGGCGGCATCGGCCACATCCAGCTGACGGTAGTCGACCCGCGCGCCCAGAGCCTCTAGCTCGCGGATGCCATCCAGCTGGCTTTCTGCCAGCGGGCGGCGTCCGGTCAATACCAGGACGGCGTTGGCCGCGCGCGCGGCAATTTCTCGCGCGAACAAGCGGCCGAGCCCGCCCAGCCCGCCGGTGATCAAATAGACGCCTTTATCCTTCCATGGCCGATGCGCCGTTTCTTCTTGCAGGGCGTGCCATTCGGCCACCCAGCGCTCGCCATCCAGATAGCGGATGCGCCGTTGCTCCGGATGTGCGGCGTCCTGGCGCAGCTTGCGGGCCAACTCCGTGGGGGATTCGTCGACCTCGATGGAGATGATCTGGCCGAGCAGGCGCGGATTTTCCGCCCGCGCGCTCAGCAGCATACCTTGCAGGGCCGTGCTCAACTGCTCCGCGCCCAGCGCCGGCACGACGATCTGCACCAGCGCCGCATGCTGGGGGCGGAGGCTCATCAGCTGCCGCAGCATGGCCAATAAGGATTCGGCTTGCGCCACGAAGCCGCCTTCCAGCGCACGGCATTGCGCATCGTTTAGATGGCGAGCCAGTTCTGCTGCCGGGATGGCGCCGCCGCAGATCAGGACATGGTGTTCGCCCAAGGAGGAGGGCGCGGTTTCGGACTCGGATCGTCGTGCCCAGCGCGGCGCCGCCAGCAAAAGCTCGTGCGCGGTGCCTGCGTGGGTTGGCGACGAATCCTGCCGAGGAGGGGACGCGGTGCGCGTGCTGGCGGCGCCGCCGGCCAGGCGCGGGGCGACCCAATACCGCTCCTGGGCGAAGGGGTAGGTCGGCAGCGCCAGACGACGCGG
>NZ_PQWB01000012.1:29225-130108 GCF_002924365.1 Chromobacterium alticapitis | reverse complement strand
CATCACGTGGACCCGCGAAACGCTGGATGCAGAGATCTCGGCGCTGCTTGGTGGTTATGGCGACAAGTTTCAAATCAATTTTTCGTGATTACTTAACAACCGTTCTAAGGCACGGTATTGTCTTGCACAGACAAAAGCCCGCGTCTCTTAAAATGAGCGCGGGCTTTTTCATTGCTGGTGGACTGGGTTGTCAGCGATTCTAGCTAGATGGCTGGATCCTTTAGGACAATAGACACACCATGATGGGCCGCTGTGGCCGCTATTCGGCCGAAGTAGTCATGGCAAAGCCGCCCAGGTTATGTCCGCTTTGCGTAACAATCCAGACTTGCTCTTAGGCCGCACATTCTCGCTTGGTTTCTTAGTGCAAGAGCAAGAGCATCGGCTGCTTTTGGAGTCCCAACCGGCTACGCTATGCTTTATGACTTTTAAATTCCGTCGATTCGGGAGAAAAGGCAGGCCATGACACAAACTGATGAGATTGCGGGTGCGCTACACGCGTGGGCTCCGGAGCTAGGCGAAAGCTTTACTTCACTTGCCTACCTTGGGTCAGCGTCCTCGATCAGTTGGCTCACCAATTCCCCATTGTCGTCGGAGCTGGACTCAATCATTAACGCTGACAGCCATGCGTCCGCAGCCGAGCTGTGGCGCAAGGTACTCAGGGAGGGTGTTACCCTCCCGACGCCGGGACTCCTGCTGATACTCGAACATATGCGCCGAAACCCGGCCGATACGGGAAATTCATTGGCGATGATCAGTCTGGGGTTCTCCAGAACGCTAGCCAATGTTGCATTTAGAGCAGCTGATGCGTTGTACAAAGACGCCAAGGCAAGTTTTGCCGGTGATGAAATCGATATAGCCATCGCGCGATTCCGAACAGCACTGTCAGAGTTTCGGTTCTCCATCGAGAGTCAGTTCCTTTCGGACGACACAAGGCGAATAGCTACTGGAAAGTACGCGACTGCAGTTGCAATGATCGGGCGCTGGATCAACGTATCGCCTGAAGTGGTTTCAAGAGCCTTGCTGTACTCCCAAGAGTCGATGAAGCTTGGAAACGTGCAGCCTGAAACGCTTGTCTATCGGCTCGAGCTTCTGGTTCAACAGTTCGATCAAACCGGCGATGCCTCGCTATTGCGAGATGCGCTAGAGCTTCTTTCGGCGAATCAGAATCTCGCCGAGGGTTCGGAGATCGCCCAGGCCGAGGCTCGGTTACGCCTTGCACAACTCGCGGTGCCGGGATCCAGAGATGCTAGACGCTACCTTAGCAGAGCAGCGAGTCTGCTTGAGGAGTGCCGTCCACGGAACGGTGTTGAAAAGGCCCGCTGCAGCGTTCTGTCCACCCTAGTAGCGGAGGCCGAGCAGCAACAACTCGTTACGTCAGCCAGATCAATGGCGATCCCGAGAGGGCTCATCACTTCAATGGCTACAAAGCCATCTTGCGAACTCTGGGAAATCATCAGGCGAGTGATTGATGGGCTCGAAAATCTGCGAATCAGTAATGGGGTGGTTCCTGCAGCAGTGCTGAGTGCCCGATTCCTACGCCAGATGGTCGACGGACCAGTCGAGTTTCTTCAGCCGAAAGATTTTTCACGCTACGTGGAAATCACGGGATGGCTAGCTACGAAGGCATCCTGGAACAGACACGTTCAGTGGGAGGCTGGTGCAGCAGCGCTATCCGCGGCGAAGCAAACTGGAGATCAGGATTTGGCATGCCAAGCCCTGGAGATATTCGATGAACTTGCCGCCCGCCATTCGACTTGGCCGCTTCCGCGAATCGGCATTGCGCGAGTCCGAGAGTTCCTTGTCAGCGAATCTGGGGGGAGTGCTTCAGCTACTGCAGACAGTTGGCGGGACGCGGCGACACTTGCGCTGGGCTCAACCGTCTATGCACGATCGCACCTGGGTGGGCGCAATGAAGTCTTTGCGGTTGCCGACGCAAGAGGATTTCTGTCTGAGGCGTTCGTTTTTAAGAGGACAACCAAAGCCAAGGCTGAGCACGAAGCATCGATGCTTACAGCACTGCGAAACGAGATCAATCAGCAGGGCGATGCAAATCGATTCGAAGTACCTCGTTCGCTTGCGATCGTCGAGGTTCCTTTTGACGATGAGCGGCGATGGGTACACGTCTCTCAACGAGCTGTTGGACGATTGGTGAGCGAACTGCGCACTGAGGAGGCCTCAGGTGTACTTGAGCCGATCGTAGACCTTCTTGGGGTCTTCCATCGCATTGCTGGAAGCCCGCCGGCAGGAAAGTCAGCATGGCGGTCGCTGAAGGAGTATCTCAAGATGTGGTCGAGAACCCTATTCGAGCCGGAACAGGCTGAGCGCTTCGTGGATTCTCTGCGCAATCTCTTCCCAGAGAAACTATCGCTGGTAAGGAAACGGGATGGTCATGCGTCCAACTGGCTCGTGGACCCCGTAGGACGAATTGTCGCCATTGATCTTGAGTCCAGTGACTTCGTCCCGATTGGGTACGACGTTGCTCAATTGATCGAAGACAACGCCCTAGTACCAGCGAACCCAGAAGGCTGGTACAGGCGGCTAGCAATCATGGCGCGCTACCTATCTGGCATAGGAAAAACACTCAGCGACGCTGCTCTGACCGCTGCATACGGATGGTTTGCCCTTACCCGCGCGTTGCGGCTAGGCACTGAGAAGGAGGCTGGAAAGCAGTTGCGGCGCCACGCGCGCGAGCTGTGCGGATTGTTGATGGACTGCGGTGATGATGCGACCAAGGATTTGGCGCGAGTGCTACTTCAAGCGCTCTCGCGCACCGAACAGTCAGACATAAATGAGTCCGTCCCGACTCATGACCATCGGCGGTTAAGCACGGCGATGGCGTACCAGCTTCGTCACCAGGGCCCGAACAACGGTGTTCCGATCGATCAAGCCGGATTCGCGTCGATGGATGACCTAGCGCTCACTCTCAAAGTGGACTCGAGCCAGTTACTGGCTATCGCTGAGCATCCCGGCGAGCCAAGATTCGAGGTTCGAGACGGTCGCATCAGAGCGCTCTACGGTCACTCCCTAGACGTTGTCATTGATGTCGGCATCAAACTTGGCTCACCGGCTTCTCTCTTTCACGGTTCTAGCTGGTCGGCGCTGGACGCTATCATCCGTGAGGGCTTGGTCCCGATGCAGCGGCGCGTAGTCCATTTAACGAACATCGCTGAAGAGGCTATGGCCGTGGGCGAGCGGAAGGGGGCTCCCCTCGTCCTGGCGATTGATCAAAGCCACGATGAAGAGCCTGTAGCCGAAGGTATCTGGGTTTCAGCGGGTGTTCTGCCCCATCGCCTATCCATCGTGAATCCTTTCATTGAGGAGGCAGGGGTAGTTCGGTAAATACAAGCGGCCTTTCTATCGGATAAGTTATTCAAATGCCTATCTCCTTGCCGAGTGCATTACGACCACAGCACTGGGCGCTCTTGAATCGGTACTGCTGACGATCGACTCGCTTACGTCAGCAATCGAGGAAATACCGGCCATTCGCTCGAGGCCCCCTCAACGACAGCAAAGGCCGATAAGCAGCCCATCTGACTAGCTTAGTTGCAGTAGCCAGACATCCTCCCTCCTACGCCAAACCAACGCCCCAAATAAAAAAGAAGCCAGCCCCCAATCAAGAGAGCCGGCCCAAAGGCGGAGGAGTACGCCGGGGGAAATATCGTCTTGCCTGGCCGCGTTCAGCGGACCACCGTTTCCACGGTCCAGGCGTTGTTTTTCACCGTGGACAGCGTCACCGGCGCTTTCAATAGACTGCCGTTGGGCGCGAAGGCGAAGTCCGCGGTGACGCCGCTGTAGCGGATGGCGGCCAGCTTGGGCAGGTATTTGGCCGGTTCCACCGAGCCCGCCTGTTTCATGGCCGTGGCCACCAGCATCACGCCGTCGTAGAACTGCGGCCCCAGCAGCACCACGTCTTGATGGAAGCGTTCCTTGTAGCGGCGCTCAAACGCCTTGCCCGCCGGGCGGGCGCCGAGCACGCCGCCGGCTACCGCCGAGTAATGGCCGGCCGCGTCCGCGCCGGCCAGCTGGATGAAGGTGGGGGTGTTGAGCATGTCCCCGCCCATCAGCTTGGCTTTGAGCCCCAGCCGTTTCATCTGCTTGACCATGGGCGCGGCCTGGGCGTCGGCGCCGCCGTAAAACACCACGTCCGGGTTGACGGCCTTGAGCGAGGTGAGGATGGCGGTGAAGTCGGTGGCTTTGTCGGTGGTGAATTCGCGGCGCGCCACCTTGCCGCCGTTGGCGGCCACCGCCTTGACGAACTCGTCGGCGATGCCTTGGCCGTAGGCAGTGCGGTCGTCGATGGCGACGATGGTCTTGGCCTTCATCGTTTTAACGGCAAACTGCCCCAGCGCGCCGCCTATCTGGCTGTCGCTGCCCACTAGGCGGAAGGCGGTTTTGTAGCCTTGTTGGGTATAGGCCGGGTTGGTTGCTACGGACAATTGCGGAATGCCGGCGTCGGAGTAAAGGCGCGAGGCCGGGATGGACACGCCGGAGTTGAAGTGGCCGATGACGGCCTTCACGCCGGCATCCACCAGCCGCTGCGCCGCCTGGGTGCCGATGCGCGGGTCCGCCTGGTCATCCTCGGACACCAGCTCGAACTGGATCTTCTGCCCGCCCACCACCAGGCCCTTGGCGTTGACATCGTCCACCGCCATCTTGGCGGCGTTTTCATTGTCCTTGCCATAGTGAGCCTGCGGGCCGGACAGCGGGGAGGCGAAGCCTATCTTGACCACGGTATCGGCATGGGCCGCCGCCATGGCGAACGGCGCCATCATGCCGCCCAATGCCACCACCCAGTTCACTTCCGCAAACAGTTTGTTCCAAGCCATGAGATGTCTCCTTTGATGCTGCATTTACCGGGGAAAACCACCTGGCCCTCCCCGCCACTACTCCCCCGCCGCGGCCGGTCTGCGCCGGCCTGAGGCGGGGTCAAAAACGAGATAGCCGATACGGCTGCATGTCCAGCGCCGGAGTCCGTCCCTGCAGCATGTCGCGCAGCAGCGCGCCGGTGGTGGCCGCCAGGGTCAGGCCCAGATGGCCGTGGCCGGTGGCGAACCACAGCCCCGGCTGCGGCGCCGGGCCGATGATGGGCAAGGTGTCCGGCAGCGACGGGCGGTTGCCCATCCACACCGTCATGTCCTCGGTGGAGAAATCGCCGACGATGCGCTTGGCCTTGTCCAGCAGGATGTGGGCGCGGCGCCAGTCTGGCGGCGCGTCACGGTGCGCCAGCTCCACCGTGCCGGCCAGACGCAAGCCGCCGTTGGCCATGGGCAGGATGACGAAGCTCTCGCTGGCGCACTGGATGAAGTGGCGCAGCGTCACCCCGGCCTTGGGCAGGTTGACGTGATAGCCGCGCTCGCTTTCCAGCGGCACGCGGTATTGATGCTGTTTGACGAAGCGGTCGCTCCACACGCCGCAGGCGATCAGCACCGCGTCGGCGCGCAGCCGGCCCCTGCCGGCCGTTTCCACGCCGACTACGCGCCCGGCTTCCGTCGCCGTGGCCAGCGCCTCGTCCCGCACAAAGCGGCCGCCCTCGCGGATAAAGGCGTCGAACAAGCCGCGGCTGAAGACATAGGGATCGTCCACATGAGACCACGCCGGCACCTTGACCGCGTAGCGCCATTCCTCGCCCAAGCTCGCCTCTTCTCCCGCCAGCGCCTCGCGCTCCAGCGCCTGCCACTGCACGCCATGGCGGCGCTTGGCCTCCCAGGCCGGCGCGGCGGCGTCGAACTCTTCCCGGCTGCGATACAGCGTCAGGTTGCCGTGCCGCCGCCACAGATGGCCAAGGCCGGCTTGGGCGATCAGCCCGGCGTAGTCGTCGTTGACTCGGCCCAGCAGCGCGGCCAGAGACTGCGTCAGCTCCGCCACGCGCCGCGGCCGGCTGGCGGCCAGAAAGCGCAGCAGCCAGGGCGCCAGCGTGGGCAGGTATCGCCAGCGCAGGGCCAGCGGCCCCAGCGGGTCCAGCATCCAACCGGGAACCTTGCGCAGCACGCCCGGCTCGGCCAGCGGAATCACATCGCTGACAGCGAAAGCGCCGGCATTGCCGTAGCTGGTTTCCATCGCCGGCTCGCCGCGGTCCAGCAGCGTCACTTCGAAACCGGCCAGGCGCAGCTGCAAGGCGGCGGCGATGCCGACCACGCCGGCGCCCGCCACGATGACGGCCGCGCCGGGCGCAAGAGCGGGCGCCATCGCTCAGCCCTCCCGCCCGCCATCCAGCAGGCGGCGCAGCGCCAGTGGATTGGCGTGTTGCAATGCCTGCGGCAACAGCGCGTCCGGGAAGTCCTGGTAGCACACCGGCCGCAGGAAGCGCTGGATGGCCGCGGTGCCCACCGAGGTGGCGCGCGCGTCCGAAGTGGCCGGGTACGGCCCGCCGTGCACCATGGCGTCGCACACTTCCACGCTGGTGGGCCAGCCGTTCACCAGAATGCGGCCGGCCTTGCGCTCCAGCGTGGGCAGCAGCACGTGGGCCAGGTCCAAATCGCCCTCGTCCAGCTGCAGCGTGGCGGTGAGCTGGCCTTCCAGCTGCTCGGCCAACTCGCGAAATTCCCGTGCGTCCCGGCATTGCACGATCAAGGCGGCGGCGCCGAACACCTCGGCCCGCAAGGCCGGCTTGGCCAGATAGTCCCGCGCGTCGGCCAGCCACAGCTGGGCCTGGCACTGGTTCGGCCCGGTAGCCGGCAAGCCGGCGGCCGCCAGGCAGGCATGGCCGGACAACGCGTCTACGCCCGCCTGGTATGCGCGGCAAATGCCGGGCGTCAGCATGGTCTGCGCCGGGCTCTGCCGCAGCAGGGCGGACGCGGCGGCGATGAAGCCGTCCAGCGCCAGCCCTTGCTCCGCGATGATCAAGCCGGGATTGGTGCAGAACTGTCCCGCGCCCAGCGTCAGCGAACCGACGAAGCCCTTCGCCAGCGCCTCGCCGCGCGCCCGCAGCGCCGCCGGCAGCAGAAACACCGGATTGGTGGCGCTCATTTCCGCGTAAACCGGAATCGGCTCCGGCCGGTTTTGCGCCAGCCGGCACAAGGCCAGGCCGCCGCTGCGCGAGCCGGTGAAACCCACCGCCTTGACGCGCGGATCGGCCACCAAGGCCTGCCCTGCTTCGCGGCCTTCGCCGAACAGCAGCCCAAACACGCCGGCCGGGAGTTCGCATTTTTCCACCGCCCGCGCGATGGCCTGCCCCACCAGCTCGCTGACGCCGGGGTGGGCGCTATGGGCCTTGACGATGATCGGGCAGCCGGCCGCCAGCGCGGAAGCGGTGTCGCCGCCGGCCACCGAGAAGGCCAAGGGGAAGTTGCTGGCGCCGAACACCGCCACCGGCCCCAGCGCCACCTGGCGCTGGCGCAAGTCGGCGCGCGGCAGCGGCTGGCGCTGCGGCATGGCGGGGTCTACCCGCGCGTCCAGCCACTCGCCGGCCCGCAGCGTGCGGGCGAACAGCCGCAACTGGCCGCAGGTGCGGCCGCGCTCGCCTTGCAGCCGGGCGCGCGGCAGGCCGGTTTCGGCCATCCCGCGTTCTATCAGCGCATCGCCCAGCGCTTCTATTTCATCGGCTATGGTTTCGAGAAAGCGCGCCCGCGTTTCCGGCGCGGTTTCTCGGTAGGCGTCAAACGCCTCCCACGCCAATGCGCAGGCCTGCTCCACCTGTTCGCGGTCTGCGCCGGGGTAGCCCGGCTCCAGCGCTTGATCGGTGGATGGGTCTATCGCCCGGATCGTCTCGCGGCGGCCGGCGACAGCCTGCCCGCCGATAAGCATCTTGCCTGTCAGGTTCATCATGTTTCCTGTGTGATTAAGCGTCAGGCGACGTTCTGCTCGGCCGACCAATGGCGATACCACTCGCGGAACAGCGCGTACTGGGTCTCGGCATAGCGGCGTTGGGCGGCGCTCAGCGCGTCGGTCTCGTTGAAATGCAGCGCGTATTCCTTGTCGCCGTTCAGCACCATCAGCTGCTTGTAATACAGCACCAGGTCGCAGCCCTCGTCGAAGGAAGACAACACGGCCAGCGCCGATTCCAGCTCATGCGCGCGGCGGCGAGCGACGGCATCTCCCCTGGCCGCCGCCCGGCTCAATGCCACCAGATGCAGCACTTCGCGCGGCAGCGCGTTGCCGATGCCAGTGATGGCGCCGGTGGCGTTGCAATTGACGAAGCCGTGCACCACCTGGGTGTCCACCCCCACCATCAGCGTGACTTCGTCATCCTGGGAGGTGATGTGCTCGGCGGCGTAGCGCAGGTCGGCGGCGCCCCCGAACTCCTTGAAGCCGATCAGATTGGGATAAGCGCGGCGCAGCTCGAAGAACAGGTCGGCGCGGGTGGCAAAGCCGTAGTAGGGGCTGTTGTAGATCACCGCCGGCAGCTTGGGCGCGGCGGCCAGAATGGCCGAGAAATGCGCCTTTTGCGCGGCAGGCGACGCCCCGCGCGACAGCACGCGCGGGATCACCATCAGCCCATGCGCCCCCACCCTGGCGGCGTGGGCGGCATGGGAAACCGCCTCGCGGGTGTTGACGGCGCCGGTGCCGACTATGGTCGGCACGCCTGCAACCACCAGCCGCGCCACGCCCTCCTGGCGCTGGGCTTCGCTCAGCAGCGGCCAGTCTCCCATGGAGCCGCAGTACACCACCGCGCTCATGCCCAGGGACACCAGTTCCTTGCCCTTGGCCACCAGCGCGTCGAAATCCGGCTGGCGATCGGCGGTGCACGGGGTCATCAGCGCCGGGATGCAACCGGTGAAAATGTTATCGCTCATTGTTTTTGCTCCTTGCGGCATTCATTCAGGTGATAGGGATAGATAGGAGGCGCGGAGCTCAAATGCCCCACGCGAAGGGGTCTTCTTCGTCGATCAATAGCGTGGCGCGGGCCGTGATATGGGCGCGGCCGGTGATGTAGGGGCGGATGAAGTCACCCTCCCGCTGGTAATGGCCGACAAAGCGGCTGCCGGTGATGCCGGCCTGCACCCAACGCTCGCCTTCGGCCAGCTTGCCGTCGGCCGCCAGGCAGGCCAGCTTGGCGCTGGTGCCGGTGCCGCAGGGGGAGCGGTCATAGGCCTTGCCCGGACACATGACGAAGTTGCGGCTGTTTGCATGTTCATCGTCGGCGAACAGTTCGATATGATCGATGCGCGCGCCGTCGGCGCCGGTGATGCCCTGCGCTTCCAGCGCCTGCTGCACGGCCCAGGTAAAAGCGCTCAGCGCTTCGACATTGTCCAAGCGCACGCTCAGACCATGCTCGGCCACCAGAAAGAACCAGTTGCCGCCCCAGGCGACATCGCCGAGCACTTGACCATGCCCGGGCACCGCTACCGATACCTGCCGGCAGTAACGATAGGCCGGCACATTGCGCAGCGTCACCGATCCATCCTCGTGCAAGACGGCGCTGACCGGCCCCACCGGGGTATCGATCTTGTGCGTGCCGGGCGCGATGCGTCCCAGGTAGTGCAAGGAGGCGATCAGCCCTATGGTGCCGTGGCCGCACATGCCCAGGTAGCCGGTGTTGTTGAAGAAGATCACCCCGCAGGCGGCGTCGGGCGAAACCGGCTCGCAATACAGCGCGCCCACCAGCACATCGCTGCCGCGCGGCTCCAGCAGGCAGGCGCGGCGCCATGGGTCATGCCGCTCGCGCAGCGCGTCGCGCTTGTCCGCCATGGCGTCCCCCTGCAGGGCAGGAAAGCCGCTCAATACCAGCCGGGTGGGTTCGCCTCCGGTGTGGGAGTCGATGATCTCCAGCTGCTTCATTCGCTTGTCCATTCCAAACTCCATCCAGTCCGGCTCGCCATATCGTCGGCGCGCAGATTGTTGATTCCATTGAATCTCCACGCCGCATCCGCATTCGCTTCCACCCCGATAGCATGGCCGCGTTGCCGCCGACAATCTTGATGGTTATCATCAGTTGCGATGACGAAATCGGCATAGTTTGCGTTTCAAGGGGCATGGGCGGGCGCGGCAGGCCCCTACTTGGATGGCGCGCAGAATATCCGGGATGGCGGCGCGGCAACGGACGCCGACGGCCAAGCGCGGCGTTGGGCGCGCCAAGAAAGGCGGGATGGATGACGAGCGAGACCGTGGAAAAAATCGCCCGCTGGCGGGACGCAGTCCGCCCGGCGACGATAGACGAGCTGCTGGCAGGCATGGCGCCGCTATTGCCGGTGCTGGATCTCATCCCCAATGCGGCCATCTTCATCAAGGACGGGCAAGCGCGCTATCTTTGCGCCAACCAGACGCTGGTGCAGCGCTGCGGGCTGAAGGACTTGCAGCCGCTGCTGGGCAAGACCAGCGCGGAAGTGTTCCCGGCACAGTTGGGTTCGGTCTATACGGCGCAGGACATCAAGGTGCTGCAAGACGGCCAAGTTCTGGAAAGCCAACTGGAACTGCATCTGTTCAAGAACCGGGAGCCGGGCTGGTGCCTGACCTACAAATGGCCGTTGCGCGACCGGCAAGACGAAATCATCGGCCTGATAGGCATCTCGCTGGACCTGCAATCAGCCAGCCAGACCCACCCGGCTTACAAACGCCTGGCGGCGGTGGACGAGTTCATCCGCCGCAACTTCAGCCAGCCGGTCACCATGGCGGAGCTAACCGGCATCGCCGGCATGTCCGCCGCCCAACTGGAGCGCTACTGCAAAAAAGTGTTCCACCTGTCGCCGCGGCAGATGATACACAAGGCCAGGCTGGAGCACGCGCACCGGCTGCTGCATGAGGATATGGCCATCACCGAAGTGGCCCTGCGCTGCGGCTATGCCGATCACAGCGCCTTCAGCCGCCAGTTCAAGGCCCTGACGGGCTTGACGCCGCGCCAGTATCGCCAGGAACTGGGCAAGCCTGACATTCGACCGGCCATAAGTATGGAAGGTGCGCCAACAGCGCCGCCGCGCATGCAAAAAGCATGATAGCTTGCGCTATGCCGAGTCAACGCCCGCCGACTCCCCTCCTCCACGCGCGCGGGCTCCCCAGGCTCAGGCAAACGTCACCCGCACTGGCTTCACCATGCACAGCAGTTGAATAAACCTCAGTTCATTCACTTGAAAAGCGAAAGGGGCATTCATGAACACACTCACGCCATCCCAGAAACGCGCCGCATTCCGGGAATTGCATCGGACAGGCTGCTTCGCCTTGCCCAATCCATGGGACGCAGGCAGCGCCGCAGCCTTGGCGGGCTTAGGATTCAAGGCGCTGGCCACAAGCAGCGCGGGGCACGCCTGGTCGCTCGCGCGGGCCGATGGCCAGCTTTCTCGCGCAGAAACCTTGGCCCACATGCGAGACATGGCGCAGTCGACAAATTTGCCCATCAATGCCGACTTTCAGAGCGGCTTCGCCGAGACGCCGGCCGGCGTGGCGGAAAGCGTGCGCATGGCCATCGACACTGGCGTGGCGGGCGTCTCCATAGAAGACGCTAGCGACAATGCGGAATCGCCGCTCAGAGACCTGCCGGATGCCGTTGCCCGCATGCGCGCCGCGCGCGCGGCGATCGACGAAATGGGAGGGGATGTCCTGCTGATTGGCCGCGCGGAAAACTTCTTCGTGGGCCCCGCGGATCTTGAAGACACGATCACGCGCCTGAAAGCCTATGCCGAAGCGGGAGCGGATTGTCTGTACGCGCCCGGCATCAAGACGCGCGAACAGATTCGCGCCGTAGTGGAAGCCGTCGCGCCCAAACCCGTCAATGTGCTGATTGGCTGGACAAGCGATCTAACCATGCAGGATATGGCGGCGCTCGGGGTCAGGCGCGTCAGCGTAGGCGGCGCGCTGGCCCGATCCGCCTGGAGCGGCTTCCTGCGCGCGGCTCGCTCCCTCGCCGAGCAGGGCCGCTTCGACGGCATTGCCGCGACGCCTGCCGGAGCGGAGCTCAACCAACTCTTCAGGAAGTGATCGGAAAACGCAAATCCGGCGCCCGCGGGCGGCGAACGGGCGCTTAGCGCGCCCGGCCCGGCTTCCACAGGACGTCTGACACGCCCCCTTCGCGGTTCAGATAGCGCGCCAACACAAACAAGAAGTCAGACAGGCGGTTCAGATAGCGCCGCAATGGAGCGGATATTTCCTCCCCGCGCGCCAGCGCGACTACGGAACGCTCCGCCCTGCGGCAGATGGATCGGGCTTGGTGAGCCAGCGCGGCCGCGCGCAGGCCGCCAGGCAGAATGAACTCCTTCAGCGGCCCCAGCTCTTCGTTCATGAACGCCACCAAACCTTCCAGCGCCTGGACATGCCCATCCTGGATGGCGAGATAGCCGGGAACGGCCAGCTCCGAACCCAGATCGAACAAATCATGCTGCACCTCGGCCAGCCATTCGGCCATGGGCTCAGCCAGTTGCTCCGCCAGCAGCACGCCGATGGCCGAATTCAACTCGTCCACATCGCCCAGCGCCTGGATGCGGGCGCTGTCCTTGGCTACGCGACTGCCGTCTCCCAGCCCGGTGGAGCCGTCATCCCCGGTTCGGGTCACGATATCGGACAAGCGATCGCTCATTCCTGCTCCCCCTCCTTCGCGCCGATGCCGGCATCGTTCAGCGCCTGCCGCAGGCTTTCCTTCAGGGCGTCCCCGAACAGCATTTCGTAGTCTTCCTTCAACTGGTGCATCATGCCGGACAGCATCTGCTTGGCCTGCGCCTCTATCGCATCCTGCAGCCAGAGCGACAACTCCACCTTCATCCTCGGCAGCATCTTGTCATACAGCGCCTGGTACAGCGCCTGCTCGTCGAACGGCGCCGGCGCGGGCCGACTGGCCGGCGCGCCGGCAGAAGCCAGCGCGGACACCTGGACAACCGACACCGCAGACTCGGCCGCGGCATCCGGCAGCGGCGGCACGGTATGCGTCTGCCCGCGTTCGAGCAGCCCGGACAAGGCCGGCATATCCTGATCATCCGTCGCCAAAGCCGGCGTCGGCACTTCCTCGTACAGCGCCTCGACCATGTCTGCCGTCGCCGTAGCAGCAGAGACGGCCACGGCCGACTCCGATGCGGCGGACGCCATTTCCGATCCCGGCACAGCCTCAGCCAGCGGCGCAACTGCCTCCGGCTCGCCTTCATGCATCAGTTCGAGCGCTGCGGCCGACAAATCCGGTTCGACTTCCCGCTCAGGCTCGATCACCGCCTCAGCCGTCAGCGCAACCTCTTCCGGCTCGCCTTCGTACAACAGTTCAATGCCAGCCGCAGACAAGTCTGTTTCGACTTCCCGCTCAGACTCGATCACCGCCTCAGCCAGCGGCGCAACCGCCTCCGGCTCGCCTTCGTACAGCAGTTCGATGCCAGCCGCAGACAAGTCTGTTTCGACTTCCCGCTCAGGCTCGATCACTGCCTCGGCCGCAGGCGCAACTACCTCCGGCTCGCCTTCGTACAGCAGTTCGATGCCAGCGGCGGACAAATCCGTTTCAACTTCCCGCTCAGGCTCGATCACTGCCTCAGCCGTCAGCGCAACCTCTTCCGGCTCGCCCTCGTACAGCAGTTCGATGCCAGCCGCAGACAAGTCTGTTTCGATTTCCCGCTCCGGCTCGATCACTGCCTCAGCCGCAGGCGCAACTACCTCCGCCTCGCCTTCGTACAACAGTTCAATGGCGGCCGCAGACAAGTCTGTTTCGACTTCCCGCTCAGGCTCGATCACTGCCTCAGCCGCAGGCGCAGCCTCTTCCGGCTCGCGCTCGCCAAATGCCGAGAATGCTGCGGCAAGCTCCGCGTCCGCCTCATCCGCCAATCGCGCCTCATCGACACTTGCAACAGGTCCAAGCGCCTGCTCGCCGGAGAAGGAGGACCATTCGGCGCAAAACTCGGCATCGCTCTCCGCGGCCGGCTCCGCTTCGCTCATCGCAGGCGGCGCCATGCCGCTGGATGATAAGGCGGATTCGTCAAAGGCAGCGAACGCCGCAGCCAGCTCCGCATCGGCGTTTGTCGAATCCACCGCCTCGACAGCAAGCTCCGGGGACGGGGTTGCCCGCCTATCCGCCTCGTGACTTCCCGCATCCGCCGCCAACGCAGCGGGAATCTGCTCGGCAGCGTCCTCCTCCATAAACGGCAATGGCGGCTCGGACCTGGCTGCCATGTCCAATGTCGCAGCGACCGGCTCATCCTGCGGCTGCGCGCTTTGGGCTTGCTCGGCCCAAGCATCAGCCTCTCGCTCAGCTTCCGCGCCGAAGGCGCCGAAAGCGTCAAGCTCATCCGCCAGCGCCGCCACCGCTTCCGCGGCGTCCGACGAAGCGTCAGGCGACATAACAGAGGCCGGAACCGCTTCGTTCTGGCCGGCGGCTTCCGGTTCAGCCGGCGCGGCCGCCGACTGGGCGCGCTCTTCCGCCAGCACGCGCTCCGCCTCAAGCAGCACGTCCTGCAATGAAGGCGCTTCGACTGGAGCCGCCGCCGCAACCGCGCCGGCCGGCTTGGGCAATTCGTTCAACCATTCCAGCCCCGTCTCCGGCGCCGGTTCGCGGCCTATGCCGCCGCCCAACACGCCGCTAGGCAAGCTGTCCAGCGGGATGGAAACGAAGGGGTTGGCAACAGGCGGCTGCGGCTCCACAAGGGGCTCCGCCTGCGAAGAAAACACGTCGGGTTCCGGTGGGTTAGCCTCTTCGGCCGCCCATGCGGGCGGCTCATCCGGCATGGCAGGCTCGGCGGCAGGCAGCCGCGCGGCTGCGGCCACCACATCATCCCAACTCACCTCTTCGGCGGACAGTCCCGCCAAAACGGGGAGTTCGTCCTCCGCCGCGGCCTCGTCCACCGCGGACAAGTCCGGGTAAGCGTCCGCCATCGGCATCGCCGAGGGCTCGCGCGGCTGCAATACGAAATCCAGCGCGGTGGTTTCGTCCGGCGCGTCCCCATCCAGCTCCAGGGACGGCAAGGCGCTGAAATCCAGGGCCGCCGCGGCCGGCTCCATGGCAGGCGGCTCATGCTCCAGCAAATCCGCCAGCGTGAGCTCGGGAATTTCCAGCGTCGCGCCGCCGTCCTGCCGCTCGTCCTCCAGCTCGTGCGCCAGCAGGTCCAGTTCGCTGGAGAAATCGAACTCCGGCACATCGCCGGCCTCTTCGGCCAGCAAAGGCACCGCCTGCTCTTCCACCACCTCGGTCAGCACCGGCAGATTCAGGCCGGACCAGTCGGGTTCATTGGCTTTCGGCGACTCAGTCATGTCTGCGTTTGACTCATGTCGTGATGTTCTACCGCGCAGCCTCGCTCGCGATAGGCGCGAAAACGCTCGCGGGCGGTCGCCAGCGAGTCCGGATCGCGCCCCACGATTTCAAGAATGCGCTCAAACCGCTCGAATGCATAGGGCAATCGCGGTCCCAGGTTCAGCAAGACCGGATGCGCCAGATCGTCCGGCAGGCGCGCGGCCAGCCATACCGGCGTTTCCGGCGCTTCGGCCGCTTCCAGCCGGCAATGCGGCACGAAGCGGGTATCGCCGAAGCTCCACAGCCGGTTGCTGAATACCTCGACATCGCGTTCGCTGTCGAGCCAAATCAGCAACCGCTCCTTCTTGCGCTGCACCGTATCCGCCAACCTGCAGGCGAAGGCCTGCGGGTCGGCGACATTGGTGTAAAAATCAATCCTGGTCATCTTCCGCCACTTCGGGCGCCTCGCGACGCGGGCGGCCGCGGCGAACCACGTTGCCCAGCGCGATGTCGGCGCGGTCTTGCAGGAACTGCACCAGCAGCGGCACCGGACGCGCGGTGGCGCCCTTGTCCTTGCCGCCCTTCCAGGCGGTGCCAGCGATGTCCAAGTGGGCCCAGTCGTAGGCCTTGGCGAAACGCGACAGGAAGCAGGCCGCGGTGATGCTGCCGCCCGGACGGCCGCCGATATTGGCCATGTCGGCGAACGGGCTCTTCAGCGACTCCTGGTACTCGTCCCACAGCGGCATATGCCAGGCGCGGTCGGCGACTTCTTCGCCCGCGGCCAGCAGTTCGCGCGCCAGGCTGTCCTGATTGCTGTACAGGCCGGTGGCGATATGGCCCAGCGCGATCACGCAGGCGCCGGTCAGGGTAGCCACGTCGATCACGGTGGCCGGGCTGAGGCGTTCGGCATAGGTCAGCGCGTCGCACAGGATCAAGCGGCCCTCGGCGTCCGTGTTCAGGATTTCAATGGTCTGGCCGGACATCGAGGTGACGATGTCGCCCGGCTTGTTGGCATTGCCATTGGGCATGTTTTCGCAGGCCGGCACGATAGCGATGATGTTCAGCGGCAGATTCATTTCCACCGCGGCGCGGAAGGCGCCCAGCACGGTGGCCGCGCCGCACATGTCGTACTTCATCTCATCCATGCCTTCGCCCGGCTTCAGCGAGATGCCGCCGGAGTCGAAGGTGATGCCCTTGCCCACCAGCACGATGGGCTTGTCGTTCTTGTCCTTGGCGCCGTTATGCTTCAGCACGATCAGGCGCGCCTCTTCCACGCTGCCCTTGGCAACCGACAGGAAGGAATGCATGCCCAGCTCGGCGATTTCGCCCGGGCCCAGTATCTCGGCGCCGGCGCCGAAGGTTTCGGCCACCTTGCGCGCTTCGTCTGCCAGATAGGACGGCGTGCACACATTGCCCGGCAGATTGCCCAGGTCTTTGGCCAGCTTCATGCCATTGCCGATGGCCAGGCCGCGTTGCAGGCCTTTCTCGCCATCCGCCAGGTCGCTGCGGCGCGGCACGGCCAGCGTCAGCTTGCGCGGTTCGCGCGCGGACTCGTCCTGCTTGCTCTTGAAGCGGTCGAAGCGATACAGCGCGTCCAGCGTCACCACGGCCGCTTGTTCGATCATCCACTCCACATCGTGCTTCTTGACCGTCAGTTCGGACAGATAGCTCACCGCTTCGCCAGCCGCGGTCTGGGTCAAAGCCTTGACCGAGGCGCGCACCGCTTCGCGGTATTCCTTGGCGCGGAATTCGCGCTCCTTGCCCAGACCGACCAGCATCACGCGGTCGCATAGGGTATGCGGCACCGAATGCAGCACCAGCGTGCTGCCCAGTTTGCCCTCCATATCGCCGTGGCGGAGCACGTCGCTGATGAAGCCGTTGGAGATGCGGTCCAGCAGGTCCGCGGCGAATGTCAGCTTGCGGGATTCGTAAACGCCGACGATGACGCAGGCGACGCGCTGCTTCTCCGGGCTGCCGCTTTTTATGTTAAATTCCATAGGTACTCCGCTGTAGAACGAGTGTCGTCGCTCACCCTCATGACGGCCGTCTAAGCTCGGGGAAGACGGACGGCTAGGCCGTCGGTGAACGAAGGATTGTTGTATTGATCCAAATTTGCCGAAAACGGCGCTTCAGAATTGTCTCATCGAATTATCACAATGCTTTTCACAAAAAGTCAAAAAGGCACTGAATAAATGGTTTTTCAAAAAAGCCTGACTCGCGAGTTGACTTTAACCGCCCTGGGCGTCTTCGTCGTGTTGCTGGCCATCATTGTCTCCACTCAGGCCATCAATATGCTGGGCCGCGCCGCCGAAGGCCAGATCGCCAACGAGGCCATCACCGCGCTGATAGGCTTCTGGACGCTGGGCTTCTTCCCGGTGCTGATGATCCTGACCGTGTTCGTCAGCGTGCTGGTGGTGCTGACCCGCGCCTGGCGCGACCATGAAATGGTGGTCTGGCTGTCCGCCGGCCTGTCGCTGCGCGACTGGATATGGCCCATCATGCGCTTCACCCTGCCGCTGGCCACCCTGGTGGCGGGCGTCACCCTGTTCGTCGGCCCCTGGGCCGATCAGCGCAGCCAGGACTACGCCGAAATCATCAAGCGCCGCGAGGAGATTTCCGCGATTTCCCCTGGCGTATTCAAAGAGTCCTCTTCCTCGACCAAGGTTTACTTCATTGAAAGCTATTCCGGCCTGAGCGGCGCGGCCGCCAATATCTTCATGCAAGACATGACAGATGGCAAAGTCAGCACGATTTTCGCCAAACGCGGCTACATCACCACGCGCAAGGATGGCGAGCGCGTATTGGTGCTGGAAGACGGCAAGCGCTATGTCGGCGATCCGGGCAAGGCCGATTACCAGATAGGCGAATTCAAGCGCTACACGGCCAGCATAGGAGAAAGCCAGTCCAGCACAGGCCCAGCCGGCAACCGCCAATCCATTCCCACCCGCATGTTGCTGGGCAGCGGCAACCCCGACTACAAGGCCGAGCTGGCCTGGCGGCTGTCCATGCCGCTTAGCTGCATCGTGCTGGCTTTGCTGGCGCTGCCGCTGTCCTACTACAATCCGCGCAGCGGCCACACCTACAATCTGCTGTTCGCGTTGCTGGCCTTCTTCGTCTACCAAAACGGGCTGACCGTCGCCCGCAACTGGATTTCCCAAGGCAAAACCGGCTTCTGGTCCATCGCGCTGGTGCATGCGCTGATGCTGCTGCTAACGATGGCGCTGCTCAAGCATCGCAACCGCCCGCAAATTCCGTTCAGCCAATCGCTGGCCCAGATGTTCGGCAAAAACTGATTCGAAACCCCCGATGAAACTGATCCACCGCTACATCATCAGCACGCTGACCCAGTCCACGCTGTTCACGCTGCTGGCGCTGCTCGGCCTCTATGGCTTTTTCGACCTGCTGGGCGAGGTGCCCGCCCTCGGCACCGGCAATTACAACGCCGCCGCCATGGCCACTTATGTCGCGCTGCTGGCGCCTGGCCACGCCTATGAGCTGCTGCCGCTGGCCGTGCTGATAGGCGGCATGGTGGCGATGACTCAGCTGGCCAGTTCCAGCGAGTACACGGTGATCCGCACCTCCGGCGTCACGCTGCAGCAGATCGCCGCCACGCTGCTGAAATTCGGCCTGGGCTTCGCCGTGCTGACCATCGTGCTGGGCGAATTCGTCGCCCCCTGGTCCATGCAGGAGGCGGAGCGCGGCAAGCTGACCGCCACCCACTCCATCATCGCCCGCGAGTTTCGTTCCGGCACCTGGGTGAAGGACAACCAGAACTTCATCAATGTGCGCGAAATGCTGCCGGACAATACCCTGCTCGGCGTGCGCATCTACACCTACGACCAGGACTTCCGGCTCACGCGCACCCGCCTGGCGGAACGCGGCACTTTCTCCAAGCAGGATCACAGCTGGCAGCTGGAAAACGTCAAGGAAACCGTGCTGGGCACCGACCGCACCGCCAGCGCCTTCTATCCTACCCTGCGCTGGAAATCCATCGTAGAGCCGGCCATCCTGTCCGTGCTGCTGGTGGTGCCGGAACAGATGTCGGCGCTGAATCTGCTGACCTATATCGAGCACCTGAAGAAGAACAAGCAGCAAACCCAGCGTTATGAGATCGCGCTGTGGAGCAAGCTGTTCTACCCGCTGGCCTGCATTTCGATGGCCCTGGTGGCGCTGGCCTTCACGCCGCAGCAACGCCGCCACGGCCAGCTCGGCATCAAGCTGTTCGCCGGCATCTGCCTGGGCGTGACCTTCCACTTCGTGAACCGCCTGTTCGGCCACCTGGGCCTCTTGTACGAGTGGAACGCCATCCTGTCGGCCACCCTGCCCACCCTGCTCTTCTTCCTGGGCGGCATCGCCATCATCGCCAAACAAGAAAGACGCTGACATGACGCTCGCGGCCACACCCCTGCAACACTGGCGGCAGACGCTGGCCGGCAAGCGACAACAACTGGCAGAACGCTATCGCGAAACGCGCGACGCCTCATCCTACCTGCGGCACTACAGCCGCGCGGTGGACGAAGTGCTGGCCGCGCTGTGGCGCGAACAGAGCCTGGACGGCGAGGCCAGCCTGGCGGCGGTGGGCGGCTATGGCAGGGGCCAGCTGTTTCCGGGATCGGACATCGACATCCTGATCCTGCTGCCGGACCCGACGCCGGCCGCGCTGAACGAAAAAGTGGCCGGCTTCATCGGCCTGCTGTGGGACATCGGCCTGGAAATCGGCCACAGCGTGCGCACGGTGGCCGAATGCCTGAGCGAAGCCCGCGCCGACATCACCATAGAAACCAATCTGCTGGAAAACCGCCTGGTGGCTGGCCCGCTGGCGCCGTGGCTGCAGTTGATCCAGCAGCTGGAAGCTCAACGCGACCCGCTGGCCTTTTTCGAAGGCAAAACCCGCGAGCAGCAGCAGCGCCACACCAAGCACTTCGGCGTCAGCAACAATCTGGAGCCCAATCTGAAGGAAAGCCCGGGCGGCCTGCGCGATCTGCACACCATTTTGTGGATCAGCAAAGCCGCCGGCCTGGGCGAAAACTGGGACGCGCTGGTGCGGCGCGGAATCTTGACCCTGGCCGAGGCGCGGCTGATCAAGCACAGCGAAGACGAGCTGCAAAAACTGCGCATCGATCTGCACCTCTTGGCCCGCCGCCGCGAAGACAGGTTGATCTTCGACCTGCAGCAGCAAATGGCCCAGGCCTGGGGTCTGGCCGACACGCCGGCCAAGCGCGCCAGCGAACAGCTGATGCAGCTGTACTTCCGCGCGGCCAAGACCGTGAATCAGCTCAACGGCATCCTGCTGCCCAATCTGCGCGGCCGCATCTACTGCCAGGTGCCGCGGGTCACCCAACACATCAACGAGCATTTTCACGCTGTGAACGGCATGCTGGGCATACGCGAAGTCCACGTCTTCGACCGCCACCCGCACGCCGTCCTGGAAGCCTTCCTGACGCTGCAGCGCCACCCCGAGCTGTCCGGCTTCGCGCCGCGCATGCTGCGCGCGCTGTGGCACGCCCGCAGCCTGATCAACGGACGCTTCCGCCAGGACCCGCGCAACCGCGCAACCTTCCTGCAGCTGTTCCGCGAGCCATCCGGCCTCACCCGCACGCTCAGGCGCATGAATCTGTACGGCATCCTGGGCCAATACCTGCCCAATTTCGGCCAGATCATAGGCCAGATGCAACATGACCTGTTCCACGTCTACACCGTGGACGAGCACATCCTGATGGTGGTGCGCAATCTGCGCCGCTTCGCCATCAGCGCCTACAACCACGAGTACCCCTTCCTGTCCCGGCTGATCAATGATTTTGAACGGCCGGAGGCGCTGTACCTGGCCGGCCTGTTCCACGACATCGCCAAAGGCCGCGGCGGCGACCACTCGCAGCTGGGCATGGCCGACGCCGAGGCCTTCTGCCGCAGCCACGGCTTGTGCGAAGAAGACTGCGAGTTGATCGTCTGGCTGGTGCAGCACCACCTGACCATGTCCAGCATCGCGCAGAAACAGGACATCTACGACCCGGAAACCGTGCAGCGCTTCGCCGAGCTCGCGCAGACTCCGCGCCGGCTGGCCGCGCTGTACCTGCTGACCGTAGCCGACATCCGCGGCACCAGCCCCAAGGTGTGGAACACCTGGAAAGCCAAGCTGCTGGAGGATCTGTACCACGCCACGCTGCGCGTGCTGGCGCGCGGCGGCGAAATCGACGTCGCCTCCGAGCTGGAGGCGCGCAAGAAGCAGGCGCGCGCCCTGCTCAGACTGCACGCCATCCCGGATGGCGTGGAGGCCGGATTGTGGGCCCAGCTGGACACCGTCTATTTCCTGCGCCACGAGGCCAAGGAAATCGCCTGGCACGCCCGCGCGCTGAACCGCCAGCTGTCGCCGGACGTCCCGCAGGTCAAAGCCCGGCTGGCCGACGACCATGACGGCATCCAGGTGCTGGTTTACTCACCGGACCGGCCGGAGCTGTTCGCCCGCGCCTGCGCCTTCTTCGGCCGCACCAATTACAGCATTGCCGACGCCAAGGTCTACACCACGCGCCATGGCTACGCACTGGACACCTTCCATGTGTTCGTGCCGGAGCATCATGACGGCGATTACCGCGACATGATCAACTTCATCGAATTCGAACTGGCCGCCGCGCTGGCGGAGGACAAACCACTACAATTGCCGCCGCAGGGACGGATCAGCCGCCATCTGAAGCATTTCCCCATCACGCCCCAGGTCTCCATCCGTCCGGACGACAAGGACAATTACTTCATCCTGTCCATCGTCGCCGGCGACCGCCCCGGCCTCCTGGCCCGCATCGCCAAGGTGCTGGCCGATTACCGCCTCAACGTGCAGTCCGCCAAGATCATGACGCTGGGCAGCCGCGCCGAAGACTCCTTCCTGATTTCCGGCCCGGGACTCAAGGACGACAAGAACTCGCTGGCGCTGGAGGCGAAGCTGATAGACGCGCTGCGCGTCTAAGATTTCCCATTTGAATATTTCATGCCAAACGTTACCATTGCATCGAACAATGCAAGGAGCATGAAATGGACGATATTCTGCGCGACATCCCGGATCAGATCGAAAGCGAGCGCCTGATTCTGCGCAGCCCGCAACCGGGCGACGGCCCCATCGTATATTCCGCGGTCTGCGCTTCGCTGGAAGCGCTGCGGGCCTTCCCGGCCTCCATGCCCTGGGCGCTGGAAGAACCATCAGTCGATATCTCGGAAACCTTCTGCCGCCAGAGCCGCGTCGATTACCTGGCCCGCAAAACCCTGACCATGCTGCTATTCCTGAAGGACGGCAGCCACTTCGTCGGCGCCAGCGGGCTGCATGCCATCAGCTGGAAAAACCGGCGGGCGGAAATCGGCTTCTGGGTCCACCATGACTGGCAGGGACAAGGCCTGATCAGCGAAGCCGCGCGCGCCATCTGCGCCTTCGCGCGGCAGGAGCTGGGCCTGCGCCGCATCGCCTGCTTGTCCGACGAACTAAACGTGGCCAGCCGCCGCGTGGCGGAGCGTGCCGGCTTCACGCTGGAAGGCATCATGCGCCAAGAGCGCATCGCGCCGGACGGCAGCCTGCGCAACACCGCCCTGTACGCCCTGACTAACTAGGCGCCCCCTCATGGACTTGCTGACGCCCTATCTGGAACAACTAAGCGCCGCCGGCAACTTCAGCGGCGTCATCCTTGCCGCCGAGGGCCAGCGCCAATGGCTGCGCGCTTACGGCCTGGCCGATGTTTCCAGCGGCCGCGCCATGACGCCGGATACGCCGCTGCGCATAGGCTCGCTCAGCAAGAGCTTTACCGCGGCCCTGATCCTGCAGCTGGTCGACCAAGGCCGCCTGGCATTGGAACAGCCCTTGCGCCCCTTGCTGCCGCAACTGGACCTGCCGGCCGAGATCACCGCCGGCCAGTTGCTGCGCCATCGCTCCGGCCTCGCCAACCACACCGCCCTGCCCGACTACTGGCCGGACCGCATGCGCCGCCGCTGGACGCCGGACCAATTGCTGAACGATATGCTGGCCAGGCCGCTGCTGTTCGCGCCCGGCAGCGATTGCGCCTACAGCAACACTGGCTACGCCCTGCTGGCGCGGCTAGCTGAAACCGTCGGCGGCCAGCCCTTTGCCGTCCAGCTGCGCCAGATGCTCGATTCATTGGGTTTGAGCTCGATACAAGACGAAATGGCGTCGCCTGCGGCAGACGCCGCGCGCGGTTACTGGCTGGATAGCGCGTGGACAGAGGCCGAACCTCTGGACATCAGCAACGGCTACGGCGCTTACAGCCTGAGCGCCGCCGCGCCCGGCCTGCTGCGCTGGTGGCGCGCCGCGTGGCGCGGCGACGCGCTCAGCCCGGCCAGCCGCGACTGGATGTTCGCCACGGAGGACGGCGCGGACGACTTCGCCGCCGGCTGGCACCGCGAACATGGCCCGCAAGGTCCGCTGATCTCCCATATCGGCGACGTCAACGGCTTCATCGCCGCGCTATACGCCGAACCGGCGCAGGACCGCTGCGTGATCGTGCTCAGCAATCTGGCGCAAACCGACGCCTGGGCATTGGCGGAAACCATGGCGGGCTTGCTGGATGGACAGGAATGCGCCGCGCCGGGCCTGCCTGCCCCAGAACTGACGCTGCCGGCATGGACGGATGGCGACTATCTGGACGCGGAGGGCGGAGAACTGTCCATCCGCGACGGCGTGGCCCGCATGCGCCGGCGCTACGGCGTCGCTTGCTCATGCCCGCTGCTGGCCGTCAGCTCAACGTCGGATGCTTGCGAGGCCATCGCGGACAGGGTTCCCGAACAACTATCCTTCCGCCGCGATGCCGACAACATCACACTGATCCACCATTGCGGCCAGTCCCGCCGCACGTATCGAAAACTCATGGTTTAAACGCATGCGATCCCTGAAGCTTCCCGATCTCGACGTCCATCTGCGCTATCACGACCTTCCCGGCCACGGCGCGCCGCTCATCATGCTGCACGGCCTGGGCTGCGCTTCATCCTTCGACTACCCGCGACTTTTGGCCGAGCCTGGCCTGGCAGGCCGCCGCGCGCTGTTGGTCGACTTGCTGGGCTTCGGCTTCAGCGACAAACCGGAGGATTTCAGCTACACCCCCGGCGCTCAGGCCCGCGCGCTCGCGCAATGGATCGAACATCTGGATTTGCTCGAATTCGATCTATTCGCCCACAGCATGGGCGGCAGCATCGCCATCGAACTGGCCACCTTGATGCCGGCTCGCATCCGGAATTTGGTCTCGGCCGGACCGAATCTGGATAGCGGTGGCGGGACTTATAGCCGCTCACTGGCGAGCTGGAGCGAACAAGACTACGTCGCCACCGGCCATCATACGAGCTTTAGGCCCCGACAACCCCGGTTGGGCCGGCAGCATGGCCGCCGCCTCTCCCCTGGCCGTGCACCGCGCGGCGAAGGGGCTGATAGCAGGCAGCCCGGTCAGCTGGCGCAAGCAATTGCTGGCGCTGAGCATGCCGCGTTGCATCATCTTCGGCGAACGCTCCCTGCCCGACCCGGATACGGCATGGCTGCCGCGCCACGGCATCGCTACCCGCATCGTCGCCAATGCCGGCCATTCCCTAGCCTGGGATAATCCAGCCGGATTCGCCGCCGCCATCGCATCGGCGCTGGAGGCTAACGCATGAACCCCCAGGCTGGAGAAACCGCCCGCCTGCGCATCGAAGCGCTGCGCGAGGCCCACGCGGACGAACTGTTCGACGCCTTTCAAGCCGCTGCGCTGTCCCGCTTCATCCCGGAACGGCCGCATCCCTCATTGGCATCCATGCGCGCCGAATACCGCGAGTTCGCCGGCGGCGCGCCGGCCGAAAGCGGCGAAATCTGGCTGAACTGGGCGCTGCGCCTCAAGGACGGCGGCGAAGCCATAGGCACCTTGCAGGCCACCCGCTTCGCCGACGGCAGCCAGTGGCTCGGTTACAAGCTGGCGCCAGCCCACTGGGGCCGGGGTCTGGCCAGCGAGGCGCTGGGCTGGCTGGCGCAGGCCTTGCGGCCCTGGCGGGAACATGGCCCCGTGCTGGCCGCCGTGGACAGCCTCCACCCCGCCTCTCAGCGCGTGTTGCTCAAAAATGGCTTCCGACCGCTGCGCGAGGAAGCGGCGGAGCTGCACGGCGAGCCGTCCGTAGACCGGATTTATGTTTTCGAACCAGAACAATCCAGTCTTTGACCAGATCGCGGACACGCGCTATGCTGGCTGCCGAGATTACGTTAACGTAAGTTGAACCATGCTCTACTTTGAAGACCTGCAGCTCGGCCAGCGCTTTTTCAGCGCCAGCTACACCCTGCCCGAGGACGAAATCATCGCCTTCGCCCGCCAGTTCGATCCGCAACCGTTCCATACGGACCCGGAGGCGGCAAAGCAGACCTTCTTCAACGGCCTTGCCGCCAGCGGCTGGCACACCAGCAGCCTGACCATGCGGCTAGTGGCCGAGTCTGAGCTGGGCAAGGCCGCCAATGGCCTGATCGGCATGCAGATAGACAAGATGCGCTGGCCGCAGCCGACGCGCGCCGGCGACACGCTGCAAGTGGAAGTGGAAGTGCTGGAGAAGCGCCGCTCCGGCAGCCAGCCCGGTTTCGGCGTGGTGAAGGTGAAGTGGACCACCCGCAATCAGGACGACGCCGTCGCCATGCAGCTGGAGTGCGCCATCTGGTTGAAATGCCGGGCGGCGCAGATGGCCGAAACGGTCTAAGCGCCGCCAAACCATCCCGCTCTATTTGCCCGGCCCGCCGCCCATATCCGGGAAATAGCGCTGCACGATGGCCCGGTATTCGCCGGTTTGCTTGAACTGGCGCAGCGCTTTGGAAAAAGCCGCCACCGTCTGCGCACTCACCGTCTGCTTGCTGAAGATCAGGTACATCGCGTCCTCCTTCAGCACCGCGCCGGGCAGCTCCGCTATTTGCTCGCCATCCGGGATGCGGAAACGTTCTCGCGCGCCGTTAGCCTCGCTGGCGACGACGTAATCCACTCGGCCGGCCAGCAGGCGGCGGAAATTGGTATCGTCGTCCACCGACTCCTCGTAATTGCGCTGGCTCTTCACCAAGCTCCAGAATTCGGGCGTAATCGCTGCCCCGCGCACCACGCCGACCAGCCGCCCCTTCAAATCCGCCAGGGAGTGGAAAGACAGGCGGTTGAGATTATCGCGCCGCACGAACAGCACCCAGCGGTCCACCGCCAACGGCTCGTCCGGGTAATAACAATGCGAGGCGCGCTCCGCGTTGCGGAAGGCCGAGAACAAGCCGTCGTTCTGCCCCGCATACACCATGCTCTGCGCTCTGGCCCACGGGTACTGATGCATCTCCATCGGCATGCCCATAGCGTCGAATACGCGGCGAATCACCTCGACGCTGAAGCCCGGCGCCTGCGCCTCATTCAAAGTTTCATAAGGCGGCCATTCATCCGTGCCCAGTTGCAGCGGAGCCCCCAAAGCCGACGCCGCCATGCCCCAGCCAATGCATACCCAACCTAACCATTTGCCAGCCATGCCACCCCTCCCGACGATGCGGCCACACGCCTAGCCCGAGCGGAGGCGGCCAGGCTCCGTGAAATCCGCCCTTCATCATAGCTGCCGCCTCTCGTTTTAATGGTCAGAAATCAGACGCGCCAAAGCGGCAAGAAGACAAATCAGGCCGCCTGATGCCACGAATAAGATGCCTGGCTGAAGGATGCAAAACCATGCGGCGAAGCTGCATGGTGAGAGGAATGTGGGCCGCATGCGGGCTAACGCGCTTAGCCACGCATTCGAAATAGCAGGTAATTTGACCAAAACTTGACATTGGCATTATGATTTAAGCATGCCTAACTGCCAGACAACGCGCATGAGCTACAATCACTTCGCCAATCTGGACATCGCCAGCCGCTACGATCAGCATCGCCCGTCCATGCACGCCATCATACAGGACTGGCTGCGGGAGGCCGGACTCGTCGGCCCCTATCGTCGCGCCATGGATATCGCCTGCGGCACAGGCCACCCCACCCTGCCCTTGCTCGCCCTGGCCAATGAAGTGGAAGGCATAGACGCCTCGCCGCAAATGGCGGAGCAAGCCAGACGCAAAGGCTTGAACGTCTGTGTGGGCGACTTGGCGTCGCTGGCCACGGGCCAATACGACCTTCTGACCATTTGCATGGCCTTTCACTGGTTTGATCGGGCGGAGGCGCTGCGGGAAATGCGCCGGGCGTCACAACCTGGTGCGATATGGCTGATCTACAACTTCTGGCTGGCCGGCCACCGCGCGGATCCGGCTTTCAATCACTGGCTCCGCGACAGCTATCCGCGGCAGTTTCCCGCACCGCAACGCGCCGCGCCGAATTTCCAACCGCAAGCGGAAGAAACCGGCATCCAGCTGATAAGCCAGGGGCAAGGATCGCTGCCGGTGACCTTCAGCCGGCGACAGCTCATCGCCTATCTGACCGCTCAGAGCAATATCGAAGCCGCCCTGAGCGAAACCTTCGGCTATGCCGATGCGGAAACCCTGCTCGACGCCAGCCTGCCGGCCATCTCCAACCCCGATGGATTGGAATACGGCTACCGCTACAGCATCTGCCGGCTAGTTTGAGCGCGGCGCCGGCATGACCGGAGCGCGCGCTCGCGCCATCAACGGTAAACCTGGATCATCTCCACTTCGCGCAGCGCGGACAGCGTGCTGCCGCCGGCATAGCTGACGGAGGACTGCAGGTCTTCCTGCAGTTCGCGCAGCAGCTTGGGGATGCTGCCCTTGTACTCGACCAGGATCTTCTTGCCTTCGACGTTGACGTAGGCGCCCTTGTTGAACTGAGAGGCGCTGCCGAAGTACTCCTTGTAGTGCTTGCCGCTGATTTCCACGATGTCGCCGGCCGACTCGTCATAGCCGGCGAACAGCGAGCCGGCCATCACCATCTTGGCGCCGCAGACCAGGGCCTTGGCGATGTCGCCGTGCTCGACGATGCCGCCGTCTGCGATCACCGGAATCTTCACCGCGCCGACGCAGTCGCGCACGGTGGAGATCATCGGACGGTGGAAGCCGGTCTTGTTCTTGGTGATGCAGACGCGGCCGCCGGCGATGCCGGCCTTGATCGCGTCGCAGCCCCAGGCTTCCAGGTCGCGCGCGGCTTCGGCGGTGGCCACATTGCCGCCGATCAGGAAGGTTTTCGGGAAGTGTTTCTTGATGTGCTTGATCATGCGCTCGGCCTTGACGCACCAGGCGTTGGCGACGTCCAGCGTCATGTATTCTGGCTCGAGGCCGGCCGCCTTCAGCGCGTCCAGCTGCTCGATGGTGTCTTCGTTGACGCCTACGCTGATGGAGGCGAACAGGCCCTTGGCCTGCATGTCGCGGGTGAATTCCACCGCGTCGACGTTGAAGCGGTGCATGGTGTAGAACCAGCCCTGGCGGGCGAAGTACTCGCAGGTCTCGGCCGACACCACGGACTTCATATTGGACGGATACACCGGCATGACAAAGCGGCGCGGGCCGAATTGCACGGAGGTGTCACACTCCTTGCGGCTGTCCACCATGGTTTTCTTCGGCACCAGGTATACGTCGCCGTAATTGAGTTCGGTCTGGATCATGCGTGTTGCTCCCAAAGCGTAAGAGGTAGTCGAAAAAACAGGGGCCCCAAACAAAGACGGGAGCCATATAGGCTCCCATTTGCAGCTACCCCTGCGACGCCGTCTTTGGCTCGCACGCAGTTACGTAATCAAGCTACGCTCATTATTTCTTCAAGTCAAGAGTTTCGAACTGGAATTTACTTGTCGCACCAGGCCTGCGGGTCTTCGCCCAGCCAGCGCAAGATGGGTTGCCAAGCTTCGCGGTCCCGAGCCGTGCGCGAGGCCTGCAAATCGAACAAAGACATGCCGGCGCCGGCCGCCTGCACGTAAAGCTGGGTATCGCGCAGCCAAGTCAGCACCGGAACGTCATGCCGCGCCAGAAACTGCTCCAACTCGCGCGCAGAGCGGGTGCGCGGGTCCACCCGCATGCCCACCACCGCCATGAAGGCCTTGTTCTTGCGTATGGTTTTTTCCTCCAACATCTGCTCGAAGAAGTCCTCGCTGGCCCACATGTCGAACGGCGACGGCTGAATGGGCACGATCACATGCCCCACTTGCGACAACAAGGCGCTGAGCTTCTTGCCGCGCAGCCCGGCAGCGCTGTCCAGCACCACCACTTCCGTTCCCTTGGGAGGCCGTTTGGGTTCATTGGGCTCCACTTCCCAGCCCGAGATGGACGGCAAGCCCGCGTCGCGCTGTCCCAGCCAGTGCAAGGCGGTTTGTTGCCTGTCCACATCGCCCAGCATCACTTTCTTGCCGCTGGCCGCGAAATAGCCCGCCAGATTGGTGGCCAGCGTGGACTTGCCGCTGCCTCCCTTGGGATTCGCTATCAATACCGACCGCACATCACCCTCCCCTCTTTGCCGCATGCGGCCACTATACCAGAGCCATGGCAGCCCCGGCCTTTTCATGACAGTCCAGCTCGACAGCTCCCGCCATCTGGCCGCACAATCGCCTGTAGACAGACCATACGCCCCAAGAGGAGTTGCAATGCCACGCAGTTTCGACGCCCTGCTGTTCGACATGGACGGCCTGATGCTGGACACGGAACGGCTTTCCAACGAGACCTGGCGCCGCGCCGGCGCCGAGCTGGGAATCGACATCCAGGAAGCAATGCTGGACGCCATGGTAGGCATGTCATTCCAAGGGTGCATCCGCTACGTGGCGGAGTATCTGGGCGACGAGGAGGCGGCGGACCGCCTGCAGCGCGGTTCGGACAAGCATTACCAGCACATCCTGCGCCACGAACCCATTCCGCTGAAGGCCGGCATCATGGAAATGCTGCGCTGGGCCGAGGCAAGCGGCATCCCGCGCGCGGTGGCCACATCCACCCAGCGGCTCAAGGCCGATCTGAAGCTGGACCGCAGCGGCCTGGGCGCGTTTTTTGAAATCACGGTCGCCGGCGACGAAGTAGCCCGCGCCAAGCCCGCGCCGGACGTCTATCTGGCGGCGGCTTCCCAGCTTGGCGCCGATCCGGCGCGCTGCCTGGTGTTGGAGGATTCGCGCATGGGCCTGCAGGCCGGCGTGGCCGCCGGCGCGCGCGTCATCCTAGTGCCGGATCTGCTGCAGCCCACGGACGACGACCGCGCCGCCGCGCTGGCGGTGTGCGGCGATCTGCATCAAGCGCTGCAGCTGATCCGCGCGCTGTAAACGACTCAGCCCAGGCCGCGGATGCGGGCGAGCAGCTCGTCCAGCACGTCGTCGGCCTGATCGTGCGGCACCTGGCAGGTGCCGGCAGCTTCATGGCCGCCGCCGCCATACTGCAGCATCAAGGCCCCGATATTGCTGTGCGAGCTGCGATTGACGATGGATTTGCCCACTGCGAACACAGTGTTTTGCTTGTTCAATCCCCACATCACGTGGATGGATACATTGCAGTCCGGGAACAAGGCATACACCATGAAGCGGTTGGTCGGGTGGATGATGTCCTCGCGCTGCAGGTTCAGCACCACCACATTGCCGTGCACCCTGGCGCAGCGCAGAATCTGCGCCTTGGCCTCGGTTTCATGCTCGCGGTACAGCCCCACCCGCTCCTGCACGTCCGCCAGGCTGAGGACTTCATCGATGGAATGGTTCCGGCAGTAGCCTATCAGGTCCATCATCAGCTGGAAGTTGCCAACGCGGAACTCGCGGAAGCGCCCTAGGCCAGTGCGCGCGTCCATCAGATAATTCAACAGCACCCAGCCCTTGGGGTTCAAGATTTCCTCGATGCTGAACTGGGCGGAGTCCGCCTTGTCCACCGCCTCCATCATTTCGTCGCTGATGTCGGGAAAGGTCTGCTTGCCGCCATAGTGGTTGTACACCACGCGGGCCGCCGACGGCGCGCGCGGGTCTATCACGTAGTTGTCGGCGTCCGTCGCGTTGCGCAGCGTCTCTGACAAGTGGTGATCAAACACCAGGTGGGCTTTGGCCACATAGGGCAGATTGGTGGTGATGTCGTCGCCGCTGATCTCCACCTTGCCGTCCTGCATGTCCTTGGGGTGGGCGAACTGCACCTCCCGGATCAAGCCCAGCTCGTTCAGCAATACCGCGCACACCAAGCCATCGAAGTCGCTGCGCGTGACCAGCCTGTATTGTTTCTGCGTCATTCCGCCAGCCCTCCCGATTCACCTTGCCGCTCAATCGTCCGACGCCGTTTCCAGCGCGCCGGCCATGCCGTCGACCAGTTCCGCCAGCCTCGCGGCGAGGTCCGCCTCCGGCATTTCCACCGTCAGCCAGGCCTTGTCCGCGTAGCGCTGCTCCACCACAGTCGCGCCCTTCTCCTGACATAGCCTGCGCAGCCTCGCCTCGCCGGCGAAATCCACGCCCAGCCGCAAGCGGCGCAGCCTGAGCACCGGAACCAGCCTGGCCTCCTCCAACGCGGCGTTGACAGCTTGAGTGTAGGCCCTGACCAGCCCGCCCGCACCCAGCTTGACGCCGCCGAAATAGCGCACCACCACGGCCAGCACATTGGCGATTTCGCGATGCTGCAATACGTTATACATCGGCTTGGCCGCCGTGCCCGACGGTTCGCCGTCGTCATCCAGCATGGAGTCGCTGGCGCACAGCAGCACGGCGCAATAATGGCGGGCATCCGGCCAGCGCTGCCGGATCTCGGCCAGCGCAGCCAGCGCCTGCGCGCGGCTGGCTGCCGGCTGCACGATGCCGATGAAACGGCTCTTGCGGATGTCCACTTCGGCGCAGGCTTTTTCTTCGAGCTGGAACATTTTTCGCATCCTGCGGTCTGAAACGGGCGGGCATTGTACGCCGCCGCGCGCGAAGCGCCCAGCGACGGTCTAGACTGAAAGCGGAAACCATGGAGCATAGCCATGAAAACCCTGCTGCTGTCTTCCGCGCTGATCGTCGCCGGCCTGTGCTTGTTCATCAGGAAGTGCTGGCTGGAGAGCGAAGACGCCATCCATCTGTCGCACTACCTGCCTGACCGCGACCACGTCTGAGCCCGCGCGCCGATCAGGTTGCGGCCAAGACGCAGCTCGTTGTCATTTCAGGCAAATGGCCGGACAATAGCCGTCATGCCGTCAACGCGGGAATTTCATGTCGCAAGCGCTCACCTTCTGGCTGGGCAGCGCGCTCGTCGCGCTGATCCTCGAATTCATGTCCGGCACCTTCTATCTGCTGGTGGTCTCGCTGGCCATGGCCTGCGGCGGACTCGCCGCCTGGCTGGGCGCGCCCGAACCCTGGCAGTGGCTGCTGGCCAGTTTCAGCGGAATCGGCGGCGTGCTGCTGGTGCGCCAGCGCAGGCGGCGCATGGCAAAGCCTCCCCAGCAACAGGATGATCCGGACTGGGGCCGCCAGGTGGAAATCCTGGCGCTGACCGCGCCCGGCCGCGCCCGCATCCACTACCGCGGCGCGGAATGGGATGCCGAGCTGCTGGACACCGCCCTGCAAGCCGGCGACAGCGCCTACATCGCCGGCCGCCAAGGCAATCTGTTCAAAATCGCGTCAAAACAACCCGAATAAGAGCCCACCATGGAAATTGCCCTGATTCTGTTTCTGGCTGTCGTCGTTTTCATCTTCAAATCGCTGGCCGTGGTGCCGCAGCAGCACGCCTACATCGTGGAGCGGCTGGGCCGCTACCACGCCACGCTGACGCCCGGCCTCAACATCATCACGCCCTTCATCGACCGCATCGCCTACAAGCACAGCCTGAAGGAAATCCCGCTGGACGTGCCCAGCCAGATCTGCATCACCCGCGACAACACCCAGCTCAAGGTGGACGGCATCCTGTACTTCCAGGTGACCGACGCCAAGCTGGCCTCCTACGGCACCAGCAACTACATCGTCGCCATCACCCAGCTATCGCAGACCACGCTGCGCTCGGTGATAGGCAAGCTGGAGCTGGACAAGACCTTCGAGGAGCGCGACGACATCAACCGCAGCGTGGTGGCCTCGCTGGACGAAGCCGCCATCAACTGGGGCGTCAAGGTGCTGCGTTATGAAATCAAGGACCTGGTGCCGCCGCAGGACATCCTGCACGCCATGCAGGCCCAGATCACCGCCGAACGAGAAAAGCGCGCCCGCATCGCCCAGTCCGAAGGTTTGAAAGTGGAGCAGATCAACCTCGCCACCGGCGCGCGCGAGGCCGCCATCCAGAAATCCCAGGGCGAGATGCAGGCCACCATCAACAACTCCGAAGGCGGCAAGCAGGCAGCCATCAACCAGGCCAAGGGCGAAGCCGAGGCCATCCGCTTGGTGGCGGACGCCACAGCCGACGCGATCAACCGTATCGCCGGCGCCGTCCGCACCGAAGGCGGCCTGGAGGCGGTCAACCTGAAAGTGGCCGAGCAATACATCGCCGCCTTCGGCAAATTGGCCAAGGAAAACAATACCATTATCATGCCAAGCAACGTCGCCGACGTCGGCGGGCTGGTGGCCAGCGCGCTCAGCGTCGTTAAACAAACTAACCGTTAATCCTGCCGCAGGGCCCGGCGCGGCTTGAATCTGCCTGCGCCTGCCCGCATAATCATCCGCATGAAATTTTTTACAGACCTCCTCCCCGTCCTGCTGTTCTTCGGCGCCTACTGGCTGACGCGCGACATGTTCGTCGCCACCGGCGTGGCCATCGCCGCCACTGTCGTCATGGTTGCCTGGGCCTGGCTCAAGCACCGCAAGGTGGACACCATGCAATGGATCAGCCTCGGGCTGATCGTGGTGCTGGGCGGCGCCACGCTGCTGCTGCATGACAAGCACTTCATCATGTGGAAACCCACCGTGCTGTATTGGGTGATGGGCGGCGGCCTGCTGGTCAGCGACTTCGCCGGCAAGAACGGTCTGCGCCTGATGATGGGCCAGCAAATCAGCCTTCCGGACGCCATATGGCGCAAGCTCACTTGGGCTTGGTGCGGCTTCTTCGCCTTCATGGGCGCGCTGAACCTGTTCGTCGCCTACCACTTCAGCGAAGACGTCTGGGTCAATTTCAAGCTGTTCGGCGGCATGGGCCTGATGCTGCTGTTCGTGATCGCCCAGAGCCTGTTCCTGTCCAAGTACATCGAGGAAAAGAAATAATGCTGTACGCCATCGTCGCCCAAGACGCGCCCGGCTCGCTGGACAAGCGCCTCGCCGCCCGTCCCGACCACCTGGCCCGGCTGCAAGCCCTGCAGGACGCCGGCCGCCTGACCCTGGCCGGCCCGTTCCCGGCGATAGACAGCGTGGATCCGGGCCCTGCCGGCTTCTCCGGCAGCCTGATCGTCGCCGAATTTCCGTCGCTGGCCGAGGCGCAAGCCTGGGCCGACGCCGATCCCTACCGCGCAGCCGGCGTTTACGCCAGCGTCGAGGTCAAGCCGTTCCGCCAGGTGTTTCCCGCATGAGCGATACTCCGCGATTGCTGGAGGCGGCGCTGCAAGCGCTCGCGCCTGAGCATCTGGACATCCAGGACGACAGCGCCCTGCACGCCGGCCACGCCGGCGCCAGGAGCGGCGGCGGCCACTACACGCTGACCATAGTCAGCGCCCGTTTCGCAGGACTGAGCCGCGTGCAGCGCCACCGGCTGATCTACCAAACCCTGGGCGAGCTGATGAACAGCCGCGTGCACGCGCTGGCCATCCGCGCGCTCACCCCAGAAGAACTCTGAATTTCTACAAAGGGCTAACATGAAGCATTCCCGTATCGCCGCGCTGCTGCTGGCAGCCTCCATCAGCCTGCCCGCCGTCGCCGAATCGGTCGCCGTGGTCAACGGCGTCGCCATCGACAAGTCCGAACTCGACGCGGCCGTCGCCAATGTGGTGCAAAGCAATGGCGGCCGGGTCCAGGACTCGCCGGAATTGCGCGAACAGCTCAAAACCTCGCTGATCAGCCGCCAGGTCATCCTGCAGGAAGCCGCGCGCCGCGGCCTGGACAAGCAGCCCGCCTTCGCCAAGCGCATGGACGAAGTCCGCTCCGAAATGCTGCGCGAGGCGCTGTTCGCCGACATCGCCGAGAAAGCCGGCGTGGGCGACGCCCAGATCAAGGCCCGCTACGACCAGGAAGTCGCCAAGTTTGCCGGCACCAAGGAAATCCACGCCTATCAGATCACGCTGTCCAGCCAGGCCGATGCGCAGAAGCTGATCGCCCAACTGAAGAAGGGCGGCAAGTTCGAAGAACTGGCCAAGACCCGTTCGGTAGACCCGAACGCCAAACAGACCGGCGGCGACATGGGCTGGGGCAATCTGGCTCGCATGGAACCCAAGCTAGCCGAGGCGCTGAAGGCCATCCCCAAGGGCCAGGTCAGCAGCCAGCCCTTCCAGTCCCAACTGGGCTGGCATGTGTTCAAGGTAGCCGACATCCGCGACGCGCAAGTGCCGTCACTGGATGAGGCCAAGCCGCAAATCGGCCGCCAATTGCAGGAAGAAGCCATTGCCAAGGCCGTGGAAGATCTGCGCGCCAAGAGCAAAATCCAGTAACTCCCCCGAATACGAACCAGGAATAAAACAAAATGCGTAAGATCCTGCTGCATACCGCCCTCGTTGCCGCCTTCGCCGGCAGCGCCATCGCCGGCCCGACCGTGAACGGCCAGCAAATTTCCGACGCCCGCATCGAGGCCGTGACCAAGATGATGGAAGCCCAGGGCCAGAACATCACGCCGCAGGCCCGCGACCAGATCAAGGACCAACTGGTGACCGCCGAGGTGCTGCGCCAGGAAGCCGTGAAAAAGGGCATGGACAAGTCGCCGGAATTCGCCGCCGAACTGGCCAATATGCAAGCCATGGCGCTGGCCAACCGTCTGATCAAGGATTTCGAGAAGGCTAACCCGATCAGCGACGCCGACCTGAAGGCTGAATACGACAAGCTGGTGGCCTCGGTGCCGGAAACCAAGCAGTACCATGCCCGCCACATCCTGGTGAAGTCCGAAGCCGAAGCCAAGTCCGTGATCGACTCGCTGAAGAAGGGCAAGTCCTTCGACAAGCTGGCCAAGGAAAAGTCCATGGACCCGGGCAGCAAGGCCAATGGCGGCGACCTGGGCTGGCAGGAAGCCGGCACCTTCGTCGCGCCGTTCTCCGAAGCCATGGCCAAACTGGCCAAGGGCGAAGTGACTGCCCAACCGGTGAAGACCGAATATGGCTGGCACGTGATCAAGCTGGACGACGTGCGCACCGAGCGCAACGTGCCCAAGCTTGACGACATCCGTCCGCAGCTGACCCAGCGCGTGATGGGCGCCCGCGTCGAGAAATACGTGGGCGAACTGAAAGCCAAGTCCCAGATCCAGCAGTAAGCCGCATCCAGCGGATGCGACGGGGACGGCGCGCCGTCCCCGTTTTGCGTGGCGCGGGCTTGACAGTCCGCGCAGCCGCGCTTACCTTGCGCCACATCGCCGCGCAGGCCCGCCCTGCCCTAGTCACCCGCTGCCTCAGGCAGCCCCATAACGGAAACGCCGCCACGGCCGCTCCGCACAGGAAATTCTCATGACCATTACCGTCAACGGCGTTGAAATCAGCGAAGAGATGATCGCATCCCAACTGGACCACTACGCCGACACGCCCAGCCCGCGCGACACCGCTATCCAGCAGTTGATCCTGCACACCCTGCTGGTGCAGCAGGCCAAGAGCGAAGGCCTGGACGTGGCTGACGAACAGCAAGCCATCCAGGCGCTGCTGGACAGCAAGCTGCAAGTGCCGGACATCGACGAGGCCAGCTGCCGCGAATTCTACGAGCGCTACCCGGAACGCTTCAGCGCCGGCGAGAGCGCCATGGCCAACCACATCCTGCTGCCCAAGGGCGAAGGCCTGGAGGCCAGCCTGATCAAGGCCAAGGCCGAAGGCATCCTGGCCGAAGTGCAAGCCAGCCCGTCGCGCTTCGCCGCGCTGGCTCAGGAACACTCCACCTGCCCGTCCGGCAAGCAAGGTGGCAGCCTCGGCCAGTTCGGCCGCGGCCAGATGGTGCCGGAATTCGAACAAGCCGTATTCAGCACCGAAGCCGGCCAGATCACTCCGCACCTGGTGGAAACCCAGTTCGGCTACCACATCATCCAGGTTGAGCAGCGCGAGCAAGGCGGCAAGATCGGCTTCGACGAGATCAAGGAACGCCTGCAGCACTACCTGGCGGACATGGCCGTCAACCAGGCCATGCACGAATACCTGAACAGCCTGGTATCCGCCGCCCAGATCAGCGGCTACCAGATGACCGCCTAAGCGGCCATCCTGTCAGCCTATCGGGCCGCCGGCTTCTTGCCGGCGGCCTTTTTCATGCCGACCGCGTTGGTCACGGGCAGTTGATGCAGGCTGGCCGCCACCGGCTTGGAGAAATTGTAGCCATCGTGCTTGTCCCAGTTGATGGACCAGCTCATCACGCCGCGGAAAGTCGGATAAGCTTGCAAGGGTTTGACGCTGCCGCAGCTTTGCAGGGCAGTCAGGCAGCTCAGCGCCTTGGACACGGTATCCGGCGTGACGAAGCCGGAATTGGCGGAGCTGGCGCCGGACGGCACGCCGAAAGCCACTTGATCCGGCCGCAGGCCCTTGAAGCTGCCCGAGGCGCCGTTGGCGATGGGGAAGCCTTCGATCAGCATCTTGCTGCCGCCCACCAGCATATCCACCGAACCCTCGCCCAGCGCGCCATTGGAATACGGCGAATACAAGCCGCCATTGTTGTAGTACTGGACATGAATGACCGACAGGTCGTCGCGCAAGCCATCGATGATAGGCAGGTAAGCGCCCCAATTGCCACCGTAGGCGACGAAGCCGCCTTGCACATAGGGGTGCTCAGGCGCCATGGATAGGTAGAAGTTCGGCCCCACCCTGGCCTTCAACTGCTTCACCGCGCTGACCAGATTGGTCACCACCGGCGCGCCCACCACGATGCCGCTGCCGCTTTCCAAGTCCAGATCGATGCCGTCGAAGCCATACTGCGCGATGATGCCATACAGGCTGTTGACGAAGTTCTGCACCTGGGCGGCGTTGTTCAGCGTCACCGAGCCGTTCTGCCCGCCCAGCGACAGCACCACTTTCTTGCCCTTGACCTGCAAGGCCTTGATGTCCTGAATGAATTGGGACTGGCTGCCGGCGCCCGGGTCCAGCGTGAAGTTGACATTGCCGTTGCCGGCGTCGTCGGCGAAGGCCACCACGACCACATCCCAGTCGGCGCTGACCTGGGACAGCGGGAAAGCCGGGCCGCTGGGATTGGCGAAGTTGTGCCAATAGCCGATCAAAGCATGCTTGGCAAAAGCCGCGCCATTGCTCGGCGGCGGACTGGGCGGCGTGGGAGGACTCGGCGGCGTCGGCGGGGTGGGGTCGCCGCCGGCGCAGCTGCCGCCCTGCGCCCACAAGGTTGGCGTGGCCGGCGGATTCCAATTGGCGCCGACATAAGCCGTATGCGCCACCAAGGCCGTGTAGTTGGCATTGCTATAGCTGACCACGTCCCCTGCCTTGTAACTCGTTCCTTCGGTCCAGGCCGGGCACGCCGCCAAAGCGCCCTGCCCCCAGGCCAGCAGCAGCGCGAGGGCGACCGCGCGCAGAGGCATGCCGAATCGCTTGTGCATCTCCATCTCCTTGTCTTGATTTAGCCAATTGGTATTTGATTGGTATTTCAGATTATGCGATGCAATCAAGAATGCAAGGTGAAAATCCATCCTGGATATTTATCAAAACAAACAGACGCAAAAAAACCGCGCCCACTCGGGCGCGGCTTCGGCTGCGCGGCATCTTATCGGCAGCTGTCCGGCGTACAGAACAGCGCGTCGTCGCCAGACGCCGCCGGCTTGGGCAGCCGTTCGGCCAACGCGGCGGCCAGTTGCTCAGGCTTGCCGAACCAGCCGGACAACTCCAGCCGCTCCAGCTGGCCATCCTGCTCCAGCAGCACCGATGGGAAGCCGCGCAGGCCCAGCTTGGCCATCATTTGCCGGGTCTGCTCGATATGGCTTGCCGCTTCTGTCCGCGCAGCGCTCCAGGCCTGGGCGAAAGCCGCAGCGTCGGCGCCCTGCTCAGCCGCCAGCTCGCTCAACACATCGAACTCGGCGATGCGCCGTCCCTCCTGATAGTGGGCGCGCTGGATGCGGGCCAGCATGGCCAGCGGTTCCAGGCCCAGATTGCCGGCCGCCAGGATGGCGGCGATGGGCGGGTCCGACGCCAACGGCGCGCCGATATCACGCAGCAGGCCTTCGAAATAAGCCTCGCCGAAAGGCTGGCCGCTCATCTGGCCGATGCGTGCATCGTGCGGCATCACGTATCCGCGCCATTCCGGCGTGATGGTGCGTCCTTCCGCTTCGTCTATCATGCCGCCGGCGTGCATGACCAGCTCCATGCCCGGCAAAGCGGCCGCCGCCTTCAGCAAGGGAGAGGCGCCGTAGCACCAGCCGCACAGCGGGTCGTAAAAGTAATGCAGTTTCATCGCGCGCTCGCTTACCACTTCATCTCGCCCTTGCGCACTTTGGCGCCCAGCTCCAGCGTGGACACTTCGGCCGCGTTCGGATAGGCCTGCTTCATCGCCTCGATCAACTCGCCGCTGTTGGCGGTGACGGCATTCTTGGCCTCAAAGGTCTTCAGATAGTCGCGGGTATAGCGGATGGCGGATACGTCCATCTTGTCGCCCGCGATCATATGGCCCGGCACCACCACGGCCGGCTTCAGCGCCTCCATATCGTCCAGCTGCTTGTACCAGCCCTTGCGCTCGGCGTCGTTCTGGGTGTCGGCGGTCCAGACATGCATGCCGGAGTAGACGCCCACATTGCCGACGATGGCGCGGATGGACGGAATCCATACATAACCGCGATGCGCCATCACGCCCTTGGTGTCGCGCAGTTCCAGCGCCTTGCCTTCCAGCATGATCTTGTCGGCCTTGATTTCAGTCGGCAGCAGCGGATTGGCCTGCGGCGCGTTGGCGCCCATCTTGGGGCCCCAGAACGCCACCTTGCCCTTCACATTGCCCTTGATGTGGGCCAGCACTTCCGGCGCGGCCACCAGCTCGGCCTTGGGGAAGATCTGCTTCAGCACGGATGCGCCGAAGTAGTAATCCGGATCCGCCTGGCTGACGTAGATGGTCTGCAGGTTCTTGCCGCTGTCCAGCACGCGGGCGGCGATGCGGTAGGCGTCGGCGCGGGTGAAGCCGGTGTCGATCAGCACGGCGTCCTTGTCGCCGGTCACCAGCACAGAAGAAACGTTGAAGCTGTTGCCGTCGGCATTGTAAACGGACAACTTGAGGTCGCCGGCATGGGCGAAACCGGCGGCGGCGAGAGCGGCGGCGATCAGGGTTTGACGGATCATGGTGTAACTCCTTAAGTCTGGAAGCCGGCGCCCGCCGGCGGGTTGCACTGCGATTCAGTGAAGATGCGCACACTATAAGCGCAGTAATCGATCCAATAAATGCGCTAAACTGCACATTATTATTTCCTATATCGTGCATATAAATGGACAGACTCACCGCGATGCAGGTTTTCGCCGAAGTCGCCCAGCTGGGCAGCTTCACCGCCGCCGGCGACAAGCTGGACATGTCCCGTCCCATGGTCACCCGCTATGTCGAAGAACTGGAGCAATGGCTGGGCGTGCGCTTATTGCAACGCTCCACCCGCAAGGTCACGCTGACCGACGCCGGCCTGGCCTGCCTGGCGCGCTGCCAACAGATGCTGGAGCTGGCGGCCGAAGTGCGCGCCGATGCCAGCCAGCGCGACGGCCAGGTGCGCGGCCTGCTGCGGGTGGCCGCCAGCACCTCGTTGGGCCTGGCCGTGCTGGGCGGGCTGATGGCCGAGTTTGGCGAGCGCCATCCGCAGCTGCGCCTGGACCTGCAACTGGGCGACCGCGCGGTCAATCTGATAGAAGAAAGAATAGACTTGGCCATCCGCATCACCAATGAGCCGGATCCCGGATTAGTGGGGAGGCGGCTGTGCGATTGCCGCTCGCTGGTGGTGGCATCCCCCGCCTACCTGGCCCGCCACGGCGCACCCACCCACCCGCGGGAGCTGGAGCGGCATCATTGCCTCAGCTACAGCAATTTCGGCCGCAGCGAATGGCGCTTCCAGCGCGACGGCGAAGAGCAAAGCGCGCGCGTCAGCGGCGCCCTCAGCGCCAACGAGGCCAGCGCCCTGCTCTGCGCGGCGGTGGCCGGCGGCGGCATCGCGCTGCAGCCCAGCTATCTGGCCGCGCCCTACGTCCGCCGCGGCGAGCTGGTGGCACTGTTGCCGGACTGGCAACCGCAGCTGATGGGCATCCACGCGCTGTATCCGTCGCGCCGGCTTTTGCCGTTGTCGTTGCGCAGCCTGCTGGATTTTCTGGTGGAAAAACTGGGCGGTCCGCAGCCGCCATGGGACCGCCCCGCAGCCGTCTAGCGCCGGCCTCACGCAGTGAATCGCCAGCCGGGCTGGCAGTCCGCTTAGACCCGTTGGGAATGGCGACATGAATTTCGCGCCGGATGGCCGCCGACGATTGCCGCCAGCCGCCAGATCGCCTAAGCTCAGCTACATGAAACATGCCGGTCACGTCCGGCGCCAAGCAACCCGTCAAGAAGTGGAATCAAGCCGATGTGCCAGCTGCTGGGCATGAATTGCAACATCCCAACCGACATTCTATTCTCGTTCGAGGGCTTCCACCGCCGCGGCGGCCTGACCGACCATCACGCCGACGGCTGGGGCATCGCCTTCTTCGAACAAAAGGGCTGCCGCGTCTTCCTCGACGACAAGCCCTCGGTCGAGTCGCCGGTGGCCGACCTGGTCCGGCGTTACCCGATCAAGTCCGAAAACGTCATCGCCCACATCCGCAAAGCCACCCAGGGCGTGGTCAACCTGGCCAACACCCACCCCTTCATGCGCGAGATGTGGGGTCAATACTGGATCTTCGCCCATAACGGCAATCTGGAGAATTTCCAGCCCGCGTCCGGCCAATACTACCGTCCGGTGGGCACCACGGATTCCGAACAGGCCTTCTGCCATCTGATGGAAAGGCTGCGCGCCAAATGGGCAGAACCGCCCGAGTTGGAAGCGCTGTTCGAGGAAGTCGCCCGGCTGTCGGCGGAAATCCGCGCCAACGGCGTGTTCAATTTCATGCTGAGCAACGGCGAGGCGCTGTTCGCCCACTGCTCCACCCAGCTGCACTACATCATCCGCTGCGCGCCGTTCAACACCGCCCACCTGGTGGACGACGACGTCAGCGTGGACTTCGCCGCCGTCACCACTCCGCGCGACCAAGTGGCGATGATCGCCACCCAGCCGCTGACGGACAACGAGCACTGGACGGCGCTGTCGCCGGGCGAACTGATCCTGTTCCGCGACGGCGCGCCGCTGCTGATCCGCAAGGCGGACTGACTCCGCGCATCGATTGGCGGTATGCTGAAGGCAGGCCCACTCCAACGGACCCGCCATGAGCCGTTTCGACTTCAGCCAGCCGCCGTTCGACACCCTGAGCCTCGCCGAGCGCGACGCGCTGGAGGCGCGCGCCGACGTCGCCTACTTTCCCGACGAGGCGGTGGTCATCGCGCCGGGCCAGTCCATAGACGCGCTATACGTCATCATCAAGGGCAAGGTGTGCGAGCTGGCCGATGAAGAAATCATCGCGCGCTATCACCCGCGCGACAGCTTCGACGCCCGAGCGCTGATCGCCGGCCAAACGCCGCACCGCTTCGTGGCGGAAGAAGAAGCGCTGCTGCTCTCGCTGCCGCGCGCGGAACTGCTGGCGCTGACAGAGCGCAACCCGCGCTTCGGCGCGTATTTCTACGCCGGCGTGTCGCACAAGCTGGGCATGCTGGCGCAGCGCGCCGGCAACCAGGAACTGCAAACCCTGCTGACCGCCACCGTGCGCGACGCCGGCGGCCGCCAGCCTGTCTTCGTCGACGCCGAGGACAGCATCCGCGACGTGGCCGCCGCGATGAAGACGCGCCGCAGCAAATCGGTGCTGGTGCGCGACGGCGAACGGCTGGGCATCTTCACCACCACGGACTTTCGCGACGTGATCCTGAACGGCGTGGACAGCGCCGAGCCGGTGGGCCGTCATTGCGGCTATGAATTGCTGACCATAGACATAGACGACTTCCTGTTCAACGCCCTGCTGCTGATGACGCAGCGCAATCTGCGCCGCCTGGTGGTGACCGAGCGCGGCCACGCCGTGGCCATGCTTGCCCAGGTGGACGTGCTGTCCTATTTCTCCAACCACTCCCACCTGATCGCGCAGCGCCTGGAACAGGCCGCCAGCCTGGATGAGCTGGCCGAGGCATCGGGCCAGATGGACAGGCTGATCCGCATCCTGTCCGGGCACGGCGTGCGGCCGGCTCAGCTGGGCCGGCTGGTGCAGGCGCTCAGCGCCCGGCTGTTCGCTCGCGCCTGGCGCATGATCGTTCCGCCCGAACTGGCGGACAACAGCTGTTTGATCGTGCTCGGTTCGGAAGGCCGCGGCGAGCAGATACTGAAAACCGACCAGGACAACGCGCTGCTGCTGCGCGACGGCTACGAGCCGGAACGGCTGGCCGAGCATTGCGCGGCCTTCTCCGCCGCTCTCGCCCGCTTCGGCTACCCGCCCTGCCCCGGCGGCGTCATGGTCAGCCGGCCGGAATGGCGCCTGAGCCGCGCTGCCCTGCGCGAGCGCATCCACGGCTGGCTGGCTCATCCCAGCGGCGAAGGCATGATGCAGCTGGCCATCTTCTGCGATGCCGAGGCCGTGTGCGGCGACGCCTCGCTGCTGGAGGACAGCCGCGCCTATCTGCGCGAGCGGCTGCAGGACGATGCGGGCTTCTACGCGCGCTTCGCTCGCGCCATCGAGCAATTCGACACGCCGCTTGGGCCATTCTCGCGGCTGCGTACCCGCGAGCGCGACGGGCGCGATGCGCTGGACCTGAAAAAAGGCGGTATCTTCCCGCTGGTGCACGGCCTGCGGGCGCTGGCGCTGGAGCATGGAATTGAAGAAACCGCCAGCGCGGCCCGCGCCCAGGCGCTGGCCGCCGCCGGACGGCTGGAGCCGGCCTTGGCCGCTGACATCGCGGAGGCATTGTCCATCCTGTCGCAGTTGCGGCTGGAACACGGCCTGCGCCGGCTGGACGCCGGCCAGACTCCGGACAATCTGCTGGAACCCGAGCGGCTGTCGACCCTGGAGCGCGACCTGCTGAAAGAGGCGCTGGCCGTGGTGAAGCGCTTCAAAACGCTGCTGCGCCATCATTACCGGCTGGGCAGCCTATGATGCTGGAGCGCCTGCGCAAACGCTGGCAGTTGTCGCGGCTGCGCGATCCAGCCTGGCGCGGCCTGCTCGACGAACATCCGCAAGAACTGGTCAGCCTGGATTGCGAAACCACCAGCCTCAACGTCCAACAGGCGGAGCTGCTGTCCATAGGCGCGGTCAAGCTGCGCAGCAACCGCATCCTGCACAGCGAAGCGCTATACCTGCTGGTCAAGCCGCGAATCCCGCCGGCCGGCGACAATATCGCGGTGCATGGGCTGCGACGGCGCGATCTCGACCAGGCCCTGCCGCCGGAACAGGCGGTGCGGCTGCTGCTGGAATTCATAGGCGGCCGGCCGCTGTTGGGCTACTACCTGGAATACGATGTGGCGGTGCTGAACAAATACGTGAAGCCGCTGCTGGGCATAGGCTTGCCGCAACGGAAGATTGAAGTATCCGGGCGCTTCTACGATTACAAATTCCGGCAAAACCCCGGCGCCCACATCGATCTGCGCTTGGCCGAGCTGTACCGCGACCTGGCCATCCCCGCGCCGCCGCGCCACGACGCCCTCAACGACGCCTTGGGCGTGGCCATGCTGTACCAGGCGCTGCGCCAGCGCGGATTCGGCTAAATCTTATGATGTAATATTTGTAAACATTTGCATGCGAATACCAGCCTTCTCCTGGCATGCCGCTTGCTGCCATTCATGACAGCAAGCCTTTGTTGCGGCAAGAAAAACCGGGCAATCCAAGCCCGAATCCCGGCAAGGCGGCAAACAAGGACGGCAAGGCGGCAAAAATTGCAGGCCGCGCCGCTCAGGACAGCAGCTGATCCGTGAAGCGCTGCCCGGCATCCACGTTTTCAAGGAGAGGCAATATGTCCATCAACAGCACCAGCAATCATTGGCAGCAACTGCAGGCGATGCATCAGCAACACCGCCAGGACTTCAGCAACCTGACGCAATCGGTGCAGCAAGGCGATCTTGCCGGCGCGCAACAAGCCCTGGCCGCTCTGCAGCAACTGAACGGCTCCCAGTCCGGCAATGGCAACCAGAACTTCAGCGCCGCGCTGGACAGCGCCATCAAAGCGGCCAGCGCCTCCTCCTCCGCCAGCTCGGCAAGCGCCAGTCCGCTCGCCGCGGCCAACACCAGCCAGACCTCAGGCAGCGGCAACTCCATGTCCTCCCTGCTGAACGCTCTGGGCCAGGATTTGCAAGCCGGCAATCTGAGCCAGGCGCAACAGGCCTTCCAGCAACTGCAGCAAGGTCTGCAAGCCGATGCCGCTCAACAAGGCCAGCAGGCCGATGGAGGCCATCACCATCACCACCATCATCGCGATGGCGGCGAACAGAATAGCGGCGGCGGCTTGCAAAACGTGCTGAACGCCGCCAACGGCAATCAGCCGCAATCCTCCAGCACGACCGGCACCATCAATAATTCCCAACAGCTGCAGGCTGCGCTGAGCCTGTTCCAGGCGAGCTCCGGCAATAACGATATTTCCAGCCTGCTGATGTCGATGTCGCTCTAAACCTGACTCGCGCCGGATGCCGCCCGCCCGGCTGCCGGCGCCTGCCGTTTTCAGCGATACGGCGCCAGCAAGCGGCGCACCTCTTGCCTTCCGGCATAAGAGTCGCACGCCAGGCGCAGTCGCAGCATGGTGGCCGTATCGCGCGACAGCGCGCTCTCGCGCGATACGTAGATCGCCAGCGGCTGCTCGCTGAGCAGCCACTCTCCTACTTGCTCGGCTTCGATGCCCGCCTGATCCAGCACATTGCCGCAGCCCGGTCGCACGCAAACCGTGGCGTCCAGCCGGCCAGCAGCCAGCATGCGCACGCCTTGGCTCATATCATTGATCATGACCGTCTTATGCGGCACGGCGCGGTCGAAAACGCCCAGGGTCTGGCTGCCGCGCAGCTCGCCTATGCTCATGCCGGCGAAACTGGCCGCGTTGGGATGCTTGGCGCCCGCTCGCCGATACAGCAGGGATACCTTGAGCGAGCCTATGGTGCAGATGGCGATGCCGTAACGCTCCCGCTCCGGCGTGGGGATGCCCAGATTGATCGCATTCTCGCCGCTGCGCATGCCGTCTATCACGCGCAGATACGGCCAAGCCCTGGCATCGACGACAAAACCGGCCTGCTCGGCCAAGAAGCGGATGAAGTCTGGGCCTACCCCCCTGTCGGTGTCGAGTATGCCCCAAGGTTCCACCGCCAGCGTGTAGGACTGATAGCGCGCCGGCTCCGCCAGCGCCGCAGCAGCCATCAGCAAGAGGGCCATGCATGCCGTCCAGCGCATCGCCCTTACACCTTAAAGCGCGCGACGGCGGCATGCAGTTCCGCCGCCAGCCCGCTCAAACGCTGAGCCGCGCTCGACGTGGCGTCCGCCGCATGGCTGCTTTCTTCGGAAATCTGCGCGATCCGCTCCAGCTGCTGGGCGATGGTCGTGCTGGCGTCCGCCTGCTCGGCGATGGCCGTCGCGATCTCGTCGACCAGCGCCACCGCATCCGCCGCCCGCCCGCTGATTTCCGTAATGGTGCTTCCGGCCTGGTTCGCCGATTGCTCGCAGCCCCGCACGTCATCCACCACCCGGCCCATGCGCTGCGCCGCGTTGAGCGCCTCCTGCTGCATGGCCTGGATCATCCCGCCTATCTCCAGCGTCGCCTGCGCCGTGCGCTCCGCCAGCTTGCGCACCTCGTCCGCCACCACGGCGAAGCCGCGGCCGGTCTCTCCGGCCCGCGCAGCCTCGATCGAGGCATTCAGCGCCAGCAGATTGGTCTGCTCGGCCACGCCCTTGATCACTTCGGTCACCCGCCCTATCGCCGCCACCTGCTCGCGCAGCTTGTCCACGACAACGACAGCCTCCCGCACAGTATCGACGGAAGACTGGATCTGCCCCACCGTTTTCAGGATGACCTGCTCGCCGGAGGCCGCTAGCCGGCCGGAGTCGCTGCTGAGCCGGCTCGCCTCCTGGGCGCGATCGCGCACATGAGCGATGCTGACCGTCAGTTGCTCCACCGAGGCAGCCATGCTGGAGCAGGCCAGAGATGAGGTCGCCGCGCTGTCGGCCAGACCATCCGCCGTGGCCAGCATGCCGCGCGCGGACTCCGCCACGCCGCAGGCCGCGCCGCCCACTTCGGTCAGACTGCCTTGCAGGGTTTGCAATAAAGAATCCAGCGCCTGCAACGCGTCGGCTATCTCGTCCCTCCCCTCCGGCCGGGTTCGCCGGGTGAAGTCCAGCTCGCGCGCCACGCTGGCCAAAGCGTCGCGCGCGCGGTTCAACGGCACGGTGATGGAGCGCTGTAGCAGATAGCCCACCGTCAGCAGCAATATCGCGCCCAGCGCGATCACCGCCAGCATCTGGCGCCACGCCACCGCGTAATCCCGCTCCGCGCTCGCCCGCTCCTCGCCCGCGTCGGCGCGGCTGGTCTTGACCATATCGTCCACCAGCTCGCCCATCGCGCCGGCCGCGCCATTGATCTTGGGGTTGTACACTGGCGGCGGATGCTCGGGATCGGCCAGCGAGGCCGCCAGCAAGGGCGTGATGGCTTCGATATATTCTGACAGCGTGGACTGGAACCTCTCCGCTTTGCGCTGCTGCTCGGGCGGCAAGGGCAGTTGCTTATAGGCGGCCAGCAACTGATCGAGGTTTTCCCGGTGCTTGCGTATCAGCTGCTCCGCCGTCCGTTTGACCTCGAGGCTGCGCGCGGCGATATGGCGCACCGTCTCCAGCCGCATGCCGGTCAGCTCGGCGCTGAGGCTGCGCGAAATGTCGACCTCGGCCAGCGATACCTCGTCCAGCTTGCGCAATTGCAATTGCGTCGCATGCAGGCTGGACAGGCTGATCGCCCCCAACAACACGAAAGCCGCCAGCGACAGAAGAATCAGCACGGCGATTCGCCGTCCCACCGTCAAGCGCCATGCCATCGCCGCCTCCCTGCCGCGATATCGCGGAATTGGTACGCATTCGTACAGTGTAGACTAGAGGCGGCGGACCTTGACCTCCCAGCAGGCTCCCGCGCGCCTATCGCGACGGATATCCACTTTCGCCGTTTCGCGCTACTCTATGCATATTTTTCGCACCAAACTCTCGTTTTCGTCATGAATCTGCGCCAGCTCGCCGCTTTGTTGAAATTGTCCCCCGCCACGGTCAGCCGCGCGCTGAACGGCTTTCCGGAAGTGAACGCCGAAACCCGAGAACGGGTGCTGGCGGCGGCGGCCCAGCACGGTTATCGCCCCAACACCATCGCCCGCAAGCTGGCGACGGGCCGCACCGACAGCATAGGCCTAATCTATCCGTTCGAGCCGTCCGACCTGGGCGACCCGGTATTCCTGGACGTGATCGCCGGCATCACCGAGCGCCTGGCGGAGGCGCAAATGGATCTGATCATCGTCTCCGCGGCCCAGGCCAATGAGCTGGCCACCTATCACCGCATGGTTTCCGCCGCGCGCGTGGACGGCCTGATCGTGGCGCGGACCCTGGTGAACGACCCGCGGCTGCACTATTTGCAGGAGCGCGGCTTTCCCTTCGTCGCCCACGGCCGTTCCCATCTGACCCAGCCTTATCCCTGGTTCGATTACGACAATGAAGCCGGCATGCGTCTGGCCGTGCGGCGGCTGCTGCAGTTCGGCCACCGCGACATCGGCCTGATCAGCGCGCCGCTGCGCATGAATTTCGCCTCCCAGCGCCGCGAGGGTTTCTTGCAGGAACTGGAGCAGGCCGGCGTCCATCCCGCCGCGCATAGGCTGGAAACCGCTGAGCTGAATCCCTCCCAAGGCCGGCTCGCCATGCAGCGGCTGCTGTCCGCTCCCAGCCGCCCCAGCGCGGTGGTGGTGGACAATAACGTCGCCGCGGTGGGCGCGATGCAGGCGCTGCGCGAGGCCGGGCTGACGCCGGGGAGCGACATCTCCGTCATCGTATTCGGCGGCCTGCCCCTGGCCGATGGCGAAACCAGCCCAATCAGCGCCGTGCTGCAGCCTGAGCCGCGCCGCGCCGGCCAGACCATGGCGGAGCTGATGCTGGCGCGCTTGTCCGGCGAACCGGCCGACACCCTGACCCGGCTGTGGCAACCCGTGCTGCGGCCGGGCAACTCGGACGCGCCCCTACCCCGGCAAGGCGAGCCCGACGGCCGCTAAGCGCGGCAGCCTGCGGCGCCGCTGGCCGCCGCGGACGACAGGCCTCCGGTTTCCAAACATTGCCTAGATTCATAATCTCCGCACCGTCTCTACAGTTTAATTGTTGCAAAATTACAAATTTGAAACGGTTTAATAAGTTGCAATGCAACAAAAATGCCACATCGAGCTGGCGGAAAACAAAATCAAACCATTGATTTTAATAGAAAATCAAAAAAACCACTTCAAGACCACCTCGTGCGAACGCAGCATCGAAATCATCCGCTCTTGCTTTGCCTCAACTAAAGCGACAAATGCCGTATCCCGCCAAGTTTTTTCGGAAGTATGATCGTTTCACAAAATTTAAACCGGTTTGAAAAACAAAAACCGATTTGAGATGGAGATGGGCGAGGCCCTTCGCCCAGTGGAACGTAGTCAACACTGAAGGGATAGAAAAATGAAATCAGCAGCATTCCTCCCTCTGGCCGCGCTGAGCCTGGCGGCCTTGCCGCTCGCCGCGCTGGCCGATGGCAGCGGCCTGGACTTCAGCGGCTACCTGCGCAGCGGCGTGGGCAGCAATCAAGGCGGCGGCGGCTCGCAGTCATGTTTCCAGCTGGCGGGGGCCGGGTCCAAGTACCGTTTGGGCAATGAGTGCGAAACTTACGCCGAACTGGCCCTGGGCAAACAGGTGTACGCCGACGCCGAAACCGGCGCGCGCTTCCGCGTGGATTCACGTCTCGCCATGAGCGCCAAGCAGTGGCAGGACTGGGAAGACAGCAGCAGCGACAAAAACGGCAACTCCAACGCCAAATTCGCGCTGCGCGAGATGTTCGTCACCGCCGAGAACATCGGCCTGGGCCAAGCCAAGGTATGGGCCGGCAAGCGCTTCTACGACCGCCAGGACGTGCACATCAACGACTTCTATTTCTGGGACAACTCCGGCCCGGGCGCCGGCATCGAAAACATCGACGTCGGCGTGGGCAAGTTCGCTTATGCCTGGCGCCAGAACACCGTGGACAGCGGCAATGTCTCCGTGGACAAGCTGGACCACACCTTGGGCGTCACCGGCCACGACTTCCGCCTGTCCGGCATCAAGGTCAATCCGGGCGGGGAACTGACGCTGGGCCTGGACCTGCGCTACGCCAAGAAGGACAGCACGGACACCGCCAACCAGGCCACCAACGGCGTCGCCCTCAACGTCATGCATACCCAGAGCGGCGTGCTGGGCGGCTACAACAAGCTGGCCCTGCAATACATGAAGGGCAGCATCGCCGGCAGCTACGGCTACCCCAACCCTAACGCCAACAGCGACGACAAAAAATACCGCTTGGTAGAGCAACTGCAATGGCAACCGACCGGCAGCCCGTTCGGCGGCATGGCTGTGGCGATATGGGAGAAACAAACCCCTGCCAAGGGCGATGGCCAGACCTGGATGTCTTTAGGCGCGCGTCCGACTTACGCCTTCTCCAAGCATCTGGGCGCGGCGCTGGAAATGGGCTACGACCAGGTCACGCCGGACAACGGCGAGCGCCGCACCCTGTTCAAAACCACCGCGGCCTTCCTGATTTCGCCGGATCAAGGCTTCTGGAGCCGTCCGCAACTGCGCCTGTTCGCCACGTACGCCAAGTGGAACCAGGCCGCTCAACAGGCTGCGGGCACCGATGTCAACAACCCTCTGTCCGCGGTCGGCCATTTCGGCAATCAGACCCATGGCGTGACCATAGGCGCCCAGGCCGAAGCCTGGTGGTAAGCCTGATTTGAACCGGGGAGGCGCCCGCCTCCCCTTGTTTTCCATCCAATGCCCTGCGGGGCGGGAGCAGCAAAGCATGAGCAAAAGCGCTTGGTGGCGCGGTGGCGTGATTTACCAGATCTACCCGCGCAGCTTCGCCGACAGCAACGGCGACGGCGTCGGCGACCTGGCCGGCATCACCGGCAAACTGCCCTATGTGGCCAGCCTGGGCGTGGACGCCATCTGGATCAGCCCGTTTTTCAAGTCGCCGATGAAGGACTTCGGCTACGACGTGTCCGACTACCGCGCCGTGGACCCGATGTTCGGCGACGTGGAGGACTTCCGCCGCCTGGTGAGCGAAGCGCACCGCCTGGGCCTGAAAGTGATGATAGACCAGGTGCTGTCGCATACCTCGGAGCAACACGCCTGGTTCGCCGAAAGCCGCGCCAGCCGCGACAACGCGCGCGCCGACTGGTATGTGTGGAGCGAGGCCAAGCCCGACGGCAGCCCGCCCAACAACTGGATGTCGGTGTTCGGCGGCTCAGCCTGGCAGTGGGATACCCGCCGCCGCCAATACTATCTGCACAACTTCCTGGCCTCCCAGCCGGACTTGAACTTCCATCACCCCGAAGTGCAGGACGCCATGCTGGACGAGGTGCGCTTCTGGCTGGAGCTGGGCGTGGACGGCCTGCGCTTCGACGCCTGCAACTTCCATTTCCACGATACCCAGCTGCGCGACAACCCGCCGGCTCAGGTCAGAGACAACGCCACCGTAACGGCGGACAATCCTTACGGCTACCAAGCGCACCGCTACGACAAATCGCAGCCGCAGAACCTGGACTTCCTCAAGCGACTGCGCAGCCTGTTGAACGAATACGACGCGGTGGCCCTGGGCGAGATTGGCGACGATAACAGCCTGGCCCGCATGGCGGAATACACCGCCGGCAACGACAAGCTGCACATGGCGTACAGCTTCAACCTGCTGACGCCGGCCTTCTCCGCCGACTACATCCGCCGCCAGGTGAGCGAGCTGGAAGCGCAAATCGGCAGCGGCTGGGCCTGCTGGACCACCGGCAACCACGACGCCATCCGCATGCCCACGCGCTGGGGACGCAACGCCGGCCACCCGCGCTTCGCGCCGTGCATCCTGGCCATGCTGCTGTCGCTGCGCGGCTCGGCCTGCCTGTACCAGGGCGAGGAGCTGGCGCTGACCGAGGCCGAGCTGAGCTTCGAACAGCTGCAAGACCCTTACGGCATCGCCATGTGGCCGGAATTCAAGGGCCGCGACGGCTGCCGCACCCCCATGCCGTGGCGGCATGATCTGGCGGACGGCGGCTTCGGCAGCGAAAACCCGTGGCTGCCCATGCCGGACGAGCACAAGAAACTGGCGGTGGACTTGCAGGAAGCGAGCGAAGACTCCTGCCTGGCCTTCTACCGCCGCTTCATCGCCTGGCGGCGCGGCCAGCCGGCGCTCAAGGAAGGCGACATCCGTTTCCTGGGCGACGACGCGCGCATCCTGGCGTTCACGCGCGGCGGAAAAACGCTGTGCGTATTCAATCTGGGCCCCGAGCCGCGCGTCTACACGCTGCCGGCTGAGGCGGCAGAACTGGCTGGCTGCCCGCTCGCGGGCGCCCAGCGCGATGGCCGCGAACTCATGCTGGAAGGCTGGGGCGGCTGGATGGGCCAACTGGCCTGAAACTGGCGGGAGAACAAGATGGCCGCGGTCAGCTTGCGAGGCATCACCAAGGATTTCGGCCTGGCCCGAACCTTGACGGAAATCGACCTGGAAATCCAGGCCGGTGAGTTTATCGTTTTCGTCGGCCCCTCCGGCTGCGGCAAGTCCACCCTGCTGCGCACCATCGCCGGGCTGGAGGAAATCACCGAGGGAGAGCTGCAAATAGACGGCGAGCGCGTCAACGAGCTGCCGCCGGTCAAGCGCGGCATCTCCATGGTGTTCCAATCTTACGCGCTGTATCCGCATATGTCGGTATTCGACAACCTGGGCTTCGGCCTGAAGCTGGCCGGCAAGCGCAAGAGCGACTACGCGGCGCAGGTGGAACAAGTGGCCAAGGTGCTGCAAATCGATCATCTGCTTGAGCGCAAGCCCAAGGAGCTGTCCGGCGGCCAGCGCCAGCGCGTGGCCATAGGCCGCGCCATCGTGCAACGGCCCAAGGTTTTTCTGTTCGACGAGCCGCTGTCCAATCTGGATGCCTCGCTCAGGGTGCAGATGCGCATCGAAATCGCCAAGCTGCACCGCGAACTGGGCACCACCATGATCTACGTCACCCATGACCAGATCGAGGCCATGACGCTGGCCGACCGCATCGTGGTGCTGCGCGGCGGCCGCATCGAGCAAGTGGGTTCGCCATCCGAGCTGTATTACCAGCCGGCCAACCGCTTCGTCGCCGGCTTCCTCGGCTCGCCGGGCATGAACTTCCTGCCCGGCCGCCTGCAAAGCCAGGACGCCGAGGGCGCGATGGTGTTGTTGGCCGACGGCCAGGAAGTGCGCGTGGCGGTGGATGCCGCCGGCTTCGCCGCGGGCGACGAGGTTTGCGTGGGCGTGCGCCCGGAACACCTGAGCCTGAAGGCCGGCGACAACAGCGTGCGCGGCAGCGTCATCGCCGTCGAGCACCTGGGTGAATCGTCCGTGCTCTACCTGGAAGCCCCAGGCTGCGCCGAGCCGCTGTCCGCCCGCCTGCCGCCGCTGGTGCAGTTCGAACCCGGCACCGCCTGCCGCTTGGTGTTCGATCCGGCCGACGGCCATCTGTTCGATCAACAGGGCCGGGCGCTTCGCCGCCTCGACCCGCTTAATCTGCAGGCTCGCCATCCGGGCCTGGCTTGCGCCTAGCAAGCATCCATACCCCCAAGAAGAGGAGATGTAGAGATGAAGATCACTCGCAGACAATTCAGCCGCGCCGCCTGCCTGACCCTGGGCCTGGCCGTAGCGGGCGCCTTCGCCGCGCCGCTGGCGCAAGCCTCCGGCGACGCCAAGCTGCTGATCTGGATCAACGGCGACAAGGGCTACCGCGGCTTGGCCAAGCTGGGCGAAGAATTCACCAAGCAAACCGGCGTCAAGGTGGTGGTGGAGCACCCGGAAGACGCCGCCGGCAAGTTCCAGCAGGCCGCCGCCGCAGGCAAGGGACCGGACATCTGGATCTGGCCGCACGACCGTCTAGGCGAATGGTCCACCGCCGGCCTGCTCTCCCCGGTCAATCCGAGCAAGAAGCTGCGCGGCGAGATAGACGACATGGGCTGGAAGGCCTTCAGCAGCGGCGGCAAGACCTGGGGCTACCCCATCGCGCTGGAAGCCGTGGCGCTGATCTACAACAAGGCGCTGGTGCCGACGCCGCCCAAGACCTTCGACGACGTGATGGCGCTGGACAAGAAACTGTCCGCCAGCGGCAAAAAGGCCATTCTGTGGGACTTCACCAATACCTACTTCACCTGGCCGCTGTTGGCCGCCGGCGGCGCCTATCCGTTCAAGCAGAAAGCCGACGGCACCTATGACGCCAAAAACGTGGGCGTCAACAACGCCGGCGCGGTGGCCGGCCTGGATACCCTGATGAAGCTGATCCATAGCGGCGCCATGCCGAAAAGCGCCAGCTACGCCGACATGGAAGCCGGCGTGAACAAGGGCCAGGTGGCCATGATGATCAGCGGCCCCTGGGCCTGGGAAAACCTGAAGAAGAGCCGGATCAACTTCGGCGTGGCGCCCATCCCCAGCGTCAACGGCAAACCCGCCGCGCCCTTCGTCGGCGTGCTGGGCGCCATGATCAGCGCCTCCAGCCAGAACAAGGAACTGGCCACCGAGTTCATCGAAAACACCATGCTGACCCAGCACGGCCTGAAAACCATCAACGACGACGTGCCGTTGGGCGTGCCTGCCAGCAAAGCCTTCTACGCCCAGCTCAAGGGCGACCCGAACATCCACGCCACCATGCAGAGCGCGCAGGCCGGCGCGCCCATGCCCAACAATCCGGAAATGGGCAAGTTCTGGTCCACCATGCAGTCCACGCTGCAAAACGTCACCCAGGGCCGCCAGGGCGTGAAGGCCGGCCTGGACGCCGCGGCGGCCAAGATCCGCGGCAACTAAGGCGGCATGCGCCGGACGCCCTCTGGCGTCCGGCCGCCGGGGCAACAGGGAGTGCAAAGCATGTTCAAGATCCATCCGCGCCACGCCGGAACGGCGCTGGGCGCGACATTCATGACGGCCGGCCTGTGGCTGGTCTTCATGCTCTACCGCGAAGGCCATTTGTGGCTAGCGCTGGCCGGCCTAGCGCTGCTGGCCGGCTCCGCCGCCATTTTCAGCATGAAGCGGGCCTACGCGCTGCGCTATCTGTACCCCGGCGCCGCGGCCATCCTGGTATTCGTCATCCTGCCCGCGCTGTACACCGTAGGCATCGGCTTCACCAATTACAGCTCCAGCAATCTGCTGAGCTACGAGCGCGCCACGTCCTATCTGCTGGAGCAGACTTATGCCGGCGACGGCGATCCGCTGCGCCTGCAACTGTATCGCCAGAACAGTCAATACCGCCTGACGCTGTCCCGCGACGATGGCGCCGCCTGGCGATCCGCGCCCATCAAACTGAACGCCATCCAGCCCGCCTCCCAGAAACTGGCGCTGCAGGCGACCGCCGGCCAAAACACCGGCGAAAAGCTGGCCTTGAAAGACGTCATCGCCCTGCAGCCGGCCTTGCGCCAGCTCACGCTGACGCTGCCGGGACAGACTACGCCCTACCGCCTGAGCTCGCTCAGCGGCTTCAGCCCGGCCAAGCCGCTGTATTTGCGCCAGGCCGACGGCGCCCTGCTGAACCAGCAAAGCGGCGAGACGCTACGGCCGGACTTCGAGCGCGGCTTCTACCGCAACGCGCAGGGCGAAAACATCGTGCCGGGCTTCCGCGTCAACGTGGGCTGGAAAAATTTCCGCCAGCTGTTCGCCAACAGCGATCTGCAAAAACCGATGCTGAAAGTGTTCGCCTGGACGGTGACTTTCTCCGCCCTGACCGTGCTGTTCACCTTCGCTCTCGGCCTGATGCTGGCCACCGTGCTCAGTTGGGAAGCGCTGCGCTTCCGCGGCGTCTACCGCGTGCTGCTGTTCCTGCCCTACGCCGTGCCCGGCTTCATTTCCATCCTGATTTTCCGCGGCCTGTTCAATGAGAACTTCGGCGAAATCAACCTGGTGTTGAACGGCCTGTTCGGCATCCGCCCCAGCTGGTTCTCCGACCCGCTCTTGGCCAAGGCCATGCTGCTGATCGTCAATACCTGGCTGGGCTATCCCTACATGATGCTGCTGTGCCTGGGCCTGATCAAATCGATTCCGTCCGATCTGTACGAAGCTTCGGCCATCAACGGCGCCAGCGCCTGGACCAATCTGACCCAGATCACGCTGCCCTTGATTCTCAAGCCCATCATGCCGCTCTTGATCGCGTCCTTCGCCTTCAACTTCAACAACTTCGTGCTGATCTCGCTGCTGACCGACGGCCGCCCGGACTTCATCGACAGCGCGGTGCCGGCCGGCACCACCGACATCCTGGTGTCCTACACCTATCGCATCGCCTTCCAGGATTCGGGGCAGAACTTCGGCCTGGCCGCGGCCATCTCCACGCTGATCTTCGCGCTGGTGGCGGCGCTGTCGCTGATCAATCTGCGCCTGTCGCGCATCAACGCGCAAGCAAACCGCTGAGGAGACCGCCATGGCCATGGTTCAAGACAAAACCCATACCGGCCGGCTCTGGCTGGCCCATCTGGGGCTGATCGCCTTTCTGCTGCTGACCCTGTTTCCCTTTTTGATGATCGTGTCCATCTCGCTGCGCCCCGGCAACTTCGCCGCCGGCAGCTTGATTCCGGACAGCATCAGCCTGGAGCACTGGAAACTGGCCTTCGGCCTGTCCTACACCGACGCGGGCGGCCGCGTGGTGGAGCCGCCCTTCCCGGTGCTGCGCTGGCTATGGAACTCGATGAAAATCGCCTTCATCAGCGCCAGCCTGATCCTGCTGCTCTCCACCACCTGCGCTTACGCCTTCTCGCGGCTGCGCTTCCGCGGCAAGCAGCTGGGCCTGAACCTGCTGCTGCTGGCGCAGATGTTTCCGGCCGTGCTGTCCTTGATCGCCATCTACTCCATCTTCGACCAGATCGGCAGCTATGTGCCGTGGCTGGGCCTGGACAGCCACGGCAGCGTGGTGCTGGCCTACGCCGGCGGCATCGCCCTGCACATCTGGACCATCAAGGGCTATTTCGACACCCTGCCGTCCGAGATAGAGGAGGCCGCCATCGTGGACGGCGCCACGCCCTTCCAGGCCTTCTGGCACGTGCTGCTGCCCATGGCCCTGCCCATACTGTGCGTGGTTTTCCTGCTCGCTTTCATCGGCGCCATCATCGAATATCCGGTGGCCTCGGTGCTGCTGCACCAGGAGCAAAACCTGACGCTGGCGGTCGGCTCCAAGCTGTATCTGTACGAGCAGAACTATCTGTGGGGCGACTTCGCCGCCGCCGCCATCCTGTCCGGCCTGCCCATCACGCTGCTGTTCATCATCGCCCAGCGCTGGATGGTGAGCGGCCTGAGCAGCGGCGGGGTCAAGGGCTGACCCAGCGCGCGGACCGCAGCGGGACTCTCCTGCAGCGGGTGCGCGATAAAACCGTTATCATGCCGGTTTCATCGTTGCTCCCGCCGCCGTCATGACCCGACACCTGCCCCGCGCCATCCAGCACATCCTGTTCAATCTACGCGGCGGCTTCCTGGTGCGGCCGCTGATCATCTCGCTGGGACTGGGCCTGCTGGGCGGCTGGCTGTCATGGCTGGAGGAGAAGCATCCGGCCATCAGCGCCTGGCTGCCGGCCGTGCTGTTTCCCTCGCGCGAAGACCCGCAAGTGGCCCAGGTCATGCTGTCCGCCATCGCCACCTCCATCATGACCGTGGTGTCGATCGTGTTCGCCATCCTGCTGATGTCGCTCACCCTGGCTTCCATGCAATTCTCGCCGCGCATCATCGTCAGCTTTTCGCGCGACAAGGTCACGCAATGGACTTTGGGCATTTTCCTGGGCACTTTCGCCTACTGCATCGCCGCCCTGCCCGCCGCCAGGCTGAAGCCCTACGCCTTCAGCCCAGTGCTGACGGTATTCGGCTCCATGCTGCTGGCCGTGGCCTGCGTAGTGGGGCTGCTGTTCTTCATCCACCACATCTCGCGCGCCATCAGCGTCAACTACATCGTTGACCGCATCGCGGAAGAAACCGAACAGACGATTGCGGATCAGATGCCGGAGCCGCATGCGGAACATCTGTGGGAATCCGGCGCCGCGCCAAACGCCGCCCAGCCGGACACGCCCATTCTCAATCGGCACGCGGGCTATATCCGCTACATGGATACCCGAAAACTCGTCCAACTGGCGAAGGCTCACCAGATCAAACTATGCGTCGCTCGCCGCGTCGGCCAGTTCGCGCCGGCCGCCGCGCCCCTGTTTTACGCCTCGCGCGGGGAAAGGCTGACGCCCAAGCTGTGCCAGGCCTTGCAGGCGGCGATAGACATCGGCCCCAGCCGCACGCTGCAGCAGGATGTGGAATTCGGCGTGCTGCAGATCGTGGACATCGCCTTGAAAGCCATTTCCCCCGCGGTGAACGATCCCACCACCGCCATCACCTGCATCGATCAGCTAAGCCGCATCCTGTGCCTGTATTCGCAGCGCAGCACGCCGCAAAGCCACTACTACGACCCGCCCGGCGTGGTGCGCGTCGCCATCCCGGTCATTGAGACGGAGGCGCTGCTGGAATCGGCCTTCGAGCACATCCGCCACTACGCGCGCGGCGACATGGCCGTCAGCCTGCGCTTGCTGGCGGCGCTGAACGATATCGCAGCGGTCGCGCCCGGCGCAGCCTTCCGGCTTTGCCTGCTGGCCATGGGGCAAAGAACCGTGGACGCCTGCCGGGAGCACCTGGATGAACAGGCGATGCGCCGCTTGCGCGCACGGCTGGACACCCTGCAAGCCGCAACGAGATGTTGATTGCATACGCAATCGGCGTACAATGTCTGCATGTAAATTTCCATTTACGCGGACGCTCCATCATGAAAGCCGACACCGACGGCCCCAGTAGCAACAATCTCCTGCGTTATTGGCTGCACAAGCTCACCGGCTCCCGCCTGAGCGCTCAGGACAGACTCCATTTCCAACCCATAAGCGAGGAAGTCCTGCTGAACCTGATGGTCATCCTCTGCATCGTCCTACTGGCGCTGTTCACGTATCTGAAACAATGAAACTGGCGAGTCCGCCAGCAGATGGCGCGGGCAAGACTTGGCGGCCTGCCCCGCTGGACAAGCGCGCGGCGGGCTCCGAGAATGCGATGAGCCGAAACCATTCGGCCCCAGAGATGTCAGCGTATTACTCCTATCCGCCAAGCGAGGCCAATCATGAAATTGACCGCACTGACTTTATGCACCCTGTTCGCGCTGAGCGGCGCGGCCTGGGCCGACGAGCCTGCATCCGCCGCCCCCAAGGAAAATCTGTTCACGCTGCCGCTGGACGCCTTCCAGCCCGGCAAGATGATGCCCGACCAGCGTGTCTATTTGAAACCCGGCATAGACCTGAAAGCTTACAACGCCGTGCTGCTGGAACCGCTGCTGTTCATGCGCCAGGGCCAGGACGGCAACTGGGAGCTACTGCAATCCAGCGACGAGAACGCCATCACCGCCTATTTCCACCAGCGCCTGCAGGCCGAGCTGGAAGCGGCCGGCGTCAAGGTGGCGCTGCAGCCGGCGCCGGGCGTGGCCCGCCTGCGCGTGGCGGTGACCGGCATGACCCAGGACCGGCCGGGCATTGACGCGGTGGACCTGCTGCCGGTCAAGGCCGTGTTCAATCTGGCCAGGCTGGCCGCCGGCAAGGAGCCCTATCTGCTGAAGATAGGCAGCATGGCGCAGCTGGAGGACGCGCAAGACGGCACGCTGCTGGCCGGCACCGTCAATCTGCGCGAAAACAAGAAAAGCAAATCCAAGGACGCGCCGCTGACGCTGGAGCTGATCAAGCCGCTGATAGACCAATGGTGCAAGGACAGCGCCCGCCAGTTGGCCGCCCACCTGGGCAAGGCCTCCTGACTCAGAACGGCTTGCGCATGAATACGCTGTTCGGATCCACGGCGTAAGACCCGAACGGCGCGCAGAATTCATAGCCGGCGCGGCGGTACAAGGCGATGGCCTCGTGCTGGTGGATGCCGGTTTCCAAGGTCATGGCGGCGCAGCCGCGCGCCTTGGCCTGGTCCTCCAGAAAATCCATCAGCGCGCGCGCCACGCCCTTGCCACGGCATTGCGGCCGCACATACATCCGCTTCAGCTCGCCATATTCCGGCACGCACCATACCGCGCCGCAGCCCACCGCCTGGCCGCTTTCGTCTCGGGCGACGGCAAACGCCACATTGGGCTGCAGCAGCACCGAAACCTCCACGCCGTGATGGCTCTCCGCTGGATACAGCGGCATCTGGTAGGCGTCCAGCTCCTCTATCAGCGCCAGCGCCTCGGGCTGGTCCGCCCGCTCCAGCGCGATGCTCGCGCCTGAGCCCGCGCGCTCCGCCAGCAGCTCCAGATAAGCCTTGTCGATCAGGTCCGCGTCGCGGATATCCAGGGCCGACATCAAGTCCGCCACCCCCTGCCTGGCGCCTGTCCCAGCCGCGCCATCGTCCACTTCCACTTCGATTTCGACAAAATCGCCCAAGCGCTCCACCCGGTCCAGATGCACGCGGCAAACGCCTATGCGATACAGCCTGCGCTGCTTGCGCACCCGCCCTTGCTCGCCGTAGGCCCGCGCCAGCAGCGCCCGCAACGCATTCGCGTCGTCGCACTCGCTGACCAGAAAGTCCGATGTCTTGATCTCCGCCGCGTCCGGCCGTTGATAGAAAATCAGCTTGCCGCGCTTCCCGCCTTCCACCCGCAGCTTGAGCCTGCCATGAGGACAGGAGAAGAAGGTGTCGTCCTGCTCTCGAACCATCCCCGCCATTCCGGCCAAGGCTTCCACCTTGCCCGCCAAAACCGCCAGATCCCTCACCCTGGCCTTGATCTCGATATTGCTCGCCACTGCTTGTATCCCGATAGTGTTCCGTTCAAACCGCCAAGTCGCGGCGGCAACCTGCATTCCCCAGCCGTTCCAGCAAAAATTGGACCAACTAAAAGCGGCCGCTTGCTAGCGATACTGCTCGCCATCCACGAATTTCGCGCCATGATGGTGCAAGCATCGTGTGTCGCGCAAGAAAAAGGCCCGCAGCGGCGGGCCTGGGCGGGGCCTCTTTCCCCCTCACTTCGACCGCAGCTCCTCAGCCGGTTGCGGCGCCAGTTTCCGCCAGATTTCTCCCTGCCGCCAGCGCCGGCACCAGCCTGGCACGGCCCCGGCCTCCATCGGCCGGGCGATGCCGAAGCCCTGGGCATAACGGCAACCCAGCTTGCGCAGCAGCGCGCCATGCTCCAGCGTTTCCACGCCCTCCGCGATCACGTCGCGGTTGAAGATGGCCGCCAATTGCACGATGCCCTCCACGATGCGGCGGTCGTCGGCGCTGCTCAGCATGTCGTGGACGAAGCTGTTGTCTATCTTCAGCGTGTCCACCGGCAGCTGCCGCAGATAATTCAGCGAGGCATAGCCGGTGCCGAAATCATCCAGCGCGAAGCGCACGCCCAGCTCGCGGCAGCCACGCAGCGTTTCTATGGTTTTCTCGACATCGGTCTGCGCGCTTTCCTGCACTTCCAGCTCCAGATGATCCGGCGGCACATTGGGATAGCGGGCCAGCGCCGCCGCCAGCTTGTCGCAGAAGTCGCCGCCCAGGAGATAGCTGGCGCTGACGTTGGCGCTGACCGGCATGTCCTGGCCTGACTCCATCCATTGCGAAGCCTGCTTCAGCGCGGCGTCCAGCACCCAGTCGCCGAAAGCTTCCTCCAGCTCGTTGCCGCGCAGATGCGGCAGAAAATCCGCCGGCGCCAGCACGCCGCGCCGCGGGTGATGCCAGCGGATCAACGCCTCCATGCCTATGATTTCGCCGTCGAACAGGTCCACCTTGGGCTGGTAGTACAGAGTGAATTCGCTGCGCGACAGCGCCTGGCGCAGCAGCTCCATGAACTGCCTGTGCTCTTGCGCCTTGCGGTCGCTCTCCGGATCGAACAGCTGATAGCGGTTCTTGCCGCCCTCTTTCGCCACGTACATCGCCTGGTCGGCATGGCGCAGCAAGGTGTCCGGATCCACATTGTCCTGCGGGTACAGGCTGACGCCTATGCTGCCGGTGACATTGACCACGCCGTTGCCCACCGGCACCGGCGCCGCCACCGCGGCGAGTATGCGGTCCAACACCAGCATGCACTCCTCGGTCGAGCTTATATCGGACAGCAGCACCACGAACTCGTCGCCGCCCAGCCGGGCCAGCGTGTCGTCTCCTCTCAACACGGACTTCAGATGGCCGCTCACCGCCACCAGCAGTTGGTCCCCCACCTCGTGGCCGTACTGGTCGTTGACCGCCTTGAAACCGTCCAGATCTAGGAAACACACCGCGCAGGACTTGCCGCTGCGCGTGGCGCGCACAATGGCCTGGCGCAGCCGGTCCGACAGCAGCCTCCGGTTGGCCACCCCGGTCAGCGGGTCGAAATGCGCCACCCGGTCCAGCTCCGCCTCGTGCTGCTTCAACTGAGTGATGTCGGAGAAGATGCCGATATAGTGCTGCACCTGCCCGCTTTCGTCCCGCACCACGGAGATGGACAGCAGTTCGGCGTACAGTTCGCCGTTCTTGCGCCGGTTCCATAGTTCGCCGCGCCAGAAGTCATGGCCCCTGATGGAGCTCCACAGCTCGTCGTAAAAGTTGGCGCTCTGCTTGCCGGAGGACAATATATTGGGCTTCTGCCCCACCGCCTCCTCCGCGCTGTAGCCGGTGATGCGGGTGAAAGCCTGGTTGACCTTGGTGATGAACCCGTCCGGGCTCACCATCAGAATGCCCTCGTAGCTGCTGGAGAATACAGCTGCCGCCTCCTTCTGCGTCTGTTCGAACACCTTGCGCTCGGTGATGTCGGTATGCGTGCCGGACATCATCAAGGGCGCGCCGTCCTCGTCGCGCTCCACTACCCGTCCGCGCGACAATATCCAGCGCCAGTCGCCGCCGCGGCTGCGGCAGCGGATTTCCACCTCGTGGCTGGCGGAGGCGCCGCTCAGATTGCGCTGAATGGATTCCCGCGCCCGCACGGCGTCCTCCGGATGCACATGCTCGTACCAGTTGTCCGCGGTGACGCGCATCTGCCCCGGCCCGTAACCGAGCATGCTTTCCCAGCGCGGACTGACCTGAAAACTCCCGGTTTTCAGGTTCCAGTCCCAATACCCTTGGTCCGAGCCCTCGATCACGCGCGCCAGCTGCTGCTCGCGGCTGCGCAGGGCCTGCTCGGCGCGCCGCTGTTCGGTCAGATCGCGGCCGAAGGCCATATAACGGCCATCCTTGAGCCTGCCGGTGGTCAGATCGACGCAGATGCCGCCGCCCTTCCTCAAGCGCAAGGTCCATTCCGAGCGCAGAAAGGCCCCGGAGCCCAGCATGGCCAGGTGGGCCGGCAGGGCGGGCAGGCATTCCGGCGCCACCAAATCGCGGATCTGCATGCCCTTCAATTCTTCCAGGCTGTGCCCGGTCAGCCGGCAAGCGGCGGGGTTGGCGAAAATGTAATAGCCCTCGGCGTCGGTCACCCAGATGGCGTCCCCCGCCTCGTTCAGCACCAGCCGCAGATCGTCGTCCACCCGCTTGCGCTCGGTGATGTCGGACAGATTGCCCACCAGCCGCAGCGCCCCGCCGCGCTCATCCCATTCCACCGCTTTGCCGCGCGCCAACAGCCAACGCACGCCGTTTTCCTGATTGGCCAGCCGGAACTCCACCTCGATGCGCGGCGTCTTGCCCCGCCGGTGCGCCTCTATCGCCTGCAGCACGAAGGGCAGGTCGGCCGAGTGGACCAATTGGCGGAAGAAGCGGAAGTCGCCGGTATCGTCCTCGGCGCGGGTGCAGGTCACCTCATAGTAGCGCGGCGAGCGGTAGACCCTCCCGCTGCGCAGATCCCAGTCCCAAAAGCCGTCGCTGGTGGCCTCCGCCACCAATTGCAGCCGCGCCTCGCTCGCCTTGACCTGCAAGGCCATCATCTTGCGCTCGGTGATGTCCTGCACCGTGCCGTACAGGCCCGCCACCTTGCCGTCCTCATCGCGGCGCGCCTCCCCCCGCGCCGTCACCCAACAGGAGGTGCCGTCCGAGCGCAACACCTCCAGATCGCATTCGTAACCCATGCCGATCAAGCGGCAGCGCTCCACCGCCTCCGACAACCTAGCCCAGCTTTCCAAAGTGAAGAAATGCTGCATCGCCGAGTAAGCTGGCGGTTCTTCATGGCTATCGAGGCCAAACAGGCGATAGACTTCAGCCGACCAAAGATGCCGGTCTCTGCGCAAATCCCAGCTCCAGCTGCCCAGGCCGGCCAATTGCTGCGCCAGCAGCAGCTCGGACTCGCTGGCGCGCAAAGCCTCCTCCGCTCGCCTATGCTCCGTCACATCGCGCGAAATGCCGAAGATGCCGACCAGGCGGCCCTGCGGCGAATAGATCGGCCCCTTGGTCACCATGAAAACCATCTGCCCGCCGTCTTGCAACGTCAGACATTCTTCCGAGCATTGCACTTTGCCCGACTGCATGATCGCGCGATCAGCCACGATCAGCTTGCGCGCCGTTTCCTCCGCGAACACCGAGTGATCGTCCCGGCCCAGCACCTCATCCGCGCGCTTGCCCACCAGCGCCAAACCGGCCTGGTTGACCAATAAATAGCGCCCCTGAACATCCTTGACGAAAACGGCGTCCGAAGTGCTGGACACCACGGAGTCGAGCAGGCGCCGGTTCAGCGCCATCCGAGACAGGCTGCGTTTGAGCGTGGCGCCCAGCACGCAGACCGCCACGCCCTCCACCAGCAAGAAAATCAATTGCAGGTGCCGCCCCCACGGCAAGGCCGCGTAAGGCGGCCAGCCAGGAGAATAACTGGCGGCCAGTCCCGCCAGCGCCGTGGCCAGCAAGCCCGGCCCCAAGCCGCCCAGGCTGGCGCACAGCATGATGGGCAACATGAACAGGATCAACATGGGGTGGGCGTCGACATCGCTGACCAGCCACGCCCGCAGCGCCAGTACCGCGCCGGTCAACAGCACGGCCAGCAAATACGCCAGCCAGGCGATTGCGCGTCCAGGCAGCAGCTCCGCGGCCAGTTCGGCGTGCCAGTTCTGCAGCGGCTCATTCTGGACGCGGGTCCGCCCGCGCAGCAAGCAGGCCAGCAGCGCCAAGCTCAAAACCAAGAGCAGGCCGCTGCCGACCAGGGAGGCGCCAGCGCTGCCGGACAGGGCCAAACCGCTGCCTGAAAACGCAAACCAGGCCCAAGCAAGCAGGCCATACCCCATCACCACCAGTAAAATGAAACTAGTCCGCGGGCGCATCCGCATCTCGTCTCCCCCCTTCGCCGAGTGGCAAAGGCTCCGCCCCACTCATCCCAGGCCGCCGCGCGGCGGCTGGTCGGATTCAACATCATACTGTCAATGCTTAAATCGTTCTCCCTATAGATATAGCATTTGCCCGCCGCGGCTCATCACGCCTGCGCGGCGACGAATAGCTCCGACCTTGGTTTGAATATGAACTATTCTGGAGCGGTAAAACAATAAAGCTGCAGACTGGAATCGGGGATGGAGTTTCAATTTGATCTAAATGAGCCGCTGCAATGCCTGGAGCAGATTTACCTGCAGTTGAGTCCGATGGTGGTGGCCTTCCGCCCCATCGCCAGCGGCGGCCTGTTCGGCCCCGCCTTCGGCAGCGGTCTGATGCTGGCGTATCGCGGCGAGGCCTTCATCATCACCACGGAATCCGTGCTGACAGAGATTTGCGTCGCCTACAGGCAGCAGGCCTGGGCATGTTCGGCCGGCCAGAGCTGGCCCTTGCGCGATCTGGGCTACGCCAGCTCGCAACTGATGGACATCGGCGCAATCCACCTGCCGGCGGACTGGCTGGGACGACAACCGATGCCGCTGTGCTTCGACCTGGGCCCCGCCGGCTGGCCGGATCCGCTAGCCAGCGCCTTCACGCTGCTGCTGGGCCATCCCGTGCCCAGCCGCCAGCCCGCGGCCGAGCCGGACGCGGCCATAGGCGTGGTGGCGCGCGCCTACCGCAACGGCCGATGCGACTGCGACACCATGCATCCGTTGTTCGTCGAGTTTGACAGCCGCGACATCCTGAGCAGCCACCCACTGGATAAAGCCATTCTGCAGCACAACTATCAGTTGTGCGGCACCCCAGCCATAGGCCTGTATCATTCGCTGCGGCAGGACAGCAACCGGCTCACCGCCACCCTGCAGGGCTTCGTGACCGAATGGGACCGCGCCGGCATCGGCGCCGTCGCCGCCTCCGCCCTGCTGTTGCATGACTTCCTGGACAACTTCCTGCGCCAGATGCGTCAAGGCGCCAGCCACGTCCAGGGCGACATGGCGGATTTGCTGGCTCGTTTCCGGCGTTAGGAACTCTGACGCATGCTTGCGGCGACGGCGGCCGCCCGCGCGTCGCCGCGCGACGCCAAGCCCTCGCTCACGCCATCACGCGCCGCTTCGTTCTGGTTCTGGCTAAGTTTGAATTTGCCGTCCAGCCGCTCGACCTGCAGCTCAATGCCGACAATGGCGGACAGCAGCTTTTCGATATAGTCGGCCGGCGCGTCATCCATGCTCCATGGCAGGCTGAAACCTGACTCCTGCTCCGACGTCAGCTCAGTCAGCAAGGCGCGCAGCCAAGCTGGATCCTCCTCCACGCGCAAACGGCCGCGAGCGTGCGCCACCGCGTAGTTCCACGTCGGCACCACTTTGCCGTGCTCGCCTTTGGCCGGATACCAGGACGGCGTCACGTAGGCGTCGTCGCCGTGAAACACCGCCACGGCCTGCGGCTCGCACCCCAGTTCCCGCCACAAGGGATTCGCGCGGGCCACGTGGCCACGCAGAACCAGTGACTGCCCATCGCGGAAAGCCAGCAAGGGAACATGGTTGACAATCGGGCCGCTCTCGCCGTTGATCGACAGCGTGGCCAGAGGGCGGGCTCGCATCAATCGCAGCAAGGACCCGATATCCATCTCCTGAAAATGCTTGGGCAAATACATGGCATGACCCCGGAGAAAATAGCCATTTTAGTCCCACGTCATACAACTACAAGCCATGAATGCCGCGGCTGCGCTACAATGGCAGCTCCCATTTTCTCCAAACCGATATGTCCAGAAAACCGCGCATCCGCTCCGGCAGCGGCGTCACCATGCATGACGTGGCCAAGGCCGCCGGCGTCAGCGCCATCACGGTGTCGCGCGCGCTGAACCAACCGCAGCAGGTTTCGCCGCATCTGCGCGACAAAGTGCAGCAAGCGGTGGACGCGCTGGGCTATGTGCCCAGCCGCTCGGCCAGCGCGCTGGCCTCGGCGCGTTCGCGCACCGTGCTGGTGCTGATACCATCTCTGGGCAATACCGTATTTCTGGACACGCTGGCCGGCATCGAATCCATCCTGGCCCCTGCCGGCTACCAAATGCTGATAGGCAACAGCCATTACGACGCGGAACAGGAATTGCAGCTGCTGCGCGCCTACCTGCAGCACCGGCCGGACGGTCTGCTGCTGACCGGCCTGAGTCATGCCGCACCCTTCGACGCGCTGCTGCGCCAGCACGCGCTGCCGGCCGTCTACATGATGGACCTGGCCGATGACGGCCGCTGCTGCGTGGGCTTCTCGCAAGAGGAGGCTGGCGCCGCCATCACCCGCCACCTGCTGTCGCGCGGCAAGCGCCGCATCGGCTTTCTGGGCGCCCAGCTCGACGAGCGGGTGCTGAAGCGGCTGGCCGGTTACCGCGCGACGTTAGCCGAAGCTGGCCTGCATGACCCCAGCCTGGAATGGCTCGACCCATCCCCTTCCAGCATGCAGATGGGCGCGGACATGCTGGATGCGGCCTTGCGGGCGCGGCCGGACTGCGACGCGCTGTTCTGCTGCAACGACGACCTGGCCATAGGCGCGCTGGCGCGCTGCCAGCAGCTCGGCGTCGCCGTGCCGCAGCGGCTGGCGGTGGCCGGCTTCAACGATCTGCAGCCCGCAACCTGGTGCATCCCCTCCCTCACCACAGTGGCCACGCCCCGGCGCGAAATCGGCGTCCAGGCCGCCCGCGCCCTGCTGAACATGATGGACGGCGGTATGCCGGACGCGCCGCGCGTCGATCTCGGCTTCGAGCTGATGCTGCGCCGCAGCAGCTAAAATCCTGCCGCGGCATGCCTCGCTCGCCGCTCGTCACCCTGTTGCGCGGCGACTACATGGCCGCGCGCGGCCAGCCCAAACTTGATCCCACTGCTTGTTGTTCAACTTTTGTTAGCGCTAACATAAACAGCACTCGGCCGATTCCGCTTCGGCCTTTTCCTGACCATTAATTGTTAGCGCTAACATGAATACCCGAAACATCGTCGTAATGGGCGTGGCCGGCTGCGGCAAAAGCAGCGTAGGCAAAATGCTGGCCGAAGCCTTGGGCGCCAGCTTCATCGAGGGCGACAGCTTCCACCCCCAGGAAAATATCGAGCGCATGCGCGCCGGCATTCCGCTGGACGACGCCAGCCGCGCCGGCTGGCTGGCGGCGCTGGCCGAACAGTTGAGCGCCGCCCGGACCTCAGGCCATGCCACGGTGCTGGCCTGCTCCGCCTTGAAGCGCCGCTACCGCGACGCGCTGCGCGGCGGCGATCCGGAGCTGCGCTTCGTCCACCTGCAAGGCGAGGCGGAACTGATCGCGGCCCGCATGCGCGAGCGCAGCGGCCATTTCATGCCGGAAAGCCTGCTGGCCAGCCAGTTCGCCGATCTGGAGCCGCCTGAAATGGACGAGCGGGCCATCGCGGTGGACATCGGCGCGCCGCCGCCCGCCATGCTGCGCTGCATCCTGTCCACGCTTGATTGAAAGACCCCAACGCAGGAAAGAGGAGAATAATATGCATGCCCCGTCCCAACATCAATTCAAGGTTCCAGCCCGGCGCTGGCGCATAGGCTGGCTGCTCGGCGTCGGCATCCTGGTCAATTACTTCGATCGCATCAGCCTGTCCGTGGCCGCGCCGCAGCTGCAACATGAGTTCGGCCTCAGCAACGGCGAACTGGGACTGCTGTTCAGCGCCTTCTTCTGGAGCTACGCGCTGCTGCAGATCCCCACCGGCGTGATCCTGGACCGCTTCGGCGCCACCCGCATCGGCCGGATCGGCGCGATGTTGTGGGGCGTGGCCGCCACGCTCACCGCCTGCGCCGGCGGCTTTGCCGGCATTTTCGCCGCCCGCGTCTTGCTGGGCATCGCCGAGGCTCCAGGCTTTCCGGTCAGCTCCAAAGCCACCGGCTACTGGTTCCCGCGCCGCGAGCGGGCCATGGCCACCGCCATCTTCGACGCCGCCGCCAAGTTCTCCAATGTGATAGGCGTGCCCTTGATCGCGCTGGCCGTGGTGCATCTGGGCTGGCGCTGGGGCTTTGGCATCTCCGCCATCCTTAGCGTGCTGTACTTCGCCGCCTTCTATCTGATCTACCGCGACCCCAGCGCCGACAAGAAACTCAGCGAAACCGAGCGCCAGTACATCGCTCAGGGCGGCGCGACGCAGGAAGGCGTCAGCCAGCAGGGCTCGCTGGCCACGCTGGGCTACCTGCTGCGCCAGCGCAAGGTGTGGGGGCTGTCCATAGGCTTCGCCGCCTATGGCTATGTGTTCTACCTATTCCTGACCTGGCTGCCCGGCTATCTGGTGCAAGCCATGCACATGGACATCTTGAAGTCCGCGTGGTTTTCAACGATACCTTGGCTATTCGCCACCGCGGCCGACCTATTCGTCGGCGGCTGGCTGATAGACAAGCTGATCTCGCGCGGCCATGACGAAACCCGCGTGCGCAAGGGCGTGCTGCTGTCCGGCATGGCCATGGGCATGGCGGTGTTCGGCGCGACAACGACAAGCGACCCCTATATCGCCATCATCTGGATCACCATTGCCTTGAGCGGCTTGGCCGCGGCCGCGCCGGTAGGTTGGTCCCTGCCCTCGCTGATCGCGCCGCGCGGCGGCACCGGCACCGTGGGCGGCATCATGAACTTCGCCAACAATATGATGGGCGCGGTAGCACCTATCGTCACCGGCTTCATCGTCGGCGCCACCCACTCCTTCGCCAACGCCTTCCTGGTGGCCGGCTGCATGCTGGTGATCGGCATCCTGGCCTTTGTTTTCCTGCTTGGCCCTATCGAGCAGCTGCCCGAACCCGGCGTCTCCCCGGATTAAGGCACCCCTCGGCCCCGGCGCAAGCCGGGGCTTTCCCGCCTCACCCATAACCATGCATAAAATATGGCTATTTCAAGCCCGCGCCCTCTGGCCACATGGCCTGTTGCCGTCCTTATGGCCTGCCGGCATGCTGCGTCCTGCAGTCTAAGCCCGATTTCCCCATCCTCTAGACCAAGGAGCACGGCATGGCGCTGTTACCGGACCAAATCGCTTTCTTCCGCACCACCGACCTGCAAGGCGAGCCCGAGCATTACAAAGTTGGCGATGACATCACCTTGCATGGCGAACTCAATGATAAATACAAATCTCTGGAAGTCGGCGAAACCGCCAAGGTGATTTGCTACCAACACATCAACGGCAGCGGCCTGTCTCATGAATATCAGCCCGGCCGCCATCAGAACATAGACGCGCAGATCAGCGGGCTATCCAAGTTCCAGGTGCTGGCGCTGGACACCGCCTTCGCCGTGGGGCTGAAGCTGCACGACAAGACCGGCGGCGCGCCGGGCGATTACAAAATGGTCTTCGTCGCTGCCGACATCGGCACCGTAGAGGTGCCGTCCGGCCTGGAGCATTATTCTTTCCTGCCATCCAGCTCCAGCACCAATGAAACCACCTGCGCCATCTATGTATTCGACCGCGGCGGCAACCCGGTGGCCTCCGGCGCGGTATTCTTCCGCTGGGATCCGCACAGCCACGAAATCCACATCACCACTCACCCCGAGACCTTCCCGACCAATATGTCCTATAACCGCGATGATCAGACTCGCGTAAGCTTCTTCCTGGACAGCGTCAAGAAGTAAGGTTGTTGTCCGCGTGGCCGGTCAACGGGCCAGCCACGCGCACCACCAGCGCCTCAATCGCGGCCAGCTCCGCCCCTGGCCGCAAAGCCTTGTCGAATGCCAGTCCACTCAGTTCGTCATGCGTCTTCAGCCAGCGCAGGGCTTTTTTCGGCCCCTCGTACCACAGTCCGCGCAATTCGAAATAATCCTCCAACAAGGCCGTCAGCAGCCAGACGCGTCGGTAATTTCCCTCGACATCGCCGCGCGCGATGCGCGCCGCCATCTTGTGCGCCCAATCTCGGCGCGCCTGCAACTCGTCCGCGGGCAAACGCCGCGGACCGGCGGCGTAAATAGCGTCCAGCTCAGCCAGGAAGCGCGTCGCCTCGTCGCCGCGCTGGCGCAAAATGCGCGAGCCGCGCAACTTCAGATGCTCCTCCTCCGGCGCCGCCAAGACGCTGTCGGGGTAGACGAACAAATCCAGATATTCGCCGTCGATGCGGCGAGTGTCCCGCCTCAACTGAGCCACCTCGCCGAAGGCGGCGATATCGTAATCGCTGCCCTGGTTGGCGCTGCCGTCGGCGCGCGATCCGTACAAGAGAACGGTATGCAAGCGCGCGTCACGCGCCAGCTCGGCCAGAATGCGGTCCAATGCGTCGGTTTGAGCCAAGATGGTCCTCCTTGGCATGAAATTCAAATAGCATATCACAGCCCAGGAGTCCCCGCGCCAGACACGAAAAAACCCGCCGAAGCGGGCTTGGATCATCGGGCAGGCAGGCTTGTCTCAAGCGGTTTTCAGGCCCAACCGCTCCGGCAACAAGCGCAGCGCCTCGGCGTTGGACGGCGAGAATACCAGCGCGGCCGCCTCTTCCCAGGGCAACCAGCGGTAAGCCAGGTGCTCGCGCGGCGCCAGCGTCACTTCGCAAGGCTCGGGCAGCAGCAGGCCGAACACATGCTCGTCGTTATGCGTCACGCCTTCCGGGTAGCGGTGGCGCCAGTGCTCGTAAATCTCGTAATGATTGACCCGATGCCAATCGCTGAGCTCGAAACGCGAAGCGTCCAGGCCCGTTTCCTCGGCCAGCTCGCGCCGCGCCGTGTCCAGCAGGTCCTCGCCGCCCTCGCGGCTGCCGGTCACCGACTGCCAGTAGCCGGGCTTGTCCGCCCGCTCCAGCAACAAGGCCTGGCCGTCTTGGGTATGTATCACCACCAGCACCGATACCGGTTGCTTGCTGCCCATCTAAATCTTGCCTCCCTGCGCGCCCGGCGCCGCCAGCATGCCAGCCAGCTCCACCGCGGACTTAACGCCCATTTTCTCGAATACCCGCGAGCGGTGGACCTCCACCGTCTTCATGCTGATGCACAGCTCTTCGGCGATCTGCTTGTTCAGCTTGCCAACCAGAATCAGCTGCATCACCTCGCGCTCGCGCTCTGTCAGCAGCGCCAGCGCCGCCGCCACCTTCAGCTGGTAGCCGTGAAGCTGGCGGTTTTGCTCGTCCCGCGCCACCGCCGCCGCCGCGCGCTCCAACAGGTGCACATCGTCGAACGGTTTCTCGATGAAGTCGAGCGCGCCCAGCTTCAATGCCGCCACCGCATGCGGCACATCGCCGTGCGCAGTCAGCATGATGACCGGCGGACAGTAGGGCCAGCCGGCCAGCTTTTCCAGCACCACGATGCCGCTGACGCCGGATAGCCTCAGGTCCAAAATGATGCCATTGTACTCAAAGCCGCTATCCGCGGCCAGGAATGCCTCGCCGCTGTCGAAGCCGTCGGTCTGATAGCCCTGGCCATCCAGCAGCCACAGCAGCGATTGCCGCACGGCCTCGTCGTCGTCGATGATGGCCAGACGCTTTGCGCTCATGATGTCTCCGTATCAGCCCAGGGCCGGCTTGTCGCCGACGATGCGCACTTCCCGCTGCGGGAAGGGAATTTCGATATTATGCTGCTTGAACAAACGCCAGATAGCTAGATTGATATCCGACTTCAGGCCCAGAAAACCGTTTTCCGGGTCCTGCACCCAGAAGCCCAGCTCCATATTGATGCCGCTATCGGCGAACAAGGTCACAAAGGCGTTCGGCGCCGGCTGCGCCTGCACTCGCGGGTGCGCCGCGGCCTGCTTGAGCAGAGAGATGGCCAGATCCAGATCGGTGCCGTAAGCCACTTGCACCGGCACGCTGGTCCACAGGCTCTTTTCCGAATAAGACTGGTTGACCACCGTATTAGACACCAGCAGGTCGTTCGGAATCAGCGCCTCGCTGCCGTCCCCGCCGCGCAGCACCACATAGCGCGAAGTCATGCGGGTGACGTTGCCCACCCGGTCGCCCACCATCAGGCGGTCGCCGATGCGGATGGAGCGATCCAGCAGGATGACGAAGCCGGACAGGAAATTCCGGGCGATGTTCTGCAGGCTCAAGCCCAAGCCGATGGTGAAACCGCCGCCCAACGCCGCCAGCACGGTCAGATCAATTCCCACCACCGGCAGCGCCACCATTACCGCGACCACCACCAGGATGATGCGCGTCAGCTTGGCGAATACGATGCGCAGATTGGAATCGAGGTGCTTCAGCTTCATGATGCGCGCCTCGATCAGCCGGCTGGCCCACAAGGCCACCACCACGATGATCGTCACCCACAACAAGCCGTTGAGGATGGTCAGCATGTCCAGCTTGGTCTTGCCTATGCTGAAGGTCATGGACTCCAGCCAGTCCGTCATCGCCACGTCGAAGCCTATTGTCCAGCTGACAAAGCCCAGCCACAGCGCGGTAGCCAGCAAGTGCTCGGAATGACGCTCGAAACGGCCATGCGGAAAGGCCTGCCTCACCACAGCGGTGCACAGGCGGATCACCGCCAGCCAGAACAGCATGGCGCTGAAAATATGCAGCACCAGCATGGGCGCGTGCTCCAGCCGGCCCCAGGCCAGGCTGGCCGCGATCACCAATAGCTGGGCCGTCAACGGCAGCACCAGGCGGAAGCCCATATACGGCAGGAACTGTTCGTAACGCTCCGGATTGTGCGTGAACCAACGGCGATACAGATTGCGGGCGATGGCGATGGCCAGCAAGACGCAGACCGCCCCTATGCCAAGCTCGATCAGGCCATTCGGCGTCTGCAGCGCGTCAAGCAGCGCGAAAAAATCCATTTCCTTGCGGATAAACAACAGCAATGTCCGACTCCTTGTCAAAACGGCGAACGGGCCGATTGCTCGGCCCGTTCTGGATCAGGCGGAAACCGCATCAGACCGCGCCAGCCGGCCTTCGTTCAATCGCAGCACGCGCTGAGTCCTCCCCGCGAGATCCAGGTCATGGGTGACGATGATCAGGCTGGTCCCCAGCGTGCGGTTCAGCTCCAGCATCAGCTCGAACACCTGGCGCGCGGTATTGGCGTCCAGATTGCCGGTGGGCTCGTCCGCCAACAGGCAGGCTGGCTGCGTGACCAGCGCGCGGGCGATGGCTGCGCGCTGGCGCTCCCCGCCGGACAGTTCGCCCGGCTTGTGCTCCAGCCGCTTGCCCAGGCCCACTTTGTCCAGCATGTCCGCGGCGCGGCGCGCCGCCTCAGCCTTGTCCATGCGCCGGATCAAGAGCGGCATCATGACGTTCTCCAGCGCGGAGAATTCGGGCAGCAGATGGTGAAACTGGTAGACAAAGCCCATGGACTCGTTGCGCAGGCGGCCGCGCTCGGCTTCGGACAGCGTGGACAGGTCGCGCCCCAGCACTTCCACCGAGCCGGAAGTCGGCGAGTCCAGCCCGCCCAGCAGATGCAGCAGCGTGCTCTTGCCGGAGCCGGAGGCGCCGACGATGGCCAGATGCTCGCCCTTGTTCACTTCCAGATCGATGCCGGACAACACGTCCAGGCCCAGTTTGCCTTCCTGGTAGCGCTTGCCCAGGCCGCGGCAGCTCAATACCTTACTCATAGCGCAAAGCCTCCGCCGGCTGCGTGCGCGCGGCGCGCCAGCTCGGATACAGCGTGGCGAACAGCGCCAGCAGCAGGGAAATGATGGTGATGGTGGAGACGTCGCCCCACTGCACGTCGGACGGCAGGTAGTCGATCATGTAGACGTCGCTGGACAGAATCTTGCTGCCGATGATGCGCTCTATCACCGGCACGATCACGTCCAGATTCAGCGCGATGATCACGCCGCTGACCGCGCCGGCCAGCGTGCCCAGTACGCCGGCCACCGCGCCCTGGATCACGAAGATTTTCATGATGCTGCCAGGCGAGGCGCCCAAGGTTCGCAGGATGGCGATGTCGGCCTGTTTGTCCGTCACCACCATCACCAGCGTGGATACCAGGTTGAACGCCGCCACGGCGACGATCAGCGTCAGGATGATGGTCATCATCCGCTTTTCGATCTGCACCGCGCGGAAGTAGTTGGCGTTGGTGTCGGTCCAGTCCGTCACCATCAGTTGCGGCAGCTGCGGCCGCAGCGTTTCCTTCAACTGCGGCGCCAAGAGCGGATCATCCAGCTTCAGCCGCACGCCGCTGACCGCGTCGCCCATGCGTTCCATCACCTGGGCGTCGCGCAGATTGACCATGGCCAGCGAGGCGTCGAATTCATACATGTCCACCTTGAAGATGCCTACCACGGTGAACTGCTTGGTGCGCGGAATCATGCCGGCCGGCGTGATATTGCCCTGCGGCGTCATCAACGTCACCTTGTCGCCGACGCCGACGCCCAACTGCCGCGCCAGCTCCACGCCCAGCGCCATGCCGAAGCTGCCAGGTTTGAGGTCTTCCAGCTTGCCTGCCTTCATATGGCGGCCCACGTCCACCACCTGGTTTTCCAGCTTGGGCTCGATGCCGCGCAACATCCCGCCGCGCACATTGCCGTAGGCCACGAACAGACCCTGGCTGGACACAAAGGGCGCGGCGGCCTGCACATGCGGCTGCTTGGCCAGCATGGCCTGCGCGCCCTGCCAATTGGGCAGCCGGCCGTCGTAGCCGCTGACTTCCAGGTGAGACGCCACGCTGAGAATGCGGCCGCGGATTTCCTTCTGGAAGCCGTTCATCACCGACAGCACGATGATCAGCGCAGCCACGCCCAAGCCGATGCCGACGATGGAAATCAGAGAGATGAAGGAAATGAATCCGTTGCGGCGCTTGGCGCGCAGATAGCGCAGCCCGATAAAGGCTTCGAATGGCATGCTCAGTCTTCTCGCTCGGAACGGTAGGGGTTTTCCAGGCCGCGCATCATCGCCACCATGAAGTCGCGCACCTGCTGCTCGTCGCAGCCCATCAGCACGGCGTCCTCGAAGGCGTCTTGCGCCATCTGGGCGATCTCTTCCAGGTTCTCGCGCATCACCTTCAGCTTTTCGACGCAAGCGACAACGTTGCCGTCCGGGTCTTTCCAGACCGGTATCTCAATCTTTAATGTCATTTTCCATTCCTGAAAACACGATGCCCGCAAGCTGCGGGCATCGTCGCTCGGCTAGGCCGATCAGTGCCGGTGTTTCTTTTTCACGCCCGACTTCGCCGCGCGCGAAGCCTTGGCGGCTTTCTTGCCGCGCGCCGGTTCGGCGGCGGCCTTGCATTTCTTTTGTCCCTTGCGGCATTTGGCTGCCGGTTCGGATTTCTTGCCTCCGCCCTTCACGCTGACATCCGCGGAGGTATCGGCCGGCAGGTAGGCCGTGCTGCGATTGACGCGGCGCGCGCCATTGTAGCGCCCTGTCCAGTAGCTCTGCGACAGGTTGGACACCTCGATGTTCTTGCCCGTTCGCGGCGCATGGATGAATTTATTGTTGCCCATGTAGATTCCGACATGGGAATAGCTGAAGCCGCGCGTGTTGAAGAACACCAGATCGCCCGGCATCAGCTCGCCGCGCCCCACCGCCTTGCCGATGCGCGCCATTTCGGCGGCCGTGCGCGGCAGGTTCACCCGCAGCGATTTCTGAAACACGTAGCGGATGAAGCCGCTGCAGTCCAGACCGTCGTCGGGGGTGTTGCCGCCGAAGCGGTAGGCGACGCCCAATAAACTCATCGCTTGCAAAAGCAAGTCGCCCACCGCATCCTCTTGCGGAGCGGCGTACTTGGAGATGGGATCTTCCGGTTTGTCCGACGCGCTGTCCGCGGCGGCCTTCCCCTCGGCCGGGGCCTTGTCCGGCATGGCCTTGTCTGGCGCGGCCTGGGCGAAAACCATGAAGCCCGCCAGCGCCAGCGCTGATAAGCGGAGTTGCAATTTCATAGGCCGAACTCTATCGGACGGGACCGGTAGTGTAAAGCCAAGCGGAACGGCGAAAAGCACATGATACGGGAAACCTTGATTGCAATGCGGGACTTACCGCGGCTGAGAGAAATCAGCGGAATTTTGATACGCCATGGCCTGGGAGAGTTCGCCCAGCGGCTGAAACTGCCGCGCGCGATGGAAAAGGCCGGCGAATGGCTGAACCTGGCCCTCCCCGACGGCGAAAAGGGACAGCCGACGGCAGTGCGGCTGAGGCTGGCCTGCGAGGAGCTAGGTCCCACCTTCATCAAGCTCGGACAAATTCTGTCCACCCGGGTGGACGTGTTCCCGCCGGACTGGATAGACGAGTTCGAAAAACTGCAGAACCGCGTGCCGCCCTTGCCGCCGGCCGCCGTGGAGCGCCTGGTGCGGGACGCGCTGGGAGACTCGCCCGAGGCGCTGTTCGCCGAATTCGACATGCATCCCATAGGCTCGGCCTCCATTGCCCAGGTGCACCGCGCCCGATTGAAAGACGGCAGCGAAGTGGCAGTCAAGCTGCGCCGCCCCGGCATTGCGGAAAAAGTGGAGGCCGACCTGCGCATCCTGGCCCACCTCGCCCATCTGCTGGAAATCGAATTTCCCGAGCTGCGCCGCTACCAACCGTCCGGCATCGTCGCCCAGTTCTCGCGCTCGCTGCGGCGCGAGCTGGACCTGGCGATAGAAGCGCGCAATATGGAGCGCTTCGGCAAGGACTTCGCCGACGACCCCAGCGTGGAAGTGCCGCGCGTGCACTGGGAGTACACCAAGGCCGCGGTCAATGTGCAAAGCTTCGTCGACGGCATTCCGGCCAGCGACCTGGAACGGCTGGCGGCCAGCGGTCTGGACGCGGTGCTGCTGGCTCAGCGCGGCGCGGACGCGGTGCTGAAGATGATACTGGTCAACGGCTTCTTCCACGCCGACCCGCACCCCGGCAATGTGTTCTTCCTGGCAGATCATCGCATCGCCTTCATCGATTTCGGCATGGTGGGCCGCATCAGCCACCTACGGCGCGACGAGATCGTCGACCTGCTGTCCGCCGTGGCGGAGCACAACGAGCACGGCATCATAGACGTGCTGATAGAGTGGACCGGCAACACGCCGGTGGACATGCAGAAATTCGCCGACGAGGTGGGCGAATTCATGTTCCAGTACGAGCACGTTCCGCTGAAGGGCCTCAACATCAGCCAGTTGATCTCGGACATCATGACGCTGATCCGCAATCACGGCATCGTGCTGCCGCCGGACATGGCCATGCTGTTCAAGGCGCTGATCACGCTGGAAGGGCTAGGGCGGCAGCTAAACCCGGAATTCCAGCTGGTGGCCCACCTGACGCCCTTCGTCAAGGAGCTGATGGTCGCGCGCTACCACCCGGCAGCGCTGCTCAAGCGCGGCCGGCAGTCGCTGTCCGAGGGGCTGGAGATGATCACCGGCCTGCCGCGCGACTTGGCCCGCGTCGGCCGCGACATACGCCACGGCAAGTTCCGCGTCAACCTGGACCTGCAGCGGCTGGACAGCTTCGGCAAGCAGCTGGACCGCAGCAGCAACCGGCTGACCATGGGCATCGTCACCGGCTGCCTGATCATAGGCTCGTCCATCGTGATGACGGTGAACGCCGGGCCCAAGCTGTTCGGCCTGCCCTTCTTCGGCTTCTTCGGCTTCATGCTGGCCTTGTTCAACAGCGTCTGGCTGGTCTGGTCGATCTGGCGTTCCGGCAAGGACTTATAAGCGCCGGTTCACGGCTTGGAACCGTTGGCAATACGAGGAATTGCGGCATCAAGTTGCGGCTGGGCGGGCCGATAGCGGGTCATCCCCTCCCCGCCGGACCGCCGCCATGAAAATCGCCGCCGTAACCACCAATCTTGCCAGCAACTTCACCCAGACCCAGACGCTGAGCATTCGCCAAAGTGTCGCCGTGTCGCAAGCCACCCCGCCGAGCAACCCGCCAGAAGACAGCGTGGCGCTAAGCAAGCAAGGCGTGCAGAGCCTGCAATCCTCCCTGCTGCAAGGCGATGCCAGCGGCCTGCTCTCCATGGTCAAGGCCATACTGGAAAAATCCTTCGGCATCCACATCTGGCTGTGGGATGGGCAGCAACAGCCTGCCGCCCCGGCCACGCAGCCCCCTTCTCCGCCCGAGGTCAGCACGCAGCAAAGCGTGGATTACCAACAGAAGCAGCAACTGCAGTTCTCCGCCAACGGCCAGGTGGCCACCCAGGATGGCCAGCAATTCCAGTTTTCCCTTAGCCTGTCCATGCAAAGCCGCTATCAATACCACAGCAGCTCAAGCAGCCAGAGCGGCGGCCAGCCGCACGACCCGCTGATGATCACGCTGGATGGCGAAGCCGGCGCTTTCAGCGGCGCCACCGTAAGCTTCGACCTGCAGAACAATGGCCAGATGAGCGCGCTGCCCTTCCCAGCCGGCGGTGGCTGGCTGACTCTGGACAAGAACGGCGACGGCAAAGTGAACAACGGCAGCGAACTGTTCGGACCGCAATCCGGCAACGGCTTCGCCGATCTGGCGCAGTACGACGCCAACCACGACGGCGCGATCGACGAATCGGACCCTGTCTACGCGCAACTCAGAATCTGGACCGGCCGCGGCGCCGATGGCAACGATCAAACGGAAACGCTGCAGCAGGCGCATATCGGGGCCATTCTGCTGCCCAGCGTCAGCGCGCCGCTGACGATACGGAACGATAGCGGCAGCGCCACGCCGACCGCGCAGATGCAAAGCGCCGGCGTCTATCTGAAAGACGATGGCCAGGCCGGACTGGTCAGCCAGGTCGATGTCTATGGCTAATCCGGCCGATTGACGATATCGGCCTTGAACCACTTGCGCGACAGTTCCAGCAAGGTGCCGTCGCGCTGCAAATGGCCGATGGCTCGGTTGATCTCGGACAGCAGGGCCGGATCGCCCTTGCGCACTGTCACGCAGGCGTCCTCGCGCGCCAGCACATGGCCGGCCGCCACCAGGTCCCCGCTCGTTTTCAACATCAGATTGAACGCCGCCAGCCGGTTGATCACGATCGCGTCCACCTCGCCGCGGCGCAGCCCGTCGTATTTGGTCATATCGTCGTGATACAGATGGATATGCGCCTGCGGCACATTGGCGCGCAGCCATTGCTCGTAATTGGTGCCGGCCCCGACGCCGACATGGGCGCCGCGCATGTCCTCCGCGCCTCGGAAGCGCATCAAGTCCTCCTTGCGCACCACCATCTGCATGCCTGAATAGGTGTAGGGAATGGAGAAATCGAAACGTTGGCGCCGCTCCGGCGTAGCCACCACCTGATTGATCACCGCATCCACCTGGCCGGACGCCAGGCTGTCCAGCATATGGCTCCAGCCTATGGTCTGAAAGCGCGCCTGCACGCCCAGTTGCCGCGTCAGGGCGCGGCCAAAGTCCACCTCGAACCCCTCCAAGCGACCGCGCGTCCATTGGCTGTAAGGTGGAAAGGTTCCCTCCACGCCTATCACCAGCGCGCCGGCTCGCCGAATGCGGGAAAGCGGGTCCGCGCCGGCCGGCAGCTGCGCCAGCAAGATGATCGCGCCCAACACGCGCAGCAGCCAAGCCGTTCTCATGATGCCCCTCCCCGCCGGCACGCGGCGATACGGATTGTGCGATCGATGTTTACACCATAGGTCTTCGCCGCAACGCGATCAAAGTACAGGTTGACGACGCAAATGATAATTATTATCATTCACAAAAATCACCACAGGAGGTCTCACGATGAATGCCATGCTGGTTGGCGCCGATACCCTGGGCAACATCCCCGACGTGCTGCAGAGCTACGGCATCACCATCCACCGCCATTTGAGCGGCCGCAATAGCTCGCACCAGCGCAAAGTAGACCGCCTGCCCGCCGGCACGGAGCTGCTGATCCTGTTCACCGACTTCCTCGGCCACAATGTGATGCGCCACTTCCGCGAACTGGCGGCCGAACAGCAAATCCGCTTCATCGCCTGTCGCCGCTCGGCATGCGCGTTGAAACAGTCGCTGACCGGCGCCGGCATGTGCGAGCAGCCCTGCGCCGCCTGCCCCAGGCGAAACGAGCAGGCTGAGGGCAGACGCAAACGCTGAGGGCAGCCCTTAGCTTCCGATTTTCTCCAGCTCGACCCTTGTAGACTCACAAGCCGGCCAACGCCGGCTTCTTTTTCGCCCGCCGGGCGCAGCCGTCGAACCATGGCCGCAGGCTGGAACCGAACGACGCGGCCAAGGCCTGCGCCGCCTCATAAGCGGCCATGCCGCCCTCGTCCCGCCCCAGGCCAAACATCGCCCGCGCCCTTTCCAGCAGCAGGAAAGCCTGGTCCACCGCCTCCTCGCCGTTGGCGGCGATCAAGCCCAAGCCCTCGTCCGCCGCCGCCAGGCCGGCTGGCCAGCGCTGGAAGCGATTGGCTGTCAGCGCCAGCAGGTATTCGGCGCGCTCGTGGTTCACCCAATTGCCAGCCCTGCCCCAGAAGCTGCGCGCGGCGTTGGCGGCGCGCCAAATCACGGCCCAGCAGACGGCGTTTCCCGTCTCCAGATCCTCTCGCTCCAACAAGGTAGACACGATGTTATTGAACAGCATGGCCAGTGTGGCGTCGTGGCCGCTGGCCGTCCCATCATCCAGCAAGTCCAGCGTCTCAGCCAGAATGGGCAGCAGCGAAGACAGCCGCACGGTGCCGCACAGGCTCTGCAACACGCCCATGCGCACCAGCAAGTGGATTTCGGCGTCCTGCGCGCCCGCACTGCGCCATTGCCGCTCCAGCCGCCAAACCGCCAACGCGTCGCCTGCCAGCGTGGCGGCGACGAAGCAGTGCCGCAGCAGGGTCTGGTTCGCATCCTCGAGCGGCAGCTTGTCCAGCAGGGTCCAGGCGCCGCGCCAATCGCCGCGCTTCTCGCCCAGCATGTGATTGACCAGCCAGGCCAGCTTGGGACGATCAGCCGTCGGCAAGTCCGCCGCTTTGACCAAGCCAGGCAACTGCTCGGCCGCTTCATCCGGCTGCTCGTCGTGGATGCGAATCAGATGCTGCAATAGTTCGGAAGCGGACATGACAAGGGCCTTTCCAGTCAGAAAGGCCCAGTATCGATAATTGAAATGACAATGTCAAAGCATTGACTATCCAAACATCATTCCACCCCTTCGCCGGCGCGCCGCGCGCCGTTCCGCAACAGGGCCAGCTGCTGCGAGAACTGGCGGCAATTGCCGCATAGCAGCAGATGCATGCGCAGTTTCAAATGTTCGGCCGCACTCAACGGCCTGTCCATGCCGGCCGAAATCAGCCGGCTGGCTTCGCGGCAACTCAACCTCATCGCTCGCCCTCCCGGCTCCAGCGCGTGGAAAAACATTCGCGCAGCGTCATCCGCGCGCGATACAGCAATACCGAACAGTTAGTCGCGCTGATCTCAAGATTGTTACAAATCTCGGCAATCTCCATGCCCATCACCTCGCGCATGGCGAACACCATGGCGGTACGGCGCGGCATCACCTTGGAGCATGCCTCGAACACCTCCCAGAACTGCTTCGACACCAATTGCGACTCCGGCCCGCTCCAGGCGCGGACCGGCTCTCGCCAATGGCCATCCTGTGCGAACAGGCCGTCGAAGTCGCCATCGTCGGCCTCGTCCTCCAGCGATTCGAACAGCTTCTCCTTGCCCTTGCGGCGCAGCCCGTCTATCAGCTTGAAACGCAGGATGGACGTGAGCCAGGTGCGCACGGTGGACTTGCCGGAGAAACTGCCTTGCGATTCCAGCGCCGCCAGCAGCGTCTCCTGCACCGCCTCTTCCGCCGCGTCGCGCTCGCGCAGTTGCGCCAGCGCGTAGCGCAGCAAGTAGGGGCGCTCCTGTTCGATCTGTTGCGGGTCTATCATGTTCATTCCCTGCAGAATTCCACTGCCTGGTCCAGCCGGTCCACCGCCAGCACCTTCAGACCTTCTATTTCCTGGCGCGGCTTATTGGCCGACGGCACGATGGCGCGAGTGAAGCCGAGCTTGGCGGCCTCTTTCAACCGCTCCTGCCCGCGCGTCACCGGGCGCACTTCACCTGCCAGGCCCACCTCGCCGAACACCACCAGCTTCTCCGGCAGCGCCTTGTTGCGCAAAGATGAAACCATGGCCAGGATGATGGCGAGGTCGGCAGCCGGCTCGTTGATCTTGACGCCGCCCACCGCGTTGAGGAACACGTCCTGATCGAAGCAGGCCACGCCGCCGTGGCGGTGCAGCACCGCCAGCAGCATGGCCAGCCGGTTCTGCTCCAGGCCCACGGTGAGACGCTTGGGCTGGAAGCCGTGACAGTCGTCCACCAGCGCCTGAATCTCCACCAGCAGCGGCCGCGTGCCTTCCTGCGTCACCAGCACGCAGGAGCCGGCCACATCGTCTCGATAGGAGGAAAGGAAGATCGCAGACGGATTGGACACGCCCTTCAGGCCGCGGTCGGTCATCGCGAACACGCCCAATTCGTTGACTGCGCCGAAGCGGTTCTTGATCGCGCGTATCATGCGATAGCTGGAATGGGAGTCGCCCTCGAAATACAGCACGGTGTCCACCATGTGCTCCAGCACGCGAGGGCCGGCCAGCGAGCCCTCTTTAGTGACATGGCCGACCAGGAGCACGGTGATGCCGCTCTGCTTGGCCATCCGCGTCAACTGCGCCGCGCATTCGCGCACCTGCGACACCGAGCCCGGCGCCGAGGTCACCTGCTCGGTGTACAGCGTCTGAATGGAGTCGATCACCACCACCTCGGGCTGTTCGCGCTTCAGCGTGGCCAGAATATTCTCGACGCAGATTTCAGCCAGCAAATCCACTCGGCTGGTATCCAGCGCCAAGCGCGTGGCGCGCAGCGCGATCTGTTGCGCCGACTCCTCGCCGGAAACGTACAACACTTTGCGATTCTGGCCTATCTGGGACAAGGCCTGCAGCAGCAGCGTGGATTTGCCTATGCCGGGATCGCCGCCTATCAGCACCACGGCGCCGCGGACGATGCCGCCGCCCAGCACGCGGTCCAGCTCTTCAATGCCGGAGGGATCGCGCGGGGCTTCCTCGGTCTGCACCTCGGACAGTTTCTGCACCTTGGTGACATTGGCCGCCCAGGACTGGAAGCGCGGGCCAGCCGCGGCCGGCGCGGCCACCGCCTCCACCAGCGTGTTCCAAGCGTTGCAATGCGGGCATTGGCCCTGCCATTTCGGCGATTGTCCGCCGCACTCGGTGCAGCTGAAGACGGTTTTGCTCTTGGCCATCGGAGACGAAAACGGGAATCAAAGGCGCAAGGATAGCAGGAGCCGGCCCGGCGCGCCGCTCCTCAATTCTGCTGGGCGCGGTTGGGGTCGGCTTTGTTGATCTCGTTGATGATGTTCAGCAAGCGCTTCTGGTCCTGCTCGCCCTTGACCGCGCCCTTCGGCTTGCCGGTGCCATCCTGTCTATGCATAGCCGCCACCACCGCGGCCACTTCCGGATCGGTTTTGGCGGCGCGGTCCGCTTCCTCGCTGGTCAGCGGATGCGCGCCCGCCTCGCTGGATTTGCCGGCCAGAGGCCCGCCGGCGGGGGGAGCGCCGGCCGGCTTGCCCTCGCTCGTCATCGCGCCGCCGCTGGCGTCTGCCTGCTTTTCGGGCAAGGGCGGCATCGTCTCCAGCTTGTTCTTGGACATGTACTCGTTCATCTCGCGCCAGCCGGCGTAGATAAAAGCCTTGTCGGCATTGGGATTGCGCTGGTAGCACTCCTCCAGCGAGCGGCCGGTCTGGCGGCAGGCCGCGCCTATCGCCTTGTCCGAATCCTTGCTCAGGCCGGTCACGCTATTCACGTAATTGCAACCGCCCAGCGCCAGCATGGCGGCCAACAGCAACGATGTCCTCATGCTCTCTCCTTGTGTCAGCCGCGCGGCTTGCGCAGATCCAGCTCCACGATTTCGCCGCTGCGGCCCTGGCTGTCCCCGCTCATCCAGTACAGCAGATGCGGCATCAGATCGGCCAGATCGGCGCGCTCGCTCTTGTCCTCGCCCGGATGGGTACGGTTGCGTTGCGGCGAATTGACCGGGCCTGGCAGCATCAGGTTGACGCGCAGATTCGGGAACATCTCCCACTCGTCCGCCGCCACCTTGACCAGATAGGCCTGCCCGGCGCTGGACGCTCCGAAGGCGCCCCAGTACGCGGCCGGATACAGCGCGTGGTGCTCGCCGACAAACAGCACCGACGCGTCCGGAGCCTCCTTCAGCAGCGGCAGGCAGGCGCGGGTCAGCGCGAAACGCGCCACCGTGTTGATGCGGTACTGGTTCATCCACTCTTCAATGCCCTGGTTGGTCAGCGGCGACAGCGCGTAAAAGTGCGAGGCGCAGTGCAGGATGCCGTCCAGGCGGCCGAATTCGCGGTGTATCGTCAAGGCCAGATTGTTGAACTCGTTTTCGCCGGCGCTCAGCAAATCCAGCGGGATGGCGGCCGGTTCCGGCCCGCCGATGGCCACCACCTCATCGTAGACCTTCTCCAGCCCCCTGACGCTGCGCGATAGCAGCACCACCGACGCGCCATGGCGCGCGAAGGCCAGCGCCGCTTCGCGGCCTATGCCCTGCGAGGCGCCGGTTATCAGGATGACGCGCCCGGCCAGGGCGTCTTGCGCGAATTCTGTCTTCATTGTTCTATCCGTAAGTCCCGCTTCGCGGCGGCCGCCGCGGCCAAGCCGCTGCGCACCGCCCCCTCCAGTGTCGCCGGGTATTCAGGATGCGTCCAATCCCCGGCTAGATAAATCCGCGGCCACTTCGCGCGGACGCCCGGTCTGCTTAGACCGGTTTCGCTGGCGAAAGTGGCGCGCTTCTCCACGATGATCTTGCTTTGCGCCGGCTCGCCCAGCCACGGCGCCAGCCGCCGCGCGTCGGCCGTCACGGCGCGGATCAGCGCCTCTGCCGGCGGCAGCGCCTCCGGCGCGCTGATCACCGCCGCCAGCCAGCCGGTTTCCCCGCACAAGGCCTCGCGGTCGAACAACCAGTCCGCCGCGCCGCCGCTGACGCCCATCATGGGCGACGGCAAGCGAGGCGACTGCTCGAAACGCAGGTAAACGGTGGCGATGGGGCAATAGCGATACGCCGCCGCGCGCGCCGCCAACTCGGGCTCTTCGAGCAACGACTGGACATGATAAGGCGCGACCGCCGCGATCACGCCATCATACCGCACGCCGTCCACTTCCGGACTGCCGCCATTCAGCCGTATCGAGGCCACCCGTTCGCCCGCCCGCAAGGACGCGCCCCGCTCTCCCAGCCAGCGCCAGGCCGGCGCCGGAAACAGCTCGGACAGATCGACCGCGGGCAGCAACAAATCGCTGGATTCGCGGCTCGCGCCCAGGCTGTCGCGCAGCACGGCGGCCAATACCCGCATCGACGCCCGCTCCAACGGCGTGTTCAGGGCCGAAGCGACCAGCGGTCGCCAGAAATCCCGCCGCAACGCGGCGCTCTGTCCCTGCTCCGCCAACCAAACCTCCACGCTCACATCGCGCGCCAGCCTATAGCCGGTGTTCTGCAGACTGCGCAACGCGCGCGCCAGCCGCCATTTGTCCAGCCACGCCAAGCCATCGGCCAGCGCCAGGCCCAGCGCCACATGCAGCGGCGCCGGCAAACGCGGACAGCGCATGCGCAGCCCGCCTTCGCGCAACCATTGCATGGACAGCCGCCGCAATGCGCGCTCCGGCTCCACGCCGACCGTCCGCATCAGGCGCAGGCATTCTGCATAAGCGCCCAGTAAAATGTGCTGACCATTGTCAAACCTGTCGCCTTCTTTGCCGCCACGACGCGCGCGGCCGCCCGGCTCGCGGCCGGCTTCGTAGACCGTGACGTCGGCCTGGCCGGCCAGCTCCACCGCCGCCGCCAGCCCGGCCCAGCCCGCGCCGACCACCGCAACTCGCGGCTTCACGGCTGATAGCCGAAGGTCCAGGTCTTCCAGGCCAGCCACAACTTGCGCAAGGGCGTCAGCGACAAGCGCTGGTTCAGCACCTTGGCCGGGCCATCCAGCCGAATCTCCTCCAGCGTGGCGCGATAGATCGCCGCCATCAGGAGGCCGGGCCGCTGCGACTTGCGGTCGTCCGCCGGCAGCAGCTCCCAGGCCTTGCGGTAGTGTTCCTGCGCGCGCTCGATCTGGAAGTCCATCAAAGCCTTGAAGGCCTCGCTCTCCTCGTAATGCAGGATGTCCATGGCTGGGCAGTTGAAACGCTGCAGCTCTTCCATCGGCAGATAGATGCGGTCGCGCCGCGCGTCCTCGCCGACGTCGCGGATGATGTTGGTCAGCTGGAAAGCCACGCCCAGCTCATGGGCGTACTCCAGCGTGCGCTCGTCGCGGTAGCCGAAAATGCGGGCGGCCAGCTGGCCCACCACGCCGGCCACGCGGTGGCAGTACAGCAGCAGGTCCTGGTAGCGCTGGTAGCGCACCATGCGCAGGTCCATCTCCATGCCGTCAATGATTTCCTCCAGCTGCGATTGCGGCAACTCGAAGGCTTTCAGATGCGGCTGCAGCGCGCGCATCACCGGATGGTCCACCTGGCCCAGATAGGCGCGCCCGACCTCTCCGCGCCACCAGGCCAGCTTGGCCTGGGCCACGTTAGGGTCCTGGCACTCGTCCACGGCATCGTCCACCTCGCGGCAGAACGCGTACAGCGCGGTGATGGCGCGCCGCTTCGCCTCCGGCAGAAAGCGGAAGCTGTAATAGAAACTGGAACCGCTGGCCGCGGCCTTGTCCTCGCAATACTGATCGGGCGTCACACGCCTCTCCCCTGCTGTCGCCGGCCAAGCCGCCGGCATGAATTCCGTCGTCGGCGCCGCGCCGGCTCACTTGGCCCGGCACGCCCGCCACATCATATATATCCAGTCGCCGCCATTCAGTTTCGGCCGCTTGGCGAACACATCGCCCTCCGCCGCGCGCAGCTTGTACAGGATGCGCTCGCCGCCCATCACGATCAGCCGCAGCTCCAGCCCCAGGCGGCCGCGCAGCGTGCGGCCCAGCGGCGCGCCGGCCTGCAGCATCTTGCGCGCGCGCTCGATCTCGAACAGCATCAACGCGCGCCACCTGGCGTCGCAGCGGCCCGCGGCGATCTGCTCCTCGCTCACGCCGAAACGCGCCAGATCCTCCTGCGGCAGATACACCCGGCTCTTGCCCCAGTCCACCGCCACATCCTGCCAGAAATTGATCAGCTGCAAGGCGGTGCAGATGCCGTCCGACTGCGCCAGGCTGCGCGCGTCGGTCTCGCCGTACAGCGCCAGCATCAACCGTCCCACCGGATTGGCGGAGCGGCGGCAGTAATCCACCAGCTCGGCGAAGCTCTGGTAACGCGTTTTGGCCACATCCTGGCGAAAGGCGGACAGCAGATCGCGAAAGGGCTGCAGCGGCAGCGAGTGCTCGGCGATGGCCGCCGCCAGCGGCGCCATCAATGCGATAGCCGGCGGCTCGCCGGCCACGATGCGGTCAAGATCGGCCTCCAGCCGGTCCAGCTCTGCCAAGCGCTCGGCCTCGACGGCGTCGCCCTCGTCCGCCACATCGTCCGCATAGCGGGAGAAATGGTAGATGGCATGCACCGCGCGCCGCATCCGCCGCGGCAGCAAGATGGAGCCAACCGGGAAATTCTCGTAATGGCCTACCGACATCTGCGCCTCTTTAAGCCTGTTCCGGCCGCGGATTATAACCGAGGGCGGGCTGCAGCGTCCCGCGCGCGCGCTTGCAAGCCGCCGCCACGGGCAGACCTTCCGACTCGCCCTGAAAGTGATTTTTCACAATTCGCATCGCCAGGTATTTACAAGCGCGCCTGCCCCGCCTAAAATGTCCTTCACTGTGAACGCAGCGACATCCAACGGGGGGTATAGCTCAGCTGGGAGAGCGCTTGCATGGCATGCAAGAGGTCAGCGGTTCGATCCCGCTTACCTCCACCACTCGACTGCTTCACCAAACAAAAAAGCCTGCGCAAGCAGGCTTTTTCGCATTCCAGCCATGGCAGGCCGCCAAGCGGCGGCCCGTCCGGTCAGATTTGCACCAAATCCCTCGCCCCCGCCGTCAGCGTGGACACATACTCCGCCGTGCGCGACTCGCGCGGCGCGCCGAATATCTGCGCAGCCGGCCCCGCCTCAACGATGCGCCCATGCTCGAGAAACACCACGTCGCGCGCCACGCTGGCCGCCAGCCGCAGATCATGCGTCGCCATCAGCATGGTGACGCCCTCCGCCGCCAACTGGCGCAACACCGCCACCACCTCGGCAGCCAGCTCGGGATCCAGCGCCGAAGTCGGCTCGTCGCACAGCAGCAGCCTCGGCGAAGGCGCCAGCGCGCGGGCGATCGCCACGCGCTGCTGCTGGCCGCCGGACAACGTGGACGGCCAGGCGTCCGCCTTGTGGCTCATGCCTACCTTGTCCAGCAACTCGCGCGCCCTCGCCTCGGCCTTGTCGCGCGGCCAACGCTGCACAGTCAGCAGGCCTTCCATCACGTTCTGCAGCACGGTTTGATGCGGGAACAACTGGAAGTTCTGGAACACCATGCCGGTGACGCGGCGCGCGCGCAGAATCGCGTCCCGCGACAAGCGCCTGCCCGGCTCGAAGCGCAGCGCCTCGCCGGCCAGTTGCAATTCGCCGCCATCTGGCGTCTCCAGCAGATTGGCGCAGCGCAGCAAGGTGCTCTTGCCGCTGCCCGACGGGCCGATCAGCGCGGTGACGCCGCCCTCGGCCAGCTCCAGGCTTACCTTATCCAGCACCTTGTGGCCATCGAAGGATTTGACGATATCGCTGAGCTTGATCATGTCGCTGCTCCCACCGACGCCACATGGCGGTCAAAACGTTTTTCCAGGCGCTCCTGCATCCAGGTCAGCACCGTGCTCAACATCAGGTAAATGAAGGCCGCTTCCAGATACAGCATCAGCGGTTCATAAGTGGTGGCCGCGATGCGCTGCGCCGCCTGGAACATTTCCGGCACCGTCAGCACCGCCGCCAGGGAAGTATCCTTTACCAGCGAGATGAAGGAATTGGCCAGCGGCGGCACCGCCACCCGCCCCGCCTGAGGCAGGATGGCGCGGCGCATCGCCTGCGACCAGCTCATGCCCAGCGAATAAGCCGCTTCCCACTGCGCCTTGGGCACAGAGGCGATGGCGGCGCGTATCACTTCCGAGGTATAGGCCCCGACATTGAGCACGAAACCGAGCAAAGCCGCCGGAAACGGGTCAAACACGATGCCGACGCGCGGCAACCCGTAGAAAATCACGAACAGCTGCACCAAGAGCGGCGTACCGCGAACCAGCCAGGAATAGCCGCGTACCAACAACACCAGGGGACGCGGCCCAAACAGCCGGATCAAGGCCACCAGCAAGCCCAGCGCCAGCCCGCCGGCGAAGGACAGCAAGGTCAGCGGCACGGTAAAGACCGCGCCGGCGTAAAGTAGCGACGGCAAGGAGTCCGCCATCAATTGCAACCACTGAGGCATCCGCCCTCCACTCATTTCCAGTCATCGGGAAACCATAACGCGCCGCACAAGGCGGCGCGCGCAAGCTCATGCTCAGCGCGACACGTCGGCGCCGAAGTATTTCTGCGAAATCTTCTGATACGTGCCGTCAGCCTTGATCGCCGCCAGCGCCTTATCCACGGCCGCCTTCAACTCCGGATTGCCCTTGCGCAGCAGCACGGCGGACGCTTCTCCGCTAACCTCGGTGGCAGCCACTTTCAGACGGGAATTCGGCTGCTTCTTCTTGAAGTCGAGGAAAGACAGGTTGTCGTTGATGGTGGTTTCCACGCGGCCGGATTCCAGCAGCGCGACAGACTCATTGAAGCCCTGGGTCGGCACCACCTCGGCGCCGTAGCGCTGCGCGATCTTGCCGAAGTTGCTGGTCAACGTATTGGCCGACTTGCGACCCTTCAAGTCTTCGAAGCGCTTGATCTCGCGATTGTCGTCGCGCACCACCAGCACAGCCTTGGACACGATGTATGGCGCGGAAAAATCGTACTTGACCTTGCGCGCATCGGTCACGGCCACTTCATTGATCACCACATCGTAGCGCTTGACGTCCAGACCGGCGATGAGGCCGTCCCACTTGCCTTCCACGAATTGCGGCTTGACGCCCAGCTTCTTGGCGATAGCCTGGCCGATCTCGACATCGAATCCCGTCAACTCGCCGGAAGCGTTGTGATAGGTGAACGGCGCGTAAGTGCCTTCAGTGCCAATCTTCAATACGCCGGCCTTGCGGATATCCGCCAGATCGTCGGCATGCGCCGCGGCAGAGGCAAGCGCCAGTCCCAAAATCAGCGAGGCGTTCAGTTTGTTCATTGTCGAATCTCCATCATTGCTTGATCGCGCCCGGCGCAGTCCGCCGGCAATGGGCACACCTTAGCAGGCCCCAACTTAGAACTGCAAGGAATAATATATTAAAAACATATTCCATTTATTGACCATCACCACGCAAACAGGCCCCCTGGCACGCCGCGCGACATGCTCTTCAATCAAAATGAGTAATTCTCAGGATTTATCGAAATATTTTCACAAACTGCTTGCATAGCCAAATTGGCCCATGTATAGTTCGCCTCCTGTCGAGACCTAACGGTCGCCGCGGACGCGGAATCGACGGACTTGTGGGGGTATAGCTCAGCTGGGAGAGCGCTTGCATGGCATGCAAGAGGTCAGCGGTTCGATCCCGCTTACCTCCACCAAAGTCCCCATCGTCTAGAGGCCTAGGACACCGCCCTTTCACGGCGATAACCGGGGTTCGACTCCCCGTGGGGACGCCAAAATCTGGGGGTATAGCTCAGCTGGGAGAGCGCTTGCATGGCATGCAAGAGGTCAGCGGTTCGATCCCGCTTACCTCCACCAGAATACAGTTTAGGCAGCAAAGCGCTCGGAATCCGCCAATTTCCGATCGCAAAATGGTTTTATCGTGGGGGTATAGCTCAGCTGGGAGAGCGCTTGCATGGCATGCAAGAGGTCAGCGGTTCGATCCCGCTTACCTCCACCACTTACAATTCGTCAGGACACTCGTCCCCACCGTTCAAAATTCCAGGCCATAGCCCTTTCATAGCGGCAAGCAAGCCTGGACATGCGTGGAGACGCCAGCATACTGGGGGTATAGCTCAGCTGGGAGAGCGCTTGCATGGCATGCAAGAGGTCAGCGGTTCGATCCCGCTTACCTCCACCAGTCAAAAGCCGAAATCTTACGATTTCGGCTTTTTTATTTTTATTTTTCAAAAAATGGCATAAATGAAAATCGGCGCCATCGCGCCGATACGCCAACCCGACTCGCTCAGGCGCCTCGCCGCAATCGTCCCACCAACGCGGTCAACTTATCCGCGTATTCCGGATCCGTGGCATAACCCCCATGAGCCAGCGCCCGCGCGAAAGCCTGTGCGTCGCCGCCAACCCCCAACGCGGCGCGGTAGCGGGGGCTCTCCGACAAAAGACGCGCGTAATCATCGAAAGCCGCTTGATAGTCAGGATACGCGCGAAAAGACTCCACGCGCGATTGCCGCAAGCCGCCCGCAAATTCCGTCGTCAGCGCCGATGCCGCCTCGCCGCGCCAGCGCGAGTCCGCCTTGACGCCGAACAGATTATGGCTATCGCCGCCGTCAGCCCGCTTCAAAGGCTTGCGCCCCCAGCCAGACTCCAGGGCGGCCTGGGCCAATATGATATCCGGCGCCACGCCCAGCCGCGCGCCCGCCGCCTGGGCATAGGGCCGCATTTCATCCAGAAAAGCCTGCTGCTCGGGCCCGGCCGCCGCCAACGGCACCCCGGCCTGCGGCGCTCTCGCGAAACGCCAGGCCTCCGGCGCCAACTGCGGCGCGCCGCCCGGCTCGCCGTTGGCGATGAAGCGCTCCACCTCGGCGCGCACGCCGGAAAATTGCTCGGAAAAGCCCGCGCCCTCGCCAGGCAAACCCAGCGGCAAAGCCACCGCATCCGCCGCCGGCGCGGCAAAGCCGCCCATGCCCTCACTGCGCAAGGTAAACATCGGACTCCCCCACCAACACCCGCTGCAGCAACTCGCGCCGCTGCTGCAACAAATGGCCGTTGCGCAGATTGGATTCGCGGCACTCCGCGATCAAGCCGCGCAATCGCTGCCAATGCGCGCCGGCCTGATCGCGCAAAGCCGGCGGCAAAACCGCCAGCGCGGCAGTCATCGACGCTTCGGCGCCCGCCGGAAGCAGGCCGCGCACCAGCTCCAGGCGCGCGCGCCGGCTGCGCTCCAGCCTGACGCACGATTCGGCTATCTCATCGGCGCTCATCGCCAAAGCGGCTGCGTCATGCTCCAACGCGGCGCGGAATTGCGCCTCCAGCCGCGCCAACAGGCGCTGATATTCCGTCAAGTCTTCCGCTATCGTGCCGAACAACTGGCGATAAGCCTGCCTTTTATCCATCAGCGGCCGCCGTGATACTGCTCGATCAGCCCAGCCAGGCGCTCCGGATTGAAGCGCACCTCGCCGCGCGCGAGCGCCGCTCGCACCTCCGCCACCTTGGCCTGGTCGATTTCCGGCATGGACTGCAGACTGGCGGCAGCCGAAGCGGCTTGCGCGGGAGCGGCGGCCGCTCGCGGCGCGGCCGCGGGGCGATTATCCGTCTTGACGACGCCCGCCGCCTCGCCGCGGCGGGAAGAATGGGATGTGATTTGCATCTGAATGCCTGCTGTCCGTATTGCGGTGAATACCGATACAAGGCGACGCTGACGCGCCGAACTTAAGCGCCGAAGCGGAATCTCCGCCCGGCGCGAGACCGCGTCAGAAGTTTTCCGGCAGCATCTTCAGCACCACGATGCGGCGGTTCTCCACTCGAATGTAATGGCCATAGACCAACTCCTTCAAGATCCGCGCCACCATTTCGCGCGAGGAGCCGATCTGATCGGCGATTTCCTGCTGCGTCAGCTGCTTGCGCAGCATCAGCACGCCATCTTGCTCCACCAGCATCTGATTGATCAGAATGCGTACCCGGCCGTACACGTCGAGCAGGGCGAGATTGCGCGCCAGCGTGGTCATATGGCGGACCAGAGAAACCAGGTAGCGCATGATGCTGCCGCGCACCTTGTCGCAATCGGGCAAGCCGTCTTCGCTGCCGAACAGCGCGCACAGCCTAGTGCGGGAGAATTTCAGCAATTGACTGTCCTCGTCCGCAACCGCGCTGCTATTGCGGATATCGCCGTCGACAAAAGACTCCATGCCCAGCATGTCGCCAGGCATGGCCATCTGCAGCACATAGCGCTTGCCGGCCGGACCGGCCACGCAGGACTGCATGCATCCGGAGAGCAATAGATAGACTTCGTCGGAAGCCTCCCCCTCCGCATACAGGCTATCCCCTCTGCCCAGGCGCACCGCTTCCGCCTCGGACAGCGCGCGCGTCATGCTCTCTTCCGTCAAATGACCAAACAGCGGCGTCTGCCGCAACATCTGCGTTGCTTGTTCTTGTTTCATCTCGGTAACACGTCCCCGACCCCTGGCGCAAAATGCCTTGGTCATTATTTGACTTTTATAATATGTGAGATGACTCACATAGCGTTATTCTTATCAAAAACGGTAATATTGTAAATAATTTACTTAAAATTTGCGTGAAATTCTAACAAAAAAAAATCCTTGCATAGCAAGGATTTTTATGGCCAGAAGGATTTCGGCTTAATGCATGCCATTCGTCCCTTCGCGCAACGCGCGCAATTCGCTTTCGCCTGGCAGCGCGCTCGCCACGCCTGGAATCGCAGTCGCGCCCTTCCCTTGCGCGCCGTACATCGCCACCACGGCTTGCGCCTGGCCAGATGTCAGAATCAGCAGTTCGATGCGGCGATTGAGCGCGGCGAGCGGATGCGCGGCATCCAGCGGCGCCCGGTCCGCCATGCCGACAACTTGCAACACGGCGCCGCCAGCCAGGCCGCCCTGCAACAAATGCATGCGCGCCGCCATTGCCCGATTGCTGGACAAGGACCAATTGGACAGCGCGCCGAAACCCGCGCTGTGGTACTGCGCCGCATCGGTATGGCCCACCACCAGAATGCGGTTGTCTATTTCGCCCAGCATGGCACCCATCCGCTGCAGCAAGTCGCGAAACCGCGGCTCAACGATGGCGCTGCCGCGCTCGAACATGCCCTGTTTGTCGGTATCATGCAGCGTCACGCGCAAGCCATAAGGCGTGACCACGGTCTGTAGATTGCTCTCCAGGCCGGCTTGCCGGCTCATGTCGGACAACTCGGTCGCCAACTTGCGCAGATCCGCTTCGCTGTCATAGCTGCGGCGCATCACTTCCGGCTCATCATCCAACGTGCGCTTGTCGGTATTCCTCACCGCCGACTTGCTGGCCGCCCGGCTGCCGCTCTGTCCCGGAACCGGGTCGCGCGGGATCAGGCTGCCCGGCGGATTGCCCAGGTGGTCTATCTGTCGGCTGGCGCCCTCCATCATCGGCTTGCCGCCGGAGGCGCTCAGCAATTGCTGCAGATTTTCCTGATCGCGCGCCGCCAGCACCCATAGCACCAGAAACAGGCACATCAAGGCCAATACGAAATCGGCGAACGCGACTTTCCACGCGCCGCCATGCGGCTCCTCGGAATGCCGGCGCGACACTTTCTTGATCACCGCGCTTTCATGGGCGTCCTTGTTTTTCAACGGCGCCATCGCTTATACGCCTTCCAGCGCGTTGATCCAGGACTCCAGCTGGGAGAAGCTGGGCTTGGTGTTCAGCTGCACCAGGCGGCGGCCGGCGTCGATGGCCAACAAAGGCGGCTTGCCGGACACATGCGTGGTCAGGACCACTTTGACCGATTCGAAATTGGACAGTTCTTCCTTGACCAACTGGTGCATCACATTGGACAGCGGGTCCAATACGCCGTAGCAGAGGAAAATGCCGATGAAAGTGCCCACCATGGCCGCCGCCACGCTCTCGGCGATTTCGCCGGCGCTGGCGCCCTGGCTGACGGTGTTCATCGCCATCACGATGCCCAGCACCGCGGCCAGGATGCCGAAGCCCGGCATGGCTTCGGCGATCTTGTGCAGGGATTTGGACGGCTGGTTCAATTGCTCATGGATCGCGTCCAACTCCTGGTCCAGCACGCCTTCCAGCTCATGGGCGTTGATCTTGCCCATGGCCATCAGGCGGAAGTTGTCGACGACGAAGGCCAGCAGCTTGGGGCTTTCCAGCACCAGGGGGTAGCGGTTGAACAGCGGACTCTGCCGCGGCGCCTCAACGTGCTGGTCCAGCGCCTTCAGGCCGCGGCTAGCGGTGATCAACAGCTCATACATCAGCAGCAGTTGCTGACGCTGGAACTCGGCGCCCTGCTTTTTGCGCAGCACCGCGCGCTTGATCTGGCCGCCCATCTCCTTCAGCACATGCGGGGGATTGCCCAGCACCACGGCGCCCAGCGCCGCGCCGCAGATGATCAGCAGCTCGGTCGGCTGCCAGATGATGGACAACACGCCGCCATGCAGCATGAAGCCGCCGAAAACGCAAACCAGCACGATCACAATGCCCAACAATTGCTGCATGAGGATTTTCCTTGCTTCAGGCCGCCATCAGACAGGCCTGCATTTTTTTCAGGGCGCTCTTGTTGATCTGGCAGATGCGGGCTTCGGTCAGCTCCAGCACCGCCGCGATCTCCTTGAGACTCAGTTCGAATTCGTAATACAGCTGGATCACTTGCTGCTCTCGCTCATTGAGCGCGGTCAGCGCGCGCGCCAGCTCGCTCTGACGCTCCAGCCTGACCTCGGGCGAAGCCTCGCCCGCCAGCTCCACCCCGGACGCCACCATTTCGTCGAAGCTGGCCATCGCCTCCGCGTTTTCCGCCAGCAGCGCCTCGCGGTAGGCGTCCGCGTCCACCCCCAGCAAAGACATCGCTTCGGCTTCGGATGGCTCTCGTCCGAGATTGCGCCGTAATTCGCGCAGCGCGTCCCGCATGCGGTGCGCCTCCTGCCGCACCGAGCGCGGCCGCCAGTCCAGCCGCCGCAACTCGTCCAGGATGGCGCCGCGGATGCGCAGCATGGCGAAGCCGGCGAAGCGCTCGTCCGGCTCCCCGCCGTAGCGGCGCAGGCAATCCAGCAGCGCCATCAGGCCGATCTGCTCCATGTCCTCGCGATCGAACACGCCGTCGGCCTGGCTGGATAGCTGGCGCGCCGCGCGTTTGACCAGCGGCGCGTAGGCGAGCAGATGCCGGCTCTCGTCCGCCGCCTGCGTGGGAAGTGCGTAGCTTTCGGCGTACATCGCGCTACTCGATGATCAATTTGCCCACCATCACCTCGCTGAAGGGCTGGGCCCCCTGCTCGCGCGCATACGCGGCGCGATAGGCCTTGCTCAGCAGGCTTTGGTAGTCGTCTATGCTCAGCGCGCCGGCGCGCTCGCGGTTCAGCTGCGACAAGGCTCGAACCGCCACGCTTTTCAGCAGCGGCAATTGCTCCTTGAGCCTGGCCTCGCCGTCCGGCGCGCAGCGGAACACCAGGTCCACCGCCATATAGCGCGGATCGCCGCCTTCCGCGCGCAGCATCACCACGATCTTGTCCAAGGTGACATAGCGGTAGTCGACCGGCTTGGGCGGCTCGGCCGCGGCGTGAGCGCCGCGCTGGAAATACCACCAGCTCCCCACGCCGGCACCCGCCGCCAGAACAGCCGCCAACGCAGCCGCGATCAGGGTCTTGCCATTCATCTCTTTACCTCTTCAACCCTTCAATCCTTCAACCCTGATCCAGCGAAAAGCCTTCCGCCTCCCGCCATCCTTCCCGCGTCAAAGCCCGTCCCGGCTCCTCGCGCGCTTGCTGCTCGCGGCCATGGCGGCCGCCTTGGCCATGGCCTGAAGGCATGCCCTCCCGCACTTCCACCGCCACCTGGGTGTACTGTCGCCCGCCCAGATCCTGACGCAGGGCGTCGCCCATATTCTGCAGCTGGCGCACCACCTCGCCGTGCGAAGCCGTCAGCTCCACCGTCAGCGCCCCGGCTTGGTGGCGGATGGCGATCTCCAAGGTGCCCAGCGACGGCGGGTCCAAGCGCAGCGTCGCCCGGTCCATGTTCTGGCTGGACAGCACTTGCAGCCGCTCGCCCAGCGCCGCCTGCAATTTGCCGCTCCAGCTTTCCGGCTGGGCCGGCGGCAAAGCCAGGCTGAATCCATCCGACAGCCTGGCAGCGTCGGCCAAATGCGCAGCCGCCGGCGCCAGGGGCGCGGCCAAAACCGGCGCCGCGGCAGACGGCGACGGCGCCAGCTCCGCCAGTTGCTGCGCCAACTCCTTGGCGGAAACCGGCGCAAACTGCGCGGACGGCAAAACCGGCGCCGCCGCGCGCGCGTTCGAGGGCGACCCATCGCCGTCGATCCGAGCCTGAACCGGCTCGGACGGCGCCGAGCCCTGCGGCAGCCATGCCTGCCACAGCGCGGATGGCTGCATCGCCGGCATCAAAACCAGGGGATCTGCCTGCCGCTGCGGTTCATCCGCCTCTCGCGCAGGCTCCGCCTGCGCTTTCGCTGGCTGCGCGGCGGCGACATTCCGCGGCCCGCCCTCCCCGCCCCGCGCGGGCGCCTCTGCCGCGGACGGAATAGCTTGTCGCGCCGGATCGGCAGGCGCCATCTGACTGGCTTGCAGCAAAACATCGAAGAAATCCGCGGCGGACGCGTCATCGCCCCGCGGCAGATCCTCCTGCCCCGGGGCGATGGCCTCGTCCGACAAAGCCGGCAAACTGGTCTGGATAGACGGCGGCGCCACTCTGCTCATGCTTGCTCCCATTCACTGAATTGCGCGTAGGCCAGCTGGCCTTCGCGCTGCTGGCCGATAGCGGCCAATCGGTGCCGCAACGCTTCCAGCTCGGCGCCGCTGCGCGCCAGCGCGGCGCGGTAGGCCTCGGCCAACGCCGCCCGCTCTTCGCGGCTCCAGCCGCCGTCCGGCGTCGCCAAACCCTCTCGCACGCGCCGATCCAGCGCGGCCAGCGCCGCCCAATCGCGGCGGGCGCCGGCCTCCGCCATAGCCTGGCAGCAGCTTGCCGCTTCAGGCCGCGGCATGCTGGTCCCGCACGCCTACCCAGCCGCCCTTCAGCGTCAACAGCAGCTTCTCCGCCTCATCCAGCGCCGCGCCGTCCAGCTCCGCGCTAGCCTGGTACAGCCGGTGGGCGCAGTAGTCGTACAGCCGCGCCAGATTGGCCACCACCTCGCCGCCGGACTCGAAATCCAGCGCGCTGGACAAGCCGTTGAGGATATTGATGCACTTGCTGATGCTCTCGCCCTTCTGCTCGTAGCGGCCATGCTCCAGATGGCCGCGCGCGCGCGCGATCTCCTCGAGCAAGCCGTCGAACAGCACCAGCACCAGTTCCACCTGGCTGGCGGCGTGAGTCTGCGACTCCAGGTTGACCGCGTGGTAGTTGCGGTAGGCTTCGTAATCCACTTTCTTGATCCCGCCTGTCTTGTAATCAGTTGGAGTTGAGCATGCCCAGCGTCTGGTTCATCTGGTCTTGCATGCTTTGCAATTTGCTGAACTGGGTCAGGTAGCGTTGGTATAACTGCTGGTATTGCTGCTGCAACGCGTCCTGCCTGTTGTTCAAATCCTTCGTTTCGCGGCTCGCGCTGTCCTGGCGCTGCTTCAGCATCCCGCTGCTGAAGTTCAGCCATTTATCCAGATAATCGCCGCTCTGCTTGAGCGCGCCGGTTTTGCTCGCGCTGCTGTTGAAAAAGCGGTCCAACGCATCCGGCGCGGCTTGCAGCGTGGTGGACAGCTTTTTGCTATCCAATGTCAGCGTGCCGTCGCGGCTCGCGGTGATGCCCAACTGCCCCAAAGTGATGCCGTCGAATGACTGGCGCAGCAAATTGCCCAGCTGGCTCTGCAGGCTGCGCACGCCTGAATCGTCGCCCAAGGCGCCGGCGGCATTGCCGTTCACGCCAGGCTGAGTGAGGCTGCCCAGCGCCTTGTAGGCTTTGTTGTATGCATCGATGAAGCTCTGCACGTTCGCGGTCGTGTCATTGTCGCTGCGGTTCACCGACACTTGCAGCGGCGCGTCGCCATCCTTCATCGCCTTGTTGACGGTCAGCGTGACGCCGCTGATATTGGTGAAGGTATTGGATGCCTGCTGCATGCGCACGCCGGTGCCCTTGCCGCCCAGCCACACCACGGCGTCCTGCGCCGCGGTCAGCGTTTGCGAAGTGGACAAGCCGCTCTTCAGCCCGGCGTCGCTCACCTGGCTCAGGTCCAGCGAAATGGCGCCGGACTGGCCGGTCTTGCCGGAAGACAGCACCAACTGGCTCGCGCCGTTATTGTTCAGCACCATGGCGTTGACCTTGCCGCTGTTGCCGCTGGCGCGGTTGATCGCCAATGCCAATTCGGTGACGGAAAGCTTGCCGTCGCCGTCCTGATCCGCTCCATTCATGGCGACATCGAAGCTGCTGCCGCCAGCCAGCTTGACCGTGAATTTGTCGCTGGCCTGGGCCGTGGCGGTCGATAAATCGCCCATCGCCAGTTGCTGGGCCGTGGCGGTCTGCTCCACGAACAGGCTGTAGCTGCCCGGCTGGGCATTGCCGGCGGCGCTGACCGTGGCCACGCCGTCCGGACTGGCCGTGGCGCCCATCGCCGCCAGGCTCTTCTTGCCGGTCAGCGTGGTCAGGCTGCCCTTGTAGTCCTGCAGCGCTTTCTGCAACTGGCTCAAAGCGTCGCTGCGCGCCTTGGCGTCCTTGGTTTGGCTGTCCAGCGCACTCTGCATGCCGCTCAAGCTGCTCTTGGCCAGATTGTCCGCCCAGGTGCTGGGCGGCATCGCGTTGAAATCTATCGCCATCGCTATCCCTTTCGTCCGCTAATCAAT
>NZ_PQWB01000012.1:0-29213 GCF_002924365.1 Chromobacterium alticapitis | reverse complement strand
CGTTTCTGCTCGGCGCGGCGGCGCTCGGCCTGCCAGTCCAGCACCGCCTCGTCGCGCAATTGCCGCGCCTGCTCCTCGCGCCGGCGCGCCGCTTCCAGTCGGCCGCGGCTGATTTCGGCATCCGCCTCCGCCAGCCGCAAGTCCTGCCGTTGCGATTGCATCAAGCCGTTCAGATGGCTCTTGTAGCCGGCGCAATTGAGCGCGAGCGCCGGATGGCCTGCCGACGCGCTCGCGCCGCTGGCCGCGCTGAGCTGCTCCAGCCGCTCGATATTGCGGCGGTAGCGCTCCTGCAGGCGGCGCTTGGCGGCCAGTTCGGTTTCCAGCTTTTCGCCGTCGCGGCGGCGCAGCGTCAGCAGCAAATCGAATTGGCGTATCGCTTGGCTCATGCGCGGGCAAGCTCCTGCAGTTGTCGGCAGGTCTCGGAAAACGGCGCGGCCTCGCCCGCCGCCTGGCGCAGCAGCGCCTCCATGGCCGGCTGCAGGCGCAAGGCGCGATCGGTGGAGGGGTCCGCGCCAGGCACGTAGGCGCCCAGCGGCAACAGGGCCCGCACTTCCTGATAGCGGCTCCAGAGCGCCCGCGCGTCGCGCGCGGCGGCGGCGTGCTCTTCGTCTATCAGCTGGCTCATGCAACGGCTGACCGAGCGGGAAATGTCTATGGCGGGATAGTGGCCGCGCTCGGCCAGCTCGCGGCTCAATACGATGTGGCCGTCCAGAATGGCGCGGGCGGTATCCACCACCGGGTCTTGCTGGTCGTCTCCCTCGGCCAGCACGGTGTAGATGGCGCTCATGCTGCCCTCGCCGCCTTCGCCATTGCCGGCGCTTTCGGCCAGGCTGGGCAGCAGGCCAAACACGGACGGCGGATAGCCGCGCGTGGCTGGCGGCTCGCCCAGGGCCAGCGCCACTTCGCGCTGCGCCATCGCGTATCGGGTCAGGGAATCCACCAGCAGCAGCACGTTGCGGCCGCGGTCGCGGTAATGGGCGGCGATGGTGTGGCACAGCTCAGTGGCCTTCAGCCGCATCAGCGGCGACTCGTCGGCCGGCGCCACCACCAGCACCGCCTTGGCCAGGCCTTGCGGCCCCAGCGCGTGCTCGACGAACTCGCGCACCTCGCGGCCCCGCTCGCCTATCAGGCCCACGACGACGACGTCGGCCTCGGTATGGCGGGTAATCATGCCCAGGAGCACACTCTTGCCGACGCCGGAGCCGGCGAACAAGCCTACGCGCTGGCCGCGGCCTATGGTCAGCAAGCCGTTCAGCGCGCGCACGCCCACATCCAGCGGCGTGTCCACCGGCTTCTTCTTCAGCGGATTGATTTGCGGCGGATGGGCGGCCAGCGGCGTGTCGCCGCTCAGGCGGCCCTTGTCGTCCAGCGGCTCGCCCAAACCGTTGACGATGCGGCCCAGCCAGCTATCGCCTATGGTCAAGCCGCTACTGTCAGGTGCCGGCAATACGCGCGCGCCGGTGGACAATCCCACCGGTTTCTTGAACGGCATCAGAAAGGACACCTCGCGGCGGAAGCCCACCACTTGAGCCTGCAGCCAGCCGCCGCCTGCGGTTTCCACCAGGCAGCGCTGGCCGGTGCTCAACGGGCAGCCCACGCTTTCCAGCAGCAGCCCGCTGACGCCCACCAGCTTGCCGCTGACGGTGGCGACCGGCGCATCCGGCACCGAGAGCTGGCTAAGCGCCTGGCGCAGCATCGCTTAAGCCTCTTCCGCCTGCAGCTGATCGCGCAGACTGACCACGCAATGCTCCAGCCTCTGCTTGCAGCCGGCATCGGCCTCGAACTCGGCGCCGCGCACGCGGCATTCTCCGGCCTCCAGCGCGGAATCCGCGCTCAGCTTCCACTGCGCGGCGCGCTCCGGCGCCAGTTCGCGGATGCGCTGGCACTCTTCCGGATTGAGCAGCACTTCCACCTCGCCCAGGCCGTGCGGGCTTTGCGGCAAGGCCGCCAGCGTTTCCTCCACCAGGTCCAGTATCTGCACCGGCTTCAGCGCCAGCTCGCAGCGGATCACCTGCCGCGCCACCTTGGCCACCAGCTCCACCACTTCGTCGCGCTGGGCGGCCTGGTAATCGCGGCACAATTTGTTCAGTTGCTCGATGGCCGCCGCCAGCGGCGCGCCGAGGGTTTCCAGCCCCGCCAGCGTCTCGGCGCGCGCGGCGGCCGCCCCTTCGGCGCGGCCATGCTCCAGGCCCGCCTGGTAGCCCGCGTCGCGGCCGGCGGCCTCGCCGCTGTCATAGCCCTCGCGATAGCCGGCATCCATGCCCTGGCGGAAGCCATCCGCGGCGGAAGCTTGCACTTCGGCCGCGGCTTCGGGTTCCAGCGGCGCGCCTTCGATCAGCGGCGGAAAACGAAAGGGTCGCCAGGGCTTCACTCGACGACTTCCTCTGGGAACAGCTGCAGGTCGACCTCGCCGGCATCGGCCAGCTGGCGCACCTGGGCCATGATTTCGCGGCGGGACTCTTCGACCCGGCTCTTGGGCACCGGGCCGGAACGGCGCATCATGCCCTCGAAGTTCTGCGCCTGGCGGCGCGGCATGGTCTGGATGATGGCGTCGCGCACCGCGGGCTCGGCGCCCTTCAGCGCGATGGCCCATTGCTCCAGCGGCACATCCTCGCAAATGCGGGTCAGCGCTTCTTCGGTCTGGCGCGACAGGATGAAGAAGTCGTACATCCTCGCTTCTATCTCGTCCACGATATCCTCGTCATGCGCGCGCAGCAGTTCCATCATCCGGCTGCGGTCGCCCGGCAGCCGGTTGAGAATGTCGGCGGTCTGCTGCATGCCTTCCACCGCCGTGCTCTGGGTGTGCAGGCTTTCCAGGCAGCGGTCCACCAATTCCTCCAGCTCGTGCAGCAGCTCGCGGTCCACGTCTTTCAGCCTGGCCACATTGACCAGCACGCTGTCGCGGTCTGCCGCCGGCAGCGCCTCCACCACCTGGCCGGCCAGCGCCGGCGGCAGGAAGGCCAGGAACACCGCCTGCATGCGCACATGCTCCACGGCGATGCGGTCGGCCAGCCATTGCGGCGACACCCATTGCAGCCGCGCCATCTTGGGGCGGATGGCGTCGCCGTAGATGGTGTCCAGCACGCTGCCGGCGATGTCGCCGCCCAGGGCCAGCTCCAACGAGCGCTTGAGGAAGCTGCGGCTGGCGCCGTGCACGCCGCTCTGCTCCCGGTATTCGTCGAAAAAGCGCTGCATGGTCGACTTCACGGCGTCCACCTTGATGCCGCTCATGCTGGACATGGCCTGCGTCACCTGCAGCAGCTCCTCGCGGCTCAGGCAGCGCAGCACCGCCGCCGCCGGCTCCTCGCCCATGCACAGCAGCAGCACGGCCGCCTGCTCGATGGCGCTCATCTGGCCGTTGCCGGCCGGCGCCGCCGGGGGGATATAGGCCGGCGCGTCCGGCGCCGGATTATTGTTTTCGTCCATTATTCTGCACCCATTGCTTGACCACCTCAGCGACGCGCTCCGGCTCCTTGGCCGCGAGCCCCTTCAGGTGCTCCACCATCACGTCCACCGGCGAACCGGCGGGCGGCAGGTCATAGTTTTCCAACAGCGGCACCACCGGGCTGTCGCCGGGTGCAGCCGCAGCCAGCCCGGGCTGGCGCGGGCTGGCCGACTCGCGCGGCCGCGCCAGCAGCGGATCGTCCGGCGTCACGTCCATCTCGTCCGGCGCGTAGTCGCTCAGCTTGCGCTCGGCCAACTGGCGGGCGATCTTCAACAACGGACGCGCCAGCAGCAGATAAGCCAGCAGCAAGGCCACGGCATAGCCCAGCCAGCGCGCGCCCTCGTACCAGGCATCCGGCTGCTGCCAGACAGGCGCTTCCTGCGGCGGCGCGGAAAAATGCAGCGTGGACACCACCAGCACGTCGCCGCGCGCGGCGTTGATGCCCAGGCCGTTGCGCAGCAGCTTGTCGATATTGGCCAGATCAGCCGGCTGCCAGCCTTTGCCGCCAGGCGCGGCGGCCTGGTTCAGCGCCACGGCCACGCTGAGGCGGCGCAGCGTGCCGCGCGCCTTCTTGATATTGGTGATGTTGCGGTCGTAGGCGTACTGGCGCGTGACGGCGTTCTTGCTGTTGCCGGCTTTCTCGCCCGCGCCGCCGGAGGCGTCGGTATTGACCGGGCGATTGCTCAAGGAGCCCGGCACGCCCAGCGCGGCGCGTTCGGTGCTGGTTTCCTCGCGCGAGGCCTCGTTGGTGACCTTGGGCGACTCGCCGTATTTCTCGCGGGTTTCCTCCACGCGGTCGTTGTCCACGTCGGCGGTGACGCTGAGCTTGAAATTGTCGGCGCCCAGAGCCGGCGCCAGCAGGTCGCGCGCATTCTGCAGCGCCTCCTGGCGGAAGCGCTTGGCCGCCTCGTTGTCATTGGCCGCCAGGCTGCCGTCGCCCAGGTCTATGCGCCCGGACAGCAATTGCCCGGCCTGATCGACCAGCGTGACTTGCGACGGCTCCAGCGACGACACGCTGCCGGCCACCAGCTTGACCACGGCGGCGATCTGCTCGTTGCTCAACTGCTGGCCCGGCTTCAAGGTGACTACCACCGAGGCCGAGCCCTTCTCGCCGCCCACCGTGACGAAGGACGTGCTGCGCGGCAAAGACAGATGCACGCGCGCGCTTTTCACCGGGTCCAGCGCCATGATGCTCTGCGCCAGCTCGCCTTCCAGGCCGCGGCGGAAACGCACGTCCTGCACGAACTGGCTGACGCCCAGCGGATCGTTCTTGTCCAACAGCTCCAGCCCGGCCGGCAGCTGCGCCACCACGCCCTTGGCCGCCAGCTGCATGCGGGCGCGGGCGAGATCCGCGTCCGGCACCAGCACCTGGCCGGTTTCCGGGTGGATGCGGTAGGGAATCTTGTCGGCGTCCAGCGCCGCCATCATGTCGGCGCTGCTGACTTTTTCCTGCGCGCCGAACAAGGGCTTGTAGCTGGCGTCGTCTCGCCACAGCCACAAGGTGGCCACCACGCTGAGGCCTATCGCCAACAGCACGATGGGCAGCAGAGTACGCCAGGCGTTTTCCGGCAGCAGGCGCCGGCCTGCCATTCTTTGCTGTACGACGGCCAGGCCGCTGCGCAATTGCTTAACCACTTGCCGCCCCTTACAACTGCATCTTGATCAGCTCGTCCACCGCGCCGACCACTTTGTTACGGACCTGCATCAGCATGGAGAAGGACAGATTGGCCTCCTGGCTCATCAGCATGGCGCCCACCAGATCGTCGCTCTGCCCGCTGTCCACCTCGGTCATTTTTTCCGAGGCCTGACGGTTCTGCTGATCGACATCGCGAACGGCAGCCATCATCGCCTGGCCGAAGCCCTGGCCGGCCGGCGCCTCATCCTGCGCCGGCCGCGGCGCGGCCGCGCCCTGGCCCAGCGCGCCCAGCTCTCCCAACAACTGGGTACGGTCGGCGTGGATCATCAAACCGAGATTGGCTGCCATTTCCCATCCTTAATCAAACATTCGTATCGAATCCCACCCGCGCGCCGATTGTCAGGCAAGCTTTCAGGCAAGCTGGCGGATTTTAAACTCAACGATTTATTCGGTTGGCGGTATTTTTCACAATGGCAACCGTGAATTTTCCCCCTTTACCGCCGCCGGCCAGCCAGTAAGATGCACACTCCCAGCAATAGCCGGGGGTTGTCCGCAGCCTCCTCATAAACCACACACCGTCATGCCCAAAGCCAAAATCGTTGCGCCGGAAGAAGGCGCCCGCCTGCAGGCCTTGGATCTGCGCACTCTGGGTCGGCCTACCCACTTGCTGCCGCTGTTCGCCCGCGCGCTGCAACAGGAGCTGGGCGACTTCTTCGAGCGCGAACTGAACCGGCGCTACCACGCCGGCTTTCGCCTGCTCCCGCTGACGCAGCATTTGCCGGCGGCCGACGATAGGCGCTGGCAATGGCACGCGCTGAACGAATGGCAGCTGGGCAGCCATTTCGACCGAGGCCTGCTGCTGGGCATACTCGATTACCGCTTCGGCGCCGGCTCGGCCTCCGCCGAGGCGCCGGCCGAAACCGAGACTGAGCGCCGCCTGGCTCGCACCCTGGCCGAGCGGCTGCTGCCCCGGTTCGCCGGCGTGGTCCACCACCTCGCCGGCCACCCTGCGCCGGAGCCGTCCATCCGCCCGCAAAGCTTCGCCCCGCAAGCGGCCTGGCAGCTGGAAGTGGAAGTGGCCGACGGCGACAAACCCCTGGGCGCCTTGCGGCTGCGCCTGGACCACGCCGCCTTCGACGCCCTGCTGCAAAGCCTGAGCAGCCAACGGCCGCGCTTGCCCGGCGCCGCGCGCGAGCGCTTCGACGAACAACTGCGGCTGCGGCTGAACGCCTGCCTGCTGCGCCATGAGCTGCCTCTGGGCGAGATTCTCGACCTGAAGCCCGGCAGCGTGCTGGCAATCTCCCTGCCGCCGCGCGCCGAAGTCTGCGTGCGCGGCGCGCCGCTATTCCACGCCCGCGTGGCGGAACGCCAGGGCAAGCTGTGCCTGGCCGGCTTCGCCGACGCCGAATGAGCACCAAAGGAAATTCGATGGATACCAATCAAGATTTCGACCTGGACGGCATTTTCGACGGACTGGATGCGGAAACGCCGCCCGCCGCCGCGCCGGCAGCCCGCGACATGACGTCCTTTCTGCGCAAGATTCCGGTCAAGCTCACCCTGGAAGTGGGCGGCGCGGACATCTCGCTGGCCGACCTGTGCCGCATCGGTCCCGGCTCGGTCATCGAGCTGGACAAGATCGCCGGCGAGCCGCTGGACATCAAAGTGAACGGCACGACCATAGGCCGCGCCGAAGTCGTCGTGTCCGGCGACAACTACGGCCTGCGCGTGGTGGAGTTGAACGACCTGCAACTGGACAGCCTGGCCTGATGAAGCGCGTCCTCACCCTGCCGCCGCTGGCCGTCGCCGGCCTGCTCTGCGCCGCGCCCGCCTGGGCCGAGCCGCTGAAGCTGCTGTCCGGCAGCGCCGGCGGCATGCCGGTCGATTTCACGATCAAGACCCAGATCCTGATCCTGATGACGGCGCTGGGCCTGCTGCCCATTCTGGCGCTGATGATGACCAGCTTCACCCGCTTCGTCATCGTGCTGTCCCTGCTTCGGCAGGCGCTCGGCCTGCAGCAAGGCCTGCCCAACCGCCTGATCACCGGCGTGGCGCTGATCCTGACCCTGCTGGTCATGCGTCCGGTGGGCCTGCAGGTGTGGAACGAGGCCATGGTGCCCTTCGATCAGGACAAGATCACCATGCAGCAGGCGCTGGAAATCGCCGCCAAGCCCATCAGCCGCTTCATGCTAGCCCAGACCAGCAAGACCGCGCTGGCCCAGATGGCCAAGCTGTCCGGCGAAGCCGAAACGGCCAAGCCCGAAGACCACGCGTTCACCGTCAAGCTGGCGGCCTTTGTGCTGTCCGAGCTGAAAACCGCGTTCCAGATCGGCTGCATGTTGTTCATTCCGTTTCTGGTGATAGACCTGGTGGTGTCCAGCGTGCTGATGGCGATGGGCATGATGATGCTGTCGCCGCTGGTGATTTCGCTGCCGCTGAAACTGCTCTTGTTCGTGCTGGTGGACGGCTGGTCGCTGACCGTCAACACCCTGGTCACGTCCATCCAGGCTTATTGAGGATGCAAAGCCCATGCTGACGCCCGATATCGCGGTCGACATCGTCAACGACAGCCTGCGCGTGGTGGTGACGCTGGTGGTGCTCCTAGTGCTGCCCAGCCTGATCGTCGGCGTGGTGGTCAGCCTGATCCAAGCCGCCACCCAGATCAACGAACAGACGCTGTCCTTCCTGCCTCGATTACTGATCGTACTGCTGACCATCGCGCTGGCCGGCCACTGGATCACCGGCTACCTGATGGACTTCTGCGTCGCCATGTTCCAGCGCGCCGCGAGCCAGGTGGGCTAGCGATGCAGGGCCTGTACGCCCAGTGGCTGAACCTGCTTCCCGCGGTATGGTGGCCGTTCTGCCGTCTGCTGGCGGCGTTCAGCGTCGCGCCCTTCATCGGCGACGCCATGGTGCCGCTGCCGGCGCGCATCGGCCTGGCGCTGGCCTTGGCCGTCGCCTGCATTCCGGCCATGCCTGGCCACTCCCCCATTGATCCATTCACCCTGCACGGCGTAGCCGCCAGCGTGGAACAAGTCATCATCGGCCTCTTGTTCGGCCTGGCCTTCCAGCTGACGATGTCCATCCTGTCCTTGCTGGGCTTTCTGCTGTCCTCGCAAATGGGCCTGTCCATGGCGGTGATGAACGATCCCGGCAACGGCAACAGCTCAGACGTGGTGTCCAGCCTGCTCTACCTGCTCGCCGCCTTGCTGTTCTTTTCCATGGATGGCCATTTGGTGCTGGTGCAGGTGGTGTACGCCAGTTTCCGCGCCTGGCCGCTGGGCGGCGGCATTCCGCAAGCCTCGCTGACGGCGCTGGCCGGCAGCGTGGGCTGGGTGATGTCGGCCGCCATGGTGCTGGCGCTGCCGGTGGTATTCGCCACCTTCGTGGTGCAGGCCGGCTTCGGCATGATCAACCGCGTGGCGCCGGCATTGAACCTGTTTTCACTGGGCTTCCCGGTGGTGGCGCTGTTCGGCCTCGGCACGCTGACCCTGCTGATGCGCGTGCTGCCGCCGCAATACCTGAGCCTGAGCGAGCAGACCCTGCGCCTCTTGAACCAGTTGCTGGAGATGGGCCATGGCTGAGGCGCATTCCGGCGACAAGACGGAAAAAGCCACCCCGCAGCGGCTGCGCAAAGCGCGCGAGCAGGGCCAAGTGCCGCGCTCGCGCGATCTGGCCGCCGCGCTGGGGCTGATCCTGGCCCTGAAGCTGGTTTTCTGGCTGGCGCCTGACTGGCTGGGCGATTTCCGCCGCCTGTTCGCGCTGGCCTTCGCCTCGCTTTCCGGCCAAGGCGCCTTGGAAAACAGCTGGTCCAAACTATTCGCCGGCACCCTGCTGCTCTTGCTGAAAATGCTGGCGCCGCTGGCCATCATCCCGCTGACCATGCTGCTGATCAGCCTGTTTCCCGGCGGCTGGGTGTTCGCGCTGTCCCAGATCGGCCCCAAATTCGAGCGCATGAACCCGCTGGCCCACCTGTCTCGGCTGGCTTCGCCCAAGCACGCCAGCGAGATCGGCAAGTCCATCGCCAAGGCGCTGATTCTGGGCTGGCTGCTGTACCGCGTGGCCAGCGGCGCGCTGGAAGGCTTCTTCGCGCTGTCCGGCATGCCCCTGCTGCCCGCGCTGGCCGGCGCGGCGGACCTCTTGCTGTCCTGCCTGCTCAAGCTGGCTGCCGTCTTTCTGCTGTTCGCGCTGGCCGACCTGCCGCTGCAGGTCTTCCTGTTCCTGAAGCAGCAGCGCATGAGCAAGCAGGAAATAAAAGAAGAGCACAAGAACACCGAGGGCCGGCCCGAGGTGCGCCAGCGCATCCGCCAGTTGCAGCGCCAGTTGGCGCAGCGCGGCGTGCGCAAGGCGCTGCCCAAGGCGGATGTCGTCATCGTCAATCCCAGCCACTACGCGGTGGCGCTCAAATACGACGAAGACCGCGCCGAAGCGCCCTTCATCATCGCCAAGGGCGTGGACGAGATGGCGCTGTACATCCGCCAGCTGGCCGACGAACTGAAATTGACGGTGCTGCCGCTGCCGCCGCTGGCGCGCGCGGTGTACCACACCACCCAGGTCAACCAGCAAATCCCCGCGCCGCTGTACCGCGCGGTGGCGCAGGTGCTGACCTATGTCCTGCAATTGAAAGCATTCCAGGCGGGCAGCCGCCGCAGCCGGCCCATCCTGCCGGATCTAGCGGTCCCGCGCGAACTATCCGACCCCGACCCCGCAACATGAACTCGCTGACCAAACTGCTGGCCGACATCGGCCGCCACAAGCTCGCCGCCCCGCTGTTCCTCTTGGCCATCCTGGCCATGGTGATGCTGCCCTTGCCGCCCTTGGCGCTGGACATGCTGTTCACCTTCAACATCGTGCTGGCCATCATCGTGATCCTGGTCAGCGTGTCGGCGCGGCGGCCGCTGGACTTCTCGGTGTTCCCCACCATCATCCTGGCCACCACGCTGATGCGGCTGTCGCTGAACGTGGCCTCCACCCGGGTGGTGCTGCTGCATGGCCATGAGGGCACGCATGCCGCCGGCCGGGTGATCGAGGCCTTCGGCAATGTGGTGATAGGGGGCAACTTCGTGGTCGGCATGGTGGTGTTCGTCATCCTGATGATCATCAATTTCATGGTGGTGACCAAGGGCGCGGAGCGGATTTCCGAAGTATCGGCCCGCTTCACGCTGGACGCGCTGCCGGGCAAGCAGATGGCCATCGACGCCGACCTCAACGCCGGCCTAATCAACCAGGAACAGGCGCAGCAACGCCGCCGCGACATCGCCACCGAGGCGGACTTTTATGGCGCGATGGACGGCGCGTCCAAATTCGTGCGCGGCGACGCCATCGCCGGCATCCTGATCCTGATCATCAACCTGTTCGGCGGCGTGGCCATCGGCGCGCTGATGCACAATCTATCCATGGGCGACGCCTTCCGCCAGTACGCGCTGATGACCATAGGCGACGGTCTGGTGGCGCAGATTCCGGCGCTGCTCTTGTCCTCCGCCGCCGCCATCATCGTCACACGCATCAATGACGAGGCCGACATGCCGCAGCAGGTGCGCAGCCAGATGCTAGCCTCGCCCACCGTGCTGATGAGCGCGGCCGGCATGATGCTGGCGCTGGCCATCATTCCGGGCATGCCGTGGCCCACCTTCCTCGGCTTCGCCGTCCTGCTCGGCTATGTGGCCTGGCGCATGCACGCGCGGCGACCGCCGGCCTCCGCCGCGCTGAACCAGAGCGTCGTCAAGGCGGCCATGCAGGGCGAGGCCGAGATCGAGCTGGAATGGAGCACCCTCCCCTATTCCGAAACCCTGGGCATCACGCTGGGCTATCGCCTGGTGTCGCTGCTGGATGCCGGCCAAGGCGCGCCGCTGACCAAGCGCGTCAAGGGCGTGCGGCAAGGGCTGTCCGAGCAGATGGGCGTGCTGCTGCCCGGCGTCAGCCTGCGCGACGACCTCAGGCTCAAACCGTCGCAGTACGCCATCCAGATTTCCGGCGGCACCGTGGCCGAGGCCGAGGTCTACGCCGACAGGCTGATGGCCATTCCCTCGCCCGAGGTCTACGGCGAAGTGGACGGCATCCCCGGCATAGACCCGGCCTACGGCATGCCGGTCACCTGGATCGCCCAGGCGGATAAAAGCAAGGCGCTGGGCCTGGGCTACCAGGTGGTGGACTGCGCCAGCGTGATGGCCACGCATTTGAACAAGGTGATGCGCGAAAACCTGGCCGAGCTGTTCCGCCACGACGACGTGACCGCGCTGGGCGAGCGGCTGGCCGCACTGGCGCCCAAGCTCGCCGCGGCGCTGAACCAGGCGCTGACGCCGGTGCAGCTGCTGCGCGCCTACCGCCAGCTGCTTCAGGACCATGTGTCGCTGAAAGACATCGTGCCCATCGCCACCGCGCTCTTGGAAGCCAGCGACACCACCAAGGACCCCATCATGCTGGCCGCCGAGGCGCGCTGCGCGCTGAAGCGCCAGATCGTTCAGGCCATCGCCGGCCCGCGCGACGAAATCCGCGCCTTCAATCTATCGGCCGAGCTGGAAAACCTGCTGCTGGGCGCGCTGTCCCAAGCGCAGCAAACCGGCAAGCCGCAGCTGGACAGCTTCCCGGTGGACCCTAACGTGTTGCAGCAGCTGCAAGCCAATATGCCGGTGGCGCGCGATCAGATGAAACAGCAGGGCCAGCCTCCCGTGCTGCTGGTGATGCCACAGATCCGGCCCTTGCTGGCCCGCTACGGCCGCCTGTTCGCGCCCGGTCTCCATGTGCTGTCCTACAACGAAGTGCCGGAAACGCGCCAAGTCAGCCTGATCGGAACGTTAGGTTGACCTCGTTGCAAGAAATGCGGCCATCCGTCCAAGATGGCCGCATTTCTTGCGCATAAACTAGACTTACCCATGCTCCTATCATTCCAAAGTGCTTTTTCGCATGTTGTGAAAACGCAAATGCATGAGTCGCAAAATAAGAAAATTTTGCCATTTAATGCACATTACAGCGACATGTCAAAACATGAGTGTTAGCATCTCCGTCATTGCCATTACGTGGACGCATCCGCCATGACCGACGCCAAATCCGCCAACCAGACCATCTGCGACAACATCCGCGCCCAACTGGAGCAGTTCAACTGGCCGGAAGCGCAACAAGCCGGTCTGGTCGAGCAAATCCTGGGCCTGAGCACCTCTCAGGCCTACCGCAAGCTGAACGGCAGCAGCCCGTGGCAACTGGCGCAAGTAGAGAAACTGGCCCAGTACCTCAATGTGTCCGCGTCAACGCTGCTGGTCAGGCGAGAGCCGCAGGACAGCCCCTCCCTGCCGCGCGAGCAGGACCTGATCCCAGCCATCCTGCACCTGAACAATCAAAGCGGCGAGGCGCATTGCTGGATCCAGCTCGGCGAGCCGCTGGCCGACGACTCCTGCGCCCCCCTGCTGATGGCCAAGCGCCTGCACGACTGTTGGCACGTTTTCCCCGGCACTCAGTTCGACGGCGAGGACGGGCACGAAGTCACCTACCTGACGGTGCGCCCGCCCAAGCGCGCCAACAGCAAGCGCCTGCTGGTGGCGGTGCTGGACGACAAGGATGCCGACCTGTTGTCCGCCATTCTGGTGCAGCAGGGCCTGTTCGCCCTGCCTTACTACGAATCGCAAGCGCTGCTGCAAGCGCTGTCGCATGAAGAGTTCGACGCCTTCGTGCTGGACTGGGTGCTGGGCGAGCCGGGCAGCTGCATGGAAGTCATCGAGACCATCCGCCGCCAGTCGCCCAATGTGCCCATCATCGTGCTGACCGGCTATGCGCTGGAGCATGAGAGCGAATTATCCAAGGCGCTGCAGACCAATGGCGTCTACTACATAGGCAAGCCGGCGCCCGGCTCCATCCTGGCGCTGCAGATCAAGAACATGGTCACCAACGCGCTGGAACAGGCTTAAATCCCTCTCCATAAAAAAAACAGGCTCCCTTTCGGAGCCTGTTTTTTTTATGGAGCCGCGCAAACTACATCGGCAGCGCCGCCAGCGCCGCTCGCAATTGCTGGCCATCGAATGGCTTGCCCAGTCGGGCGGAAAACCAGTTTGCCCGCGCGTCGGCGAACTCCGCGGGCGTGGCGCTCATCGCCAGCATCAGCGGCCTTTGCGGCTGCTTGCGCGCCAGCTCCGCCAGCGCGTAGCCGCTGTCCTGGCCCAGTTGCATGTCCAGCAGCAGAATGTCGAAGCGCTGCTGCAGCAGACAATCCGCCGCCTGGGTCAGCGTGGAGGCGCAGCGCACCTGAAAGCCATCCTGGAGCAGCCATTCGGCTACCGAACTGCGAATCTGGGCGTCGTCGTCCACCAGCAACAGGCTGCGCCCCCCGCGGCCGCCCAGCACTTCGCGCAGGGGCAGCCGCACCGTGAACGCGGAACCCTTGCCCACCATGCTGTCCATCTCGATATGGCCGCCGAACAGCCTCACCAGCTCCTTGACGATGGACAGGCCCAGGCCGCTGCTGCCGGGACGGCGGTTCCGCCCCTGGCTGAATGGCTGGAAAATGCGCTGCCGGTCTTCCTCGGCGATGCCGATGCCAGTGTCGCTGACCTCCAGCCATAGTTCCAGCTGCTCATCGTGGCGCATGCCGCGCGCCTTGATCCTCACCTCGCCCTGGTCGGTATAGCGGATGGCGTTGGACACCAGATTGCCGACGATCTGACGCAGGCGGATCTCGTCCATCATCACCATGTCCGGCAGGCTCTCGGTCTCGCACGCCAGCTCCAGCCCCTTCGCGTCGGCCAATGGCTGCATCACATCCATCACCGTGCGCAGCACGCCGGTCAGGCTCATCCGTCCCGGATTCAGCCTCAGTTGCATATTCTTGATGGCCGACACGTCCATGATGTCGTGCACCTGGCTGGTCAGTTGCGCCATGCCGGCCTTCATCCGCTTCAGCGCGAGCTGCGCGGCCGGCTCCGGCAATACCGCCGGCTCGACCAGCTCCATGCACATCTGCATGGATTGCAGCGGCGAGCGTATTTCATGCCCCAACGCGCCCAGGAAGGTGGTGCGGTCCAGCTCCAAGGCCACGGTCGCCTGATGAGCCTCTCTCTCCTGGTCCAGCAGGGACTGGCGGGCTTCCGACAGCGTCTTGACCTCGTGGTAGCGCATCAGCATCAGCAAGATGCCGCAGATGCCGCCGCACAACACCAGCTGCAGAGCCAGCATCTGCGAACGCTGGCTGGCCAGCGCGCGCGTGCGCGCCATGCGCGCGGCCACCTCGGCCTCTCGACTCTGCACGGCGAAGTTGGCCAGCACCGGACGCAGCGCGTCTATGCGCACCACCATATTGCGCGCCGTTTGCGACGTTAGGCTGCGCCAGGCCGGATCCTTCAACAAGGGGCTGAGCGCGCTGGTCAGCGCATCGAAGCCGGCCACGCCGCGCAGTTGCCTATGCGCCAGCACGGTGTCCGGCGCTTCGAATATCTGATAACGGCTCAGCAAGAGCTGGAATTGCTGCCGCACCGCCGGCAACGCCTGCGGCTCGGCGGCATAAGCGATCAGCTCCGCCCGGGTCTTCTCCAGTTCGATGTGCAGCTGCGCGACATTCCAGTAAAGCTGTTCGCTCTTGCCGCTTTCGATCAGCGTCTGGCTGGAATGGTCCATGCGGTAGAAATTCCACGCCGCCGCCAGCAGCAACAGCAGCAGCGGCAGCGCCAGCCACCACGGCGTCTGCAGGTATTTTTTCCACTTGGTCGGCGTCACATCACCTCCAGCGCTTCAACCTGCCACACCAGCTTGGCGTCAAGCGACGGCCCCTTGTCGGCATCCGGTATATCGGGCAGCGGATACATCAGCCACAAAGGGCCATAATGGGCGACGTCGAAGGGTTTGTTGTCTATGCGGCGCGCCAGCACCACGTCGCGGCTGTTCAGCTCGGCGACGGAGATGTCGTAGCGGTAATAGTTGATCGCCAGCACGCGCACCGAACCGCCCTTGGCTTCCACCTTGGCCAGAATGTCGCGCACCAGCGGGCCGCTGAAGGTCACCGTCGGCGTCCAACTGGTGGAGGTACGGAAGCTGATTTGGCGCAGCTTGCCCAGATCGCTGTCGCGAAACTGGTAAACGCCGCGCTTGGCATCGGTGAAACGGCCGATCTTGCCCGATACCGTCAATATCACCGGATCGGCATAAGCCAGAGCGCAAGCGCTCAGAAACAGGCCCAAGCCCATCCACCAGGCCTTTCGCATAGCCATCCTCATCGTCCAACAACACAAAAAACCGATTATATTCGCCCTGCGGGCAATACAACCAGTTTTGCGCGGCAATTCTACGATGCAGGCGGCGTGGCAGAGGCGGCCACGGCTGCGCCCACCCGGCTAAAACGGCGAAAACCGCGGCAAAAGCCGGACAATCCCGGCCTTGCCGCTTGGTTTGACGGACTCAGCCAGCCTGCTCCCAGCATTGCGCTTCCGGCATGTCGCGCGGCGTGGCGCGCAACTCCACCACCACGTCGCGGGATTGCGCGCCCTTGCTCAGGCGCACCGTCATCTTGTCGGCCACGCCCGGCTGGTCGAGGTCGCGGCGGTACGTGAACGAACCCCAGTCGGATATCGCCGCGCGGCCCAGCTGCGGCGCCTGCAGCAGTTGGTAGCGCTCCACGCCGCCCACGCCCTGCAACTGGCCGCGCAGGCAGCGCGCCGGTCCGCCGTAGCTCAGCTTGGCCAGGCTCAACTCGCCCGTTTGCGGCGGCTGCGGCTTGGCGCTGCCGGCCGGCCCCAGCGGACCTTCGCAGCGCAGCGCCGCGGTCTTGCGCGTGAAGTCGTAGTCGGTGGCCGAGCAATTGGTCGCCATCAGGTTGTTGATGCCGCCGGTCTTCACCAGATTCTGCAGCGCGCCGTCCAGCAGCTTGTCCAGCGCCTGGCGCGCCTGAGTGTTGTTCGACGCGTTCAGCGGCAGCGTGCCGCTGCATTCGAAGCGGCGCAGCGCGCTGGTTTCGCCGTCGGCCCACACCTGGCAGCCCACCGGCAGCGAGCGGCGCATCGCGGCCTCCACCGTACCGGCGTCGCCGGCCTGCCACTTGTCCTTGGCCACCCAGTCCACGCCCTCTTCGGTCGAAGTATTGCCCAGCTGGCCGGACTTGGACGCTTGCACCTGTTGCTCCACGTACTGGCGGAAACCTGACACCAGCGCGGCGTCGCCGCCCATGCTGTTCACCAAGGCGTCGAAGCGCTTGACGTCGTCCGCGCGCAGCGCGGCCAGGATGTCGGCGATCTTGCCCGGCTGCCACTGGTTCAGGTAGTAGAACCACAGCGCGGAATGGCTGTAGAAGTCCCAGCCGTCGCTATAGCTGGAGCGCATGATGCGGGACGGCTCCAGGAAGCTGTTCGGCCAGCCGCCGGCCACCACGTCCACCACGTGGCCGCGCACCTTGATGCCGTCGCGCGAGGTGCTCCAGGCCATGAATTCGGCGAAGCCCTCGTCGTACCATGGCATGCGGCGATCGTCGCGGTAGAACTCAGACGCGCCCCACATGCCCGGCTGGATGTAGCGGCCGGACAGATAGTGCACATACTCGTGGCGCACCAGTTCTTCCAGGGTCAGATAGCTCTCGCGCGGCACTTCGCGCTGGAAGGTGTAGAAGGTGCCGTCCTTCTCGATGTAGATGCCGCCGTTGTCGGTGGACAGCTCATTGAGCAGGCCCTGGAAGCGCTGGTAGGCGGTTTTGCTGCCGTAGATCACCATCTTCAGCTTTTCGTTGGGATCGTTCGCCACCGCTTCCTTGGTGCCGGCCACGCGGAACAGCTGGGTCTGCACCTGCTTCATCGCATAGTACAGCGGCTCCACCTCGGCCAGACTCAGCGGGGTTTCGAACACCAGCTTGCCGTTGTCGAAGCTCCAGCGATTGGGGAACAGGCTGGCGCGCAGCTCCTGCTCCGCCTGGCAGATGCCGTAGCGCTCGCACGGCACCTTGCCCAGCTTCTTCAGCGCGTACACGGCCTCGGCCCAGGCGGCGCCGAACTTCTCGCCCTTAAGATGCAGAGCGACGGCGGATTCGGCTTGCGGCGCAGTGCGCGGGTATTGCATGAAGCGGCCGGTTTCGCGCAGGGTGTTGAGGAACATCTGCTCGTCGGCGAAAGCCGGCTGGCCGGCGCGGGTCAGCCCTGCCAGGCTGGCTACCAGACCATCGAGCTGGCCCTTTTCCACCTTTTGGGCAAATTCGGGCTGGTAATGCATATTGAACAGCAGCGTCTGCATCGGATGCAGCGCGAAGCGCGCCCAATTGTCCTTGGCGGCGGCGTTGTAGCGGCCGAAGAAGCGGTTCAGCAACGGCAGCGCATACTCGGCCTTGCGCACCGAGTCCGCCAGGATCAAGGTTTCCGCCACGCTCTGCCGGGCGTCGCGCTCGCGGTACCAGCTGTCGGCATCGCCGCCGCCGTCCAGCGCCGGAGCGTTCCACAAAGCGGTATTGCCAACCATCGCCTCCACCGCCTGCATCACCGGCTGATCCACCGCCGGACCGTAATCGCCCACTTCCTTGGCATGGCTGTACTGCAGGAAGTAGCCGGCTTTCAGAAACACCGCCAGCGGCCACAGACCATTGGCGTTCTGACCGTCCCAGTTGGCGGCGCGTACTCGCGCCTCGGCCGCCGCCAGCCGCATATTGGCCGGCGACACCACGCGGTAGCTGAAGCCGTCCGCCTGGAACAGGCGGTTCATGCAGGCGCCATCCACGCTGGCCACATAGCTCACCAGCGCCTGGCCGGACAGCTGGCCGAGCTTGGCTTCGTCGCAGTCCGCATAACTGGGAGCAGTCTGCTTGGGGTGATTCGCCTTGCGTGCGGCCAGGCCCTGTTGGCCCTCCGGCTTGGCCGGCGGCGGGGCGGCGCCGTTATCGGGCGCGGCAGGCGGCAAGCCGTGCGGGTAGTTCGGTTTCTCCGACAGCGCCGGGGAATGCGAGGAATAGCGCGCGCTGGGCTGATTGGCCTGCGGCGCGGGTTGGCTGGAAACAGCCGGCTGGCCGCCATCCGTCGCCACGCAGGCGGACAGCGCGGCGGCCGCGATCACGGAAAGTCCTTGGGCAAGATAGCCTCGGGACGAAGTATTATTTTTCATTGCGTCATCCATTGCTGATTAAATGACAAATGGCACAATTAAATGCCATTTAAAATCATAATGGATGAATAGCACTCATTGAATATCTATTACAGTAAAAAATGCACAAAGTATTAATTTACTGGATGTAAATTTTCACATTTAATTATTTTGAGCAATAAAACAAAATAAATTCCATAGATTAAGACACTTACCAACACACACTCATGCGCCGTAACGCTATCCAGACTGACAATGACGAGAAAAGAAAAAGCCAGCGGCAACGCCGCTGGCTTTTGATTGCGTCCGCCTGGATTCAGGCTTACTGCAGCAAGGACATGGCCAGGCTGTTCATGCTGCCGCTTTGCTTCAGCATGGAGGTGCTGGCTTGCATCAGCATTTGCTTGGCGGTCATGGTGGAGCTTTCCGTCGCGTAGTCGGTATCCATGATGCGGCCCTTGGCGGCCAGGGTGTTGTTGTTCACGTTGTTCAGGTTGTTGACCACGTGATCCAGGCGGTTGGCGCCGGCACCCAGCGTGGAACGCACCGTGCCGACGGCGGCGACAACCTTGTCGGCCAGGTCGATGGCGGCGTTGGCGTTAGCCTGGGTGTCGAGCTTGCCGGCAACCAAGGCGGTATTGGCGGTGCCCAGCGCAGTCATGTCGGCGGAAGCGTCGAAAGCGAAAGTTTCCGCCTTGTCGCTGCCGATCTGGAAAGTCACGGCAGCAGCCAACTTGCCGCCGCTCAGCAGGGTTTGGCCGCCGAACTTGGTGTTGGTCATGATGTTGGTGATTTCAGCATTCAGTTGCTGGAATTCCGAATTCAGCGCGGTATTGTCGGCCGCGCTGCTGGTGCCGTCGGCGGCTTGGGTGGCCAGGTCCTTCATGCGCATCGCGATGTTGGACACTTCGCCCAGCGCGCCTTCGCCAGTTTGCAGCATGGAGATGGCGTTTTGCGAGTTGCGCATGGCCACTTGCATGCCGTGGCTTTGCGAGTCCAGACGGGTGGCGATCTGCAGGCCGGCGGCGTCGTCCATGGCGGAGTTGATGCGCAGACCAGTGCCCAAGCGAGTCATCGCGGTGGACAGCTGGTTCTGGGTGGAATTCATATTGGACTTGGTGTTCAGTGCCGCGATATTGGTGTACAGGCTCAGCATGGAAGTGCTCCGTCAGGTTGGTCGTGAAACGGCATCTCTGCCCTTACCCCGACAAGGCGGCCAAGCGGGACGGAGACTTAAATCGCAAGAGAATGTGAAAAATCACGCGGCTTTTCAAAACACAACAAGCGCCGAATCGGAACTATAAAGAAGCAGGATGCACAGACCATCGTCATGAGCCGGCGGGAGCATGCGACATGAACACCGTAGCGAATCCGTTTCAGTTCGAAAGCTCGGTGCTGAGCCACTTTCCCGGCTTCGGCGCCGTGCGCACCGTTCAGCTCGCAGGCTACTTGTCGATAGGCGACGACGCCGGCGGCTGGCTGTATTTCTGGTTCAGCGAGGCCGCGCGCGACCCGGAAAACGCCCCCTTGGTCATCTGGATCAACCACGCCCAAGAGCAGAACGCGCTGGACTGTCTGTTCGACGGCCACGGCCCCTATCTGCTGGGCGAAGGCGGACAGGTCCACGCCAATCCGTTCAGCTGGCATCAGCACGCTAATTACCTGATCCTCGACCAGCCGCTGGGCGGCGGGCTGTCCTTCGCCGTCCATCCGCGCTACCTGCCGGAATGCCATGCCGAAGCCAGCCAGCAGACCTACCACGCGCTGCAGGAATTCCTGTTGCGCTGGCCGCGCTACCGGCAACTCGACTGCTACCTATTCGGCCTGGGCGAGGCCAGCCACACGATAGCCCGGCTGGCCCATTGCATCCTGGACGGCAATCACAGCGGCCAGCCGCTGATCCGGCTGCGCGGCCTGGGACTGGGCAATGCCCTGCTCGCGCCTGAAATCCAGTTGCAGAGCCATATCGAGTTCGCCAGCCAGAACCGGCTGATCAACACGGAGGAAAGGGAAAAGGCTGAAACGCTGCTGCGCGACTTCCGCCAAGCGCTCGCCTCCCCCTCCCCGCTGCGGCACCAGCAGGCGGAGCGGCTGGCCGAGGCGCTGGAAAGCCATGTCGCGCGCTGCGGCGGACGCGATCCGCGCGACATCCGCCAGCCGCCCGAGCGCGAGCCCTCGCGCCTGAGCGGCTATCTGGCCAATCCGGCCGTACTGCAGTCGCTGCATATCGACCCGCGCTCGCTCGACCCGGCTTTCGCCAATCCGTCGGCCTTGAGCAGATGGCAATCCGCCCCGTCCCATCTATATCCCCCGCTGCTGGAAAAATTGCAGGTGCTGTTTTTCCATGGCGAATACGGCATGTCGGGCAATCACCTGGGATTGGACGCCTGGCTCAACACCATTTACTGGAAGCACGCGGCGGCGTTCCGCCAGCAAGGCCGGGAAGCCTGGCGTCCCTACGGCCTGCCCGCCGGCGCCTACCGCCGCCAGGGCGGACTTTCCCACCTGGTCCTCCACAACGCCGGCCTGCACATCGCGCGCGCGCAGCCCGCCAACGCCCTGGCCATGCTGCGGCAGTTTCTGCATGCCCCGGACCAGGATGAGGGCACAGTTTAAACCAGCCAGCCAATGACATATGGATTGACCAATTCCATCGCCATGCATTTAAATGGCATGACAACGCGGAGAAAATGTCATGCCCGGAACCGTCGATCAAGCCATCCACCAACTTTGGCGGCACAGCGCGCTGGAGGCCGACTGGCTCAGCCGCCTGCGGCTGCAGGGCCAGGGGCCCATCCTGCCCAGCTCATTCGCGCTGGACGCGGCCGCCCAGGCCTGCCTTGCAAGCAGCGGCCTCGCCGCCGCCGCCCTTCATAAACAGCGCGGCGGAGAAGCGCAAACCGTCAGCGTGGACGCCCGCCACGCCGTCGCGGAATTCCGCAGCGAACACTATCTGCGCGTGGACGGCGTCCAACCGGCCGACCCCTGGGACAAAATCGCCGGCATCTACCGCTGCGGCGACGGCCGCTGGCTGCGCATCCACACCAACTTCCCGCATCACTGCCAGGGCGTGCTGCGGCTGCTGCAATGCGAATACGACAAGGCCGCCGTCGCTGCAGCGCTGCAAAACTGGCGCGCCTTCGATTTCGAGGACGCCGCCGCAGCGCGCGGCCTGGTGGCTACCGCGCTGCGCGGCTTCGAAGAGTGGGACGCGCATCCGCAAGCGCGCGCCATCGCCGCTCAACCCGTTTTTTCCCTCTCCCGAATCGGCGACGGTCTGCCGCGGGGCTTACCGGCGGCGGACCGTCCGCTGGACGGCGTGCGCGCGCTGGACCTGACCCGCATCATCGCCGGCCCGCTGGGCGCCCGCGTGCTGGCCGCTCACGGCGCGGACGTGCTGCACATCACCTCGCCCGAGCTGCCCACCATTCCCACTCTGGACATGGACATGGGCCGCGGCAAGCGCAACGCCCAGCTCGATCTGAAGCGGGAATCCGGACGCGCCGCCTTGCGCGCCCTGCTGGCCGACGCCCACGTCTTCATCCAGGGCTATCGCCCGGGCGGCCTGGCCGAGTTGGGCTTCTCGCCCGACGACGCGGCGCGGCTGCGTCCCGGCATCGTCTATGTGTCGCTCAGCGCTTACGGCAATCAGGGGCCGTGGGCCGGCCGCCGCGGATTCGACTCCCTGCTGCAGACCGCCAGCGGCTTCAACGCGGACGAGGCCGCCGCCGCCGGCGCCGACGAGCCGCGCGCCTTCCCAGCCCAGGCCCTGGACCATATCGCCGGCTATCTGGTGGCCTTGGGCGCCATGGCTGCCCTGTGCCGCCAGCAGCGGGAAGGCGGTAGCTGGCATGTGGAAGTCTCGCTGGCGCAAGCCGGGCACTGGCTGCGCGGGCTGGGCAGGGTGGAGGGCGCGCTGGAGCTGCCCGTCCCGACGCTGGAAGACGTCCACCCCTGGCTGGAGGAGTCGGACTCCGGCTTTGGCCGCATGCTGGCTGTGCGCCACGCGGCACAGCTGTCGCTGACGCCGGCTCGCTGGGCGCTGCCAGCCATGCCGCTGGACAGCCACCAGCCGTCCTGGACTGTCTGAAAGAACAGGTTTCGCGCGGAATCCTCTCGCGGAAACTGAGGCGTTGCCGCCCTTCCCCAGGCGGTGCCCCACTCCGCGAGGCCCCATGAAGACCAACAAATATCTGATAGAAGCGCTGCTGTTCGTCAGCTACGCGCTGTTCGGCATGAGCTGGGCCGCCGGCAGCGCCTTCATTCCACAGATCATGCGCGATATGGGCATCCATGACCTTGCCGCCGGCTCGCACATCAGCAACGCGGTGGCGGCGGCCAAACTGCTGGGCGCCTTCATCGCCGCGTCCATCCTGGCGCGGCTGCTGGCCAAGCGAGCCGTGGCGCTGGCGATGGCGCTGATGTCGCTGGGCGCGCTCATCCCCTTCGTCCAGCACTATCCCGCGCTCTTGCTGCTGCGCTTCCTGACCGGCCTGGGCGGCGCGCTGCTGGTGGTGTATTTCGCGCCCATCGTCATGCAATGGTTCGATGCGCGCGAACGCCCCGTGGTCAACGGACTGAATTCGGTCGCTTTCAATGTCGGCACCGCGGCCGCGCTGTTCGGGCTGCCCCTGCTGCTGCAATGGACGGTCAGCTGGCGCGCCATCCTGACATGCATCTCGCTGGGCAGCGCGCTGTGCCTGGGTTTGTGGCTGCTGTTCGGCGCGGACTGCGCCTCCGCGGCCGAGGCCGACGACGAGCCATACACGCTGCGCCAGGGCCTGACCGAGCGCTTCAATTGGCTGCTGGCCTTCACCTATAGCGGCACCCTGGCTTTCTATGTGCTGCTGTTCGGCTTCTATCAGAACGCCGGCATCGGACAAGCCAAGCTGGTGGTGCTGGCCGGTCTGGCCGGCGCGGCCGCCGGCATCTGGCTGGCGAAGCGGATGACCCGGCGACTGCCGCTATTGCGCGTTTCGGGACTGCTGCAGCTGCTGGCCGTCGTCGGATTGCACGCGCGGCTTTGGGGCTGGACCGGAGATGAGCGCGTGGTCGCGGCATGCGCGCTGGCGGCCGGCTTCTTCATTTTCCTGCCCATCGCCAGCCTGGTCACGCTGGCCCAGGAGCGGCCGGGCATGACGCCGCGCCGGGTGGCCGTCACCTTCAGCCTGTTCTGGTTTCTCAGCTATCTGGCGGCCACCCTCGCGCCTTATGTGTTCGGACTGCTGGTGGATAGCCGGCAGGGCGATTACCGGCTGGCGACGGCCTTCGCCGCGGCCTTGTCCTCCACCGTTCTGCTAGGCTCGCTGCTGCTGCCCGAACCCAGCCGGCAGGCGCGGCGCCTGCCGGCGGCGCAGTCGTCCTGAGCCGCGCCTCAGCGCAGCTCGCCGCGTATCAGTTGCAGCGGCACCGGGATGAAGCGGTCCACCGGCTTGCCATCGGCCAGCAGCCTGGCAGTCCGCACGCCATAGCGGCCTATCAGCTCCGGCTGCTGCCGCACCGTGGCCGCCAGCGCGCCGGAACGGACCGCGTCCCGCGCCTCCGCGATGGCATCGAAGCCCACCACGGGCACGCCCGCGCGGCCACCCTCCTTCAAGGCGGCCGCGGCCCCCAGCGCCATTTCGTCGTTCTGCGCGAATACAGCCCGGATATCGCGATGCGCTCGCAGCAATCTGGCCATTTCCGCCTGTCCCCGTCTCCGGTCGAAATCCGCTGGCCGGCTTTGCAGCACGGCGGCGGCGGGATGGCCGGCCAAGACCTGGCGGAAACCGGCGTCCCGCTCGCGCGCCGCCGAGGAGCCGGCAATGCCCATCAGTTCCACCACCTTGCCCTGCCCGCCCAGTCTAGCCATCAAGTACTGGCCGGCCAGCATGCCGCCAGCCACATTGTCGGATTCGATATGCGAACTGAACGCCGCGCCGCGTATGCTGCGGTCCAATGACACCACTTTGATCCCCTGGACCGCCGCCGCGCTCGCGGCGTCGGCCACTAGGCTTGAGTCTGTCGGGTTCAACAGGATCACAGCCGCCCGCTCTCGCGCCAGCTCGGCGATGTCTTCGCGCTGACGCGCGGGGTCGTCATGGGCGTCGCGCACAATGAGCTTGACGCCCTGCCGGCGCGCTTCGGCCAAGGCGCCGTCGCGCAGCGCGATGAAATAAGGATTGGATAGATTGGATAGGGCCAGCCCCACCCGCGCCTCCTCCTTGTCCGCGTCCGCGCGCTCGCCGCAAGCCGCCATGCCCAAGGACAGCATGAGGATCAGTAGCGCGCTGAAGGTGCCTCGCATATTCAGACTCCGTTTCATGACAGCGCCGTCCACGGAATGCGGCGCCAGCCGCTACGATAAGCGGCGCGGATGAAAACCATGTGTCGGGCCGCCCGAGCTCAGGCCAGGCTGGACAAAAACGCATCCAGTTCGGCCAGGGAAGGCATGCCGCTCTGCGCGCCGGGCCGGGTGACCGACAGCGCCGCCGCGGCATTGGCGCGCCGCGCGGCCTCTTCCAGGCCCAGCGGCAAAAAGGCGGCCAGCGCGCCGCAAAAGGCATCGCCGGCCCCGGTGCTGTCCACGGCCTGCACCACATGGCCAGGGAGATGCCGCAACCGTCCGGACGCCTCGCAAAAATACGCGCCGTCGCGGCCGCGGGTCATCAGTACGCGGCCAGGATGGCGCGCCAGCAGCTCGCGCCAGTCTTCGCCCGGACTGCCCAGCGCGGCGTGCAGCTCATGCTCGTTCGGCAGCAGCAGGACGACCCGGCGCAGCAGCTCCGGCGGCAAAGCCTGGGCCGGCGCCGGGTTCAGCAGCAGCGGCTTGCCGTGTCGCTCCGCCAGCTCCGCCGCGCGCGCCGCCGTCTCCAGCGGAATTTCCAACTGGACCAGCACCGCGTCCGCTGCTGCGAAGGCGGATGCCTCGGCGCCCAGATGCTCGGGCCGCAGGCAGTGATTGGCGCCAGGCGCCACCAGGATGGCGTTGTCGCCTCCGCAAACCGCGATGGAGGCGACGCCGGTGGGCGCGTCCGCCATGCGCAGCCTGCTCGCGTCTACGCCCTGCGCTTGCAGATGCGCGCGCAGCTCGCGGCCGAAGGCATCGTCGCCCACGCAGCCTAGCATGGCGACCTGCGCGCCCAGCCTGGCGGCGGCCACCGCCTGGTTGGCGCCCTTGCCGCCCGGATGGCAGGCGAAGCCGCGCGCCGCCGCCGTCTCGCCCAGGGCGGGCAGGCGGTCCGTCGTCATGGCCAGGTCCATATTGACGCTGCCCACCACCAGTATCCGGCTCATGTCTCCTCCTTTGCGTTTACCCTGCTCAAAGCAGGGTAGCCCGCACACCATACAACGCCGCGCCGAGGCCATCGCGGCAAAAATATCCATCTGTGCATATTCACGGCCCAGAACCGCCAAGGAAGGCTGGAGGTTGGCGCGCAAGCGCGGCTCATGCCATCATGGCCGATTCGTTCAAAACCAGACAAGCATCGCCGCAAACGGCGGGCGGAGGGAATATGGACTGGAACGGCCAGACACTGCTGGACCTCTATTGGAACGCGGCCAAATGGCGCGTCAATCTGCTGGTGATCGCCAACCTGCTGGGCGGACTATGCCTGGGCAGCCTGCTGGGCTATGAGCGCTGGTATAACGGCCGCGCCGCCGGCATGCGCACCTACGGCCTGGTTTGCATGGCCTCGGCCGCGGCGATCACCATCATCGGGTATTCGGGCTACTGGTACGGCGGCGCCGCGCCTGACGCCGTCCATCCCGACATGACGCGCGTGGCCCAGGGTGTGCTGACCGGCATAGGCTTTCTCGGCGCCGGCATGATCATGAAGGAGGGCTTGAGCATCAGCGGCCTGACGTCCGCCGCCTCGGTATGGATGTCGTCGGTGATAGGCATCCTGATAGGGGTAGGCTTCTATGCCGCCGCCATCTCGCTGACCGTGCTGTGCATGGTCTTCGTCACCGTGGTCAACCGCATCGAGAACATCCTACCGCGCCACGTCAGCCTGTTCGCCACAGTAAAGCTGGCGCCGGAACATGACTGGACGGTGGAGCAGCTGGCCAAGCGGCTGCGACGTTTCGGCCTCCGGCTGCACGAGGAGAGCATCAGCATCCAGGCCGACGCCGAAGGCACACAATGGAGCTTCATGATCTCAGCTCAGGACCGCCGCTCCTTCACCGGCGTGGTGGACCTGGCGCGGGAAATCATGTCGGCCGGCCACATCGTGGCGCTGGACCTGCAGCCGACGCGCAACTGAAGCCTATAAGGCCACGCCCGGCGGCGGCTGGTCGTGGCTTTGCGCCATGGACTGGTGCGGCAGCTCCAGATAGCTCTTGGACTGCATCTCGGTCAGCCGGCTGGCGGTGCGGAAGAATTCGCCGGACTGCAGGCCCTCGGTATAGATCTGTTCAGGCTCCGCGTCGGCCGAGGCGATCAGCTTGACGCGGTTGTCGTAGAACACGTCCACCAGCCAGGTGAAGCGGCGCGCGATGGAGGCTTGCTTGGCGGATAGCTTGGGGATGCCGGACAGGAACACCGTGTGGTACTCGCTGGCGATTTCCAGGTAGTCGGTCTGCGCGCGCGGGCCATCGCACAAGGCCATGAAGTCGAACCAGATCACGCCCGGCGACATCCGCTTCACCTCGATCTCGCGCTCCAGCACCGTGATGGCGCGCTGCGGCAGCTCGGCCCCGGAACCCAGCCGCACGAACATCTGCTCCATGCGCCGCTCGCTGTCGTCGTCCGCCGGCACCATGAACAGCGGCTCGCGCGTCAGTTCGCGCAGGCGGTAGTCATGGCCGCCGTCGACGTTGAGCACGTCCATCTCTCGCTTGATCAGCTCTATCGTCGGCAGAAAATTCTGCCGCTGCAATCCGCCCGGATACAGATTGTCCGGCGCGTAGTTGGAAGTGGTCACCACCACCACGCCGCGCTCGAGCAAGGCGGACATCAGCCGGCCCAAAATCATCGCGTCGGCGATGTCGGACACATGGAATTCGTCGAAACACAGCAGCCGGGTGGCCTTGGCGATCTGATCGGCATAGGCCAGCAGCGGGTCCTTACCGCCGGCGAACTTGCGCAGCTCGCGGTGGGTTTCGGCCATGAAGTTGTGGAAGTGGATGCGGCGCTTGCGGCGGTACGGCACGCAGGCGTAAAAGGCGTCCATCAGAAAGCTCTTGCCCCGCCCCACTCCTCCCCAGAAATACAGGCCTCGCGGCACCGCGGGGCTGCGCAGGCTGCGGCCCAGGAAGCGGTTGCGCTTGGCCTTGAAGTCCATCAGTTCGTGCCACAGCTGGTCCAGCCGCTCGATGGCGGCGGCCTGCGCTTCGTCATGGATGAAACCGGGCCGTTCGCTGGCCAGCTGATACCAACCCTTGGGGCTGCAATGGACGTTCTCGTCCGGAGAGAATGTGTGTTGCGACATGGTTATGCTTGTTCTGCGCTGCGCCGCCGCTGCGGCCGAATGCGACAATGATAACCGCTTTGCCGCATCCTTGCCGCTGTCAACGGCAGGCCGCGGCCTGCACGCCGTAAGGCCCGGAGAGGCGTTGCAGCGTGTGGTCCAGGCACATGGCGGCCAAGGTGCGCTCCATCGCCTCGGCCACGCCGGGCTGCAGGCGGCTGCGGGTCAGCCCGAAGTGATAGGTCAGCGACTGAATCTGGGCGACCTGGCGCACGCCGGCATAATGATTGGCCAGAATGATGGAGCGGGCGACGTCCAGGTTCGAAAACGCCAGCCCATCCTTGCCATAGCGCCCCGCGGACAACTTGCGCATCACGGTTTCGGAATCCAGCTCCACCGCCATGTCCACGCCGGGCACGCCCTTGAGCAGGCGCTCGCAATTGGTTTGCGACAGCGACGGGCCGTAAACGGCCACCGTCCTGCCGCTCAGGTCAGACGGCGCGCGATACGGCCGCGCGCTGCCCGCCAGGCCGAACAAAGCATAGCCGCTGGCCACCACGGCGCGGCTGAGCGCCATGGCGGCGCGGCGCTCCGGCACGTCCTGAGCCAGCAGCAAGCCGTCGGCGCTGCCCTGCTCTATCATCAGCAAGGCCCGTTTCCATACCATCATGTGCATGGAGCAGCGCCACTCCAGCCTGCGGCAAGCTTCGTGCAGGATGTCGACCAAGGCGCCGCTGACGCGGCCGCTGGGCTCCTGGATGATGAAAGGCGGGAACGGCTGGCTGACGAACTCCATCTCCCTTCCGCCGCCGGCGCAAGCCTGCGCCTGCAGCAGGCACAGCGCCAGCCAGATCGTCTTACGCATGCTCGCCCCCGCCCAAGATGCTCCAGTATAGGCGCAGGCGGATTCCGACCGGCTCGATTTCCGCCGCCGGAGCGGCGCGCCCAAGATGGCGCTACAGCACTCCGGCCAAGTAGCCGGCGCCCAGCAGGGCGATGCCGCCGCCCAGCGCACGCGCGTACCAGGCGCTGCGATGCTTGAAGAACGCGCCTATGGCCATGCCGACAATGTGCAGCAGCATGGTGCCCAGCGCCATGCCGGGCAAAGCGGCGGCCGCCTGAGTGGCCGGCAGCTCGCTGCCATGGGCGATGCCGTGGAACAGCGCGAACAGTCCCACCACCACCAGGCCCCAGGGCAAGGCCATTTTCACGCGGCCGCACACCAGCAAACCCAACACCAGCAAAGAGGCGGCGATCATCGGCTCCACCACCGGCAGCGCGATGCCGGCGAAGCCTATCAGGCCGCCCGCCAGCAACAGGCCGGCGAAGGCGAATGGCATCGCCCACACCCGGCGAGTGGCCAGCACGCTCCACACGCCCACCGCCAGCATGGCGGCGAAGTGATCCAGCCCGGTGAAGGGGTGGACAAAGCCCATGAAGAAGGCCGTGCCGTGATGGATGCCGGCATCGTTGCCGATGTGCGCCAAGGCCAGGCCGGGCTGCAACGCCATCAAGGGAAGCGTCAGCCAGATACGGTTTTTCATTGTGTCATCCTCATTGAAGCAAAACTCAACCGCCGGTTTTCGACATGAAACGGACCAGGCTCGGTCCCAGCGCATCAAAATCATGGCTGAGCGGCTTGCGCTCCACCGCCTGGCGAATGGCAGCCGCCAGTGCGTCGTCGCAGGCGCCGCCGCGCAACAGCGGCCGCAGCTCCAGC
>NZ_PQWB01000116.1 GCF_002924365.1 Chromobacterium alticapitis | reverse complement strand
CAAGAAGCTGCGCTGGCAAGCCTTTGTCGAACTCAATCAAGCCGTGCTGGCAGACCTGCGGCCCGCGCCGGATTGGCATGGCTTCCGCGTCGTCGCGGGCGACAGCACCACCTTGTACCTGCCGACGACGCATCCCGACACCCTGCGCGATGGCGGTGACGGCTTTGGTTGCTACCACACCGACACCGGCATTTACAGCCTCGCCCGCGCCTCCGCCCTGTGCGAAGCCAGCACCGGTCTGATTCTGCGCGCCGACCTCACTTCCGAAACCGAGGACGAACGCACGGTGCTGGCCAGCCAGCTCGACCAACTGCAAACAAACGATTTGCTGGTGCTGGACCGCGGCTACCCGGCGTACTGGCTGTTCGCGCTGCTGCAGGCCAAACAGCGTCATTTCTGCATCCGTTTGAAGCTGGACTTCAGCGCCCAGGTGCGGGCCTTCGTCGCCTCCGGCGCCGCTAGCGCGGTGATCGACATCACGCCGAACCGCGCCCATCGCCCGGGCTTCGCCGCGCACGGCTTGCCCTTGCAGCCGCTGCGGCTGCACCTGGTGCGGGTGCCGCTGAGCAGCGGTCAAGTCGAAGTGCTGGCCACCTCTTTGTTGGATCACGCCCAGTGGCCGGCAGCGGCCTTCGCCGCGCTATACCAGAAACGCTGGCGGATCGAAGAGACCTTCCGCCACCTCAAATGCCGGCTCAAGCTGGAACAGTTCGGCAGCGAAACGCCGCAAGCGATACGGCAGGAATTCCACGCGGCGATCTTGCTGCACAATCTGGCGACGATTGCCGCGCAGGATGTATTGGTGCAGCAGGCGCGGGATGCGCAAACCCATGCGCCGAACCTGACGCATGCCTCGCACCTGGTGCGGCTGTATCTGCCGCAGCTGCTGGCCGATCCGGCGTCGATCAGAGAGATTGGGCCGTTGCTGTACGACTCGATCGCCCAGCAGATCATCCGGCGAAGGCCGGACAAACCGACCTCGCCGCGCAAGGCCAACCGCAAAAAACCTCGGCATCATCGTGCTTATAAGTAATTGATATGGACGGTGCTATTGCTTAATTTCGCGACAGTGCTAGGGCCACCAGCCGATCAAGGTAGCCCCACTAGCCAAGTCGACATTCACGACAGCCCTGCGCATCCTTTGTCATGGGAGAGCCTGTGTCACTCTGGCAATCAGGCAAAGAATCGGGCATCATCCAACAATCCATGCATTCCCCAGCAAAATCTCTGCCAAACGGCATGAGCTCAAACATGCTGTGTGCTATTCCGGACTCCACACCCCGTCCATTCACAGCACTTCACGAAATGGCGTGCCCCGTAAAATAGCACGAACGATCGTGCTTACAATAACACGAGCAATCGAACGGCAGGCTCCCGCCCTAAATTCAAGCAACGCCCTTCCGCTACCAACCAAGCCCCGAAGCACACCTTGCGTCGAACGGGAAACTAAGTCCACGTGCATTCATACACGCGCATACATCGAAGATGGGGCTTGGTAAAGAGTCACTCTAACCATTTCTCTTAAGTCTTGCATAACTATCACTGGCTTAGCGGTGATTTTGCATTGATGTAACGAAACATTCGCACGGATCGCGCCAATCTTCTCAATCGAAAAAAGGACGGCTGGGCCAGCAATCTCCACGCACCCTCCAATCCAATTAACTGTATCATTCGCGGAGCACGGCGAAGCGTTCCCGCCAAAAAATCCACAGTCCCTCCCGCTCCCATGCAATATGCAACGCCGGATTCGGATAGGAAATCAAGCTGGTCCTCACCTAGAAACTCCTGATTCGGCGACCCTAAGCACAGCAATACAGCCAGAGGCTTATGCGTCGTCACCAAGACCTGGAACTCCGCAACAAAACCGGAGCTATACGGGTAGCGTTCAAACGGCGGTGACCAGGCATGACAGAACGGCTGGCCATACTGTTGATTAATCCGTTCTTGCGCAAGTTTGGCGCTGGAAGGGGTGCCGCCTACAATGAGCATTGTACGTTGCTCTTGGACGCAGATATTGGCCAGATTGAAAACCAAATCCGACCCGCTTAACTTCTCGACCGTAACGCCAGGGAAGCGCCGCTGCGCGACCTGATAGGGCCAAGTGCCGTCAAAGGTGCTCACATTTCTATCAATGATGGCGGCAAGGCGTTTATCGCCCTCTTGCGCTCGAACGATGAAATCGGCATTGACGGTCACGATGAGTCGGCATCCTGTATCACGCACAATGACCTGATCCAACGTCAGACCTCGAAACTTAAGTCCGAAGATGGTTATCTGCGACATAGCTTACTCTTGATGGAGGTAGAGAGTTGATGGGCGACGGTACGGCGATCGAAGTCGAGCGCCAGGCGACGCGCAGCTGCCGAAATCTTCGCGACATCATCTGGATGCATGCCCAAAGCACGCGATAACGCGTCGCGCAGGGAGGCGGCGTTGCCGGAATGGAAATGAAGCACCTCCCGTCCGTCCATGGTGATATCGATAAACGGCCGGATATCCGAACATAGCACAAGGTGGCCCGCAGCCATGCCTTCGACTGCGGAAAGGCCGAGACTTTCTCGATACGAAGGAACGACATGGATATCAAACTGGCGATGAATCTCTGGAACCCGCTCCGGACCGACCTGCCCATTGAAGCTTACATTATGCAAGCCGACCCTTGCCACCCAGTCCCTCAGCTTGCCGGCCTCCTTACCTCCTCCCCAGAAGCCTAGATGGACTCGCTCCTGCTGGTCCGGCGGCAGCATAGACCAAGCCTGCGTCAGCAGCTCCCAACCCTTGTCCGCGTCTATGCGGCCCACAAAGCCGACTCGCACGACGCCATCTGGCGCTCTCGATGCCCAATGGCCCGGACGCCTCACGGAATCATGATCGGCAAAGGCAGTGGTATCCACGCCACTGGATGGCGAAACCTGAATTTTCGTCGAATCGATCTGGGAATAGATGGAACGAAGCAACTCAGCGAAGAACAGTGAAGGCACGACAATCAACTCCGCCCGGCGCACGAGGAGCCCCTGTCCAATACGATTCAAGCTTCGGCTCAAACCGGCCCGCACCGCAAGATCATCCCCATGAATATGCAGAATCAGCCGCTTGCGGAACACTATGCTCAACAATGCAATCGGCAGGCAATGATGCGATGCATAGTGCGCATAGATTGCATCAATGCCCCCGCCTATGCCTGCCTTCAGCAGGTCTCTAAAATAGCGCAGATAAGCGAACAGCTTCTGCCAGCGCGCCCGGCGCCCACTGATGACGATAACATGGCGAATATCCAAGCCCTCGGTCCGCAGATCATCCAGGCTACGAGCTACAAAGGCTCCGTAGGAGGGGTCCGCCACAGATGGGAACATATTGGACAGGAAGAGCCAGCGCAAAGGCTTACTCATCGAGATGTGCTCCTATTGTTTCCGCCTGCTGGCGCGAACGGAGCCGCTGCAGCCCTCGTAGATTGAATAGCAGGACATAGGTACAGAAGAACCATAAATAGTCGCTGGATCCCATCGTGAACCATCCGGCGGCGAAAACCAGGAATCCCAACCATCTCAGATTGGCGTACATCACACTGTGGGCAAACAGAAATGGCGTTGAAAAGAAAAAGATTAGCGCGAGCGCACCTATGCCTTGCTCGACGATAAGGTGTCCCCACTGCGTCTCGGACAATGTCACAGGCATTGCAAGCGTCTTGTTGAGCGAAGCGGAAAAATCGCCCCAAGTGCCGATTCCGCGCCCAAATGGATGCGCTTGGATATTGGCCCAAGCATACAGCCAGGAATTCACACGCAAATCCAAGAAGCGGAATTGCGGATACTCGGCATCAGCATCAGCCTCGGCAATCAGCGCGGGGACACCAACATCCATGATCAGCTGCGACTGTTTAACCCGGTCTGCAATCTGACTGTTCTGGCTGGATCCCAGTAATGGAACGCACACTATCAGCAAAGCGAGCAGAGATATGCGAACGCCTCGAGTCGCTCGCGCCAGTAGGTACAAAATCGCACAGAGAATCACGTATTTTTGACCCGACAGTATCAACAGAAAGTATAGCAAAGCCTTTTTCAAGGTTGACGTCTGCCACGCGTCAAGTGGGAAAAGCCGCGCATCCGCCAGCAAAAGCCGCGTGAACAGCATGGCCGACCACAATGGAAGATTCAGTATCAGCCCGCTATAACGCCCTGCCTTCTCCGGGGAGTCGAAATAGTCAGCAGGCACGCCGAGCAAAGACAAAGGACCATTGCCGAGCGCCACCTGGATCAACACCAACGCGCCATTGATGGCCATAGCAATAGATAGCGCCTGGCGCAACCTCGTCTCCAAGGCGATGGGTGCCACAGGAATAGATCTGAAATAGGTGGCGTTGATGCAGCCAAGCACCAGAACCAGCGGCAGCGACAGCTTGAACAGCTCGTACATGGACGATGGTAAGGTCGAGAAACGGGACAGACCGTACAGTATGCAGAACGCCGCGAGCCATGCCGCGCCCATGCTGCCGCGCTGGAGACGCAGACTGGAGGGCAGGTAAACCAACAAAAAGGTCAAGGCCATGCCCAACTTAAGCAATGGTCCCAGCGGGCCGAAAGCATCAAGATAATCAGCGAAAAAGGCCGCGACGAGCACTGGCACGACAAACGCTTGCATCAGGAGCCTCCCCCGATCGCACGCAGCAAACGCCGCTTCGGCTCGACCAAGCGAGCGCACACGGACCAAGCGCGCGCGTACAAGCGCCAGCGCAGCGTTCCGCCATATTCGCACAGCAGGGATGATTTCTCCGCCGCAATAGCCAACGACTGCTTCGAGGAGAAGCCCGCCACATCGTAGCAAGCCGTCGTAAATGGCGTGATCAGGAGCGGCTCTTTCCTCGCCGCCAAGTATAATTCCAAATCCGCGCAGGAGCGCAAGTCTTCCCGATACAGGAATCCGCGGCGCGCCCATATCCGCTTCAGAAAGCCAGCCGAATAGAATGTCGCCTGATGGCAGGGGTAATCGCGATAGATGATGGCTCCCGGAGTCGATGGGGGGACCGGAGCGCGGCGCAGTCCCACTATGATGCCCTCGCGTGTCAGGCGGACACCCGCAACGCTAAGCACTGGGCGTTTCGCCTCATGCTCAGCCAAATGGGAGAGCAGTTCGCTTTCGACAAAGAGATCGCCAGCGTTCATGAATACCACCAGGTCATCGTCATCGATCTGGGCCCGCAAATGATCGAAAGCCAGATTCATCGCATTATAGATGCCGCTGTCCAAGCTCGGCAGTACCATGGCTTGCGGGTACTTTGCTGATAGGCCATCGTTGTAGCGTTTTACGAAGATCCAATGACGAAGATGCAACGGCTCACCCAAATTACAACTCTCGTATGTCTCATTCAGTTGCGCGCCATCCTCGTAAACGACTGTCACGACATGCAGCGTCATACAAACTTTCCTTCATGAGATTTTCGTAACCGCGACCGTATAGCCACCGCCAGAATGCCGGCTGTCACCAGATAGCCGGTCCCAATTGCGACCGCGGCCATCAACGGAGTACCCAGCCACCGGCTTCCCGCAACGGCGAAGCTGACCGTGACGCCCCCCCCTGCCAGAATGGCAATCGCTCGGGTTCGCGCCATTTGGTAATACTCCGCAATCAAGCCAAATGGTCGATACGCGGCAACGCCCAGGCTTGCCGCAACCAGAGCATAAAAATAGGTGGAAGCGCTCGCGTACTTGACCGGCAACAACAAATCCTTGAACAAGGCGTACGTCAACACAACCAGCAAAGCAAAGGCGGTATTGATGCCCAGGAAGCGCATGAACCAGCGAGTCGCCACCGCTTGCAAGCGATGGCTGGAACGAAGCTCTGCGAACAGCCGCGGATAGAACGCATTCGTGAGCGACTGGTTGAAGTTAGCCATGATCGCAGCCAAGGTCGCCCCCGCCGTATACAGACCCGCCGTAGTCAGCCCGAAAGTGTGCGCAACAATGGTTTTGTCGGACTCGTTCAAGCCCCAGGCTCCGAATAGAGCAAGCATGGACGGCAAGCCAAACGCCACGATCTGGCGCTTGAACTTGGCATCGAACTTGGGCATGAGGATTTCCATCCGCCCCCAATACCTGAACCATAGCATCACGGACTCGGCAAACATCAATGCGAGAATACGCCCGCTAGCCGATGCGACAACCTGGCTGATCAGCAAATAAGTCAATGCCAGCGCGAGGACGTTGCTCACCAAGGTCAGTCCGGCATACATGACGGCCTTCTGCTCCGCGACGAATTCTGTCGAAGCCATGGTGCTAGCAAAGCGCAGCAAGGCAAACAGGGGCACCAGCAAAAGCAATGGGTCCGGCAACACGCCAAGCAGCCACAGCGACGTCGCAACGACCTGCAGCACGCCGAAAACCATCAACGCGATGGCAATCGCCGTGCATCGGAACCTGTCGTACGCAGCGCTATCCAGCGTGGACTTGTTCACGGCGATCAGCCCCTCGGCCGCCAGGGAAACCATGGGGGAGGCGATATAGAGCATACTGAGAAAAATGCCGATGCGCCCATACTCATGCGGGGCGAGCAAGTGCGTCATCAGCACGGCGCTTGCCAATCCCAGCAGCGCGCTTACAACCGTCGTTCCCAGATACAAGAAGGTATTGATCCAGGAACGTCGGCCAGGCGTGGATAGACTCGCGCTGCTGCTCATTCGAACTCTCCAGCCGCCTTCAATTGGTCGAAGTGTTCTGCGTCGCGATACTTCAGGACCCGGGCAGGATTGCCGCCCACCACTGCAAGCCTGGGAACATCCTTGGTGA
>NZ_PQWB01000115.1 GCF_002924365.1 Chromobacterium alticapitis | reverse complement strand
GCTACGTGCCGCAGGAAGGCGCGCTGTTCCCGCACGTGTCGGTGGCAGACAATATCGTGTTCGGCCTGCCGCGCGCCGAGCGCCGCGCGCGCCGCCGCGTGGCCGAGCTATTGGACATGGTGGGCCTGCCGGCCGGCTTCGCCGACCGCGCGCCGCAGCAACTATCCGGCGGCCAACAGCAGCGCGTGGCGCTGGCCCGCGCCCTGGCGCCCAAGCCGGCGCTGGTCTTGCTGGACGAGCCGTTCTCCGCGCTGGACGCCGCGCTGCGCGCCGAAACGCGCCAGGCGGTGGCCGACGCGCTGGCCGCCAGCGGCACCACGGCCTTGATGGTGACCCACGACCAGGCCGAAGCGCTGACCATGGGCCGCCAAGTGGCGGTGCTGTGGCAGGGCCGGCTGTTGCAAGTGGCCGCGCCGCAAACGCTGTACCAGCGCCCGGCCAGCCCGGAACTAGCGGATTTCGTCGGCGACGCTGTGCTGCTGCCCGGCCGCGCCCACGGCGGCCAGGCGCAATGCGCGCTGGGCAGCCTGACCTTGCTGGAAGGCATGCCGCAAGGCGAAGTCAATGTGTTGCTGCGGCCGGAACAGATCCGCCTGCTGCCGGCCGCGCCCGGCGCGACGCAGGCGCGGGTGCTGGAGGTCAGCTTCAGCGGCCACGACGCCAGCGTGCGGCTTATGCTCGACGACGGCAGCCTGCTGGCCGCCCGCGTGCCCGGCCACCGCTGCCCGCAGCCCGGCCAGGCCGTGTCGCTGCAAGTGGAAGGCGCCATCGCCTGCTTCGCCGCGTCCGGCGGCTCCGGCAGCGGCGGCGGCATCGCCATGACCCGCATGCAGCATAGCCCGGCCTTGTTCCGGCAGGGGCACTGAGCCGCCCCCTCCTGCAAGAGGCGAGAGGCTATGCGATGGCGCCGCCGCGCATCGCCGGGGGGAGTTGATGCAGCCAGCCTGGCGCGGAGTGGCCTGGCGGGCCGGCCTGCGGCAGGCATCTGCCAAGCCCGTCAGGCTGGCCCCGAACCGGCGCGCCTGACGCTACAGATAATCCCGCATCCGGTAGTACGCCATGCCCAACACCAGCGCCGGGGTGCGCAGCAGCTTGCCGCCGGGAAACACCCGGTGCGGGATCTTGGCGAACAGGTCCAGCCGCGACGAGGTGCCGGCGATGGCCTCCGCCACCACCTTGCCGGCCAGGCCGGTGATGTTGACGCCGTGGCCGGAAAAGCCCTGCAGATAATAGACATTGCCGGACAAGCGGCCGAAGTCCGGCGCGCGATTGACGGTGATGTCGCAAAAGCCGCCCCAGGCGTAGGCGACGCGCGCGTCCGCCAGTTGCGGAAACACGCGCAGCATGTCGGCGCGCATGGCGCCGGCCAGATCATGCGGCTCCCGGCCTGAGTAACTGACCTTGCCGCCGAACAGCAGGCGATGGTCGGCCGACAGCCGGTAGTAGTCGAGCACGAAGTTGGTGTCGCACACCGCCATATTGTCGGCGATCAACGCGCGCGCCCTCGCCTCGCCCAGCGGCTCGGTGGCGATGACATAGGTGCCGGCTGGCATGATGCGCCGCTCCAGCTCCGGCGCCAGCGCGCCTATATAGGAGTTGCAGGCCAGCACCACCTGGCCGCAGGACACCAAGCCGTATTCGGTATGCACCTTGGGCTGCGCGCCCTGCTCCAGCCTCACGGCCGGCGATTGCTCATAAATGTCCACGCCGGCGGCCTTCGCCGCCTCGGCCAGGCCCAGCGTATAGTTCAGCGGATGCAGATGGCCGGAGCGCGGATCGAACAGGCCTCCCTGATAACGGTCGCTGGCCACTTTTTCGCGCAGCGCGGCGCGGTCCCACAACTGCTGGCCGCCGTAGCCGTAGCGCTGCTCGGCCTCGCGCTGCCAGTCTTCCAGATCATTCAGGTGCCGCGGCTTGACCGCCACGCTGACGTAGCCGCGTTGCCAGTCGCAGCGTATGCCATGCCTGCGCACCCGCTCGTCTATGATGTCCACCGCCTCCACCGACATGTCCCACATGGCTTTGGCGGCTTCGTCGCCCAATTGGGCGCGCATGCCGGCGATATCGCTGGCGAAGCCGGCGATCACCTGGCCGCCGTTGCGGCCGGAAGCGCCGAAACCCACTTGCGAGCCTTCCAGCAGGATGACGGAAAAGCCCTTCTCGCGCAGATTCAACGCAGCGGACAGGCCCGCCAGCCCGCCGCCCACCACGCAAACGTCGCAGCGCGCCTCGCCGCGCAGCGGAGGCCGCGGGTCCCAGGCATGGGCGGTGGCGGCGTAGTACGACGGCGGATGCGGCTGATGGGCGAAGCGCAGCATAAAATCCCCTAAGGCGAGAAAACAAAAGGCCCCGAAACGGGGCCGCGGAACGGTCACATCGTCAACACGACCGGCGTGTCGGAGCGCCAGCTGACGTAAACCGGCTCGTCCCAGGTGGGAGCGGTTTCATTGGCGTCGAACCAGCGCGACGACGGCACCACGGATTTGACGATCTTGCCGCTGGCCAGTTTCACGTGATAGACGGAATAGCTGCCCAGATAAGCGATATCCTGCACCACGCCGGCGGCGCGGTTCGGTCCCGGCTGCAGCGGCTGCTTGTCCAGCCTCACGTCCTCCGGCCGCACGCTGGCCCACACATGCATGCCCTTAGGGCCGGTAATGCCATGGTCGATATGGATGGCGCCGCCCAGCTCCTGCGAATTGATCTCCACCCGATCCGCCTCATCCACCACCACCGCGCCCTCGAACATATTGGTCTCGCCGATGAACTCGGCGGTGAAGCGACAGTTGGGATATTCGTAAATCTCGGTCGGCGAGCCCACCTGCAACAGCTTGCCCTCGCTCATGATGCCGATGCGGCTGGACATGGTCATCGCTTCTTCTTGGTCATGCGTGACCATGATGCAAGTGACGCCCACCGCCTCTATGGTATTGACCAGCTCCAGCTGCGTCTGCTGCCTGAGCTTCTTGTCCAGCGCGCCCAGCGGCTCGTCCAGCAGCAGCAGCTTGGGGCGCTTCACCAGGCTGCGCGCCAGCGCCACCCGCTGCTGCTGGCCGCCGGACAGCTGGTGCGGCTTGCGGCCGGCGAACTTGCGCATCTGCACCAGCTCCAGCATCTTCGCCACCCGCTCGGCGATCTCTTCCTTGGACACGCCATCCTGCTTCAGGCCGAAGGCGACGTTCTGCTCCACCGTCATGTGCGGGAACAGCGCGTAGTTCTGGAACATCATATTGACCGGCCGCTCGTAGGGCCGCAGGCCCTGCATGTCCTGGCCATCCAGGATGATGCGGCCAGAAGTGGGCGTTTCCATGCCCGCCAGCATGCGCAGCAGGGTGGATTTGCCGCAGCCGGAACTGCCCAGCAAGGCGAAAATCTCGTTCTTGCGGATATCCAGGTCGATATGGTCCACCGCCAGGTGGTCGCCGAACTTCTTCACCACCCCGGATATCCGAAGATAGGCGGAATCCTCCGTTGCCGCTGCGCTGGCCGCGTTGCGGGCTGGAATGGCTGCTGCTTGTTTGGTGGCCGCGATGGCTTCCGACATGATCTGACTCCCTCCGACTCGGCGCCGCGCCGGCGCCGCTGCTGTTTAGCGCATATGCGATGAAACGGGAGCGCCTTGCCGGCCTCCCTCAGGATGAAACCAGGCTAGCGACGGGCCGGCGCCGCCCAAGCGGCGCAGACTCCAGGCTGCATGAAAAGATTAAACAAAGAATAGCCCGAGCGGGAAGGAGCAGACAGCCGCGGCGACACTGCGGTAACGGTAAGAACGGCCATGATGTTTCCTCTTGTCCTGCGCCGGCGTCTGACGCGCCAGCTTTTGGCACAGCCTATGCCACGTTTAATAAATTTGACAAGAGAGAAAGGAAAACATTGTGCGCGGCCGCCTGCGGCTTGTCGCGCGCAAGCCGCAGAATCGATGAAAACGCCCAGGCCGCCGCGCGTCCGTCAGCCAGCGCAGCCGCCTATTTGCCGCATTGGCAGGACGCGTCCGGCTTCGCCGGCTGCCGGCGCTCGACAAACAGGCTGTTGCCCGGCATTTTCTTGGCCTGTTTCTTGGCGTCCGCCGTCGCCGCGCCGATTTCATGGTGGCTAAGATATTGACCGGGCCTGACCTGCACCACGCCCAAGGACAGCGTAGTCAGCGGCAGAAAGGTCGCCTCTCCGCTGCGCGTCGAGACTTCGAAGCCGCCGGCGGTCCGGTGCGCCTCGGAGAAATGCCGGGCGGCCAGCTCGCCGAACGCCGCCAGCAAGCGCCGCAGCCTGTCCTCCCAGTCTCCCGACTGCATCAGCGCCACGAAATCGTCCCCGCCGACATGGCCGACGAAGTCGCGCTCGGGATCCGCATGCTCCAGCAGCAGATGCGCCACCAGTTCGATCAGATCGTCTCCCGCCGCGTAGCCGTATAAATCATTGAACGGTTTGAAGTGGTCAAGATCGGCATACACCGCCGCAAACGGCGCCCGCATGCCCAGCAGCCGGTCTATCGTCTCGTTGATGGGCACATTGCCCGGCAGGCCGGTGAGCGGATTGGCGTAGCGCGCCGCGGACAATTGCAGCTCGGTGATCTTGCGCATCAGCGCGAAGCCGGTGCCCATGCCCAGATAGCGGCCATTCTCCGTGATGATGAAGCCATCCACCAGATAGCGCTGCTCCGCCGCCACCACCAGGCTGGACAGCTCCTGCACATTGATGTCCGCGTTCACCACCAACGGCTGCTTGTCCATCATCACATGGCAAGGCTTCTTGCCGTACAGTTCGCGATTGAACGGCTTGGCGAAGCTTTCCAGCAGATGATGGCGGCGCAACAAGCCCACCGGCACGCCGTCCTCCACCACCGGGATGGCGAAACAATCCGGATTCGCCGCGAAGCGGCGATAAGCCGCCTCATTGGGCACGCGCGACTCCATCGGCGCCACGTCCATCATCAAATCGCGCGCCAGAGGCTGGTTGCGCCAGCCCTGGCGCCGGCTGCCCGCCCACGGCAGCAGATCATGCCGCAAAGGCAACTCCCGCGCCGGACAGGCCTGGGGCCGGGCCAGCAGATAGCCCTGGCCGTAGCGCACGCCCAGCCGGCACAGCGTGCGCAACTCAGCCGGAGACTCTATGCCCTCGGCCACCAGCAGCGCGCCGGACTGGCGGGAAATGTCCACCATGGAGCGGACAAACTGCTCCTTCAACGGGTCCAAGTGGATATTCTGGACGAAGTGCTTGTCCAGCTTGACGAAATCCGGCCTCAGTTCCGACCACAGGCGCAGATTGGAAAAGCCTTCGCCCAGATCGTCCAGCGCGATGCGCAGGCCGCCCTGGCGACAGCCATTGGTCACTTCGCGCAACGCCAGGTAGCCGCCATTCGGCCGCGTTTCGGTCAGTTCCAGGATCACGCGCTGGCAATCCAGGCCGATCTGGCCGAAGAACGACAGAATAGACGCGGGACGCTGCCCCTGCACCAGCAGCGTTTCCGGACTGGTGTTCACGAACAGCAGGCCAGGCAGGGCCAGTTCGGCGAAACGCTCCGCGCATGCGCGCAGGCAAGCCTGGTCAAGCGCCAGCAGCATCTGGCAACGCTCGGCCGCTTCAAACAACATCATGGGAGAGTGCAGCATGCTGTCCGACGGGCCTCGGATCAGGCCCTCATATCCCAGGATGGAGCCGGTTTCCAGGTCGACTATGGGCTGAAACACCGGCTGCAGCTTGCGCAGGCCAATGATTTCCTCCAGTTCCTGACACCAGCCTGCCAAACTTTCCAGAGCGGCCGGCTCAACGCGCATTTGCATGATCTAAAAACACAGCCCGATTTCCTTAAACAACGTTAATCTAAAGCAAATAAATGTCACGTCGATTACATAATCGATTTGCATTCCAACGCTATCCAGCCGCGCGCCGGCAGTTCTAGAATAAGAACAAGATCAGCAGCGACAGGAGAGCGCCATGCCTTATGCCGAGATAGCCGGACACCGGATCTATTACGAAGAAAGCGGCCATGGCGAGCAACCCTTGCTGCTGCTGAACGGCATTACCATGTCCACCGCCGGCTGGACCTTGGTGCAGCCGCTGCTGGAGCCGCATTACCGTCTGCTGCGCATGGATTTCCTCGGCCAAGGGCAGAGCGACCGCCCCGCGGCGCCGCTCTACCATCTGGCCGAACAGGCCGACTTGGCCTGCGGCCTGCTGGACCATCTGGGCATAAACCAGGCCTACGTGGTAGGGTTGTCCTACGGCGGCATGGCGGCTCAACACTTGGCGCACCGCCACCCGGGCCGCGTGTCGCGCCTGCTGTTGGCCGGCACCCTGGCCTGGGCCGACAGCGTCAACCACCGCATCGGCGACAGCTGGATAGCGGCGCATGAGCGCGGCGGCCTGGACCTGCGCTACCAGGTCAGCATACCTTGGCTGTTCTCCAGCCGCTTCCTCGCGGACAACGCCGCCATGCTGGAAGACTTGAAGATGCTGGCCGGCCTGGTGGACTGGGACGCCGTGGTCCGGCTGATAGAAGGCGTCAAGCTGCACGACGCCCGCACCTGGCTGCCGCAGCTGCAACTGCCGGTGCACATCCTGGTCGGAGACGAAGACCGGCTCACGCCGCTGTACCAGTCGCGGTTGTTGCGCGAGCTGATTCCCGACGCCGAGCTGGAAGTGCTGCCCGACGCCGGCCACGTACTGCATATAGAAGCCGCCGAGGCCTTCGCCCGCGGCATCATCCGCTTCGGCTCGCGCTGAAGCGGCCACGACACCAAGGGGAAAGCGATGAACGCTGAAGCCGTGCTGCTGAACGTAGACAAACAGGGCGTCGCCACCGTGACGCTAAACCGCTCCGACCTGCACAACGCGCTGGACGACGAAACCATCAGCCTGCTGGCCGCCATGCTGGAAACACTGGCCGAAGACGCCACGGTGCGCGCCGTGGTGCTCACCGGCAGCGGCATCAGCTTTTCCGCCGGCCATGATCCGGAATGGCTGCGCCGGCTGTCGCAGTTCTCCGCCAGCGAGCTGAACCGCTTCGCCCAGCAAAACGCGCGTCTGCTGCACACGCTGGACACGCTGCCCAAGCCGACAGTGGCGCGGGTGCAAGGCTCCGCATTCGGGCTGGGCATGGCGCTGGTCGCCTGTTGCGACATCGCCATCGGCGTGTCCGATGCCTTGTTCAGCCTGTCCGACGTCCGCTTCGGCCAGATTCCGGCCCTGGCCATGCCCTATATGATCCGCGCCATAGGCGAACGCGCCACCCGCCGCTACAGCATCACCGCGGAGCGCTTCAACGCCGGCAAGGCCAAGCGGCTGGGGCTGATCCATCAGGTTGTGGAAAACGACGAGCTGGACGCCGCCATCCGGCATATGCTGGGACAATTGTTGCTCAACGGCCCCGCCGCGATGCGCGCCGCCAAGCATCTGACCGGTGAGATCGGCTGCCAGGACATCACGCCGCAAGTGATGCAGCGCTGCATAGAACACAGCCTGCATGTCCGGATGAGCGATGAAGGACGCGAAGGCATCCAGGCGCTGATCGAAATGCGCAAGCCCTCCTGGCTGGAATAACGCCCGGCTGGCCCGGCGGGGCGGGTCGATGCGACAATGGCCCGCATCGACTTATCTTCCTCGCCCCGCCATGTCCAATCACACCTTTTTCTGGCACGACTACGAAACCTTCGGCGCCGTGCCGCGCCGCGACCGCCCTTCGCAATTCGCCGGCATCCGCACCGATGCCGAACTGAACGAAATCGGCGAACCGGTGATGCTGTACTGCCGGCCCTCTCCCGACTACCTGCCCACGCTGCAGGCCAGCCTGCTGACCGGCATCACGCCGCAGCGCTGCCAGCAGCGCGGCGTGGCCGAGCACGAGTTCGCCGGCGTGATAGAACGCGAACTAGCAGCGCCGGCCACCATAGGCGTGGGCTACAACTCGCTGCGCTTCGACGACGAAGTCACCCGATTCCTGTTCTGGCGCAATCTGATAGACCCGTACGCGCGCGAGTGGCAGAACCATTGCGGCCGCTGGGACCTGCTGGACCTGGTGCGCGCCACCTATGCGCTGCGTCCGGATGGCATCGTCTGGCCCCAGCACGAAGACGGCCGCGCCAGCTTCAAACTGGAGCACTTGTCCGCCGCCAACGGCTTGGCGCATGAGTCTGCGCACGACGCGCTGTCCGACGTTCGCGCCACCATCGCGCTGGCGCGGCTGATCCGCCAAAGGCAGCCCAAGCTGTTCGACTACTATCTGACCCTGCGCAAGAAGGACGCGGTCAAGGTGCAATTATCGCTGCATGACCCCAAACCAGTGCTGCACGTCTCCGGCATGTACGGCGTGGAGCGCGGCAACCTGGCCCTGGTGTGGCCGCTGGCGGCCCACCCGACCAACGGCAATGAGGTCATCGTCTGGGACTTGGCGCATGACCCGTCCCAGCTGCGCGGCTTATCGGCCGACGACATCCGCCAACGCCTGTTCAGCCGCGCCGACGAGCTGCCGGAAGGCTTGGAGCGCCTGCCGATCAAGACCATACACATCAACAAGTCGCCGTTCATCGTATCCAATCTCAAAGTCCTGGGCGATTCAGCCGCCGCGCGCTGGGGCATGGACCTGGCTGCCGCGTTCCGCCACGCAGAAGCGGCGCGCGGCCTGCCCGACCTGTCGGCGCTGTGGCGCCGCGTCTACCAGCGCGAGGCCGGCGCGCCGCATGACGTGGATGAAAACCTGTACGGCGGCTTCGTCTCCAACAACGACCGCAAAGTCCTGCAGAAGATGCGCCGCCTGTCCGCCGCGCAACTGGCCGGAGAAATGGCCCTGTTCGAAGACCCCCAGTTGGCCGAACTGCTGTTCCGCTACCGCGCGCGCAACTTCCCGGACTCCCTGTCCGGCCATGAACAGCAGCGCTGGCGGCAATGGTGCGGCGAGCGCGTGGCCGCGGCCATGCCGGGCTTTCTGCAGGAACTGGCCGAGCTGCGAGCCGCGGAACCTTCACCCGAGCAACAGCAGTTGCTGCAACAAGTGGCTGACTACGCCGCGAACCTGCAAGCCTCTCCTGCGTAAATATCAGCTGGAGCGGCCCTGCGCCGCTCCGCTACGCGTTTATCCGTATGAACTTGAACTAATCCATCGTCTAAAACATTGATATATGGATTCATTCCGGTTCAGGGAGAAATGCATGCTGCATCAGTTCACCGTCCGCCAGAAGCTGCTGAGCGGATTCGCCCTGTTGATCCTGCTGCTATGCGCCGTGGTGCTCACGGCCTACAGCAAGCTGCAGACCATTCAGGACAATGTCGCCCAGATCAAGGAGGATCGCTACCCGAAGATCCTCATCGCCAACCGGATCGCCCTGAACCTGACCAATATCGGCCGCGAAATGGGCGAGGCCATTCTGGCCGGCACGCCCCAATCGCAGGAGCAGCACCTGCGCAAAATAGAGTCGCTGCGCGATGCCGTGCATGCCGACATGAGCAATATGGAACCCTATCTGCGCCTGCCGGAAGGACGAGCCCTGTTCGCCAAGGTGAGGGAGGCGCAGGATCAGCAGCGCCCGCTGTTCGCTCCGCTGTATCAATTGATCAACGGGCATCAGACCGACGCCGCCCGGGAATTCCTGGATGACAAATTCGTACCCGCGAATGAGGCCTATATCGCCGCGCTGGAGAGCTTGAGAGATCGCCAACAGAAACGCCTGCAAAACTCCCTGGTCGTGGCGCACGACTCCAGCCAGGAGGCTGTCGCGATCCTGATCGCCACGGCAATCGCCTCGCTCCTGCTGGCCACCGCCGTCGCGCTGTTGATCTCCAACCTGATCACCACCCCGCTGCGCCGTTCTGCAGACCTGGTGCACCAGATCAAGCAAGGCAATCTGTCAGGCGACAGCGAACCCATCCCGCCCGCCCGCGACGAAGCGATGCGCATCGCGCGCGACATACAGGAAATGCGCGAGGGTCTGCGGCAAATGGTGCAAAGCATTCAGGACAACGCCCATCAGGTGTCGGACTCCGCCCGCGCGCTGTCAGGCATGGCGCAGCAGGTGGCCAGCGGCGCGCAAACCCAGGCAGAAGCCACCTCCTCCGCCGCCGCCTCCATCGAGCAACTGACCGTCAGCATCAATCAGGTGGCGGACAACTCCAGCGAGGCCTCGCAACAGGCCCAGGCCGCCGGCCAATTGGCCAATCGCGGCGGCACCGAGGTGCTGGAATCGGTGGGTAAGATTCGATTCGTCACCACCTCGGTGGACGACACGGCCAAACAGATGAACAGCCTGACGCGCGAGGTTCAACAAATCGGCAATATCGTGACCGTCATCCGCGATGTGGCGGACCAGACCAATCTGCTGGCCCTGAACGCCGCCATCGAGGCCGCCCGCGCCGGGGAGACCGGCCGCGGCTTCGCCGTGGTGGCAGACGAGGTGCGCAAGCTGGCGGAACGCACGACCACCTCGGCCCAGGAAATCACCAAGATGATAGGCTCCATCCAGCAAGGCGTGGGGCAAGTGGTGCATAGCATGGGCCAAAGCCTGGACTGCGTAGAAGGCGTTTCCGGCACGGCGGAGCAGGCCTCGCAGTCCATGAAGGAAATCGAGAACAGCGCGGACACCATCATCCGCACCATACACAGCATCTCCGGCGCGTTGACCGAGCAGCGCAGCACCAGCTTAAGCTTGGCTCAGGACATGGAAAAGGTTTCCCGCATGGCGGAGGAAAACAACGCCACCGTGCAGGAGCTGGCCACCACCTCCAGCCAGCTCAACGCCTTGTCCGCCAATCTGCAAAGCGTAGCGACGCGCTTCCGCCTGTAGGCCTCTCTCCGCCGTCCCGCCAAGCCGCGCCCCGCGCGGCTTGTTCGCGTATGCAATCTTCCCATCGCAAATCCGCAAACCCCACAACAAGCTGCCATCCAGATGGTGATTTCTCTCTTATAATCGCCCCATCCGACAACAACTCATGCACTCGACATCATATGGACCCGATTCTGTTGTTCCACTCCCTGATCATGGGCCTGGTGGAAGGCATCACCGAATTCCTGCCCATCTCCTCCACTGGCCACCTGATTCTGACCGGCGACCTGCTGGGCTTTCTCGACAAGGAAAAGCGGGATGTCTACGAAATCTTCATCCAGCTGGGCGCCATGCTGGCCGTGGTATGGGAATACCGCGCCAAGATAGGCCGCACCATGAGCGGCGCAGTCCGCCCGGGCAGCGAGCGCAATCTGTTGCTGGGCATCATCATCGCCTTCATCCCGGCTGCTATTGCCGGCCTGCTGTTCTCCAAACAGATCAAGGCAGTGCTATTCAACCCGGTTTGCGTGGCCATCGCCTTCATCGTCGGCGGCCTGATCATTCTGTGGGCGGAGAAGCGCGAACATAAAGTGACGGTGGCGACCGTCGACGACTTGAGCCTGAAAGATGCCGTGAAAGTGGGGCTGTGTCAGTGTCTGGCGCTGATACCGGGCACCAGCCGTTCCGGCGCCACCATCATAGGCGGCCTGTTCCTGGGCCTGTCGCGCAAGGCGGCGACGGAGTTTTCGTTCTTCCTGGGCATTCCCACCCTGGGCGCGGCCTCGCTGTACAGTCTGCTCAAGCACCGCGACGCGCTGAGCGCGGACGATATCGGCGTGTTCGCAGTCGGCTTCGCCGCCTCCTTCGTCTTCGCCTTCCTGGCCATCCGCGCGCTGCTGCGCTTCATCTCCACCCATAGCTTCGCTGTGTTCGCCTGGTATCGCATCGCCTTCGGACTGATCGTGCTGGCCAGTTGGCAAACTGGGCTGGTAAGCTGGAGCGCTGGTTAAAAATGCGCATCGCGGGCAAGGCCTGCGGGCCTGCCCGCCCTACTTCGCATCCCGCCCAACTTTGCTGACCCGCTCGAAAAAGTCGTAGATGCCGGTCTCGCTCATGCGCCGCGCATCGGCCAGTTCGCCAGCGCGCGTCGCGTAAATCACCTGATTGTCCGACGACAGCACCACTGCGGCCGGAATGCCCTTGGCGATGGGGTGGCCATAGACGGCGTCTATGTCCAGGTTATGGTCGAAGTTGCCGACATCCACCTTCACCACTTTGAACTCGCGCGCCAGCAATTCCGCGCTCTTGCCCGTTTTCAAGGCCGCATCCAGCGCGCGGCAGTCCTCGCACCAGTTGGCGCCCAGTATCAGCAGCACCGGCTGATGGCTTTGCTGGGCGGCGGCCAGCGTCTGCTGCAACTCCGCCTTGGCGTCGGCTTTTTCGTTGTAAGGCAGGTCGCCGGCCTGCGCGGCGGCGCTCGCCAGCAGCAGGGACAGCAGGATCAGAAACTTGCGCATGGACGTTCTCCAGAATCAAGCCGGCCGGGGCTGGCACACGACTTCGGTTTTTACTGAGCGGGCGATGAAACATTCGGCATGGGCGACATGATGCAGCTGCTTCACTTGCTCAGGCGCAGGCAGCGCGTCGCCGGAGAACGCTACCTTGGGCTGCAGGGTGACGCGCGCTACCCAGGCCTTGCCAGCCTCGTTTCTGCCCATTTCGCCGACGGCCAGGTCATGGTATTCGTCGACGCGGAAACCGGCCCGCGCCGCCAGGTCCAGGAACCACAGCATGTGGCAGCCAGACAAGGCGGCAATGAAGGCCTCTTCCGGATCAACAGCGGCCGGATCGGAATACGGGGTGGGCACCACCAGCGGAGACGACGAACCCGCCACCTCCATCCCCCCGTCGAACTTCAAGACATGCTTGCGGCTGTAGCGGCGATCCAGGAAATCCTGATCGCCGCGCCGCCAGATCACTTCCGCCTGATGTTGCGCCATGTCGCAATCCTCGCTCTTGTCTTCATGCCGCGAATCATAGCACGGCAATGACAAAGGCATTTGCGGCTTCATCAGCGATAATGCTGCGGCCGCAGTGCTGCCTCTCCCCACACCTCATCTTGCTCAATGCGCCAACGGCGCAGCTCGTCCAGACTCAGCTCAGCCAGCCATACGCCCGCTTGATCGTCAGCCAGCGTCAGCACGCGCCCGCTCGCGTCGATCAGGCAGCTGGCGCCGTCGTATTGCGGCGCCGGATAATTGCACAGCGCGACGGCGAAGCGGTTTTCCAGTGCTCTGCCGCGCAGTTGCTGCAAGCGGACATCGCCCAGCGCGGCGTCGTTCCGCATTGGACAGGCATTGGGAACCAACACCAGCTCTGCACCGTGCCGCATCAAGGCGCGGCCGGCTTCGGGAAATTCGCGGTCGAAACAGATCATCGCGCCGACCCGCACTATCTCGCCGCCCAGCAGAACATCGGCGCAGACGAAACCATCCCCGCCCTGCAGCGCGGTTTCCGTGCCATCGGTGAAGTCGCAGACGTGGACCTTGTCGTATTGCAAAACGGCCGCGCCATCCGCGTCGTACAGGCGCAGCCGGTTGCGCAAGGCTCCATGATGGCGCGCCAGATAAGTCAGACCGATGGCCAAACCATGCTCGGCCGCCAGGCTGGCTACAGCCGCCAGCATCGGATCGTCGTCCTCCCAAGCATGGGTATTGCCCATCCGCTCCGGCGCGTAGCCCGTGGACCACATCTCCGGCAACAGCAGCAAGCTCGCGCCGCCCGCCACGGCCTCTGCGCACCATTGCCGCAGCAAAGGCAGCCGGCGAGAGGCATCATCCGGGGCGCAATACTGCGCCAGGGCTAGGCAAATCGTGCTCATACCAACGCGATCCGTACATAGATGGGCTGGTACGGCGCATCCTGGCTGACCCTGACCAGGCCCTCCTTCACCAGCTCCAGCACGGCGATGAAGTTGACCACCAGGTGGGCCACGCCCTTGTCCACGTCGAACAGCTCCTCGAATGGCACGTATTCCTTGCCGTCCAGATAGCGCAGAATCCAGCTCATCTGCTCCCGCACCGACAACTCGTCCTTCTCCACCTTGTGGTGGCGGCGATGCTTGGCCCGGGACAGAATGGCCATCCAGGCCTGGCGCAGATCGGCTGCGCCAATGTCCGGCAGCCGTTGCTCGGCCGACTGTTCGATCAATACCGCCAGCCAGGCGAAGTCGCGGTCGGCCTGCGGGATCTTGTCCAGCTCCAGCGCCGCCAGCTTCATCTGTTCGTACTCCAGCAGCCGGCGCACCAGCTCCGCGCGCGGGTCGTCTGGTTCGCCGTCCTCGTCCAACTGCGGCCTGGGCAGCAGCAGCCGAGATTTGATCTCGATCAGCAGCGCCGCCATCAGCAGATACTCCGCCGCCAACTCCAGCCTGTCCTGCCGCATCGCGTCGATATAGGACATGTACTGGGCCGTGATCTCGGCCATGGGAATATTCAGCACATCGAGGTTCTGCTTGCGGATCAGATAGAGCAGCAGGTCCAGCGGGCCCTCGAAGCTTTCCAGGATGACTTGCAGCGCGTCCGGCGGGATGAACAGGTCTTGCGGCACTTCCAGCACAGGTTGGCCGAACACGTGGGCAATCGGCATGCTGGATGGCAACTCCTGCGCGGTCAGCTGAAAATCGGTGGCATCGCCTGCGGCGGGGGTATCAGGTACGGCGGTCATGGCGACAAGGATACCAGTTCGCGCGGCGGGCCGCGCCGCGACATGCGCCAGCGGCGCCTATGCCAGTTTCTCTTCCAGCCGCACGCTGATCAACTGGCAACTGCCGGTCTGCTGCAGCAGCTTTTCCGCCCGCACCAGCCATTCGCCATCGGCGCCGCGCACGCGGAATGGACGCATCGCCTGATAGAGCCGGCCAGGCATCAACAGCACGCCCTTGCTGAAAAAGCGGCGTTCGGCATACAAAAGCAAAGCCGGCTCTAAAGCCGCATCGCCATGGCTGGTCAAGGCCGCGGCCTCCACCGCCTGAGGCCGCTTGCCGACAAACTCAACGCCGCACTCGCCCGGCTGTTCGCCGTCCGGCAGCGCCAGCCAGCGCAATAGCGCCAACTGCCAGCCAAAACCCCGCCGCTTCAACATCAACACATCGCCGGCCATCGCGCCGCTGCCGGCCAGATCGCCCTGCAAGCGCATGCCGGACGCGCTGAGATTGGCCACCAGCAAACAGCCCGTCTCTTCCACGCTCGCCATGCCGCCCTCGCGCGCCAAGCGCCAGCAGGCATCGAAACCCCGCAGCCATTGCACGCGTTGGCCGTTGCGCTGCTTGGCACGCGCATGGCGGCGCTGCGGCGGCCCGGACCACTCGCGCTCCAGTAAGGACAGCAACTGCCACTCCAGCGCGGTAGCCTGCTCTGCGTTCGCCTCCAAGGCGCGGCGCGCTCTTTGCAAGACGAGGCCGCAGTCCATGCCCAGGCCGACGTGCCCCCCATCGGGATTAAACCGCCCTGGCGCATCTTCAGCCGGAATCACTCGCCAACCGCTTGCCGCCTCCTCTCGCAGCCGCAAATGCTCGCCATGCTTCTGCAGCCACGCCACCAACACCAGCAGCCGCGCCCTCTCCAGGCGATGGCCATGGCTGATCCCTAACAACAGCAGCTTGCGGTAGCTGGCGTCCGGGCTTTCCAAGCCATTTCCGAAGCCGCGCTCCACACCCAGTTGGCGCGCCTCGGCATACAGCTGGTGACAATCCCTCCAGAAACCCGGCGGCCAGGCCGCATAATCCGCAAGCAGCAAACGCGCCAAGCGCCAGGCGCTCGCCAAAGCCAGTTCTATGGCTTGCTGGCGCAGCTTGCGTCCCAGCGCGGCCTCTGCCGTCGGTCCGGCACTAGCGAACGCAAGCGCCTTGCTCTCCCGGTGCAAGTCCTCCCAGACGCGGCGCAGCGCCGCGCCTGCATCCCGTTCAGGCAATCGGAGCATGGCCAGGGACAGCGCGCGCATCACGCTTAGCCTATCCTGAGCATCCAAAGGCGCATCCGGCAAACGGCGCAGATACTGCCGCATCTTGTCCGCCTGCTCGGCTGCGGGCAAAGGCGCCCACGCGTCGAGCGCCTCATGCAAGTCGGGCGGAGCGCGCCCCGCCTGGCCGCGAGAGATGGGAAACTTCAACATGGCGACCACAATGACAGATCACTGAAAGCGCGCATCTTAACGCCTCCTCGACTCAGGCGCGATGCGCGGCGGCGGCAATATTGCCAAGAGCGGACAGGATGTCCTCGCTGGCGCAAACGCGGCAGTATTCGCCGTCCAGATTGGCCAGGCTCATCGCATGGACTTCTTCCGCGCTGCGCAGTCGGCCCTGCCAGTCAGTCTTGTCGAAAGTGAAGCAGCCATCCTCAGCCAGCCAGACATTGAAACCCAGGTTGCCGGCCATGCGCACAGTCGCCTCTACGGAATTGCTGGTGCTGACGCCCGCCACCACCAGCTCCAGCCAACCCCTTTCCCTCAGCAAAGATTCAAGCTCAGTGCCGATGAAGGCGCTATTGGTTTGCTTGACCATCACCATTTCACTTGGCAAAGGCATGGTTTCCGGTTTGAACGCATTGCCGGGCCGGTCTGGCCTGAAAGTGGAGTCCAGCTCAGTGGAATCGTGGCGGATATGGATCAGAGGCAAGCCAAGCTCGCGCCAGGCCGCTAGCAAGCTGGCGCAGACCTGCTCCGCCTGCGGATGGTTGCGCGGCCCCCAGCAGGGATCATCAACGGCTTGCTGCATATCTATCAGCAGCAACAACGGCGCGCGGAAGGAAAAGGATGACATCGCATAGTCCTGAATGAAATACGCATGATGCCACGCGCAGCCATCCCGCACTTCTTTGCTCAAACCTCCCAATACTCTCCTGGCAAGTAATCGCTGAAATACCATTGCTGGCCCTCTGGGTCTCGGGCCAAATAGCCGCGGCGCCATAATCCTCGCGCTTCAGCGCCTGGATGATATTGGCGCCTTGGGCTTTGGCATGTTCGTAATGCGCCGCCGGGTCCATCACATGGACGCACAAGGCCTGGGCCAGGCCGGCAAGGCCGCTGGCGCTGACCCATTGCTGCTCCGGCTTGGGGCTGGACAGCATGATCACGGCATTTCCGAGGCTCAGTTCGGAATGCAAAACCTTGCCGTCCTCGATCACGGCAAAACGGCGACGGAAACCAAACACCCGCTCCAGCCACTCCATCGCCGCCACGGCATTGTCGTAACACAAGCACGGGTACACGCCCGGTAGGGCTCTGCTTTCGCTCATCGCCATCTCCTGGTTTGCACATGGGGAATTTCATCGTAGGACAATGGCAATAAAAAAACCGCCCTGCAAAAGGGCGGTTTCCATTGAGCCAGAACTCAAGCCTCTCGGGCTATCAGGCCGACAGCTCCAGCATCAGCTTGTTGATGCGCTTAACGAAGGAAGCCGGGTCTTCCAGCTTGCCGCCTTCAGCCAGCAGCGCCTGGTCGTACAGCACGGCGGCCAGATCGCCGGCACGGGCCTCGTCGGATTCCGCGGCCAGCTTCTTCACCAGCACGTGTTCCGGGTTGATTTCCAGCGTCGGCTTGCTGCCTTCTACCTTCTGGCCAGCGGCCTTCAACATGCGCTCCAGGTGGGCGCTCATCTCGTGCTCGCCGGCCACCAGGCAGGCCGGGCTGTCCACCAGGCGGGCGGTGGCGCGCACCTCCTTCACCTTGTCGCCCAGCGCCTTCTGCACTTTTTCCACCACCGGCTTGGAGGCTTCCTCAACCTGCTTCTGCGCTTCCTTGTCAGCCTCGTCTTCCAACGCCCCCAGATCCAACGCGCCCTTGGCTACAGACTGCAGCTGCTTGCCTTCGAACTCGAACATGGAACCCGCCACCCACTCGTCCACGCGGTCGGTCAGCAGCAGCACTTCCACACCCTTCTTCTTGAACACTTCCAGGTGCGGGCTGTTCTTGGCGGCGGCCAGCGTATCGGCAGTGATGTAGTAGATCTTGTCCTGGCCTTCCTTCATGCGGCCGATGTAATCTGCGAGCGAAACGGACGGTTCCGCGCCGTCCTCCGACGCGGTGCTGGTAAAGCGCAGCAGCTTGGCGATGCGCTCCTTGTTGGCATGGTCTTCGCCCACGCCCTCTTTCAGCACCTGGCCGAACTCCTTCCAGAACGCGGCGTACTTTTCCGGCTGATTGGCGGACAGGTCTTCCAGCAGGCCCAGCACCTTCTTCACGCAACCCGCGCGGATGGCATCGATATCCTTGCTCTCTTGCAGGATTTCGCGCGACACGTTCAGCGGCAGGTCGTTGCTGTCTATCACGCCGCGCACAAAACGCAGGTAATGCGGCATCAGCTTTTCAGTGTCCTCCATGATGAAGACGCGGCGCACGTACAGCTTCACGCCCTGCTTGCGCTCGCGGTCGTACATGTCGAACGGCGCGCGCGACGGAATGTATAGCAGCTCGGTGTATTCCTGACGGCCTTCCACGCGGGCGTGGCTCCAGGCCAGCGGATCGGTAAAGTCGTGGGCGACGTGCTTGTAGAATTCCTGATACTGCTCTTCCGTGATGTCGTTCTTGGAGCGGGTCCACAGCGCGGAGGCGGAATTGACCACCTCCAGCTCATCGCTGTTGCTCACTTCGCCATCTTCGCCGTAGCCGGCGCCCTTCTTCATCTCGATCGGGATGGAGATGTGGTCGGAATACTTGCGCACGATGGCTTTCAGGCGCCAGTCGTTCAGCAACTCGTCCTCGCCCTCTTTCAGATGCAGCACGATCTCCGTGCCGCGCTCCGCTTTTTCCACCTGCTCCAGCGTGTACTCGCCCTCGCCATGCGACTCCCAGCGGGTGGCGACGGATTCGCCGGCGCGGCGGCTGCTCAGCGTGACCTTGTCGGCGACGATGAAAGCGGAGTAGAAGCCTACGCCGAACTGGCCGATCAGGTTGGCGTCCTTCTTGGCGTCGCCGGACAGCTGATCGAAGAAGGCCTTGGTGCCGGACTTGGCGATGGTGCCGATATTGGCCACCACTTCGTCTCGGCTCATGCCTATGCCGTTGTCGGCAATGGTGACGGTGCGCGCATCCTTGTCGAAGAAGATGCCTATCTTCAGCTCCGGATCGTTTTCAAACAGCTCCGGCTTGGCCATGCCCTCGAAGCGCAGCTTGTCGGCAGCATCGGATGCATTGGAAATCAGTTCACGCAGGAAGATTTCCTTGTTGGAATACAAGGAGTGGATCATCAGCTTCAGCAGCTGCTTCACTTCGGTCTGAAAACCCAGGGTTTCTTTCTGTGCACTCATATTCGTCAATGTGATTGAGGTTGGCGATAGTGGGGAGATGGAGCTCGTCCGCCGCTTTTCAAGCCCTGAAATGCAAAAAGCCCTGTCGCATGACAGGGCATTTTGAGAAGCGAACCGATCAGGATTCGATCTGGCCTTCTTGCTGCGGCGCCGCTTCCACGACAGCCGGAGCAGCCTCCACCGGAGCGGTCTCTGTTGCCGGCGCGTTCTTTGGCTGCATCTGCAACTCGGCGGCGCGCTTCTCTTCGGCGCTCACCTCGCCTTGCGGCTTGCCAGTCAGATCGAAACGCTTGCCGCCGCGGGCCAGGGACTTCAGATAGCGCGGCTTGCGGCAGTGATTGGCCACCACGCGCGAAATCAGAGCGGGCTCGAACTGGGAGAGCGCGGCGATCAGGCTCTCATGAATGCCGAGCGCCAGCGGACGAAACTGACGGAACACGTCGAACTTGCCGTAGATGTGGTCCGCGATCATCTCGGTCTGCTTTTTCTTGGACAGGCTTTGAACAGCAGACTTGAGAGCAGCACCGAGTGCCGTTTCAGTATTTGGCTTCATGAACTTCTATCTAGATCCGTTGATGCGAAGACAGCGCATGCTGCCCAATCAAGAGGCGCGATGCAACCGGCCACTTGTCCAGTTTAGACGATGCGCGCCATGTAGGCGTCACTTTAAATGCGCGCGGATTGAATCCAGTCCGCATCAGAACCAGGCAAATATCGCGTCGCCCTATTCTTTGATGGTGCCCCGGGCCGGGGTCGAACCGGCACAGCCGAAGCCGAGGGATTTTAAGTCCCTTGTGTCTACCAATTTCACCACCGGGGCTGCACAGAGCAGGGGATTGTAGCCCAGGGCGCATGGACTGACAATGCATTTCAGATATCGAACATCCCGAGCAAACTGCCTGCTCTACAGCCGCATGCAAAACATACCACAGTCTATGGGCCCGCCTATCAAAATAGCATGGCATGATATTTCCATTCATTTCTTAGAAATATCAAAGTCTATAACCAGACCCCGACGCCCCTTTAAGGCCGCCATGATATGCGGGATTTCCGAAAAACTTCAAAACGGAAGCGCGGCAGAACTTTAACGACAAAGAAAAACCCTGTCAACCAAGCCCAGGGCTCAAGCCTTGGCCACACGAATGCCCGCAACATAAATCAATGCGTTAACAGCGCATAATATACTGATAACCCTCATGCCCGGCAATTTCACGCATCCATAATATTTACCACATATATACAAAAATACATCATATTACTAAGAAACTGAATCAATACACCCACCACCACGTCATAAACGGCCGACAGGCAATGCCAGCATCCACCACCTGTCTTGAGCTGCTCCGATATGCCCCATATCCTCGCGCCTAAAGCGACAGTGCGCAATCCTCGATGGTCGGACTTCCCAGAATACGGGTGCCTCCCAGGCAAGACAGCACCACTTTTTGTCCCTTTCTGAGCGATTTGGCTTGGGCCGCCGCGGACTCGCCCATCCTGGCTTGCACATGGATAAAATCATCCATGGTCCGCAGCCATACAATGGTATTGTCGAATGGGTCTTTCTCAATGGACGCCACGCTGCCTGTCACCTCCAGCTGCTCGCTTTTGTATATGTCGTCCGCCGCTGCCTCATTGGCCTCATAGTCCTGATGCAACCTGACTGCAGACACCTTGATGGCCGCAGGTCTCGCGAGCTCCGACTGAGGCAGCACGCCGACGGAAGCTTCGCCCGGCCTCGCTGGCCCGCCCTCCGCCGCCCTTCTCCCATCCTGGCCTGGCCGCCCGCCGAGTAACGCCCCCAATAGCACCAATAGCAACAGCAGCCCGGCAAGCACTATGCCAACCCACTTCAATGCATTCATATCCATACCTTTCTGAGCGAAATAGTTTTTTAAAATCAATCAAATAACAGGATTGCTCAGGCATTTTACAAGCAGGAATTCTGACGCGAAGCCAGTAAAAAGACTGGCAATTTCCGTCGGTAAGAGTGTTGACGTACTTCAATCGATCAACGAGGAAGAGCTGAACGGCTCCATGCAAGCGCGCAAAAACGCGGCAGGCAATAGGCCACAAAGAAAAGGCTATGTCCCAATAATGTGTTGCAAGGGACGCCCCACCGCCTCCTGCAAGCAGTGGCAAGGCTGAATGGTTTGCTGATAGCGCTCCAGCATCCGTCGCCACCCAGATAGTGCTCAAGGTAAGTAATCACGAAAAATTGATTTGAAACTTGTCGCCATAACCACCAAGCAGCGCCGAGATCTCTGCATCCAGCGTTTCGCGGGTCCACGTGATG